>NZ_RAHU01000001.1:0-841075 GCF_009659995.1 Stenotrophomonas sp. MH181796
CCCATATATCCCACCCCTGCACAGCTTGGCCTTGCTCCCCGAGCGGTTCATCGCACGGCGGATAGCCTCACCCACGGCCTCCACTTCCACGATGTTCTTCTCCACCACCGCATTCGGCGGAAGAGGTTCCACAGCGTAATGTTCCACACGAAAACGGTTGCCACTGCGGGACAGCTGCAAAAGCTTTACCGCAGTCGAACTGATGTCGACGCCCACAAGCGGCGACTGACTTTTTGGGATGAGCCCCACGGTTTCTCCCCTGCCGACGGGCACTTGGACGCAAGACCTGCGCCCGAGCATTAATAACGTATTCTTAGCAAATGGCAACGGCCCTGCTGTGAAGTCCCTCACGGATTCACCATGCAGCCCCTGACTGTTCCCTTTGCGCTCCCCGGCGACGACCCCAGCCGCCACCTTGCGTAATCTATACTCTGCGACCACGAAATTCGCAATCGGAATCTGAACCCGATGACTCGACTCCGCCGCTGGCTGCGCTGGATCTTCCTGATTGTCCTGGTCCTGGCGCTGATCGGCGCGGCCGCCGTGGGCGGTCTGTACTACGCTGTGTCCTCCAAGCTGCCCGACGTGCAGACCCTGCGCGACGTTGAAATGCAGGAGCCGATGTACGTCTACGCTGCCGACGGCAAGCTGATGGCCGTGTTCGGCGAGACCCGGCGTACCCCGATCACCATGAAGGACGTGCCGGAGAAGCTGAAGCAGGCGTTCCTGGCCACCGAGGACGCCCGCTTCTACGAGCATGGCGGCGTGGACTACATGGGTATCGGCCGCGCGGTGTGGCTGCTGGCCACCACCAACGACAAGCGCGTGCCGGGTGGCTCCACCATCACCCAGCAGGTGGCCCGCCAGTTCTTCCTCAGCTCCGAGTACAGCTACACCCGCAAGCTGGCCGAGATCCTGCTGGCGCGGAAGATCGAGTCCGAGCTGAGCAAGGACGAGATCTTCGAGCTGTACCTGAACAAGAGTTTCTTCGGCAACCGCGCCTACGGCGTGGCCGCTGCTGCCGAGTTCTACTACGGCAAGAAGCTGAACGAGCTGGACCTGGACGAGATGGCCTCGCTGGCCGGCATCCCCAAGTTCCCGTCTTCGGGCAACCCGATCTCCAACCCGGAACGTGCCCGCCAGCGCCGCGACAACTACGTGCTGCAGCGCATGGCCGACCTGAAGTTCGTCAGCCAGGCCGAGGCCGACGCTGCCAAGGCGGTGCCGATGCACGCCACCGCGCATGAGCCGCCGGTGCAGGTCGATGCCCCGTACGTGGCCGAGCTGGTGCGCCAGGAAATGATCGCCCGCTTCGGCGGCGATGTGGTCAACAAGGGTTACCACGTCACCACCACCATCGACTCGACCCTGCAGACCGCCGCCAACCTGGCTGTCCGCGATGGCCTGCTGCTGTACGACCACCGCCACGGCTGGCACGGCGTGGAGAAGCAGGTCCAGGTGGGTGCCGGCGAAGACGCCGCCGCCCTGGCCGAGCACCTGCGTGGCATGTACGGCCAGGCCGGCCTGCTGCCGGCCATCGTCGCCAGCACCGGTGCCGATGGCAGCGCAACGGTGGTGCTGGCAAACCGCAGCGAGATCGTGCTGCCGGCCGGTGCCGCCAAGTGGACCAACAAGACCCCGGGCAAGCTGGTGCAGCGCGGTGACATCGTGCGCGTGCGCGCCGGTGCCAAGGAAGGTGAGTGGCTGCTGGACCAGATCCCGCGCGGCCAGTCCGCGCTGGTCTCGCTGGATGCCCACAACGGCGCGTTGAAGGCGCTGGTGGGTGGCTTCAGCTTCTCCGGCAACAAGTTCAACCGCGCCACCCAGGCCCGTCGCCAGCCGGGCTCGAGCTTCAAGCCGTTCGTCTACGCAGCCGCCTTCGACAAGGGCTACAACCCGGCCTCGATCGTGCTCGACGCCCCGGTCGTGTTCCGCGACCGCCGCGGCAAGACCTGGGCCCCGCAGAACGACGGCGGCGGCTTCCGTGGCCCGATGCGCCTGCGCGAAGCGCTGGTGCAGTCGCGCAACCTGGTCTCGGTGCGCCTGCTCGATGGCATGGGCGTGGACTACGCGCGCAAGTACATCAGCGAGTTTGGCTTTGCCGAATCGGAGCTGCCGCCGAACCTGTCGATGTCGCTGGGCACCGCCTCGCTGACCCCGCTGTCGGTGGCGCGTGGCTACGCCGTGTTCGCCAACGGCGGCTCGCGCGTGGACACCTGGCTGATCGACCAGGTGAACGACCGCGACGGCAACCTGGTGTTCAAGGAAAACCCGGCACTGGCCTGCCGCGACTGCGCCGGCAGCAGCGACCAGCCGGTCAACCAGGTGGTGGACGGCTTCAACTTCGGCGCTCCGGCACCGAAGGTGGACCCGGCCGCTGCGGCCAAGGCCGAAGCCAAGACCGAAACCCCGGCGGCACCGGCCAACCCGGATGCCCGCACCGCCCCGCGCGCGATCGATGCCCGCACTGCCTACCAGCTGGTGTCGATGATGCGCGACGTGGTCCAGCGCGGTACCGGCGTGCAGGCCAAGGTGCTCGGCCGCGAGGACGTGGGCGGCAAGACCGGCTCCACCAACGACCACCGCGATGCGTGGTTCTCCGGCTTCGGCGGCCCGTACGTGACCACGGTGTGGGTGGGCCGCGACGACTTCCGCTCGCTGGGTTACCGCGAATACGGTGGCAAGGCCGCCCTGCCGATCTGGATCGACTACATGCGCACCGCGCTGAAGGACACCCCGATCGCGCAGAACGACCCGCCCAGCGGCATGGTCCAGGCCACCCTCAACGGCGCCACCGAGTGGGTGAAGGTGGAAGACATGGACCGCCTGACCGACTACGACCTGAACCTCAATACCCCGCAGGCCGACGCCGCCGCGTTCGATATCTTCTGAGGAAGGGTTTGGTGGGTGCCAACCGTGGGTTGGCACCGATGCGGCTCTGGTAGATGCCAACCTTGGTTGGCGCCGATGCGGCTCTGGTGGGTGCCAACCTTGGTTGGCACTGATGCGGCTCTGGTAGATGCCAACCTTGGTTGGCACTGATGCTGCCCTGGTAGACACCAACCTCGGTTGGCGCCCTGTGCCGACCAAGGTCGGCACCTACCAAAGCGGTTGCATCCGCCATACCCACGCAGATGTCACATCCGTGCGCTAGTCTGTAGCCAGGTCGCAACAGGGAGTCATCGCATGCATCGCGCCCGTCAGCATGCTGCCAGCCAGACCCGCGAGCGGCGCCACCGCCTCGCCCACGAAGCCGCCCGCCTGATGGCCGAAGGCGGCATCCGCGACTACCACCAGGCCAAGTTGAAGGCCGCCAGCCGGCTCGGCATCCACGACGATGCCTCCCTGCCCCGCAATACCGAGATCGAGGACGCCCTGCGCGAGTACCAGCGGCTGTTCTCCGGGCCCCAGCACGGCAACGAACTGCAGCGCCGCCGCGAAGCCGCGATGCGCGCGCTGGAGTTCCTGCACGGCTTCGCCCCGCGCCTGGCCGGCCCCGTACTGGACGGCACCGCCGACGCCAACAGTCCCGTGCAGCTGCACCTGCACAGCGACGACCCGGAAGCCGTGCACCGCTTCCTGGACGAACACGGCATTCCCGCCGAATCGCGGACACGCCGCCTGCGCATGGACCGCGAGCGCTGCCTGGACGTGCCGGTGTGGGTGTTCAGTGCCGAGGAGCTGACCTTCGACCTGGCCGTGCTGCCGTACGACGCCCTGCGCCAGGCGCCGCTTTCGCCGGTGGATGAGAAGCCGATGCGGCGCGCATCCGTGGCGCAGTTGCGGCAGGTGCTGGCCGAGGCGGAGATCACTGCGTACATCGGCGGGTAACGGTAGTACCGGTATTGGTAGGTGCGGACCGTTGGTCCGCACAGTGCTTCAGGCGTCTGTATCTCTGACCGAAGAGCAGTCGAGCGCGAATCCTGCCCTCGGCCCGGCGGCAGGTTCCGCGCGCATGGCGATGCGTTCATCTGGAGGGCGCCTACAGATCCTTCGGCGCGGCTCAACTCTACAGCAGGCAACGGCCGTCGCGTTACGGCGGCATTCCGCTGCCGGTTGAGGACTCCGTGCCCATCATCCACTCCGGCAGCCACGGCGCCGGGGCGCGCCTGGGATACTCCGCCATCATCCGTGCGTGCATGCTTTGCAGATCGTTCAACAACCATGTCTGGTAGTAGATGTCGTCGAACGAATCCGACCAGCCGCTCTTCACCCGCTGGCGGTCACCACGTTCCAGGCTCGGCATCAGATCGCTCGGCCCGTCCAGAATCCGCTGCAAGGTCTGGTTGATACCCGCATTCTGCACCGCCGCCTCGCGCAACAGTAGGAGGCGGGCCTGCACCTGAGCGCACGGGTAAGGCACACATCCTCCGGTAACCTCGATGTAGTCCGCGATGTCCGCCAGCAGATTCGCCTTCAGGCGCCATGCCACTTCCCCGTCCAGCACCTGCCGCACCCGCATCGTGCGCGCCGTACTGGCGCGAATATCCTGCGGCGTGGTGAACTCCTGGCCCGGCGTGCTGCCGCCATGGCGCACCAGCACGATGCGGTGGATCGCTTCGTTGGTGATGCCTTCCACCCGCAAGGCTGCGGCCTGTGGGTGCATCCGCGGCGGCGGCACGTTGGTGTACCGCCAGTAGTACCAGAGCAGCAGCACCACACCCGCCAGGCACAGCGCACTGACCACGATCCTGCCATTCAAGTGGCGCGTGTAGTACCGGTAGCGCGCACGCCACACATAGAAGGTGCGGTAGCTCATGAACCGGCTTACCCAACCATACATTGCCATCTCCTCGGCAAGGACCCCGGCGCGACGGGGTGGATTACGCGCGTCACGCCGGGGCTGCATGGCTTACCAGCCGATGCCCACACCCACGCCCATGCTGCGCTCACCGCTGTTGGTGAACGCACCATTGAGGCTGAAGGTGGCCGAGCCCTTCTCATTGAGCACGCGCTGGTAGCCCACCGCCATCGCCGACTCACCCTCGCTGTAGCCCACGCCCGCACCAAGGCGGTTGTAGGTGGCCAGGCCGGCGGTGTTCATCGCCATCGCCGTCTGCGCGCTGCTCATCGCCGCCATGCGGTTGAAGCGCTTGTCCATCTTGTCCAGGCGGCGTTCGAAGTTACTGATCGCACCATCGGTGTACTCGTTGGCGCGGGCCAGCATCTTCTCCAGCTCGGCGGTGTCGACCTGCGGCTTCGGCGAGTCGTCCTTGTTGGCCTTCGGCTGCGGCGTGGGCTTGTCGCCCTCGCCTACCGAGGCGACCTGCTGGGAGTCCTTGCCTTCCGGTACCACCGACGTTTCCTCGGTCTGGGGCTTCGGCACCGAGGACGTCGCCAGGGCACGCGGTGCCGGGGCGTCGTCGATGCGCTGCTCCAGACCGTCCATGCGGCCGTTGAGCTGCTGCTGCATCGAATGCAGCTGACCACCGTTGACTGCATCGCGGCCTCCTGGTGCCACCCGGCCGTCGGCAAGATTGGTCAGCACCATGCCGTTCACGCCATTCAGCGCAATCTGGCTCATGCCGTCGGCACGGACCGAGGGTGAATCCTGGAAGATCGAGCTGAGCTGACCTTCCACCTTGTCCGCGCGACGGCCGGCGGTGATGACGGCGCCATCGAGTGCCGTCAGCGCATCCTCGACGGTGCTCTGCGTTCCGCCCTGCACCGTGTAGGTCGGGGCGATGATGTTGCCATTGGCATCCATGCCTGCACCGCCGCCGAGCGTAGCGAGGGAATCCTTGAGCTGGGAGACAGTGGTGGCGTTGTGGTCGGCGGTACCGCGGGCGATGTTGGTGAGCCGACGCTTAACCTCGTCGCTGCCAAATGACGCGGTATGAGCCTCATCGGCCACAGAGGACACCCCCAGAGCCAATGCACTAGTGGCACCCCTCTGCACAATGCTATTCGCCCCGATCGAGACACCACCAGCCTCCTGCACTGAAGCGAGAACGCCAAGAGCAAACCCATTGTCAGCACGCTCATCCACGCGGGCAGCCCTCCCCAAAGCAACAGAATTCTTGCCGCGAGCAGCAGAGAAACTACCTACGGCGACTGCCCCCTCACTTGAAACTGATGCCTCGGCGGAATCACCAATAGCGACGCCGATCAAGCCTGCTCGCGCCGCGCCTTGAGGCCCTCCCTTCCCGCTCGAAAAATAGCGAGAACTCTCGGCAAGCCCCTCAATTCTTCTCACAGCTTCATCTGCAATGCTCCTCGCTCCCTGCGCAGACTGCTCAACCGCATGCAGCTGCCCACCATTGACTGCATCGACGCTACCAACGTCCATCAAGCCATCCGCCACACCACTGATCTTCCGATTGGCATTGACGCTATTGCGCACATCCAAGGTCGTTCCGCCGTTCTTCTCACCCAGGCGCACATTGCCAGACGCAGAAACCTGCGCCACCAGCCCGCCCAGCACTGCCGTCTCGGCCAGCGCCCTGGCCGCATCTCCCTTTGCGGCGACAGCTTCCATGCCCGCAGTCCTGGCAATGTCCTCCACCGTCGTCACCTTGTCATTGATGGCATTAAGCTGCCTGCCGTTGACGGCCTCATAGCTGCTGGCGCTGACTATTCCATCAGCCACGCCACTCAGCTTCCGATTCGCGTTCGCGCTGTTGCGAACATCCAGCATGGTGCCACTGTTCTTCTCGCCAACACGAACGTTGCCGTTGACAGCGACTTGACCGACAAGGCCATTCAGCACTCCGGTGTCGGCCAGCGCCTTGTCCGCGCTTACCTTCGCTGCGCTGGCTGTCGTCTGTGCCGAATTCACGTTCGCGTTGGTTTCATGGAGCTGCTTGCCGGTCACGGCCTCGTTGCTGGTCGCGCTGATGGCCCCGTCGGCGACGCCCAGAATCCTGCGGTTCGCATTGGCGCTGTTGCGCACGTCCAGCTGCGTGCCACTGTTCTTCTGGCCCAGACGAACACTGCCATTGGCAGCGGTCTGGTTGACCAGGCCACCCAGCACGACCGTCTCGGCCAGCGCCTTGCCCGATTCCACCTTTGCGGCATTGGCAGTGGTGGTCGCGCCGTCTGCTGCTGTCTGGGCTTTGGTCACGGCCTGGTTGGTGGTGTGCAACTGATTGCCTGTGATTGCATCAGTGCTACCGGCCCCAACCACACCATCTGCGATGTACTGGATTCTTCGCTTCTTGCTACTGCTCCCCACGGAAACAGAGTCGGACGAGGCAGTCACCGAGCCTGCACCCAGTGCTACTGCGTTGTCATGCTTGGCTTGAGCGCGATCACCCAGGGCCACAGCACTGGTTGTTGTTGCCTTGGCCAGATTGCCGAGGGCAGTGGCGTACTGCGCAGCGGCTTCGCTACCACGCCCCAGTGCGGTGGCCTGGCTGGCACTGGCCTTGCTCAGATAACCAACCGCCGTAGCGTGCTCTGACTCGGCCTTGGCGTCGCCGCCTACGGCAATAGAGAAGTTGCCGCTTGCGTTTGCACGGAAGCCGGTTGCAACGGCGCCGTTGGCGCTGCGGGTTCCGGCGCCGACCGAGACACCCGCGTTCTGGTTGGCCACCTTGTTGCCGTCCGCATCCACACCAGCGCGCGCGTCGTCGCCCAGCGCTACGCTGCGGCCGTTGTACGCCTTTGCGTTGTTGCCGAGTGCGGTGCTGATGCCGTAGCTGCCGTTCTCTGCAGTGGCCCCCTTGCCCAGGGCCAGCGTGGTCGCGTCAATACGATTGGTGGCTTTCTGCGCGATTTCGCGCACCGCCACAAGATCCGTCTTCGCGGTATTGGCAGTTTTCTCAACGGCCGCCACCTTCGTGTTGGTGGCATGCAGCTGGTTACCCGTCATGGCATCCGTGCTGCCAGAGCCAATCACGCCGTCGGCAAGATACTGGATGCGGCGCTTATTGCTTGCGCTGCCAACAGACACCGTGTTGGCCGAGGCGGACACAGAGCCTGTCCCAATTACGAAGGAATCGGCATGCGAACCCGCTTTCAGCATGCCATTCAGTGATCCGATCTTCTGCTCGGTGGCGTAGAGCTGCTTGCCGGTCACTGCGTCGGTGCTGGAACTGGTCAAGCGGGCGTCGGCAAGATTGACGATACGGCGCTTCGTTGTGCTGTTTCCTACCGATACAGTGTTCGCCTCATCGGCTATGGAGTGCACTCCTAGAGCAACTGCCCCTGTCTTTGAGGCCTTGGAGTTGTAGCCAAGCGAAACACCATCGAACTCGGCCTTTGACCTGCCCCCCAAGGCGACAGCCCCGGTGTAGCCTTCGGTTCCAGCGGTGGCTCCTTCACCGATCGCGACTCGCGCAATGCCGGAACCAGCACCCAGTGTTTTCGCATAACTACCGATGGCAATGTCGCTTTCACCGACGGACTGGGTATAACGTCCCAAAGCGAGCGCATTGGCACCTGTCGCCTTTGAGGACATTCCCATCGCCACGGAATAGTCGGCAACCGCATGGCTTCCATTTCCCAAGGCCAAAGACCACCTTCCATCGGTCTTCGCGCCGTAGCCAAACGCCGACGATTGAATGGCCGACGCCGAAGCGTCCCTACCGACAGCAGTGGAGCCGATTCCTTTGGCAGATGCTCGGTATCCAATCGCAGCTGCGTCACTGGTGGTGGCATTTGCCCCCCTTCCGACAGCAATGCTCTCTGCGCCGCTTGCAACGGAGCCGTGGCCTACTGCAACAGCGCTAAAGCTGGTCGCCTGAGAACCGTTGCCAATAGCGACAGTGGACGAGGAGGAAGCATTTGCTCCGGGGCCAAGCTCAACAGAGTACCAACCCGCCCTGGCCGACATCGAGCGCGCGCCTACAGCCAGCGTCTCCTGAGCCGACTCCGTGAAAGACGAGATCCGTCCGGATTCAACCTGGACTGACTGCTCTTCCTCTGAATCCAAGTCAGCGGAAGCAGCCGCGAATGGTACAGAGATCAAGCATCCCACCAGCACGGCGACTCGCCTCCCTGACGTCCGCTTTCCCGTTGTGCGTGCCAGCTCACTGGCAACCTCCCAGCATTGTTTAGCGTGATTCCAGATACGACGGTAGATGTGATTCATATTCTTTCCTTAACAGGACAAGGGAAATGAAGCCCCGCGCGTGCGCGGGGCAATAGAAGGTCAGGCGCTCGGCGCCAGAATCGTTACGTGATCGCGATAGCTGTCGTTCGACAGTCGGTACTGCAGCTGCAGGGTGCTGCCCGGCTGGAGCTGGAACGGCAAGGTCAGCGCGGCATCGGGGTAGAGACTTCTGGACAGCTCAAGCGGCGTGCACACGCCACCGGTTTTGCACTCGGCAGCACCGGTAATGCCTACACGCAGCGTGCCGGTGTTACGCAGGGTGTTGCCCTGCAATTGCAGATCCACGCTACCCTTGGTGGGCACTACGTTCACCAGCGCGCCCCAGACCAGGCTGACACCGACGTTGGCCTGCGCCGCCTGCTCGTCGCCTTCCAGGATCGTGCCGTCGGGACCTTTCACCCCCTCGAAGTAGATCCGGTAGGCCGCCTCCTTCTCGACGGTCTGCAGTGGAATCACCCGGATCAGGCGATTGCCGCCCCCGCTGAGTGCGAACTTGCCGGGGGTGATTGCAATCGCCGCGTCGGCGGCTTCCACTTCGATCTCTTCCTCACCCAGCTGCGCCGGGTTGTTGATGCGCAGCAGCCGCGCCTGCACGTACTGCGGCTGGGTGGATTGCGAGTACACGCGGATCTTCGTGCCATGCTTGGCATCCACCGCTGCGCGCATCGGATGAATGGACAGATTGGCCTGTGCCGGCGGGGCCAGCAGTGCGCTCAACGGCAGCAGGCAGAACAGCAGCTTCTTCATGATGAGCCTCCGTGGGGATCAGGGTTTGGCGGTCGGCACGCGCAGCTCCACCGTCAGTTCGCCGTCGTAGAGACCTGCGCGTTTGCTGGCGATGGGCGTGGGCGGTGTTTCCAGCGTCAATGGCGTGGGCACGCAGTACACGGGTTGACTCATGCCCGGCAGCAGCACCATGCGCAGTTGCGCGCTGTCGATGCCACGCAGCAGTTGTTCCTCACCGTGCTTCATGGCCAGCAGGTTGCCGCCGTAGTTCAGGCCGACCTGGTAATCGAGGCGCTGGGTGTCATCGCTGCCGCCGTCCTGATGCCAGACCGCAAAGTCGCGCCCCGGCGGTGAGCGCGGCCCGCTGTCGCGCACAGTGACGCCGAGGAATTCGCTCTGCGAGCCCACGCCGTCGTACAGGCACATGTCCACTTCCTTGCGCCCGGCGACGACCTTGCGGATGGGGTCGTAGCGCAGATCCATGTTGACCAGGGGGGCGACACCGTCGAAACCTGGGAAGTAGATCGAGATCGCGTCGTAATCGGTGACGGTGAAGTCGAAGTTGACGACATACTTCGCCAAATGCCTGCCTGGTGGCACTCTCAGATTGAGTGCGAGACTGCCCCTCCAGCGGCCGGCCACCAAGCGCGCAACGCTATCCCCGGCAATCGCAATGGCCAGACCTGTACCGACTGCGTAGTCACTGCCGCAAGGTCTGGAATGCGACGACCAGATTGCGTACCTGGTATCCCGAAAGTAGTCGAGTGAGCAAATTTGGGTGGAATCAGCCCTATAGATGGAAGCAGCGAAGTTGATCGTGCTCGGGCTTCCCGTACGCTCTTCTGTCGCCCGTACCGGTATCACACTGGTTACATCACCACTTTCCGCCTCTGTATCTTCGGTACGGCACATTCCAGATGCAGGATCAATGGTTGACTCGCACGTCAGATAGAGCTTTCCGTACTGCTTACTCAGATCTATGTCGTACGCGATCAAAGTCTTGGGCACCCAGATCTCGATGTCTCCCGGCATCGCCGAGCGATCCCACGCCATCTTGATATCACGCGCAATCACACCACTGGGCGGATCCGTATCGGGCGGACGTTGCGCCCACGCCCTCGGCGCCAGCACCACCAGCGCACACACCAGCATCAACACCAACAACACACGCCGGTTCATGGCGTTCCTCCTGCAGCAGCGGTCTGGGGCGTGGCGGCAATCAACGCGCGTTCCTGCAGCAGGCGGGTCACCCGGGCCTGTTGGCGGATCTCGGCCGGCAGCTGGGCCACGGCCAGCGGCTCGCAGTGCACGGCGCCGACCAGCAGCACCACCTGGCGGCGCTCACGCACCTGCAGCGGGCAGTGCAGCAGGCGGTCGTCCTGCAGCAGGTACAGCGTTGTCTCGCGACGCGGGAAATCGGCGACGAAGCCGCCGTTGGCGCTGGTGCCGGGCACCGGCGCGTTGAGGATGCGGGCGCCGCCCAGCGGCGCTCCGGCAAGATCCTTGGCGTTGCCAATGAAGGTGTAGGTCACCTCGATCGGCACCGGCATGCGCATCAGCCGCCCGGGGCTGAGGAACATCGGCCGTGCGCCGCCCACGCCGGTCACGCGGATGGCGGCGATGCTGTCCAGCGTGCTGGCGTCCTGCACCTCGGCGCGGTGCGACTGGTACGACGACAACGGCAGCAGGCGGCGCTCGCCAATCTGCAGGCGTTGCCTGCGCAGGCCGCCCACCTGCAGTTCGGCCGCCACGCCACGCAGGTCGATGTCGTCGGTGTCGGCCACCTGCACGGCCAGGCCGGCGTCGGCACCGTTGCTGCCGCTCCAGTAGAAGCCGCGCTTGCCCAGTGCGAAGCCGGAGCTGTGCATGCCGCTGTAGGCGGTCTCGCTGCGGCCGCGCTGCTGGTAGTGCGCCAGCGTGGCGCCGCTCTGGCCCAGGCTGTTCTGCAATTGCCCGCTGAGCGTGGCGCTGTAGCGGTCACTGTTGTTGGCGCGCAGTTCGGCCGACAGCTCGCGGTACTGCGCATCGACTTCCTGGCGCAGGCTGTGGCCGACGCTGTAGTTGATGTCCGGGCGCTGGTGCTGCGGCTGGCGTACGTCCACGCTGTAGCGGCGCTGGCCGCTGCCGGCGGTGCCGCGCAGCAGGCGGGTCAGGCTCAGGTTGAAGTAGATGCCGCGGTCGCGTTGGTCACTGCCGCGCAGGCTGTCGCTGGCGCGCTGTTGCCACACGCCCACGCGGGTGGAGACACTGAAATCCTGCCAGCGATGGCTGCGGCTGAAGCTGGCCTGCCAGGTACGACTGAGCTGCGGCTCGCGGCGTGGCTGCCACGGCGGCGGCGGTGGCAGCAGCGGGTCCAGCCCGGCCAGCGGATCGCCCTCTGCACCGGGGAGCTCGCGCCCGGCGCGCCAGGTCTGGCGCCGCGTGTAGCCCACATAGGCACTGCCACCGGCCAGCGGCAGCGCCATCGATGCACTGAGCGAGTTGGTGCAGCCCAGCTGGTCGCGGGCGTCGGCCTCGAACTGGCAGGCCTTGCCGCGCATGCGCTGCTGGTAGATGTTCCAGGACGCGGTGCGGCGGTACGACAGCTGGTGCTGCTGGCCGGTGCTGCCATCGTTGCCGCGCATGCCACCGAAGCTGGCGCGCAGTTCCTGGGTGGCGTACAGGCGACGCAGATCCACGCGCAGCTCGCCATAGCGGAAGCCGCCCAGGTCGGCGGCGCCGGCCACCATCGCCACGTCGCGGCCCAGCGGCACGCGCATGCCGGCCACGGCCACGCGTTCGCCATCGAAGCGGTCACTACGGCGCTCGTTGCGCTTGCCGCCCTGCACGAACCACTGCCACTGGCTGTTGGTCCAGTCGCCGCCCTTGTCGAACGGCGCGTCTTCGCTGCGCACCAGCACGCCGTCTTCGTAGATGCGCAGGGTGATGGTGTAGTTGCCGAACGGGAAGTTGCGGGTGTCGATCTGGTTGATGCCGGCCTGCAGGTAGGAGGTCTGCAGCAGGCGCGTGCCGTCGTAGGCATCCACGCGTGCATCGCGCGCCAGCAGCACGGTCAGCGGCGTGGCCTGCACGGCAGCATCGGCGTCCACATAGGCCTGGGTGGTGCCCACGCGCAGGCCCTGCAGGCGGTCCAGCGGCAGCATGCTGAAACTGAAGGTGCCGCCCTGCGGGCTGGACAGGTTGCGGCGGTCCATGCGCCCGGCCTGCAGGTAGTGCGCCTGCCCCAGGTCGTGGCGGTAGTAGACGTTGTCGAACTGGAACTCACTGTTACTACCACGGCTGCGGTAGCGCTGCTGGTTGAAGTTCCATTCGGCGGAGACATGCCCGCGATCGAACAGGCCCAGCACGCCGGTGCCGCGCGCGGACAGCGTCTGGTAATCGCGGCTGCCACTCACATTGATCACCTGCTGGTGCAGGAAGGCGTTCTCGGCGTTGGCACTGACGGTGTGGAAGCGTTCGGCAGCCGGCTTGCCGGGAATCCACTGGCGGGCGACGAACAGGCGCACCGCGCCCTCGCCTTCGTCGTACAGCGCGCGCACGGCGGCGGGGTCTTCTGGAGGATCGAGATAGCCACAGCCGGCGGTGGCCCCACCGAAGCGGCAGGCCAGATGGCTGTTGCGCGGCATCGGCTGCGACAACGCGGGCAGCAGCGCGGCCTGCGCCTCGGCGGGCAGGTCGAGTGCCTGCAGCACCTGGGCGGGGTCTTCCAGCTGCACGTGTTCCAGGGTCACGCGCACCGGCGACAGCCCGGCTGAGCGGCCGAACAGCTGGATGTCGAGTTGTTCGGTCTGGCCTTCGACCAGATCTTCGAAGCCGGGCGGGACGCCGCGCGCCGCCGCCAGCGGCGTTGCCAGCGCCAGGGCGAGCGCGACCGCCAGCCGGGTGATGGCGGGGGCGTGTGGTGTCATGGAGGTACCGCTGGAAAGGCAGCCGGCCCGGCGTGCGGGCCGGCGCGGGAGCCGCGTTGAATCAGGGCTTCTGGCTCAGCACGATGTTGACGACGCCGGTATACGCACCCTTGGTGGCAATCGGGGCGGGCGTGGTCTGCGCGATGGTCAGCGGCATCGAGATCGACGCACCCGGGGTGGCACCTGCCCCGGTGAACAGGTCGGCTGCAGCGTATTCAATCGGGGTGAGGCCCAGATCGCGACCGTTGAGGCTGACTTTCATCGGCACGGTGACCTTGCCGTCGCCACTGGCCAGCACGAATGTGCCGCCGATCTTTGCCTCGATATCAGCAGTCTGATCGTTGGAGTGGATGCGAACGCGCTGGGTGTTCGGCAGCAGACCACGCATCGGATCGTGGGTCAGGGTGACGGCGTCCGGCAGCGCGCTGCCATCGTCGCGCAGGAGGGCCAGGGTCGGGTCGACGTCGGCATAGACGGAGATCTTGGTTTCCACGGCGTGCGCGGACAGCGAAGCGGTGGCCAGCGCTGCAGCGAGCGCGGCCTTCTTGAGAATGGCGTGCATGGGTGTCTCTCTCGGACAAGGGGGAATATGAAAGCCCCCCTCCCCTAAGGAGAAAGGGAGGGAGGCGCCGCCCGCAGAGGTGGTTGCGGGCGACGGAGAGAATGTTAGAAATCCCTTGTCCTGCCGGCCATTCAAGCATTCCTAAAACATTGAATGCTAAGGAGGATTCTTGAAGGCGCTCAATGTTTGAGGGTTATGCAATTTCCCTCATTCGTTGAATGCAACAAACCTCATTGCCTTGCTTTTGTAGAGTCGAGCCATGCTCGACTGCTGTTCGCGCTATGCGTGCGAGTCGAGCATGGCTCGACTCTACAGTGGTTCATCCACGCATGGCGTGGATCTACAGACAAGGTTATGCAACTTCCCTCACGCGTTGAATACAACAAACCCCATTGCCTCGCCTTTGTAGAGTCGAGCCATGCTCGACTGCTGTTCGCGCTGTGCGCGCGAGCCTCAGCCTGCGGGCACCACGGTGGCCCGATCAACAACGATGTCGGTCGGCTTGAACCGATGCGTGTCGACCTCGCCATGCGGTTCCACCACCGTACCCATCCGATGGCCTCCGTCGGCAGATCGTCGCCGAACCCCTCTTCGATCAAGGTGCTGACAACAGGAACGACTCCATGGCCGCCACCAGTGCCAAGGGCGTCTCATTCATCGGGTAGTGTCCTGCATCCTCCAGAACCTCCAGCGTGGCCTGCCGGTAGCGGTGCAGATAGGTGCGCTCCATCAGTGATCGATTGAAGGTCGGATCGTGCCCACCTATCAGCACCTTCAACCGGTGCTCGTCGACGATCTCATTGCTGAAATCCGTATCTGTCCACGCAGGTAGATAGGCAGCAAACGCGTCAGGCGTGGAGTGCTGCATTGA
This sequence comes from Stenotrophomonas sp. MH181796, assembly GCF_009659995.1. Lineage (NCBI taxonomy): Bacteria > Pseudomonadati > Pseudomonadota > Gammaproteobacteria > Lysobacterales > Lysobacteraceae > Stenotrophomonas > Stenotrophomonas sp. MH181796. The sequence continues at coordinate 15,123 of NZ_RAHU01000001.1, forward strand.
ATAGCGGGCCTTCCAATCCAGCCAGGCTGCAGGCAGCCGCCCGCCAGTACTGCGATCGATGATGGCCCTTCGGCTGGCCACGCTGCCGGCAGCACTCTCCAGAAGTCCTCGCGTGGATGCGTCATAGGCAATGCCGCCACAGGGAACGGGTGCGATGGCCAGCATGGACCGCACCCGCTGGGGGGCGAGCACGGCAATGCGCTCGATCGCCATGCCCCCCATGGAATGCCCCGCTACGCTGAACGTTTCCAGCTGAAGTGCATCGGCGAGCGAGAGTGCGTCACGGGCGATTTCGTCGATGCTGTACTGCCCCGCCACATCGCGCATGCCGCCGTAGCCACGGCAGTCCATGAAGATGTAGCTGAAGTGGTCGCGTGACAGCCACGGCTCGATCGGTTCGAACGCGTGTGCGTCGCCGAACCAGCCATGCAGGACCAGGACGGAGTGAGACCCCTGCCCCACGCGATGAAAAGTGTTGGCCATGAAGCATTGCCGCAATGAGGAGGAGTGTTGATGCTAGGCAGCGCAGGCCCGGCCCACCGTCGATGACGGGTCAACCGCTATAGAATCCGGGCCATGCGCAATTCGCTGCTCGATCCCTATGAAGACCTGCCGCGCGATGTCGTGGTCACCTCCAACGACTACGCAGCGTCGTCCACCTTTCCGCGCCATGCCCATCGACGCGGACAGTTCGCGTTCGCCGCGCGCGGCACCATCAGCGTGACGACACCGCAGGGGCGCTGGCTGGTGCCGCCACAGCGCGCCTGCTGGGTTCCCGCCGGTCTGGTGCACGAAATGACGATGCGCGGGCCGGTGACGATGCTCAACGCATTCCTTTCCATCGAGGCGGCTGCTGCGGTGGCGATGCCGGCGCAGTGCCACGTGTATGCCGTTTCGCCGTTGCTGCGGCAGCTGCTGGAAGGCGCAGTGGATCTGCCCGCGCTGTATGACGAGGACGGGCGTGCGGGCAAGCTGATGCAGTTGCTGGTCGCGGAGATCGCGTCGATGCCGATGCTTTCCCTGCATGCGCCGTTGCCTGCCGATGCACGCCTGGCGCGCGTCTGCCGGGCGCTGTTTGATGCGCCCTCACTCGCCATCGGGCTTGATGAGGTGGCTGCGGATGCAGGCATGAGCCGGCGCACCTTCACGCGGACGTTCCGCGCGGATACCGGGGTGAGTTTCGCCGAGTGGCGGCAGCAGGTGTGCCTGCTGGCGGCCATCGAACGGCTGGGCCAGGGGCAGGCGGTGACACGCGTGGCCCTGGACCTGGGGTATGCGAGTCCCAGTGCGTTTTCCGCCGCGTTCCGGCGCGAACTGGGGTGTTCGCCGAGCCAGTATTCAGAGGTGTAGTGCTCTGCTTTTGTAGAGTCGAGCCATGCTCGACTCAGCAAGAGCAGTCGAGCATGGCTCGACTCTACAAAAGCGTGCCGACCAAGGTTGGCACCCACCAGGGCGGCAAAAAAAACGCCCCGCGGATGCGGGGCGTTCTCGGCACAACCTACGCGGGCGATCAGCCCTGGTAGTCGCGCACGTCGCTGCCGGTGTAGACCTGGCGCGGACGGCCGATCTTCATTTCCGGGTCAACCTGCTGTTCGAGCCAATGCGAGACCCAGCCGGAGGTACGGCCCAGGGCGAACATGACGGTGAACATTTCGGTCGGGATCTGCAGCGCCTTGTAGATGATGCCGCTGTAGAAATCGACGTTCGGGTACAGCTTGCGGGCGACGAAGTACTCGTCCTGCAGCGCGGCCTGTTCCAGCTTCACGGCCACGTCCAGCAGCGGATCCTGCACGCCCAGCTGCTTGAGCACCTTGCTGGTCATCTCGCCGATGACCTTGGCGCGCGGATCGAAGTTCTTGTAGACGCGGTGGCCGAAGCCCATCAGGCGGAAGCCGGAGGTCTTGTCCTTGGCCTTGACCACGGCGGACTCGACGTTGTCGGCGCTGCCGATCTCTTCCAGCATCTTCAGCACGGCTTCGTTGGCACCGCCGTGAGCCGGACCCCACAGCGCGGTGACGCCAGCGGCGACCGACGCGTAGGGGTTGGCACCAGTCGAGCCGACCAGGCGCACGGTCGAGGTCGAGGCGTTCTGCTCGTGGTCGGCGTGCAGGATGAACAGCAGGTCCAGCGCCTTGACCACGTCCGGGTTCAGGTCGTACTGGCCATCAGCCGACTCGAAGGTCTGCTTCAGGAAGCGGCTGACGTAGTCCAGCGAGGTATCCGGCTTGTTGGCCGGCAGGCCCTTGCCATGGCGGTAGATCAGCGCCGACAGGGTCGGCACCTTGGCGATCAGGCGCACGGCGGCCTGGCGGCGCTGTTCGGCGTCGGACAGGTCCAGCGAGTCGTGGTAGATGGCCGACAGCTGCGCGATCGCGGCAGCCAGGATGGCCATCGGGTGGGCGTCCTTGGCGAAGCTGCCGATCAGGGTGTTGATCGACGCATCGACGTTGGCTTCGGCAGTCAGCTCATCGGTGAAGGCCTTCAGCTGCTCGGCGCTCGGGCGCTCGCCGTTGATCAGCAGGTAGGCCACTTCGACGTAGCTCGACTTTTCCGACAGCTGTTCGATCGGGTAGCCGCGGTACAGCAGCACGCCCTTGTCGCCGTCGATGTAGGTGATGGCGGACTTGCAGCTGGCCGTCGCGGTGAAGCCGGAATCGTAGGTGAAGAACCCCGTTTCCTTGGTCAGCTTCGCGATGTCGACGCAGTCGTTGCCAAGGGTGGGTTTGATGACGGGCAGAACGACGGACTTATCGCCGGCGTTGAGCGTGACCTGATCAAGATCGGACACTGTGTGCGCTCCTTCATGGGAAGGCGCCTGCCCAAGCGCATTGGTCAGGCACGTGAATGACGTCCTCGGCCTGTGCCGGGGATCACGCCATTATCGCACAGCAGCATTTGCCCGGCGCTAGACAGAAGTCGTATACGACAGGCGGCCAGACGCCGGCCGTTGAGCGGCCCGGATCGGCAAAAGCGTTGTCACACGAACGCAGTGTTCCGTCCATCCAAACGCCCGTTGGGTTGGCGTTGGGGAAAAACAAACGGCCGCGCAGAGCGCGGCCGTCGGTTCGAAGCTGGATCGACAGATCAGCGCGCGTAGCGCTTCTGGAACTTGTCGATACGGCCCGAGGTGTCGATGACCTTGTGCTTGCCCGTGTAGAACGGGTGCGAAGCCGAGGAAATTTCAACCTTCACCAGCGGGTAGTCGTTGCCGTCTTCCCACTTGATGGTTTCCTTCGTCGCCATGGTCGAGCGGGTCAGGATCTTGAAATCGGAGGTGACGTCATGGAAGACGACGTCGCGGTAGTTCGGATGGATATCGGCCTTCATGGGCTCACACCGTAAATGGGCTGGTGGTCAAGAGCGGCATTATAAGCACCGGTTGCCGCTCGGGGCAACCGGTGCCGGTCAATCAACTTCAGTCCGCGCCCAGGGCCTGGCGCACCAGGGCCTCGAAACGCTGCTGGTCGTAGGCCATCAGCAGATCGCAGTTGTCCGGCTGGCCGGTCTGGCGGTTCCAGTCGACGATGGTGGCGCCGCGGCTGAACGTGCCGTTCAGTTCCACGTTCAGGGGACGCGATTCGACCTGCAGCTGCCCTTCCGGGTTCAGTGCCCAGGCCATGGCCACCGCATCGGCGGTGTACCAGCGCCCGCCCTTGCTGTCTTCGGACAGGCCACGGGTCTTGCGGGAGATCAGCTCGTAGAAGCGGGCACGATCGGAATCGGCCTGCAGCCACTTCTCGGCATCCTGCAGCGGCAGGCCATGGGCGACGGTGGCCTCCCAGTCCGACACCAGCAGGTGCTTGAACGAAGTGAACACCACGTGCGCCGCTTCCGGATCGAAGGCGATATTGAACTCGGCCGCCGGGGTGATGTTGCCGTGGCAGGTGACCGCGCCACCCATGACCACGATGCGCTTGATGCGCTCGGGCAGGGTCGGGTCCAGCTTCAGTGCCAGCGCCAGGTTGGTCAGCGGGCCAAGCATCACCAGCATCAGTTCGCCGGCGTGCTCGTGCGACAGGCGCAGGATGGCCAGTGCGGCGTGCTCGGCCTCGGCCTGGCGGCTCGGCGGCGGCAGGTCCACGTCGCCGTAGCCATCACGGCCATGCACGTGGGCGGCGTCGACGGAGGGATGCAGCAGCGGATCCGGGCTGCCGGCAAACACCGGCACGTCGGCGCGGCCGACGATGTCGCAGAGCTTGAGGGCGTTGCGGACGGTGTACTGCAGGCCGACATTGCCGGCGGCGATGGTCAGGGCGACCACGTCATGCCGTTCGTCGGCAAAGGCCATCAGCAGGGCCAGGGCGTCGTCCACACCGGGGTCGGTGTCGATCAACAGGGGGATCTTGTGGGTCATCGTTGCCGTCTTCAGATCGGCAACGAAGTGTGGACCGGGATGATGACCGTTGCAAGTACGGGGGGTTGGGGTTCGGCAGGGCTGCGCCCTGCACCCGCAGAGGCAGGAGCAACGGCAACAGCAACGGCAACGTCAGAAGCTGGTTTTCTGGAGGATGGCGGGATGGGTCCGGTGGCAGGGGCCGCCGTGAACCCGTCCATGGGGGCTTGGTCGCGGCATCCATGCCGCTCACACCCCTACCACCGGACCCATCCCGCCTTCGACAGATTTCCGCGATCTGTCGGAACGGCGTTCTGCTCTGGTGGGTGTCGACCTCGGTCCACACATCCACGCAATGCGTGGAGGAACATGTAAATGATCGAATTGGCTCTCTGTAGAGTCGAGCCATGCTCGACTCCCGCGCGCAGCGCGAAAAGCAGCCGAGCGTGGGCTCGGCTCTACAGTAGATCCACGCCATGCGTGGATGAGCGTCCCGGGGATGGGGTCAGAGCCCTTTGCTGTGCAAAGGGGTCTGACCCCGCCACTTACGCCGAGGCGTAACGCACGGCGGTGCCGATCCAGCGCTGCACCACGCGATCGGCCAGCGCTGGTTGCTGGGCCAGCAGGCGTTCGGCAAGATCGTGCACGCCGGGCAGCAGGCCGGCGTCGCGGGCCAGGTCGGCAATGCGGAAGCCGGCCAGGCCGGTCTGCCGGGTACCCAGCAGTTCGCCGGGGCCGCGCAGTTCCAGATCCTTTTCGGCGATGACGAAGCCATCGTTGGTTTCGCGCATGGTCTGCAAACGCTCGCGCGCCATCTGCGAAAGCGGCGCCTGGTACAGCAGCACGCAGCGCGATACCGCCGAACCACGACCCACGCGGCCGCGCAACTGGTGCAGCTGGGCCAGGCCGAGGCGCTCGGCGTTCTCGATCACCATCAGCGAAGCGTTCGGTACGTCCACGCCCACTTCAATCACGGTGGTCGCCACCAGCAGATCGATCTCACCGGCCTTGAACGCCACCATCGTCGCCAGCTTCTCGGCGGCCTTCAGGCGGCCATGCACCAGCCCCACGCGCACGCCCGGCAGCAGCGCCTGCAGCGACTCGTAGGTGGCCTGCGCCGGGGTGGCATCCAGTTCCTCGCTTTCCTCGATGAGCGTGCACACCCAGTACACCTGCCGCCCTTCCTGGCAGGCCAGCGCGATGCGCTCGATCAGTTCGGGACGGCGATCGTTGTTGAGTGCCACGGTCTGCACCGGTGTGCGGCCGGGAGGCAGTTCGTCAATGGCCGACACATCCAGATCCGCGTATTCGGACATCGCCAGCGTGCGCGGAATCGGCGTGGCGGTCATCACCAGCTGGTGCGGCACGCTGTTGCCACCCGCGCCCTTGTCGCGCAGCGCCAGACGCTGGTGCACGCCGAAGCGGTGCTGCTCATCGACGATGGCCAGGGCCAGATCCTGGAACACCACCGCTTCCTGCATCAGTGCATGGGTACCGACCACCACCTGCGCTTCGCCGTTGGCGACCTGCTCCATCACCTTGGCGCGCGCCTTGCCGGTGACCTTGCCGGCCAGCCAGGCGATACGCACGCCCAGCGGTTCCAGCCAGCTGCGCAGGTTGTTGAGATGCTGTTCGGCCAGCAGTTCGGTGGGCGCTGCCAATGCGACCTGCTTGCCCTGCTCGACTGCCAGCATCGCGGCCAGTGCGGCGACCACGGTCTTGCCGGAACCAACGTCGCCCTGCACCAGCCGCAGCATCGGGCTGGGCCGTGCGAGGTCCTCGCGAATCTGCTTGAACACACGCGCCTGTGCACCCGTCAGCGCGAACGGCAGCTGTTTCAGCAGCGCCTTGGCCAGCTTGCCGGGGCCGGCCAGCGGCGGCGCATGGTGCGCCTGCAAGGCAATGCGCTGGCGGCGCAGGCTAAGGTGATGGGCCAGCAGCTCTTCCATTGCCAGGCGACGCTGCGCCGGGTGGGTGCCTGCTGCCAAGGCGGCCAGATCGGCATCCGGCGGCGGCCGATGCACGGTCAGCAGCGCACTGCGCAGCGACGGCAGGCCGAGGCCATCCAGCCAACCACTGGGCAGCAGTTCCAGCGTGCTTTCCTCGGGCAGGCGATCCAGGGCCTGGCCGATCAGCTTGCGCATGGTCATCGGGCCGACACCTTCGACGGTGGGATACACCGGGTCGAGGCGGTCGCCGAGTTCGGGATCGTCGTTGCGGCCCAGCACCTGGTAGCTGGGATGGACGATTTCCAGGCCGAGATGGCCGGGTTTGGGGGTGCCGAAGCAGCGCAGCCGGTTGCCGACCGCGAACTGGCCGACCTGCTGCTGGCGGAAGTGGAAGAAGCGCAGCACCAGGGTGCCCTGCCCTTCGTCTTCCACCGCCACTTTCAGCATCGGCCGGTAGCGCATGCCGCGCTCGACCGCGACCACCCGCCCTTCCACCTGCGCCGGCACGCCGTTGCGCAGGTCTTCGATGCGGGTCAGCCGGGTCCGGTCTTCATAGCGCAGCGGCAGATGAAGCCAGAGATCCTGCAGGGTGGCCAGGCCACGCGCCTGCAGTTTGGCGGCCACGGCCGGCCCCACGCCAGCGAGCATCGCCAGGGATGCTTCGCCGGACGGTGACAGGACCGGGGTGACCGCCGCCTTGCGTGCCACGTGGCGGTCAGTCGATGACCATCACCGCGTCGACCTCGAAGTTGGCGCCCTTCGGCAGGCCGGAGACTTCGATGGTGGAACGGGCCGGGTACGGGGCCTGGAAGTAGTCCTGCATGACGGCGTTGACCTTGGCGAACTCGCCCAGGTCGGTCAGGTACAGGCCCAGGCGCACGACCTTGTCCAGCGAGCCGCCAGCGGCTTCGGCCACGGCCTTGAGGTTGTCGAAGGCGCGGCGGGCCTGTGCTTCAACGTCACCGGCGCCGACGATGTCGCCGGTGGCCGGGTCGAGCGGGATCTGGCCGGAGAAGTACACGGTGTTGCCGGCGCGCACGGCCTGCGAGTACGGGCCGATGGCGGCGGGGGCCTTTTCGGTGTTGATGATCTGGCGGGACATGGGTCGCTCCGGTGCTTGGGGGAAAACAGAGCGGTGATTGTACCGGGTGGGGGCGGTATCGGCTGGGGTCGGATCCGTTTCCCGGTGGGAAACGGCTCTGACCCCGCACGGCAACATCCACGCATTGTGTGGACCTACGGCGGGATTCAATGGGGTCAGAGCCCTCTCCGCAGGAGAGGGATCCGACCCCGGGTTCGCGTTACTGGCGGCGTACCGATTGCACGACCGACAGGCGGCGCAGGCGGCGCATCACTTCGGCCAGGTGGTTGCGGTCGCGCACCTGGATGTTGAACGCCAGCACGGCAGCGTTGAAGTCACGGTCCAGGTAGTCCACCCGTTCGATGTTGGAGTGGCTCTGGGCGATGGCGGCGGCCAGCTGCGCCAGCACGCCGGTGCCGTTCTCCACTTCCACCACCAGCGATGTGTCGTAGTCGCCGGAAACGGTGGTGTCCCAGCCGATCGGCACCCAGCGCTCGGGGGACTTGCGCAGCTCGGCCAGGTTCGGGCAGTCCATGCGGTGCACCACGATGCCCTTGCCGGCGGTGTGGTAGCCCATGATCTCGTCGCCGGGAATCGGCTGGCAGCAACCGGCGAAGGTGACCACGCCGCGCTCGCTGCCGTTGATCAGGATCTTCTCCTGCGAGTGGTGGCGCGAATGCGGGCCGCCACGCAGTTCGGCGTAGGCCATCAGCGCCTGCGCGGCCTGGGTCGGCATCCAGTTGCCCAGTGCGACCTCGGCCAGCAGCGCCTCCAGGCGCGGGAAGCGGTGCTCGGCCAGGAACGCATCCAGGCGCCCCTTCGGCAGCCGTTCCAGCGACGAATCCATCGCTTCCAGCGCACGGTCGAGCATGCGGTGGCCGAGCTGCACGGCGTCTTCGTGCTCCAACTGCTTGAGCTGGTGGCGGATGGCGGTGCGCGCCTTGCTGGTGACCACGAATTCCAGCCACTGCGGTTTCGGCGTGGCCGAGCGGGCGGTGATGATCTCCACCGACTGCCCGGACACCAGCTTGGTGCGCAGTGGCACCAGTTTCTTGTCCACGCGCGAAGCCACCGCCATGTTGCCGACATCGGTATGCACGGCGTAGGCGAAATCGAGCGCGGTGGAGTTGCGCGGCAGGGCCAGGATCTTGCCCTTCGGAGTGAACAGGTAGACCTCGTCCGGGAACAGGTCGACCTTGACGTTGTCGAGGAACTCCAGCGAGGACCCGGCGGCGCGCTGCGAGTCGATCAGCTCGACGATCCAGGCGTGCGCGCGGCTCTGCGCGCTGTTGGGCGAATCACCACCGAACTTGTAGGTCCAGTGCGCGGCCACGCCGCGTTCGGCAATCAGGTCCATTTCCTCGGTGCGGATCTGCACCTCGATCGGCGAGCCATAAGGCCCGAACAGCACGGTGTGCAGCGACTGGTAACCGTTGGCCTTGGGAATGGCGATGAAGTCGCGGAAGCGGCCATCCAGCGGCTTGAAGGTGGCATGCACCGAACCCAGCGCGTGGTAGCAGCTGGGCACGCTGCGCACGACCAGGCGGAAGCCGAACACGTCCATCACCTGGTCGAAGGATTTGTTCTCGTCGCGCATCTTGTTGTAGATGCTCCACGGGGTCTTGATGCGGCTGACCAGGCGGTGCTCGATCCCTTCTTTGGCCAGGCGCTGCGACAGCTGTACTTCCACCTGCGCCATCGCCTCGCGGCGCACCACCGGCTGGCTGCGGATGTGTTTCTCGATGATGGCGTGGCGCCACGGGTACAGCGCCTTGAAACCGAGGTTCTGCAGCTCGCTCTTGACCAGGCTCATGCCCAGGCGCTGGGCGATGGGCGCGTAGATCTCCAGCGTTTCGCGGGCAATGCGGCCGCGTGCTTCGCGGCTCTGTGCGCCCAGCGTGCGCATGTTGTGCAGGCGGTCGGCCAGCTTGATCATGATCACGCGCAGGTCGCGCGACATCGCCAGCAGCATCTTGCGGAAGCTCTCGGCGGCCGCTTCCTGGCGGTCGCGGAACTTCAGCTTGTCCAGCTTGGTCACGCCGTCGACCAGTTCGGCCACGGCTTCGCCGAACTCGGCGGCCAGCGCTTCACGGGTCAGCGGGGTGTCTTCGATGGTGTCGTGCAGGATCGCGGCGATCAGCGCTTCCACGTCCAGGCCGAGCTCGGCCAGCACCTGGGCCACGGCCACCGGATGGGTGATATAGGGCTCGCCCGACTTGCGCGTCTGCCCAGCGTGCGCGGCGGCGCCGACTTCCCAGGCACGGCGCAACAGCGGCAGCTGTTCCGGCGGCAGGTAATGGGCGGCGCGTTCAAGCTGGAGGACGTAGTCGGGTACGGCGGCAGCGGGGGCTGCGGCGACCTTGGCAGTGGGGCCTGGGTTCATGCCCGAAGCCTATTCCAGCGCGACGTTTACGGCAAATCCTGAATGCGAAACAGCCCGCACGGGGCGGGCTGTTCGGCACATCCAACGATTGCGTTGATCGATGCGATCAATCGTCGTTCTTGGACATGTCTTCGTCGGCGACCACTTCCGCGGCAGCCCACTCCAGCGCTTCGCGCTCGGCGCGCTCACGCTCGGCCTTCTCGACTTCGTCGATCAGCGCGTTGTCGATCTTGCGGGCAGCGATTTCGCGCAGCGCCAGCACGGTCGGCTTGTCCTCGGTCTCGCTGTTGTCCAGCGTGGCCTGCACGCCGTTGGCGAGCTGGCGGGCACGCTTGGAAGCCATCATGACCAGTTCGAAACGGTTGTTAACGACTTCCAGGCAATCTTCTACGGTGATGCGGGCCATACGGGCTCCCGGCGACCGGTCGGCCGCTCAATCGAATGAGGGAAAGGGGACGGAGTGTACTGGCAGGGGCTGGACAAAATCAAGCCAACCCCTACCCGATTCTTTTGGAATCAGTCAGTTGCGCCCGGATCGGGGGTCAACAGGGCCTGGATCAGGCCAGCGTGGCGGACCTTCTGGGCCTCCCGGCGCAGCCGGCTGGCGGTGAAGATGGCGCACAGCTCGTCCACGGCGGTGTCGAACACCTCGTTGACGATCACGTAGTCGAACTCGTTGAAGTGCAGCATCTCGTCACGGGCCGCGCCCAGGCGCTGGGCGATGACCGCCTCGCTGTCCTGGCCGCGCTTGCGCATGCGGTCCTGCAGGGCCTGCTTGGACGGCGGCAGGATGAACACGGTGACCGTGCCCGGCACCAGCTGGCGCACCTGCTGCGCGCCCTGCCAGTCGATCTCCAGCAGCACGTCCTGGCCGGCGGCCAGCTGCGGTTCCACCGACTGGCGGGCGGTGCCCTTCCAGTCACCGTGCACCCAGGCATGCTCGAAGAAGTCGCCGGCGGCGATCATCTGTTCGAACTTCTCGGCGCTGACGAAGTGGTAGTGCTGGCCGTTCACTTCACCGGGGCGCATCGCGCGCGAGGTGAAGGAGATCGACAGGGCGATCTGCGGGTCACGCGCCAGGGTGGCGTTGACGATGCTGCTCTTGCCGGCGCCGGAGGGCGCCGCAACGATGTACAGCGTGCCGCGCGCGACGGCGTCCGACGGAGTAGACGGGGCGCTCATGCACGGAACCCAACTGGTTGATTTCGCAAAATTTTTCCTCGATGTTCCAGATCCGGCGCGGAGGATCGCGCCAGGACGGCGGGGGCTGCGCGGAACATCCTGGAACCAGGCCCGGCAGACGACTCCCCGGGGTGCGGGCACGCAACTTTACCAGAGCCGCCCCTTGCCGCGCCCGCCCGGCAGGCGCCGGGCCTTGTGCCACATGGGCGTGCGGGGGCCTGTGCTATAACCGGGCCGTACCCAACGACAGCCCGGAGGCCCGTGCCTCCCCGCCATCCCAGGAGAACGGCATGTCCTCGATGAGCCGCCGCCAGTTCCTGAAAGTGACCGGGACAACCCTGGTCGGCTCCAGCCTGGCACTGATGGGCTTCGCGCCCGGCATCGCGCTCGCGGAGGTTCGGCAATACAAGCTGACCCGCGCGACCGAGACCCGCAACACCTGTACATACTGTTCGGTGGCCTGCGGCATCCTGATGTACAGCCTCGGCGACGGCGCCAAGAACGCCGAGCCGAGCATCTTCCATATCGAGGGCGACCCGGACCATCCGGTCAACCGCGGCACGCTGTGCCCGAAGGGTGCCGGCCTGGCCGACATCATCCACAGCAAGTCGCGCCTGCTCTACCCCGAGTACCGCGCACCGGGCTCGAACGAGTGGAAGCGGCTGAGCTGGGACGATGCGCTGGACCGCATCGCGCGGCTGATGAAGGAAGACCGCGATGCCAACTTCGTGCAGAAGAACGAGGCCGGGCAGACGGTCAACCGCTGGCTGACCACCGGCATGCTGGCGGCCTCGGCCACCAGCAATGAAACCGCGGTGCTGACCCACAAGGTCGTCCGCTCCCTTGGCATGTTGGCATTCGACAACCAGGCACGTGTCTGACACGGCCCGACGGTGGCAGGTCTTGCCCCGACGCTAGGCCGTGGTGCGATGACGAATCACTGGGTCGACATCAAGAATGCCGACCTGATCCTGATCATGGGTGGCAATGCCGCCGAGGCACACCCGTGCGGGTTCAAATGGGTGACCGAGGCGAAGGCACACAACAAGGCCCGACTGATCGTGGTCGATCCGCGCTTCAACCGCTCGGCCGCGGTGGCCGACGTGTATGCGCCGATCCGTACCGGCACCGACATCGTGTTCCTGGGCGGCCTGATCAACTACCTGTTGACCGAGGACCGCATCCAGCACGAGTACGTGCTGAACTACACCGACATGTCGTTCCTGGTGAAGGACGAGTTCGCCTTCAAGGACGGCCTGTATTCGGGCTACAACGAAGAGAAGCGCAGCTACGACCGCTCCAGCTGGGACTACGCCTACGGTGACGATGGCTTCGTGCGCAGCGACCCGACGCTGAAGGACCCGCGCTGCGTCTACACCCTGCTCAAGCAGCACTATGCGCGCTACACCGTGGAGATGGTCGAACGCATCTGCGGCACGCCCGCCGACAGCATCCGCCAGGTCTGGGACATGATCGCGTCCACCGCCGGCAAGGACAAGGCGATGACCATCCTGTACGCGCTGGGTTGGACGCAGCACTCGATCGGCGCGCAGAACGTGCGCGCCGGCACCATGGTGCAGCTGCTGCTGGGCAACATCGGCGTGGCCGGCGGCGGCATGAACGCGCTGCGCGGGCATTCCAACATCCAGGGCCTGACCGACATCGGCTTGATGTCCGACCTGCTGCCCGGCTACCTGACGCTGCCGAAACAGGACGAGCAGGACTACGACGCTTACATCGCCAAGCGCACGCAGAAGCCACTGCGCGCCAACCAGATGTCGTTCTGGCAGAACTACCCGAAGTTCCACGTCAGCCTGATGAAGTCGTGGTGGGGCGACGCCGCTACCGCCGACAACAACTGGTGCTTCGACCACCTGCCCAAGCTCGACAAGCCGTACGACATGCTGCAGGCGTACGAGCTGATGAACGAGGGCAAGATCCACGGCTACATCTGCCAGGGTTTCAACCCGCTGGCTTCGGCGCCGAACAAGGGCAAGCTGATCAGTGCGTTCTCCAAGCTGAAGTTCATGGTCAGCATGGACCCGCTGGAAACCGAGACCATTGCCTTCTGGCAGAACCATGGTGCGTTGAACGACGTCGACCCGAGCACGATCCAGACCGAAGTATTCCGCCTGCCGACCACCTCCTTCGCCGAGGAGAACGGCGCGGTGGTGAACTCCTCGCGTTGGCTGCAGTGGCACTGGAAGGGTGCCAATCCGCCGGGCGAAGCACGCAGCGACATCGAGATCATGTCCGAGCTGTTCCATCGCATCAAAGCGATGTACGAGAAGGACGGCGGTGCGTGGTGGGAGCCGGTGCGCGACCTGGCCTGGAAGTACTCCAACCCGGAACTGCCAACGCCGGAAGAACTGGCGATGGAATACAACGGCAAGGCGCTGGCCGACGTATTCGATCCGAAGGACCCGACCAAGCTGGTGCGCAAGGCCGGCGAGCAGCTGGCCGCGTTCGGCGACCTGCGCGACGACGGCAGCACCTCCTCCGGCTGCTGGATCTACATCGGTGCCTGGGGCCCGACCGGCAACATGATGGCGCGGCGTGACAACAGCGACCCCACCGGCATCGGCAACACGTTGGGCTGGGCCTGGGCATGGCCGGCCAACCGCCGCGTGATGTACAACCGCGCGTCGTGCGACGTGGCTGGCCAACCATTCGATCCGCGCCGCACGCTGCTGGCCTGGAACGGCAGGAACTGGGGCAGCGTGGACGTGCCGGACTTCAAGGCGGACGAAGATCCCGCCGGCGGCATGGGCCCGTTCATCATGAATCCGGAAGGCATCGCCCGCTTCTTCGCAAAGGCTGGCATGGCCGAGGGCCCGTTCCCGGAGCACTACGAACCGTTCGATACACCGCTGCGCAGCAACCCGCTCAGCCCGGGGCAGGCACTGACGCTGAACAACCCGGCGGCCCGCGTGTTCGCCAGCGATCGCGCACAGATCGGTTCGCCGGACGAGTTCCCGCATGTAGCCACAACCTACCGCCTGACCGAGCATTTCCACTTCTGGACCAAGCACGGCAAGTTGAACGCCATCATCCAGCCCGAGCAGTTCGTCGAGATCGGCGCGGCGTTGGCCGATGAGCTGGGCATCAACAACGGCAGCCGCGTGCGGGTCAGTTCCAAGCGCGGGCACATCGAAGCGGTGGCGATGGTGACCAAGCGCATCAAGGCCCTGCAGATTGATGGCAGAACCGTGCACCAGGTGGGCGTGCCGATCCACTGGGGTTTCCTCGGTGCGGCCAAGCCCGGATACATCGCCAATACGCTGACCAACGCCATCGGTGACGGCAACTCGCAGACGCCCGAATCGAAGTGCATCCTGGTCAAGGTCGAGAAGGTGTAGGAGACACGCCATGTCACTGCAATCCCTGGACATCATCCGCCGCTCGGCCACCACCACGCCCTCGCCGGAGGCGCGTGGCGCGCACACCGGCCAGGTCGCCAAGCTGATCGATGTGAGCAAGTGCATCGGCTGCAAGGCCTGCCAGGTCGCCTGCATGGAGTGGAATGATCTGCGCGACGAGGTCGGCAGCTGCGTTGGCAGCTACGACAACCCGCCCGACCTGAGCGAACAGTCGTGGACGGTGATGAAGTTCCGCGAGTACGAGGACGAGAAGGGCAAGCTGGAGTGGCTGATCCGCAAGGAAGGCTGCATGCACTGCAGCGATCCGGGCTGCCTGAAGGCCTGCCCGTCGCCGGGCGCGATCATCCAGTACGCCAACGGCATCGTCGACTTCCAGGAAGAGAACTGCATCGGCTGCGGCTACTGCGTGACCGGTTGCCCGTTCGACGTACCGCGCATCTCCAAGAAGGACCACAAGGCCTACAAGTGCACGCTGTGTTCGGACCGGGTGGCGGTGGGCCAGGAACCGGCCTGCGTGAAGACCTGCCCGACCGGTGCGATCACCTTCGGCAGCAAGCAGGCGATGACCGAGCATGCCGCCGGCCGCGTGGAGGACCTGAAATCGCGTGGCTACGAGAACGCCGGCCTGTACGACCCGCAGGGCGTCGGCGGCACCCATGTGATGTACGTGCTGCAGCACGTGGACAAGCCCGAGCTGTACGCCGACCTGCCCAAGGACCCGCGCATCAGCCCGATGGTGGAAGTGTGGAAGGGCGTGGCCAAGCCGCTGGGCGTGCTGGCGATCGCCGCCACGGCCTTCGCCGGCTTCCTGCATTACATCGGCATCGGCCGCAACACGGTGGACGAGGAAGAGGAAGAACACGCCGAGCGTGAGGCCGAGAAGATCGAGGAGGACCGGTCATGAGCCGCGCCCCGCGCCCCCGCGAGATCATCCGCTACCGTGCGCCGACCCGCATCAACCACTGGATCGTGGCGATCTGCTTCGTGCTGACCGCGCTGTCCGGGATGGCGCTGTTCCACCCTGCCCTGTTCCCGCTGACCCAGCTGTTCGGTGGCGGGCCGTGGACGCGCATCCTGCATCCGTTCATCGGCCTGGCCATGGTGATCGGCTTTGCGCTGCTGGCGCTGCGGATGTGGCGTGACAACTTCCTCAGCGCCGATGACCGCGCGTGGATGCGCGGCATGCGCGATGTACTGCGCAACGAGGATGAGAAGCTGCCGCCGGTGGGCCGCTTCAATGCCGGCCAGAAACTGCTGTTCTGGGCCATCATCGGTTGCCTGTCGGCGCTGCTGCTGACCGGCTTCGTGATCTGGCGGCAGTACTTCAGCCACTTCTTCCCGATCGGGGTGATCCGCTTCTCGGTGCTCGCCCATGCGCTGTTCGGCTGGGTGCTGGTGTGCGCGATCGTGGTGCACATCTATGCGGCGATCTGGATCAAGGGTTCGGTGCGGGCGATGACCCAGGGCAAGGTGACCTACGGGTGGGCGTACAAGCACCACCGGCAGTGGTTCCGGGACATCCTGCGCGGGCGGCGGGAACAGGGTTAGCGGCAGGGCCTGCGGCCCTGCACCCGCTTCAAGCCAAGGCAACAGCAACAGCGGCTATCCGTGGGATGGCGGGGTGGGTCCGGTTGCGGGGGACGCCGTAAACCCTTCCATGGGGGCTTGGCCGCGGCATCCATGCCGCGGACACCCCCGCAACCGGACCCACCCCGCCTTCGACAGGTTCCTGCGATCTGTCGGGACGGCGTTCTGCGTTGCTGTTGGTGGGTGTCGACCTTGGTCGACACAATGAACACGGCAACAACCGATGGGGTCAGATCCGTTTTCCTATGGAAAACGGATCTGACCCCAACCATTTCAAATGGCCTGCAATGCGCTGGACGGCAGCGCTGACAACGGCGAGGATGGAGGCTGGTTCTTCTGGCTGGCCCTGCATGGCGCAACGCATCCTTGAACCCGGTGAGATCGAGACGCTGGCCTCGCGCGATGTTCCGCGCATCATCCTGCCCGATACCGCGTCGCTGTTTGCCGGACGTGCGGACCGGCTGCGCAGTCTGGCGGGACACAGTGCCATCGGTGGTTACCTGCAGCTTCTGGCTGCGCTGGCTGATGCGCAGCAGGCGCTGCTGGAGGATCTGACACCGCCGCAACGCGAGGAGCTTCAGGCACAGGCGCGTGCACAGCAGTCGAGTGCGGCGGCCGGCGCCGGGATGCCGTTGCGGCCGGCCAACACGCTTCAGCTGGATGGACGTTGGCGCGACTGGCTGCGCACGCTATGCCAGCACTGCGCTGAAGAAGCCGGGCTGCCGGCGGAAACCCGGCTGGAACTGCAGCGCGTTGCCGCTGCCGGTGACGCGTGGCTGGATGCACAAGCGCATGCGGTGCTGGAACGTGATGACGCGCCGTCGGTGGATGCGGTGGCTGCGCTGCTGGTGATGAACGCGCTGCAGGTCTACTGGGCGGTACTGGCAGACAGCTTCCGCCCCACCGACCTGAAGCCGCTGGCCGATGCACCGGGGCTGTGCCCGCTGTGCGGCACCCTGCCGGTGGTCAGCGTGGTGCAGGCGCGGCCGCCCTATGCGTCCTACCGCTACCTGTCGTGCTCACTGTGTGCCTGCCAGTGGCACTACGTGCGCGTGCAGTGCAGCCAGTGTGGCACCGCCGGCAAGGACATCGCCTACCGCGCCCTGGCCGATGTGGATGGCGACAGCGGCGAGGCCGTGCGCGAGAGCGCGGTCCGCGCCGAGACCTGCGACCACTGCCACAGCTACCGCAAGATCCTGTATCTGGAGAAAGACCCGTCGCTGGAGCCGGTGGCCGACGACCTCGGCACGCTGGCGCTGGACCTGCTGCTGGGCGAGGAAGGGTATGCGCGCGCCAGCCAGAATCCGCTGCTGTGGCAATCCGACGGCGAGTGAGGCGATGACAGCCACGCCCCCCCCCACCCCGGCATCGGCCGCTGCCCTGCCCTCGCTGGACCGGTTGCTGCGTCTGCCTGCCTTGGCAGCACTGATCGAGGGCCACGGCCGCAGCCGTATCACCCAGCTGCTGCGTTCGCACCTGCAGGTGCTGCGCGACCGTATCAGCGCCGGCCAGCTCTCGGCCACGCAGCTGCAGGAAGCGGTTGACGGCCCGGCGCTGGTGGCAGCAGTCGAGGTCGCACTGGCCGCTGACGCACGGCTGGATCTGCAGCCGATGTTCAACCTGACCGGCACCGTGCTGCACACCAATCTTGGCCGCGCATTGCTGCCCGATGCCGCCGTGCACGCGGTCACCCGCGCGATGACCGCACCGGTGGATCTGGAGTTCGACGTCAGCCGCGGCCGTCGCGGCGACCGCGATGCACGGGTGCAGGCATTGATCTGCGAACTGACCGGCGCAGAAGCCGCCACCGTGGTCAACAACAATGCCGCGGCGGTCCTGCTGCTGCTCAACAGCCTGGCCAACCGCCGCGACGTGGTGGTGTCACGCGGCGAGCTGGTGGAGATCGGTGGCGCCTTCCGCATTCCCGACGTGATGCGCAGTGCCGGTGCGCGGCTGCTGGAAGTCGGCACCACCAACCGTACCCATCCGGCTGACTTCGCCAATGCCATCGGCACGCGCACCGCGCTGCTGATGGAGGTGCACGCCAGCAACTACGCGATCACCGGCTTCACCGCCAAGGTCGACACCGCGGCGATGGCCGCGATCGCGCACGAGCATGGCCTGCCGCTGGTGGTGGACCTGGGCAGTGGCAGCCTGTGTGATCTGGCGGCCTTCGGCCTGCCGCACGAGCCCACCGTGCAGGAAACGCTGGCGGCCGGCGCCGACCTGGTGTCGTTCAGTGGCGACAAGCTGCTGGGTGGTCCGCAGGCCGGCATCATCGCCGGCCGCGCCGACCTGATCGCGCGGATCAACCGCAACCCGCTGAAGCGGGCACTGCGCATGGACAAGATGGGCCTGGCCGCACTGGAAGCGGTGCTGGCCCTGTACCGCGAGCCGGAGCTGCTGGCACAGCGACTGCCGACCCTGCGCACCCTGTCACGCACGCAGGAGGACCTCGACGTGCAGGCTCAGCGCCTGCTGCAGCCGATGCGTTCCGTGCTCGCGGCCGACTACGATCTTGAACGGTCACCAATGCAGAGCCAGATCGGCAGCGGCGCCCAGCCACAGGCGCAGCTGGCCAGCGCCGGACTGCGCATTACCAGCGCGCGCCGTGGCGGACTGGATCGCCTGGCCAAGCGCTTGCGTCAGCTGCCGCGGCCCGTGCTGGGCCGCATTGCCGATGACGCGCTGTGGCTGGACCTGCGCTGCCTGGAACCGGCCGACGAAGCCGACTTCCTCGCCCAGTGGAGCACGCTGCAGGCATGATCGTCGGCACCGCCGGGCATATCGACCATGGCAAAACCAGCCTGGTACGCGCACTGACCGGCATCGAAACCGATCGCCTGCAGGAAGAGCGAACGCGCGGTATATCGATCGAACTGGGCTACGCCTATGTCCCGGTGGAAAGCAGGCACGTCGAAGGCCCCGCCGCGACGCTGGGCTTCGTCGACGTGCCAGGCCATGAGCGCTTCGTGCATACGATGGTGGCCGGCGCCACGGGTATCGATGTCGCTCTGCTGGTGATCGCTGCCGACGACGGCGTGATGCCACAGACCCGCGAGCATCTGGCGATCCTGCAGCTGCTGGGCGTGGATCGTGGTGCGGTGGCCCTGACCAAGATCGACCGTGTGGATGCGGCGCGCCTCGCCCGGGTCGAGATCGAGATTGCCGCGCTGCTGGCCGCGACACCGCTGCAGGATTCCCCTCTGTTCGCCTGCAACAGCACCGCACCCGACGATGCCGGCATCAACGCACTGCGTACCCAGCTGCACGCGTGGGCGGCGGACGATGCCAGCACACGCCAGGCCGAACTGCGCAGCGAACTGTTCCGCATGCCGGTGGACCGCGTGTTCTCGCTGGCCGGCCACGGCACGCTGGTGACCGGCGCGGTGCATGGCGGCATCGCGGCGGTGGGTGAGCATCTACAGCTGATGCCGGCCGCCACCGACGTGCGCGTGCGCAGCATCCACGCGCAGAACCAGGCCAGCGAGCACGCGATGGCTGGGCAACGCTGCGCGCTGAACCTGGCCGCCATCGCCCGCGACGACATCCACCGGGGCGACTGGATCGCCGATCCACGCGCGCTGCTGGCCACCACCCGCGTTGATGTGCGGCTGCGGCTTTCCGCACTGGCGCCGCCACTGCGCGACTGGTCACCGCTGCACATCCACTGGGGCACGATGCACCGGCAGGCGCATATGGTGCTGCTGGAAGACCACGACCACGACCACGGCGATGGTCAGTTGGTGCAGCTGGTGTTCGATGCACCGGTCTGCGCGATGTGTGGCGATCGTTTCATCGCCCGTGATTCAGCGGCCACCCACACACTGGGCGGTGGCGTCGTGCTCGATCCGGATCCTCCGCAGCGGCGTCGGCGCAGTCCTGCACGGCTGGCCTGGCTGGCGGCACTGGAGCAGCTGGCGGCCGGTGCCGGTGTTGTCCCGCTGCTGCAGCAGGCACCTGCCGGCATTCCCCTCACTGCGCTGCAACGCTATTGCCGACGCGCCGCCGACCGCATCGACCTGCCCGAGGACGCGCGACGCATCGCGACCCGCGATGACACAGTGATCATCCTCGCACCGCACTGGCAGGCACTGCGCGAGCAGGTGATCACCTCGCTGCGCGGCTGGCACGAGCGACGCCCGGACGAACCCGGTGTCGACAGCGGGCGCCTGCAGCGCAGTACCCTGCCCTCGCTTGCAGCGAGCCTCTGGAATGCGCTGCTGCAGGACCTGCTGGCCGATGGCACGCTGCAGCGCGTGGGCGCGTGGTGGCGCCTGCCCGGCCATGACCATGTGCCACCGGAACGCGAACGTCTCCTGCTGGAACGCGTGCTGCCGCAACTGCACGCCGGTGGCTTCGATCCACCGTGGGTGCGCACCCTGGCCGCCGACGTCGGTCTGGCCGAAGATGAGGTCCGCGCGGTCCTGCGCCGCGCCGCCGCACGTGGTGAACTGTTCCAGGTGGTGCCGGACCTGTTCTATGCGCCGGCCCGCATCGCCGAGCTGGCCGCGATTGTCGCGCAGCTGTCACAGGCCACCGGCACGGTGGATGCGGCGGCCTTCCGCGATGCCATCGGCCTGGGCCGCAAACGCAGCATCCAGATCTTGGAGTTCTTCAATCGCGTTGGCTACACTCGACGCGTCGGTGACCAGCATCGGCCGCGCGGCGACCTGCAGTGGAACGCAGCCCGCGACTGAGCCCACCGGTACCGCCGTACTTTCGGAAGGCATGCGCATCCGGGCATGCGGCTGGGCTTCAAACCCAGTAGGGGGCGTCGATCGTTCCCTGGTAGGTTCGACTCCTGCTGCCTTCCGCCATTCGTGTTTCCGCAGGAGATGTCGGCATGGCCACGCACGCGCAGTCCCCCGCTCCTTCAACGGCTGATGCCCCGCAACGACTGACGTCTCTCGCGCATGGCGGTGGCTGCGGCTGCAAGATCGCGCCCGGCGTGCTGACCGAACTGCTGCGTGGCGTTCCAGCGCTTCCGGCACCGGCCGAGCTGCTGGTCGGCCGCGAGACCAGCGACGACGCCGCGGTGTATCGCCTCGATGACCGGCAGGCAATCGTCGCCACCACCGACTTCTTCATGCCGATTGTCGACGACCCGTTCGACTTCGGCCGCATCGCCGCCACCAATGCGCTGTCGGACCTGTACGCGATGGGCGCGCGGCCATTGTTCGCGCTGGCCATCGTCGGCATGCCGATCAACACGCTGCCGCAGGACACCATCCGCGGCATCCTGCAGGGCGGCGAACGCGCCTGCGCTGATGCCGGCATCGTGGTGGCTGGTGGCCACAGCATCGATTCGGTGGAACCCATCTATGGCCTGGCCGCGATCGGCGTGCTCGATCCGCAACGCCTCAAGCGCAATGCCGATGCCCGCGCCGGCGATGTGCTGGTGCTGGGCAAGCCGTTGGGCGTGGGCGTGTATTCGTCAGCACTGAAGAAGGAAGTGCTGGACGCCGACGGGTACCGGCAGATGATCGAGTCGACCACGCGCCTGAACACTGTCGGCGTGCCACTGGCTGCGCTGGACGGCGTGCACGCGATGACCGACGTCACCGGTTTCGGCCTGCTGGGCCACCTGCTGGAAGTGTGCCGGGCCAGTGGGGTGGCTGCCGAGGTGGACAGTACCCAGGTGCCGCTGCTGCCGCAGACCTTGGACCTGCTGCAACGCGGCTGCGTAACCGGCGCCTCCAACCGCAACTGGGCCTCGTATGGCGCCGAGGTGCGCTTCGCCGAGGGCTTGGCCGCCCACTGGCAGCCACTGCTGACCGACCCGCAGACCAGCGGCGGCCTGCTGGTGTCCTGTGCGCCGGAAGCGGTGGATGCGGTGCTGGCCTGCTTCCACGACGCCGGGTTCGGCCAGGCGGCCGTGGTGGGACGGTTGGGCGAGGGAACGCCGGGCGTCAGCGTCCGCTGAGGCGCTGGAACGGCAAGGGCGCCCGAAGGCGCCCCTGCTGTAGCGCTGGATGCAGCATCACTCGATGTTCTGCACCTGTTCGCGGATCTGGTCGATCAGTACCTTCAGCTCCACCGCCGCATTGGACGTGCGGCTGTCCACCGACTTCGAGCCCAGCGTATTGGCTTCGCGGTTGAACTCCTGCAGCAGGAAGTCCAGGCGACGGCCGACCGGCTCGCGCTGCTTGAGCACGCGGCGGATCTCGACGATATGGCTGCCAAGACGGTCCAGTTCTTCATCCACGTCCAGCTTCTGCAGCCACAGCACCAGTTCCTGCTCGGCGCGGCCGGGGTCGACCGGGTGCGGCAGGTCGGCCAGGCGTGCGGCCAGCTTGGCGCGCTGGCCGTCGCGAATGGCCGGAATCAGCGTGCGGACGTCGGTGGCGATACGCTCGATGCCGTCCACGCGCTCGCTGATGGCCGCGGACAACTTGCCGCCTTCGCGCTCACGGGCCTCGACGAAGCCGTCCAGCACCTGGTCCAGCAGGGCCAGTGCCTCGACCTGCAGGGCGGCGGCATCGGTGGCCTCGCCGCGGGTCACGCCCGGCAGCTGCAGCAGGTCGGTGAAACTGACCTGCAGGTTGGGGAAATCGGAGGTCAGACGGTGCGCCAGGCGGCCCAGCTGGCCCAGCAGGGCCTCGTCCACCTGCAGGTTGGCGGCCGCTTCCGGGGCGCGCAGGCGCATCACCAGATCCAGCTTGCCGCGGCTCAGGCGCGCGGCGATACGCTCGCGCAGCTGCGGCTCGAGCGCCCGCAGTTCCTCGGGCAGGCGGGTGCCGACCTCCAGGAAGCGGTGGTTGACCGAGCGCAGCTCGCAGCCCAGCGTGCCCCACGGGGTGACCCGCTCGCCGCCGGCGTAGGCGGTCATGCTTCGAATCATGGATTGTGTCCGGTGCGTGCAAAGGGGGAATGGTACCCTAGCGCCCTCACCAGAGCCCCCTTGCCCGCCCCGTGAAGGCCGCGGGCGTGGCGGCGTACTCCCACGCCATTACGGAACCCGCACCATGTCCGATTCCCGCCCCAGCGGCCGCCAGCCCGACCAGCTCCGCCCGGTCGTCATCCAACGCGGCTTCACCCGCCACGCCGAAGGTTCGGTGCTGGTGTGCTTCGGTGAAACCCGTGTGCTGTGCACCGCCAGCGTCGAGAACCGCGTGCCGGGCTTCCTGCGCGGCAAGGGCGAGGGCTGGGTGACCGCCGAATACGGCATGCTGCCGCGCGCCACCCACACCCGCAGCGACCGTGAAGCCGCCCGTGGCAAGCAGGGTGGCCGCACGCTGGAGATCCAGCGCCTGATCGGCCGCAGCCTGCGTGCCTGCGTGGACCGCAACGCGCTGGGCGAACGCACCATCACCCTCGACTGCGACGTGCTGCAGGCCGACGGCGGCACCCGCACCGCCGCCATCACCGGCGCCTACGTGGCGCTGGTCGATGCGGTGAACGTGCTGATGAAGCGCGGCGACATCAAGCGCAACCCGATCCTGGGCGCGGTGGCAGCGGTGTCGGTGGGCGTGTACCGCGGCACCCCGGTGCTGGACCTGGACTACGCCGAAGACAGCGACTGCGACACCGACATGAACGTGGTGATGAACGACGGCGGTGGCTTCATCGAGCTGCAGGGCACCGCCGAAGGCCATGCCTTCCGTCGCGACGAACTGGATGCGCTGCTGGGCCTGGCCGAAAAGGGCGTGGCCGAACTGCTGGCCGCACAGCAGGCAGCGCTGTCGGCATGAACCGGCGCATCGCCCTGACCACGCTGGTGGTGGCCGACTACGACGAAGCCATTGCCTGGTACACCGGCAAGCTCGGCTTCGCGCTGCTGGAGGACATCGACCAGGGCCACAAGCGCTGGGTGGTGGTGGGGCCGACCGACGGCAGCGCTCCCGCCCTGCTGCTGGCCCGTGCCAGCGACGAGGAACAGCGCAGCCGCATCGGCAACCAGACCGGTGGCCGCGTCGCCTTCTTCCTCAACACCGATGACTTCCACCGCGACCACACGGCGATGCTGGCCGCCGGGGTCGAGTTCCTGGAAGCGCCGCGCGAAGAACCCTATGCAACGGTCGCGGTGTTCCGCGATCTGTATGGCAACACCTGGGACCTGCTGGAGCCCCGTCAATGAAGAAACTGGTACTGGCCAGCCACAACGCCGGCAAGCTGGTGGAGATGCAGGAGATCCTCGCCGACCTGCCGCTGCAGATCACCTCGGCCGCCGAGCTGGGCCTGGGCGACGTGGAAGAGACCGGCCTGACCTTCGTCGAGAACGCGCTGCTGAAGGCGCGCGCGGCCTGCGAAGCGACCGGCCTGCCGGCGCTGGCCGATGATTCCGGCCTGATCGTCGATGCCCTCGGCGGCGCACCCGGCCTGTACAGCGCGCGCTATGCCGGCCACCCGACCAACGCCGCGGCCAACAACGCCAAGCTGCTGGAGGCGATGGCCGACATTCCCGATGGCCAGCGCGGCGCCCGCTTCTATGCGGTGATCGTGCTGCTGCGCCACGCCACCGACCCGCAGCCACTGATCTGCGAAGGTCGCTGGGAAGGGCAGATCATCCGTGAACTGCGCGGCACGAATGGTTTCGGCTACAACCCGGTGTTCCTGGACACCACCCACGGCCTGACTGCCGCGGAGATGGAGCCGGCCCTGAAAAACGCCATCAGCCACCGTGCCATTGCCCTGCAACAGCTCAAGCAGCAGCTGGCGACGCTGTACTGACGCCACCCGATCGAACCAGGGAAGCCGGCCAGCGGCCGGCACTACCGAAGAAGCCCATGCCGCACGCCCACGACCACTGCAACCACCTGCCCGGCGAAGCCTGCTCCGCTGACCACGACAGCCCGCCGCGACTGGTGCCACCACCGCTGTCGCTGTACGTGCACCTGCCGTGGTGCGTGCGCAAGTGCCCGTACTGCGATTTCAATTCGCACCAGGCCAAGGGCGAACTGCCGTTCGACGCCTACATCGATGCGCTGCTGCGCGATCTCGACCAGGACCTGCCGCTGGTCTGGGGCCGGGTGGTGCACAGCGTGTTCTTCGGTGGCGGCACACCCAGCCTGTTCCCGCCGGAAGCAATCGACCGTTTCCTGCAACAGGCCAGCGCACGCCTGCGCTTCGCACCCAACGCCGAAATCACCCTGGAAACCAACCCGGGCACGGCCGAGCATGGCCGTTTCGACCGCTACCGCGCGGCCGGCGTGAACCGCCTCAGCTTCGGCATCCAGAGTTTCGACGATGCGATGCTCAAGCGCCTGGGCCGCATCCACGACAGTGGCGAAGCCGAGCGCGCGGTGAAGATGGCGCAGGACGCGGGCTACGACAACTTCAACATCGACCTGATGTACGCGCTGCCGGAACAGACCCTGGCCGGCGCCGAGGCCGATCTGGAGCGCGCGTTCGCACTGCAGCCGGCGCATATCTCGCACTACCAGCTGACCCTGGAACCGAACACGGTGTTCTTCGCGCGGCCGCCGCAGGGCATTCCCGATGAAGACAATGCCTGGGACATGCAGGAACACTGCCAGGCCCTGCTGGCGCAGGCCGGTTTCGGCCAGTACGAGGTGAGCGCCTACGCACGCCCTGGCCGGCAGAGCGCGCACAACCTGAACTACTGGCGTTTCGGCGACTACCTGGGCATCGGTGCCGGCGCGCACGGCAAGATCAGTTCGGGTGCCGAGGAACACGTGCTGCGACGCTGGAAGCTGAAGCATCCGCAGGCTTATCTGGACAGCGCGGGTACCCCGGCCTCGTTCGGCGGTGACGATGTGATCGCAGCCGAGCGCCTGCCCTTCGAGTACATGCTGAATCTGCTGCGCCTGCATGAAGGCTTCGGCCTGCGCGATTTCGAGTCGCGCACCGGGCTGCCGCGCCGCGTGCTCGATGCACCGCTGGCCGAGGCCGTGCAGCGCGGCTGGCTGGAGGTGACGGATGGCCATGTGCAGCCGACCGAGCTGGGCCGCCGATTCACCAACGATGTGGTGAGCCTGTTCCTGGAGGAGTGATCCTCGCCTGACAGGGGGTAGTGCCGGCCGCTGGCCGGCAGCTCGATCGGCGCGGATTGCCGGCCAGCGGCCGGCACTACCGTTCATCGGTCGGGCCATGCCTGGCGAATGGGATGCACATTCACCCTAAAGTAGCGCCGACTGCGGCCGACACGGTAGATTCACAAGATCGATCCGCGGGAATCCGGGTACCGCCTGCCGATGTCAGCTGTCTTCTCCATTACCTCTGCCGACAAAGCCCGCCTGGCTGCCAGCAACCTGCCACCGCGGGTGCGTGAGCTGCTGGGCGCCTTGATCGGCCTGTGCCGGCAGACGCTGGCCGCCCCTCTGATCCTGACCGTCGAAGCGCTGGAACAGACGCTGCTGCACGACGCCGATCGCGCGCGCAATCCACAGCTGCAGGCCGAACTGATGGCCCAGCGCGGCCAACTGCATGCCTTTTCCGGCCATTTCGCCGACCGCATGCTCAATGCCGTGGCCGATGCACTGATACGGCTGCGCGAACCCGCCACCGGCGCCAGCGTCGGTGCCACGCCCCCGCCGTTGCCCGGCATGCTCGGGCTGTCGCTGGTCGATGAACATGAAGTGGACCGCGACCTGCTGCTGACCGAGATGATCCGGCGCGAGACGCTGCGCTCGACCAACACACTGAACCTGCTGGGCCAACGCCTGGGCGTGCTGGCCGCGGCACCGGCCTTCGAGGCCGATACCCTGCCACTGGCACCGCAGGCACTGTGCGCGATGCTGCGCCGGATCGCCGAACAGGATGCGCTCAGCGTCGAAGTCCAGTTGGCGCTGTATCGCAGCTTCGAACGCCAGGTGCTGGAACGCCTGGGCGACATCCTCGACCGCGCCAATGCCCTGCTGGCCCAGCACGGCGTGCTGCCCGGCCTGGTCTACACCCCCTACCTGGCGCGCTCGTCGAGCACGCGGCGGATCATCACCCAGTCGGTGGGCGGTGGACGTGCCACCCAGCCGGCAAAGCGCGCTGCGGCGCCACTGACCGGCTGGAACGGATCGGCACCCGCCGGTTCCTGGTCGAGCCTGGTGCAGGACGCCTTCCAGGATGGCGGCGCAACCGGCGCGGCCCTGCCGGGCCTGACCACCGCCACCGGCAGCGCGCTGCATGAGCTGCTGCAGCAGGCACGCCATGCCAGCGCAGCCCCTGCGGACCGCGATGCCGTGCCGAGCGCGGCAGTGGATGCGGTGCTCGCACGCCTGCAGGCCCAGTCCAGCTCGGCCACCGGCGTTGCCGACCTGCAGGCCGCCGTCGTGGCGCAGCTGCGCAGCGAGCACGGTACGCAGGCGCAGCTGGGCAGCCACGACCGTGACAACCTCGACCTGCTGCGCATGCTGATGCAGCAGGTGCAGCAGCAACAGCGCCCCGACCCGGTGCCGGCCGCCCTGCTGGCGCGCCTGCAGGTGCCCTTGGCACGCGCGGCAATGGCCGATCCGGGCTTCTTCGTACGCGACGAGCACCCGGCGCGCGAGCTGCTCAACCAGATTGCCGAAGTCGGCGCCAACTGGCTGGGCGACGATGACGTCGACCCACAGCTGCTGCAGCGCATGGCGCAGAGCGTGCAGGGCCTGCTGGGCCAGGACGCACGGACGCCGGAGGCTTTCGCCACCGCCAATGAAGACGTGCAGCAGCACCAGCGTGCCGCGGCGCATCGCGCCGAGCTGGCCGAGCGCCGCCATGTCGAAGCTGCGCGCGGCAAGGAGCGGCTGGAACTGGCCCGGCGCCAGGCCAGCGCACAGATCGACCAGTGCTGCGACACGCAGGAACCGCCGCGCTTCGTGCAGACCCTGCTGCGCCAGGCCTGGGCCGACGCCCTGACCCTCACCCGCCTGCGCCATGGCGACGACTCACCGCAATGGCAGGAACGCCTGCAGCAGACCCAGCGCATCGCTGCCATCACCGCGCAGGCCGTCGATGCCCCCGGTGGCACCGATGCCGCGCTTGCTGCCGATGTCGAGGCCGCCCTGCTGCAGGTCGGCTACCACGCCGAGGAAGCCGCCGCCGTCGCGCGCAGGCTGGCTACGCCCGGCGGCGAGGACGAAAGCACCTCGCGTACCGAACTCAGTGCCCGCCTGAAGGCGCGTGCACGCCTGGGCGAACACGCCGGCACGCCCACCGGCACGGCGCCTGCAACACCCCGCAGCAGTGCCGAAGAAGCCGCCTACCAGCAGCTGTCAACGCTGCCGTTCGGCAGCTGGTTCGACATCGATACCGGTGATGGCACGCTGCGCCGCCAGCGCCTGTCCTGGTACAGCCTGCTGACCGGCCACGCCCTGTTCGTCAATCCGCGCGGGCAGAAGATCGCCGAGACCGACCTGGATACGCTGGCCCGGCAGATCAGCGCCGGCCGTGCGCAGCTGGTCACCGAAGACAAGGCCCGGCTGGTCGACCGCGCCTGGGAAGCCAGCCTTGGCGCATTGCGTGCGCTGGCGGCCGGCCACACGCAGGAGACCTCCGCATGAACACCCAGCCGCCACAGGACACCCGTCGCGCACCGCGCCGCCAGGTCTCGGACCTGGTCCCGGTCACCGACCAGATGCGCGAATGCGTGGTCGGCCGTCTCGGCAATGTTTCCGAAACCGGCATGCTGATGCTGGCCAGTGCGCCGCTGCGTGAGGACGCGCTGTACCAGCTGCGCTTCCCGCTGCCACTGGGTGATGGCCGCCAGCAGGACATCGATGTGGGCGTGCACCTGCTGTGGAGCGAGCCCGCACATGCACCCGGCCAGAGTTGGACCGGCTTCCGATTCCTCACCCTGTCGCGCGAACATCGGCAGCTGCTGCGCCAGTGGGTGGGCGAGGACAGCGACGAGGGACCGGTTTCGACGGCCTGAGTGCCGGTTCCGGCACAGCGGTTTTTCGCGGTATGCGGCAGAATCTAGGGCCGTTTTCCGTGTCGAGCCACCGCAATGATCCAGCAAGACCCCGGCGCCCTGTATTCCGACCACCTGGCCGTGCTGTGCCGACGCGCCGAACAGGCGCTGGCCCGCGGCGGCTTCGATCACCTGGTGGTGCCCAGCGGCACCCTGCACTACCAGGTGTTCGACGATCGCGACTACCCGTATGCGGTGAATCCGCAGTTCAAGGCCTGGCTGCCGCTGACCCGCGTGCCCAACAGCTGGATCGTGTTCACCCCCGGCAAGCGTCCGGCGGTGATCTTCCACCAGCCCTTCGATTACTGGCACGTGGTACCGGACGCCCCCAGCGGCTGGTGGGTGGAGCACTTCGACATCCACATCATCCGCAAGCCCGAAGAGGCGCTGGCGCTGCTGCCGGCCGACCCGTCGCGCTGCGCCATCCTCGGCGAGCCGCAGAGCGCGCTGGGCAACTACGTGCCGAACAACCCGGCACCGGTGGTGAACTACCTGGAGTGGCACCGCGGCAGCAAGACGCCGTATGAAATCGCGCTGATGCGCCAGGCGCAGGTGCTGGGCGTGCGCGGCCACCGCGCCGCCGAGGCCGCGTTCCGCAACGGCGCCGACGAGTTCAGCATCCACATGGCCTACTGCCAGGCCGTTGGCCAGGACGCCAACGAGTTGCCCTACGGCAACATCGTGGCGCTGAACGAACATGCCGCCGTGCTGCATTACACCGAGCTGGGCCGCAAGGCACCGCAGCCGCTGCGCAGCTTCCTGATCGATGCCGGTGCCAGCGCACACGGCTACGCCAGCGACATCACCCGCACCTACGCCGCGCAAGGCCACGACGAGTTCGCCGCGATGATCGCCGCCGTCGATGCGGCCCAGCAGCAGATGTGCGCAGCGGTGCGCCCGGGCTTTGACTACAAGCAGCTGCACGTGGATGCACATCTTTCACTGATGGGCGTGCTGAAGGACTTCGGCGTGATCAAGGTCTCGCCACAGACTGCAGTGGAAACCGGCGTCAGCGCCGCGTTCTTCCCGCATGGCATCGGCCACCTGATCGGCCTGCAGGTGCACGACGTGGCCGGTTTCGCGGCCAGCGACGAGGGTGGCCGCATCGAGCGCCCGGCGGGCCACCCGTACCTGCGCCTGACCCGCGTGCTGGAACCGGGCATGGTGGTGACCATCGAACCGGGCCTGTACTTCATCGACATGCTGTTGAATGAAGTGAAGGATGCCGGCCATGGCGATGCGATCAACTGGGACCGCGTGGATTTCTTCCGTCCGTATGGCGGCATCCGCATCGAAGACGAAGTGCTGTGCACCGAGGGCGAAGCGGACAACCTGACGCGGCCGGAGTTTGCGGTGGCGAACGGCTGAGTCGCTCGTGGTTGGATGCTGAAGTCAAAAGCCGCGCTTGGCGGGGCGGGTGGGCCATGCAGGGGACGCTGCAAGTACGTCCCTGTAAGCTCGATGGCGCCATCCATGGCGCCAACGCCCCTGCATGGCCCACCCGCCCCACCTCTGACAGTTTTCTGCGCGCGTCCAACCACGGAAAAGAACAAAGAAAAGCAAAAGCGGGTCGCTCGCTGCGCTCGCTCTGTGTCGACCAAGGTCGACACCTACCAACAGCCGCGCGTTCCAACGGCCGCAGTGGCCAGTAGATCCACGCCATGCGTGGATGATTCATTCGATATCTGACAGATGTGCCGACCAACGGTCGGCACCCACCAACTGCCGCGTGAACCTGTCGAAGGCGGGGCACTGTGGGCTTGCGGGGTGTGAGCGGCATGGATGCCACGACCAAGCCCCGATGGATAGGTTCACGGCGCCTCCGCGCCCCCCCCCCCCCCCCCCCCCCCCCCCCCCCCCCCCCCCCCCCCCCCCCCCCCCCCCCCCCCCCNCGCTCGTGGTTGGATGCTGAAGTCAAAAGCCGCGCTTGGCGGGGCGGGTGGGCCATGCAGGGGACGCTGCAAGTACGTCCCTGTAAGCTCGATGGCGCCATCCATGGCGCCAACGCCCCTGCATGGCCCACCCGCCCCACCTCTGACAGTTTCCTGCGCGCGTCCAACCGCGGAAAAGAACAAAGAAAAGCAAAAGCGGGTCGCTCGCTGCGCTCGCTCTGTGTCGACCAAGGTCGACACCTACCAATCGTCGTTCGTTCCAACAACCGCCGTTACCAACAGCCGCGTGAACCTGTCGAAGGCGGGGCACTGTGGGCTTGCGGGGTGTGAGCGGCATGGATGCCGCGACCAAGCCCCCATGGATGGGTTCACGGCGTCCCCGCAAACCCACAGTGCCCCGCCATCCCACGGAATGCCGCTCTGGCTTTGGCAGTTGCCGTTGATTGCAGCAGGTGCAGGGCTGCAAGCCCTGCCGAAACCCCTTACCCCGCCATCACCGCTTCAATTTCGTCGGCGCTGCGCGCCAGGCCTTCGGTCAGCACGCGATGGCCGTCATCAGTGATCAGCACGTCATCCTCGGTACGGATGCCGATACCGCGCCAGCGCGGTTCCACCGTCGTGTCGTCCACGCCGACATACAGCCCCGGCTCGATGGTGAACGCCATGCCCGGCTCCAGCAGGCGCGAATCGCCCGCCAGGCGGTAATCACCCACGTCGTGCACGTCCAGCCCGATCCAGTGCCCGGTCTTGTGCCGGTAGAAGCGCTGGTACAGGCCCTCGGACAGGTTCTTTTCCAGCGTGCCCTTCAGCAGCCCCAGCCGCAGCAGGCCTTCGGTCAGGGTCTGCACCGCAGCCAGGTGGCCGGCCTCGTACGGTACGCCCGGCTTGGCCTGGGCCAGTGCCGCGGCCTGCGCGTCACCGACCAGGTCATGCAGCGCGCGCTGCTCGGCGCTGAAGCGGCCATTCACCGGGAACGTGCGGGTGATGTCACTGGCATAGCCGCGGTATTCGGCGCCGGCGTCGATCAGCACCAGCTCGCCATCACGTGAACGCGCGTTGTTGTCGCGGTAATGCAGGATGCAGCCGTTGCGGCCGGCACCGACGATGCTGCAGTAGGCCGGCACGGCATCGTTGGCGCGGAACACGCGTTCCAGTTCGGCCTGCAGTTCGTATTCGTGGATGCCGGCCTTCGCCGCTTTCATCGCCGCCAGATGTGCACGCACGCTGATCTGCGCGGCGTGGTGCATCAGCGCCACTTCAGCACCGGACTTGAACAGGCGCTGCTCGTGCAGCAGGTGACCCAGCTCCAGGAACTCATGCGGCGGCTGCGCGCCGTGGCGCACCTGCGAACGCACGCGGTTGACCCAGCCGATCAGCTTCAGGTCGAAATCGGCGTCGCGGCCGAAGTGGTAGTAGACGCGCGAACGACCTTCCAGCAGGCCTGGCAGGATGTCGTCCAGATCGTCGATCGGGTACGCATCGTCCATCCCGTACTGCGCCACCGCACCTTCCTGGCCGGCGCGGCTGCCATCCCAGGCCTCGCGTTCGGCATCGCGCTCGCGGCAGAACAGGATGGCCTCGCCGTGGCGGCGGCCCGGAATCAGCACCAGCACCGCCTCCGGTTCCGGGAAGCCGCTCAGGTACTGGAAGTCCGAATCCTGCCGGAACGGGTAATGGGTATCGAGGCTACGCACCTTCTCGGCGGCGGCGGGAAGCACCAGGATCGCGTCTTCGCCGGCCATGTCCATCAGCTGGCGGCGGCGACGCTTGTATTCGCCGGCCGCGATGCCGGTGCGCTGCTTGATGTCCATCAGTTCAGGCGCTGCCGATGGCGCGAGGCCAGCACCACGTCACCGTGCAGCAGCAGTACCGCCACGCGGATGAATTCCTCGATCTCCGACAGGGCTTCGTCGTCATCGTCACCACCGGCCTCGAAATCCTCGCTGGAGGCACGCGCCAGGCTGGCCATGTCGGTCAGCGCTTCTTCGCCCTCTTCGGACAGGGTCGGGCGGCGGCCGCCGCTGC
Organism: Stenotrophomonas sp. MH181796; assembly: GCF_009659995.1. Taxonomy (NCBI): domain Bacteria; kingdom Pseudomonadati; phylum Pseudomonadota; class Gammaproteobacteria; order Lysobacterales; family Lysobacteraceae; genus Stenotrophomonas; species Stenotrophomonas sp. MH181796. The sequence goes on from NZ_RAHU01000001.1 coordinate 47,782, forward strand.
CCAGGCCGAAGCCGCCCAAGAAGGAACGGGTCCAGCTGAACATGGCATCGGCCTGCGCGGACACGTCGTCGCCGTCGGTCAGCAGCAGTTCGAAGGCGAAATCGCGGTCTTCCAGTTGCTTGATGGTGACCTGCAGCAGCTGCCCCAGCACGCTGTCGGCGGCCACCGGCGGCAGGTTGTCGTCGGCCAGCACACGCGCCGGCCAATCATTGCCGGGGGCACCGCCGGCGGCCAGCCAGCCGCACAGTGCGCCGTGCAGCTCGGCAGCGGTGGCGCCCAGGCCCAGTTCCTGGCTGGCGCGGGTAACGTCGTCGACGGAGGGAAGTTCGGTCATCGTGCGGCTCGTTCGGAAAGGAAACCCGGGGCGCGCACGCGCGCGCCCGTGAGACCCGGTAGTGTAGCAACCCGACGGCATCCTCTCTGCGACCGTCAGGCCTTGCTGCGACAACGCTTGACCGCCCTTACCCGGCTTGCCTATCGTGCCCGCATGGAACCCGCCGATCCCCTTGCCCAGCTGCAGGACTTCGCTGCCCGCGTGGAAGCGTTGCTTGAACGCAACCAGCGCCTGGCCGAGGAGAACCGCAGCCTGCGCCACCAGCAGGAACAGCTGGTGGCCGAGCGTTCCACGCTGCTGGCCAAGAACGAGCAGGCACGCTCGCGGGTGGAAGCAATGATCAGCCGGCTCAAATCCCTGGAGCAGCACACATGAGCGCCGAACCGGTCAGTGTCCGCATCCTTGATCGTGAATACACCGTGGGTGTCGGCGGCGATGAACGCGACAGCCTGATGGCGGCCGCGCGCCTGCTCGATGCGCGCATGCGCGAAATCCGCGGCAGCAACCGCATGGCCGCGGTCGACCGCGTCGCCGTGCTGGCGGCGTTGAACCTGGCCCACGAACTGCAGTTGCTGCGCGATGAGAACGCCCGCCAGGCGGTGGCGCTGCAGCAGACGCTGGCCGACCTGAACCGGCGCCTGGACCGCGCGATCGACGGCACCCCGTAGAAGAGGGGACGGAGGGAATCAAGGCGCATTCGCCCCTTCCGTGCTGGAAACGTCTTAATCCCCTCCGTCCCCTTTTCTCATATCTGAATTGGCACGGACTGTTGCCGACGAACGGCCTATCCAGATCCTGCGTGCTGGCTATAATGGCCACGCGTTCTCTGCGGTACTCGACGGCATGTGCAAACATTCGCCTTGTCCCTTAAGAACGACACCGGGAGCGCGACAGCGCCGGGAGTGCAGGTCCGCCTTGTAGCGGGAAGCCCGATGGTTCTCCAGCGTTCCCACTTGAGCCCCCGGGTTCAAGGTCGTTTCGCATGCATCGACATTGCGGAGAATGCAATATTCCAGCAAGGGCGGCGTCTTCGGGCGTCGCCCTTGTTCTTTCCGGCACAATGACGGCTGATCCTTGCCGCACGCTGCCATGACCGACCCGCGCCAGGCCCTGCGCCACGACCTGCGGCAACGCCGCCGCGACCTTTCCGCCGCTGAGCGCATCGCCGCCGCTGAATCGCTTGCCGATGCCCTGCTGGCCCTCCCATTCGCCCCGCGCGAAGGCGCCGTGGCCGGCTACTGGGCGCTGGATGGCGAAATCGCCCTGCACCGCTGGCAGCTGCAACTGCCCGAAGGACTTACCTACTGCCTGCCAGTGCTGGCCGGCGACGTACTGCGCTTCGCGCCGTGGCGGCCCGGGCAGCCACTGACCAGCAACCGCTATGGCATTCCCGAGCCGGACGTAGCCGTGGAAGACACCCTGGAACCGGCGCAGATGGCGTTGGTCGTGACCCCGCTGGTGGGCTTCGACGCACAGTGCCGGCGGCTGGGCATGGGGGGCGGCTGGTATGATCGCAGCTTCGCCTTCCGCCACGACCGGCCGGCGCCGCCCTGGCTGGTCGGCGCTGCGTTCGCGGTGCAGCAGGTCGAGTCCTTGCCGGTGGCGTCGTGGGACGTACCGGTGGATGCGATCTGCACCGAAGACGGCCCCCTGTTCCCCTCCGCTGCCCCCGTGAACGCATGACCGCCCGCAAGCGCTACTGGCTGATGAAGTCCGAACCGGACGCCTTCTCCATCGATGACCTGGCCAAGGTCAAGGTCGAACCCTGGAACGGGGTGCGCAACTACCAGGCGCGCAATTTCATGCGCGATGGCATGCAGGTGGGCGACGGCATCCTGTTCTACCACTCCAATACCAAGGTGCCCGGCATCGTCGGCCTGGCCACGGTGGCCAGCCCGGCCTATCCGGACGACACCCAGTTCGACCCGAAATCCGACTACCACGACCCCAAGAGCACGCGCGAGAACCCGCGCTGGATGCTGGTGGACGTGGCCTTCGACCGCAAGCTCAAGCAGGTGATCGCGCTGGACGAGATCAAGCTGCACGCCGAAGAACTCGGCGAAGGCTTCCCGCTGGTTGCCAAGGGCAACCGCCTGTCGGTATTCCCGGTGACGGCTGCGCAGTGGAAGCTGCTGCTGTCGCTGGAAAAGAAATCCTGATTCCCTGCCTGAGAGTTCTCCCATGTCCGAAGCCAAGCGCCTGGCCGCCGAGAAAGCCATCGAGTACGTAGAAGACGGCATGATCGTCGGTGTCGGCACCGGTTCCACCGTCGCCTATTTCATCGATGCCCTGGCCCGCATCCAGCACCGCATCAAGGGTGCCGTGTCCAGCTCCGAGCAGAGCACCGCGCGCCTGAAGCAGCATGGCATCGAAGTGATCGAGCTGAACCACAGCGGCAACCTGTCACTGTACGTGGACGGCGCCGATGAGTGCGATGCCAACAAGTGCCTGATCAAGGGCGGCGGCGCCGCGCTGACCCGCGAGAAGATCATCGCCGAGGCCAGCGAGCGCTTCATCTGCATCGTCGACCCAAGCAAGCAGGTGCCGGTGCTGGGCAAGTTCCCGCTGCCGGTGGAAGTGATCCCGATGGCGCGCAGCCTGGTCGCCCGCCAGATCCGCGACATGACCGGCGGCCAGCCGACCTGGCGCGAAGGCGTGGTCACCGACAACGGCAACCAGATCCTGGACATCCACAACCTGCAGATCACCGATCCGGAAAAGCTGGAGCGCGAGCTCAACCAGCTGCCGGGCGTGGTCTGCGTCGGCCTGTTCGCGCGCCGTCGCGCCGATGTGGTGATCGTCGGCGGCGAGCCGCCGGTCGTGCTCTGACCCTTCCGAAGGATCCTGACGATGTCGCTGTTGCGTTCGCTGCTGATGCTTCCGCTGCTGGCCCTGACCGGCTGTGCCACCGACGCGGCCCGCCACTGGGTCGAGCTGGATGGCGCCCGCTACCAGGTCGAGCTGGCCACCAACGATGAAACCCGCGCGCGTGGGCTGATGTTCCGCGACCAGATGTCGGCCGACCACGGCATGCTGTTCATCCACGACCGCGAAGAAATGCAGGCGTACTGGATGAAGAACACCAAGATCGCACTGGACATCCTGTACTTCGACAGCCAGCGCAAGCTGGTCAGCCAGCAGCGCGATGTGCCGCCGTGCTCGGCCGGCGACATGTGCCCGCCCTACCCCAGCGGCGGCCCGGCGCGCTATGTGCTGGAGCTCAACGCCGGCCAGGCCGAGAAGCTCAAGCTGAAGGACGGGACCCAGCTGACCTTCGGCCCGGGCATCGAGAAGTAAACGATGCGACTGGCCAGCGGCCGGCACCCGCGGTAGTGCCGGCCGCTGGCCGGCAACCCTGCAGGGGTCAGATCCCTTTCGCACGCGAAAGGGATCTGACCCCTGAATTTTTCACGCGGCACCGCTTGAAACCGCCTGCGAATGACGCCAGTCTGTGGTCATGCAGGACCAGATCTCACTCCCCGACTGGGATGCACTGGCCGACCTCGAAGACGAGGCGCTGCCACTGTTGCCGACCGCGCTGCTGATCGCGCGCGATGAATACCCCGATCTGCAGCCGTCCACCTACGACGCGTTGATCCAGAGCCATGTCGACCACCTCCGCTCGGAAGTGGACAGCATCGACAACAGCCCCTTGAAGATGGCGGCGATCAACCGCCACCTGTTCGACGAGCTGGGCTACAGCGGCGACCACGACGAGTACTACGACCCGCGCAACAGCTACCTCAACCAGGTATTCGAGCGCCGCCTGGGCAACCCGATCTCGCTGGCACTGGTGCAGATGGAAGTCGCGCGCCGGCTGGGCATTCCGCTCGACGGCGTGTCCTTCCCCGGCCACTTCCTGGTGCGCCTGCCGGTGGACGACGGCGTGCTGGTGATGGACCCGTTCAATGGCGGTCGCCCGCTGGACGTGGACGAACTGCGCGAGCGGGCCAAGTCACACCTGGGCGGGCAGATGCCCGACGACCAGGTGCTGGCGCAGATCCTCGACCCGGCGCCAGCGCGCGCGATCCTGATGCGCATGCTGCGCAACCTGCACGGCGTGTATGCCGAAGCCGGCGAATGGGACCGTGCCGCACGCAGTGCCGACCGCCTGCTGAAGCTGGCCCCGGAGCAGGATGATGCGCTGCGTGACCGCGGCCTGGCCTACCTGCAGCTGGAGTACCTGGCCGGTGCCCGCCACGACCTGGGGCAGTACCTGAAGCGCAATCCCGAGGCCAGCGATGCGCAGTGGCTGCGCGAGAAGCTGATCGACCTGGGTGGGCCGGTGCCGCGGCTGCATTGAGGGTGGCTGGTGTGCGGACCAACGGTCCGCACCCTCAGGATGGGCCGGGTGGCCCGCCGGTCAGTCGACCTCGACCATCTCGAAATCGGCCTTGGTCACCCCGCAATCCGGGCAGGTCCAGGTCTCGGGAATGTCTTCCCAGCGCGTCCCCGGCGCGATGCCCTCCTCCGGCAAGCCTTCCGCTTCGCTGTAAAGGAAGCCGCAGACCACGCACATCCAGGTGCGCAAGGTGGTGGGGGTGGCATCGCTCATCGGATAATCAGGGCTGGATTCACGGGCCGCCATTGTCCCATCGCGGTCCACTCACCGGTAGCCATCGATGACTTCTGCTTCCCCGGCGCCCCGCGGCGTCTACCTGATCACCCCGGACGAGCCCGATACCGCACGCCTGCTGGCCCGCACCGCGCCGCTGCTGGCCGCGGGCGCCACCTGGCTGCAGTACCGCAACAAGACCGCCAGCGGCGCGCTGCGGCGGGAGCAGGCCACCGCCCTGCAGGCGCTTTGCGAGGAACACGGCGTGCCGCTGATCGTCAACGACGACCCGGCGCTGGCCAAGGCGGTCGGCGCCGCCGGCGTGCATCTGGGCGGCACCGACGGTGACATCCCCAGCGCGCGCGCGCTGCTTGGTGCCGAGGCCATCATCGGCGCCTCCTGCTACGACCAGCTGGCCAATGCCGAGCAGGCCGTGGCCGCAGGCGCCAGCTACGTGGCCTTCGGCGCGTTCTTCCCGACCACCACCAAGATCACCAACAGCCGCGCCCATACCGACCTGCTGCGGCAAAGCGCCGCACTGGGCGTGCCGCGGGTGGCGATCGGCGGCCTGACGCCGGACAATGTCGGTCCCATCATCGACGCCGGCGCCGATCTGGTCGCCGTGGTCAGCAGCGTGTTCGCCGCCGAAGACCCGGTGGCGACCCAGCGCGCCTACCTCGCCCAGTTCGCGTAATGCCCAGGAAATCCGCATGAACCACGACCAGTCCCACGCCCTGTTCTCCCGCGCCCAGCAGCTGCTGCCGGGCGGCGTCAATTCGCCGGTACGCGCGTTCAAGTCGGTCGGTGGCGAACCGTTCTTCGTCGAGCGTGCCGACGGCGCCTACCTGTACGACGTCGACGGCAACCGCTACATCGATTACGTCGGTTCCTGGGGCCCGATGATCGTCGGCCACAACCACACGGCGGTGCGCCAGGCGGTGAAGAAGGCGATCGACAATGGCCTGTCCTTCGGTGCGCCGTGCGCGGCCGAAGTGACCATGGCCGAGACCATCACCCGACTGGTGCCGTCATGCGAGATGGTGCGCATGGTCAACTCCGGCACCGAAGCCACGCTGTCGGCGATCCGCCTGGCGCGTGGTGCCACCGGCCGCAACCGCATCGTCAAGTTCGAAGGCTGCTACCACGGCCATGGCGACTCGTTCCTGGTGAAGGCCGGCAGCGGCATGCTGACCCTGGGCGTGCCGACCTCGCCGGGCGTGCCGGCCGGCCTGAGCGAACTGACCCTGACCCTGCCCTACAACGACTTCGAAGCGGCTACTGCCCTGTTCGAACAGCAGGGCGACGACATCGCCGGCCTGATCATCGAACCCGTGGTCGGCAACGCCAACTGCATTCCGCCACGCGAAGGCTACCTGCAGCACCTGCGCGAACTGTGCACGAAGCATGGCGCGCTGCTGATCTTCGACGAAGTGATGACCGGTTTCCGCGTTGCCCTTGGCGGTGCACAGGCGCACTACGGCATCACCCCGGACCTGACCACCTTCGGCAAGATCATCGGCGGCGGCATGCCGGTGGGTGCCTACGGCGGCCGCCGCGAACTGATGCAGCAGATCGCCCCGGCCGGCCCGATCTATCAAGCCGGCACGCTGAGCGGCAATCCGGTGGCGATGGCCGCCGGCTTGGCGATGCTGGAACTGATCCAGCAGCCGGGTTTCCACGCCGATCTGGCCGAGCGCACCGCGCGCCTGTGTGCCGGCCTGGAAGCGGCCGCCGCCGACGCCGGCGTGGCGGTGACCACCACCCACGTGGGCGCGATGTTCGGCCTGTTCTTCACCAGCGAGAAGGTGGAGACCTATGCGCAGGCCACCGCCTGTGACATTCCGGCGTTCAATCGCTTCTTCCACGCGATGCTGGAGCAGGGCGTGTTCCTGGCACCGTCGGCGTACGAAGCCGGCTTCCTGTCCAGCGCGCACGACGATGCGGTGATCGAGGCCACCCTCGCCGCCGCACGCGTGGCGTTCAAGGCCGCCAAGGGCTGATCCCGCTCTGGTGGGTGCCAACCTTGGTTGGCACTGCCGCATCTGGTAGGTGCCAACCTTGGTTGGCACGGAGCAGTCGAGCATGGCTCGACTCTACAGACGGCATCAACCGAAGACGAATTTGCCCTTCATCATCGCGAAGTGGCCGGGGAACGAGCAGAAGAAGGTGTAGTCGCCACCCTTCTGCAGGCCCTGGGTGGAAAAGCGCACGCGCGTGGTCTCGCCGCCGCCGATCACCTTGGTGTGCGCCAGCACGCGCTTGTCGGCCTTCGGCAGGTAGCTGTCGGCCAGGGTCATGCGCATGCCGGCCATCGCTACCGGCTGGTAATCAGCGCTGCGGGTCAGTACCCAGTTGTGGCCCATCGCGGTGACAGCCAGCTTGCCGGTATGGCGCAGGGTCAGATCCACGGCGGTGCAGTCGGCCGCCACCTTGATCTCGCGGCTGCTGAAGCTCATCTGGTCGGTGCTGTCGATGCTGACCGCACATACCCGCGCCATCGCCGACGGCGCAAGCATCAGCGCGCCCAGTCCCACTGCCACCATCCAAGCCTTCATCGTTGCATCTCCTGCGGATCTAGGCGCCATTCTAGGCAGGCCCCTGCGGCGCCGTCTGCGACCGTCTGTCGCATGCCCACTCCAGGGTTTCCCGCGTGTTCACTGCAATGGCATGCTCGACCAATGCGGATCGACCTGTTACTGCTGGATGTGGATGGCGTTCTGGTGCAGTACCAGCGCGCGCAGCGCGTGCTGCACCTGGCGGAGGCGCTGGATGTCGCGCCGGAAACCGTGCAGGCCGCGCTGTACGACAGCGGGCTGGAAGCGGCGCACGACAATGGCACGCTGGATGGCCCGGCCTATCTGGCGCAGCTGAGCAAACAGCTGGGCCGCACCGTTGATGTGCACACCTGGATCGCGGCGCGACAGGCCGCCAGCCATCCACAGCCGGCCGTGCTGCAGCGGCTGCAGACACTGCAGCTGCCGATGGCGGTGCTGACCAACAATGGCGCACTGATGCAGCAGGCCTTGCCCACCCTGCTACCGGAACTGTTCCCTGCCCTGCAGGGCCGCGTGTTCTGCAGCGCGGATTTCGGCCTGCGCAAACCGGCGCCTGCGGTATTCCTGCGTACGCTGGAAGCGCTCGGCGTGGCACCTGCGCGCACGCTGTTCGTCGATGACCTGTTCGCCAACGTGCGCGGCGCACGCGCCGCCGGCCTGCACGCGGAAACCGTGCGCGATGGCCGGGGATTGGGCAAGGTGTTGAAGCGTTACGCGGTGAGCTGATCGGGGTCAGAGCCCTCTCCGCAGGAGAGGGATCCAACCCCAGCGCCATGGCTTCAGCGCGCGGCGATGAACGCGGCAATCGCCGCGCGCAGGCGCTTCAGGCCTTCGGCCACTTCTTCGTCGGTGATGTTCAGCGACGGCACGAAGCGCAGTACATCCGGGCCGGCCTGCAGGGTCAGCAGGCCCTGCTCGGCGGCGTGGTCGAGGATCGCCCCGGCCTGGCCGGCGAAGTCCTTGCTCAGCACCGCGCCCAGCATCAGGCCACGGCCGCGCACGTCGCTGAACACGCCGAACTCGTCGTTGATGCGGGCAAAGCCATCGCGCAGTGCCTTTGACTGGCGGCTGACATTGGCGGCGATCTCCGCCGAGGCCAGCTTGCGCAGTGCCACGCGGGCCACCGCAGCAGCCAGCGGGTTGCCGCCAAAGGTGGTGCCATGCGCACCGAACTGCATGGTCTCGGCCACCTTCGGGCCGGCCAGCATCGCGCCGATCGGGAAGCCACCACCCAGTGCCTTGGCCAGGGTGACCATGTCCGGCACCACGTCGTCCTGCCAGTGCGCGAACAGCGTACCGGTACGGCCCATGCCGGCCTGGATCTCGTCCAGCACCAGCAGCGCGTTGTGCTGGTCGCACAGCTCGCGCACGCGCTTGAGGAAACCGGATTTGGCCGGCATCACGCCGCCCTCGCCCTGGATCGGCTCCAGCATCACTGCAGCCACATCGCCGGCGGCCATCGCGGTTTCCAGCTGCACCTCATCGTTGAAATCGATGTAGCGGAAGCCACCGGGCAGCGGCTCGTAGCCTTCCTGGTACTTCGGCTGAGCGGTGGCGGTCACCGCGCCCATGGTGCGGCCGTGGAAGCTGCCGCGGAAGGTGATGATCACCCGCTTGTCGGCCGGACGCCCCTGGCTGGAGGCCCACTTGCGGACCATCTTGATCGCCACTTCATTGGCTTCGGCGCCGGAATTGCACAGGAACACGCGCTCGGCGAAGCGGCTGGCCTTCACCAGCTCCTCGGCCAGGTGCAGCGGCGGCGCGCTGTAGAACACGTTGCTGGTGTGCCAGAGCTTGCCGGCCTGCTCGACCAGCGCGGCCACCAGGTCCGGGTCGTTGTGGCCCAGGCCGCACACGGCGATGCCGGCAGCCAGGTCGATGAACTCACGGCCCTGGCTGTCCCACACGCGGGCGCCCTGGCCTCGCTCCAGTACCACCTGGCGGGGCTTGTAGACCGGCAGGTAATAGTGCGAAAGGGAGATCAGCGGATCGGTAGCGGCGGTCATGGCAGTCGACAGGGTTCAGGAATCCCCATTCTCGCGCCGGAACCCCTGCGGCACAATGCGCCCATGCGACCGTTTTCCGCCCCCCAGCTGAACCCCGCCACCGAGACCGGCTGGCGCCGTCGGTGGTTCGACATCATCTACCGCCATGACTCGCGGCCCTCGCGCAATTTCGACCTGATCCTGGTGGTGGCGATCATCGCCAGCATCCTGGTGGTGATGATCGACAGCGTGCAGCACCTGCATGCCGAATGGTCCACCGGCCTGTACATCCTGGAATGGGGCTTCACGATCATCTTCACCGCCGAGTACCTGCTGCGGCTGGCGGTGGTCAAGCGCCCGCTGCGTTACGCGGTGAGCATCTGGGGCATCATCGACCTGCTGTCGATCCTGCCCGCCTACCTGTCGATGTTCATCCCCGGCGCGCAGAGCCTGCTGGTGGTGCGCGCGCTGCGCATCCTGCGCGTGTTCCGCATCCTCAAGCTGACCCGCTACATCGAGGAAAGCGGCGTGTTGATGACGTCGCTGTGGCGCAGCCGGCGCAAGGTGCTGGTGTTCCTGTTCACGGTGATCACCATCACCATCATCGCCGGCGCACTGATGTACGTGATCGAGGGCCCCGAACACGGCTTCACCAACATCCCGGCCAGCATGTACTGGGCGGTGGTGACCATGGCCACGGTCGGCTTTGGCGACATCGTGCCGCAGACCGTGCTCGGCCGCTTCGTCACCTCGGTACTGATCCTGATCGGCTACAGCATCATCGCCGTGCCCACCGGCATCTACACCGCCGAACTGGCCAGCACCATGCGCGAAGCCGAGCTGGCCGCGCGTCGTGATGCACGTGGCTGCCCGGAGTGTGGACTGGAAGGGCACGAGCCGGATGCGCGCCATTGCCGCAAGTGTGGTGGCCAGCTGCCGGATGCGTTCAGTCATTGATGCGGGCGCCGGCGATGTACACCGGCGCTCGCTGATCACGCGATGAGCGGGAGCGCTACTGGCGGTTGCTCTGGAAAACGAGCGTGTTGTATTCCTGCATCAGCTTGTTGGCAGAGCCACGCGGCGCCATCGACGGCGAATCAAGCATGCGTCGTTCGAAATCGGTGTAAGGCTTCTTCTCGCTGACGCGCTGCAGCCGCTCCTTGCCTTCGCGCCGGAAATTCTCGGCCCCTCGTTCGAAGCCTTCCCAGTCCGACTTGCCCGGTTCCTGGTCGGCAACCTTGGCGTGCGCTTCATCGGAAATGCGGTTGAAGGCATCCAGGCGTTCGCGGGCCTTGGCCTGATCGAAATCATCCTCGCTCATCAGATCCATGATGGCCTTGGCTTCCAGCATCATCGCCAGACGGTAGTACTCGCGCGTGCGCCCCTCGGCCTGCTCCAGAACCTTGAGCTGCTCGCGTTGGGCAGCATCGTTCTGGCGCTCCAGCTCGGCATTGAACGTTTCGCTGGCAGCCACGAAATCCTTGAAAGCGGCCATCAAGGGCGCGTGCAGCTGCTTGCCCTTGGCGAACTGGTCGTCTTCGTAGTCCTGGCGATCGTAGTAGTCATGCGCGTCCTTGCTGAGCGGCACCAGCGCCTTCAGCGCCTGCTGGTAATGGCCTGCAGCGGCATCCAGATCGGCCAGCGCCGGCTTGGCAGCAATCGCCTCGGTCACCGGAGCGTCGCACTGCTTCATGTCGTAGCCGCTGATCTCGAACGGGCCGTACACGTGCGTCTCGCGTCCGGTCGGGCCAGCGTCGACATCCTTGATCCAGCGCGTGTAGGACTGGATGCTGCCGTGGGTTTTCGAATCCAGCGCGTTGAAGCAGCCGATGTAGGCGTTGAGCTTGGCGGTCAACTGCTGCTGTGTATCGGACGGGGCCGCGCTGGCCTCCGGCGTGCCGGAGGCAGCGGCGCCGCCTGCAGCTGCGGGGGCCTTGCCACCGCAGGCGGTCAGGATCAACGACAGCGAAGCGGCCAGCGCCGCGACGGAAAGAGTGCGTGACATGTGCTCACATCCTTGTTGAAAACGATTACAGTCACGCATTCTAGCGCAGCAGGCCGAGGGTCGCAGCCCTCGGCCTCTTCCGGCGACGCGCGGTCAATCCAGGAACAGGTCCGGCAACAACGCGCGCGACGGATCCACTGCATAGCCGGAAAGATCGGTGACACCGGCCTGCGCCAGCACTTCATCGTCGATCAGGAACTGGCCGTGGAAGCCGGCCGCTTCACGCACCAGCACTGCATGTGCGGCATCGGCCATGATCTGCGGCGTACGGCAGCCAGCCGCATCCACGCCCGGAATCATGTTGATCGCATCGGTGGCGATCACCGTGCGCGGCCATAGCGCATTCACCGCCACGCCCTGCGGACCGAATTCGGCGGCCAGGCCCAGGGTGACGAAGCTCATGCCCATCTTCGCCAGCGTGTAGCCGGTGTGCGGTGCCCACCACTTCGGCTCCAGGCTCGGCGGCGGCGCCAGAGTCAGGATGTGCGGGTTTGGCGCCTGCTGCAGGTACGGCAGGCAGGCCTGCGCGCACAGGAAGCTGCCGCGCGAATTGACCTGCTGCATCAGGTCGAAACGCTTCATCGGCGTATCCAGCGTGCCGCGCAACCAGATCGCGCTGGCGTTGTTGATCAGGATGTCGATGCCACCGAAGGTATCGACCGTGGCCGCCACCGCCGCCTGCACCTGCTCTTCCTCGCGGATGTCGCACTTCAGGGCCAGGCCCTGGCCACCGGCTGCCGTTACCGCTTCGGCCGCGGTATGGATGGTACCCGGCAGCTTCGGGTTCGGCACCGACGACTTGGCCGCAATGGCCACATTGGCGCCGTCGCGCGCAGCGCGCAGTGCGATGGCCAGGCCGATGCCGCGCGAGGCACCGGTGATGAAAAGCGTTTTGCCCTGCAGACTGCCCACGTTCCACACTCCAGCGTATGCAATGAGCCGCTAGTATGCCGCGCCGACGCGGAGTTCACCCGGCCTTGACGATACTCAGGCCTCCAGACAACGCACGAGGTCCACGCCATGCGCCGTTCCCGCCTGTTGCTGCCTGCCCTGGGGCTTGCCCTGCTGACTGCCTGCCAGGGCCGTTCGCCGGAACCCGGCAAGGAGCCACCCGCCGGTGACGCGCCCAGCGCGGAGAAGGCTGCCGCTGACGGCAAGATGCGCTGGAGCGAGGCGGTGGTCTGGGATGGCGACCTCAACGCCTGCCGCCAGGGCGAGAATGCTGCGACCCGTGATTGCCTGCGCGATGCGATGCGCGCGGGTGGCGCCAGCACCGATGCCATCACTGCCGCCGAGCAGTTGTCCAGCGGCGGTGAGCTGGCCTATGTGACCGCCTGGCACGAGAACGAAGGGCTGGGCATTGCCACGGTCGAGTATCCCTTCCGCGCCAATACCAACGAGGGCACGCGACTGGTCGATGCCAGCGGCAAGCGCATCGACGTGGATGCCGTGCAGTTGGACGACACCCTGCGTGCCGACCCGACCGTGCAGGAACTGCTGAAAGCCAACCCGCAGGCCACGCCGTTCGCGCCGGCACAGTCGGCCGGCGCTTCGCCATTGGATAACGGCGGCATCCGCCTGCTGTACCGCACGCCGCTGCGCGACTGCCACGCCTGCCCGGACGTGGGCCAGCTGCAGATCGCCTATGACTTCGATGCCAAGCGCAACTTCATTGGCCAACAGGTGGTGCCGGCGACGCCGTAAGGCGTTAAGCGTCGCGATGCTGTGGTCGCCGGGCCATGCCCGGCGACATCGACCGAGCGGACCGTGGATATTGGCTTTCCCCTGACCAAAAGCCGAACGACGACCAGAGCGGCAGTACCTCATATTTCGCGACGGAGAGAATCAAAGGGATCGTCGATAGAATGATTCAGTCGCCAACCGGCTTTCAATTACCGATCTAACATAGGTAGCCCGCGCCTTGCCGGACTGTGAGTACTCGGCAAAAATCGCCATTGCCTCGGACCTCATCTCGGCACCACCGGTGGCCGTAAATACGAAAAATGAGGGCTCAAGATAACCAACAGTCTCTCGCATGAATCGCCTGCACTCATCAAGCGGAAAATCTATGGCGTAATCCGCCCAATCGATGTAGCGCCTCCAGAAAGCAGAAACCCCCCATTTCCCGCGTTTCTCATCAACAAAGAGCTTCAACTCAGAGAGCATATTGGCACATGCATCTACAGTTTCGTCATCCAAATCCAGGGAAGCGACGCGACCGGGATCAACCGCCTGCCAACAGAAAACCATAAAGTCTGCAACAAAGTCCTCTTCACAGCCTTCGAAGAAATTGCTCTTATACCAAGCAATAGTTTTAGCCACATCAGCCAATTCATCAGAATCAATCATCATCTCACCTTTCCGCCGGTTCCCTCGATGTTGGCGTTGAAGCTTCCAGCCCCCACCAGATCCATCTCGACGCTGAAGCGACGCCGCATCTGCACAGGCAGTGCGTTGTTGCCGGGCAGGCTGACATCGGTCACGGCAAATTCGGTCTTGCCGTTGTAGAGGCTGACACTCTCACCAAAGAGATCGTCCTTCAGCGCGGTCAGATTCTGTGCGGACTCGATGAGCTTGCGATACTCCTGATACGGCTGGACCGCCGAGACCGTTCCCGCACCCACACACAGCACCAGTACCGCAACTGCGCGGTACTGCCAAGTAGAAAATCGACTCACAGCATTCCCCTCGCGTCCGCATGCGAACCCGCGCCAGGGCGGCGCGACGACGCTTCCATGCGACTCTCTCGTTCTCGATTCTAGGTGAGTACCACGAGCAGATGAAAAATGTTTTCAGCGCCAATTATCTGGCGTCTGTGCGCAATCATTGAATTGCGAACAGCACCCACGCATGGCGTGGATCTACCGGTACAACTGCACCTGCTTTTTCAACAGATGCGGCACGATCAACCGATGCACCGGCGCAACCGGCAGCATGTACACGCGCCCGAACGCGTTGTGCGTATGCACCACGGTCGCCACTTCCAGCACGTCGCCCTGCCACTGCAGCGCCAGCTGCACGCGCAGGTGGCGGTCGTCGTCTTCCAGCACGATGGCATCGTCGTCCAGCGACCGCAGGGTGAAGATGCCCAGCCGCTGGCCGGGTTGAGGATCCTCAACATCCTGCACCGCACGCAACGAGCCCAGGTGCTTCATGCCGAGCAGGCGCATGCCGCGATTGCGCAGCGCCATCAGCCCATCGAACCAGCCGGGAATGGTCGCCGCCATATCGCGGTAGGCCTGCAGGGCCGAGCGCCCATCGCGACGGGTCGCCGCCTGGCAGGCGTGCACGAAGTCGGCGCCAGCCAACTGTGGGCGCAGGACGCTGCCCGCACTCGGCGGGCCGGTCACCACCTGCGCACGGCTCACGGCTTCGGCCCCTGCCCTTCGTTGTCTTCCCAATGCAGGATGCGGCGGGTGACGAAACGGTAGACCGGCTTGCCGGTGGCGAACCACAGTTCGCGCACCCACGAGGTGCGCTTGAGCAACCGCTTCTCCACTGGGGTGAGCGACTCGCGGCAATACATGCGCTTGTGCTTGAGCAGGTGGCGCAGGTCCTCGCGGGCCAGCAGCCGCATCCAGCGCGAGCGCGGGTTGCCGATCACCGCCAGCTGGAAGTCGATCAGCGCCGGACGACCGTCTTCGGTGACCAGCCAGTTGGCTTCCTTGGCCAGATCGTTGTGGGCCACGCCATTGCGGTGCAGCTGCTGCAGCAACCGACGCGCCGAGCGGAACCAGGCCAGGTCACCGCGTGGTGGACGCTGGTACATGGCATCGCCGGCCATGAAGCTGCGGTCGAGATGACGGCCATCCCACGCCAGCAGCTGCGGCACATCGGCCATGCCGTGGATGTGGCGCAGCGCGCGTGCTTCGCGGCGGGCCAGCCACCAGGCCGGCAGCCGCAGCCACAGCGGCGTGGCGCCCAGATCACGGCGCACGAAGGGGCCATCGGGCCCTTTCACAAGAAGGATCTGGCCGAAGCTGTCGGCCTTCAATGCGTGCGGTGGAGCGTCTGGCGAATGCGGCATGGGCCCATTCTAGGCGATGGCGACGGTTGCAAACGGTCACGAAGCGGCTGGGAACCAGTCACCTTCACGCCCCTATAATCGGGCAATGGACTCTTCATGGATCGACGCCACGCTCGCGTGGATTGCCGCTCACCCCGTGCTGGCGGGTGCCGTTATCTTCCTCATCGCCTTCTGCGATGCGGTGATCATTCTTGGCGCCATCGTGCCGGCGCTGCCGCTGCTGTTCGCGGTGGGCGTGTTCATCGGCCTGGGCCAGATCTCCGGGCCGTACGCGGTGGCGGCAGCGGCACTGGGCGCGTTCGCCGGGGATGGCATCAGCTACTGGATCGGCCGCCGCTGGGGTGACCGCCTGCGCGGCGTGTGGCCGTTCAGCCGCTACCCGCAGCTGCTCGACCGCGGTGAGAACCTGTTCCGCCGCAATGCCTTCAAGAGCATCCTGATCGCACGCTACGTGGGCGCGATCCGACCGTTCGTGCCGGCCATCGCCGGCATGATGAAGATGCCCGCCAGCCGTTACGTGCAGGCCAGCGGCATCGCCAGCATCTCCTGGGCGGTGCTGTTCCTGGCGCCGGGCTGGATTCTTGGCGAAGCTTACGACGCAGTCGCGGCGGTGGCCGGGCGTCTGGTGGTGGTGGTCGGCCTGCTGGCGGTGATCCTCGGCCTGGTCTGGGCCATCGTGCTGTACGGCTATCGCTGGTCGGCCGCGCGCATGGACAACTGGCTGGCGCGCCTGCTGGATTGGTCCAATCGTCACCCGACGCTGGGCCGCTACACCGTCGGCGTGCTTGATCCCAAGCGCCGCGAATCGGTGCCGCTGGCGATGCTGGCGTTGATGCTGCTGGTACTGGGCTGGGGCTGGTTCGCGCTGCTGACCGTGGTGGTCGCACACGGCGAGCCGCTGGCGATCGACCTGCTGGTGCACCAGGCCATGCTGGCACTGCGCAACCCGCTGGCCGACTACCCGATGGCCGCGCTGGCGTCGCTGGGTGCCTGGCAGGTACTGCTGCCGGCCACGGCGGCGGCGATGGGCTACCTGATCTGGCGCCGGCGCTGGATGGCCGCCGCGCACTGGCTGGCCGCGCTTGCCTTCGGCCTGGCGCTGACCATGCTGCTCGGTGCCACCGTGGATGTGGTGCGCCCGGTCGACGCCAGCAGCGGCTTCGGCTTCCCGTCGGTGTCGGTGACCATGGCCACCATCACCTTCGGCTTCTTCGCAGTGCTGATCGCCCGCGAGATGCCCGGCCGCACCCGCGTCTGGCCGTACCTGGTGTCCGGCATCGTGGTCAGCCTGATCGGCTTCTCGCGCCTGTACCTGGGCGCGCATTGGCTGAGCGATGTGATCGGCGGCATGCTGTTCGGCACGTTCTGGCTGCTGGTGCTGGGCATCGCCTACCGCCGCCGCTTCAACCGCTCGTTCTGGGTGAAGCCGGTGGCCTGGCTGTTCTACGGCGTCTTCGCCGTGGCGGCGATGTGGTACGCACCGCGCCATATTCCGGTGAAGCTGGAACGCTTCGAGCCGACCCTGCCGGCACCGCAGGCAATGGACATGCAGGCGTGGTGGCAGCACGACTGGGCCACGCTGCCGGCGCGCCGCAACGAGTTCGACGACGACCAGCGCTGGCCGCTGGACGTGCAGGTGGCGGGCCCGCTGGCGCCGCTGCAGGCGCAGCTGGAAGCCCGTGGCTGGAAGCGGCAGGAGCAGGCCGGCTGGCAGCAGGCGCTGCTGATGCTGGACAAGAACACCGGCGCCGACGAGCTGCCGGTGTTGCCGGCAACGCTGGACACCCGCGTGGAAGCCCTGCTGATGGTGCGCCAGGGCGCGCAGCCGGATGAGCGCTACGTGCTGCGCCTGTGGCCGGCGCCTGCGCAGCTGCAGCCGGGCAACACGCCGTTGTGGCTGGGCAGCGCACAGACCCTGCGTTACGAGCGCCACTTCGAATGGATCGGCATGTGGCACCCGCTGCGTGGCGTCGACCCGGCCATGAATGCCGTGAAGGAAGCCGTACAGGGCCTGCCGCAGCACGAGGATGTGCACAGCGAAACCGGATTGCCGGTGCTGCGGTTGAAGACAACCGCGCCCTGACCGGCACCGGTGCGCGATCACCCACTGTAGAGCCGAGCCCATGCTCGGCTGCTCTTCGCGGGATCCATCAAGCCGAGCATAGGCTCGGCTGTACAGCAGATCCACGCCATGCGTGGATGGCTGCTACGGCATCCAGCCCAGCAACTGCTGCAGGCGTTGGTGCGGGTCGTCCATCTGCAGCAGCTGCAGACGCTGCTGCTCGCTCAGTGGCAGCAGTTCGGCCAACCGCCAGCCGACCCAGCTGGCCTGGTCCAGCAGTGCCGGGTTGGCCGGCGCATAGGCCTCGCCAGCCTGTTCGATGATGTGCCCCAGCAGCGTGGCCAGCAGCGCGTGCTGCGGCCGCAGTTCATCGTCCGGGTCTTCCTCGCACCAGCGCACGTCGGCCACCACCAGGCCGTTGTCGCGCACGCGGGTGCGCTCGACGTGGAAGCGGCGGGTGCCGCGCAGGCGCAATTGCAGCACGCCGTCGGCGCCGACATCGAAGTCTTCGATACGCACCTGCACGCCATAGGCGGCCGGCGTCGCTGGTGCACCGACCTCCTGGCCATCGAGGATCAGGCAGACGCCAAACCCCTCACCACTGCGGCCGCTATCGCGGACCAGGTCCAGGTAGCGGCGCTCGAATACGCGCAGGCCCACCGCCGCACCCGGTACCAGCGTGGTGTGCAGCGGAAACAGGGGCAGCGAATCGTCGACGCTCATCGGGCCTGCAGGGCGGCGAGGAAGCGACGCGGCGCGCCGTCGAAGCCACCGTTGGACATGAACACCACGTGGTCGCCGCTGCGCGCGCTGGCC
This sequence comes from Stenotrophomonas sp. MH181796, assembly GCF_009659995.1. Taxonomy (NCBI): domain Bacteria; kingdom Pseudomonadati; phylum Pseudomonadota; class Gammaproteobacteria; order Lysobacterales; family Lysobacteraceae; genus Stenotrophomonas; species Stenotrophomonas sp. MH181796. The sequence goes on from NZ_RAHU01000001.1 coordinate 66,121, forward strand.
TGCAGTTGCGCCAGCAACGCGTCGGTATCCGGTACCGCGTGTGCTTCGCCGCGCACCGCGGCGATCACCGCAGCGGCATCCCAGACCAGTTCCGGGCGATGCAGGAACACCACTTCATCGGCCAGCGCCAGCGAGGGTGCCAGGGCCTGCGCATGTGCGCCCAGTCGCATCGAGTTGCTGCGCGGTTCCATCGCGACCACGATGCGCGCATCGCCGACCTTGGCACGCAGGCCTTCCAGCGTGGTGGCGATCGCGGTCGGGTGATGGGCGAAGTCGTCGTAGACGGTGATGCCGTCATGGCTGCCGATCACTTCCATGCGGCGCTTGACGCTGCGGAAGCGCGCCAGTGCCGGAATCACGTCGGCCGGTGCCACGCCCACCGCATGCGCGGCGGCCAGCGCGGCCAGGCCGTTGAGCACGTTGTGGCGGCCCAGCAGCGACCACTGCACATCACCCAGTGCCTGGCCGCGATGGTGCACGCGGAAGGCACTGCCATCGGCGGCCAGCAGTTCGGCGTGCCATTCCAGCGACGGATCGAATCCGAAGCGCTCGACCGGGGTCCAGCAGCCCATCGCCAGCACTTCGGCCAGATGCGGGTCCTCGCCGTTGACGATCAGTCGGCCACGCGCCGGCACCGTGCGCACCAGATGGTGGAACTGGCGCTGGATCGCGGCTACGTCCGGGAAGATATCGGCGTGGTCGTATTCAAGGTTGTTGAGGATGGCCACCAGCGGCCGGTAGTGCACGAACTTGCTGCGCTTGTCGAAGAACGCGGTGTCGTACTCGTCGGCCTCGACCACGAACTCGCGGCCCTGGCCCAGGCGGGCGGAGACGCCGAAATCTTCGGCGACGCCGCCGATCAGGAAGCCCGGCGATCGCCCGGCGCTTTCCAGCAGCCAGGTGAGGATGGTGGTGGTAGTGGTCTTGCCGTGGGTGCCGGCCACGGCCAGCGTGTCGCGGCCCGGCAGCACCTGCTCGGACAGCCACTGCGCGCCCGAAATGTAACGCTGGCCAGCATCGAGCACGGCTTCCACGGCTGCGTTGCCGCGCGAGAGCGCGTTGCCGATCACCACTTCGTCCGTCCCGGCCGGCACGCTGTCGGCGCGGTAGCCCTGGTCCAGGGTGATGCCCAGCTGCTCGAGCTGGGTCGACATCGGCGGATAGATGGCCTGGTCGCTGCCGCTGACCGAATGGCCCAGTTCCCGCGCCAGGGCGGCCACGCCGCCCATGAAGGTGCCGGCGATTGCAAGGATATGTACGCTGCTCATGACCGAGGATTGTGACCGATGACGGCTGTATAGGGCCAATGTCCGCTCCCGGGTAAGACAAGTCCTACACGGGATGTGAGAAAACTCCAATCTTCTGTCAGGGAATTCCCGATAGCGATGTTCTGTGAACCCGGACACAATTCGAACTGCCAGCCGCAGTACCCGAACCGGTCCTACTCCCCAAGAGGCCATCCCCAAGGGAGCTCATGCTGCGGGGCCCTGAGCAAGCCCTCTGCTGGCGCCTATCAAACGACACAGGCCTGATCCTCGCGGACCAGGCCTGTGTTTTTTTGTGCCCGAGGGGCCGGCAGCTCGCGCCGGCCCGGCCGGATCAGGCCTTGATCGCCGCCAGGATGCGGGCTTCGATCTCGTCCAGCTCACCGACGCCGTCGACGCGGGCCAGGGTGCCACGGCCGGCGTAGAAGTCGACCACCGGAGCGGTCTGGTCGTTGTAGACCTGCAGGCGCTGACGCACCGCTTCCGGATTGTCATCGGCGCGACCCTGCTCCTTGGCACGACCGGCAATACGGTCGACCAGCAGCTCGGTGGCCACGTCCAGCTGCACCACGGCATCCAGCGGCTGGCCGATCTTGGCCAGCAGGCCGTCCATCGCATTGGCCTGGGCCACATTGCGCGGGTAGCCATCGAGGATGAAGCCCTTGGCGACATCAGCCTGGGTCAGGCGCGACTCCAGCATGCCCAGCAGGATGTCGTCCGACACCAGGTTGCCGGCATCCATCACCGTCTTGGCCTGCTTGCCCAGGTCCGTGCCGGCGGCGATTTCCGCGCGCAGCATGTCACCGGTCGAAATGTGGGCGATCCCCAGCTTTTCCTTCAGGCGCGTCGCCTGTGTCCCCTTGCCCGAACCGGGCGGTCCCAACAGAACCAATCGCATTGACCTGACTCCAACGTGTTGAAAACAAAGAAGGTTCGCGTCCCGGACGGACCGGTATCGCTGCACCGCAATAGCGCCACTTTACCGCATCCGGGTAATGTCCCTGCAATGTCCCCTCCCCCGAGCAGGTAGAAGCATGCGCAACGGTACTCTCCTCTACGCCCAGTCCGGCGGCGTCACCGCCGTCATCAACGCCACGGCGGCAGCGGTGATCGAGCAGGCCCGGGCCAAGGGCATCAAGGTCCTGGCCGCCCGCAACGGCATCCTCGGCGCGCTGCGCGAGGAACTGATCGACACCAGCAAGGAGAGCGCTGCGGCCATCCGCGCGCTGGCCCATACCCCGGGCGGCGCCTTCGGCTCGTGCCGGGTCAAGCTGAAATCGCTGGACGCCGACCGTGCCCGCTACGACCGCCTGCTGGAGGTCCTGCAGGCCCACGACGTGCGCTGGTTCCTCTACAACGGCGGCAACGACTCGGCCGATACCGCGCTGAAAGTCTCGCAGCTGGCCAAGGCGTCCGGCTACGACCTGACCTGCATCGGCGTGCCCAAGACCATCGACAACGACCTGGCGGTGACCGACACCTGCCCCGGCTTCGGCTCGGCCGCCAAGTACACCGCGGTCTCGGTGCGCGAAGCGGCGCTGGACGTGGCGGCCATGGCCGAGACCTCCACCCGCGTCTTCATCTACGAGGCCATGGGCCGTCACGCCGGCTGGCTGGCCGCGGCCGCCGGCCTGGCCGGCAACGGCGATGACGAAGCGCCGCACATCATCCTGCTGCCCGAGCGCGCCTATGACGAGGCGGTGTTCCTGGCCAAGGTCAAGGCCGTGGTCGAACGTGTCGGCTATTGCGTGGTGGTGGCCTCGGAAGGTATCGCGACCGCCGATGGCCGCTTCGTCGCCGACGCTGGTGGCGGCAAGGACTCGTTCGGTCATTCGCAGCTGGGTGGCGTGGCGGCCCACCTTGCGGGACGGGTCAAGGACCAGCTCGGCCTGAAGGTGCATTGGGCGCTGCCCGACTACCTGCAGCGCTCGGCCCGCCACCTGGCCAGCAGGACCGACTGGGAGCAGGCCCAGGCGGTGGGCAAGGCCGCCGTGCAGCTGGCACTGAAGGGACAGAACGGCGTGATGCCGGTGATCGTGCGCAGCAGCGATGCGCCGTACCGCTGGAAGATCGAGGCGGCGCCACTGTCGAAGATCGCCAACCACGAGAAGAAGATGCCGGCAGGCTTCATCCGCCGCGATGGCTTCGGCATCACCGCCAAGGCACGCGCCTACCTGTCGCCGCTGATCAAGGGCGAAGCACCACTGCCGTACGGCAGCGACGGCCTGCCGAAGTACGTCACCCTGAAGAACGTGGCGGTGAAGCAGAAGCTGCCAGCCTTCGAGGGCTGAGCCGAAAAAGGGGACGGAGGGGATTAAGTCGCATCTGCCCCTCCGTCATCTCCTACAGCGTCAGCAGTGGGTCGGATACGACTTAATCCCCTCCGTCCCCTTTTTAGTGGAGGCACACCTTGGCACTGCGAGTTGTTCGACTGGGTACGCCGCGCGCTCCCGGCGAGGGCCTGCGTATCGGTACCGTGCGACGACCACCGCGCGGCGTGCCACGCAGCGAATTCGCGACACAGGACTGGTACGACGTCTGGTTCCCGACCCTGTCACCCAGCGCGGAACTGGTGAAGCAGGCGCACGAGGCAAAAACCGCGGCCGACTGGAATGCGTTCTTCCGCCACTACAGGGCCGAGATGAAGGCGCCCGATGCGGCCCACGCGCTGGACCTGCTGGCCGCGATGTCACAACACAGCGACATCAGCGTGGGGTGCTACTGCGAGGATGAAGCGCATTGCCATCGCAGGGCCCTGCGCGAGCTGCTGGTGGCGCGCGGGGCGACGCTGGCGAAGTGAAGATCGCAGGGTTGCCGGCCAGCGGCCGGCACTATGCGTGGATGACCGCGTGGGTACACCGCCCACGCAATTTCAATTGCAGGCCTTGCCTTCCATCTGCAGCTGCGCGGCGAACATCGTCACCTGCGGAATCTGGCCGGCGGCGGCCTGCTTCTTGGCCTCTTCCAGATAGATGCGCGACTGGCCCTGCCCGTCCAGCTCGACCTTGTTGCTCGACGGCAGGCGCCATACCCGCACCACGGCCTGCTGTGCCGGGCAGGCGGCGCTGGGAACGCGGATCACATCATTGAGCTTCCAGCCCTTGTCGGCGCTTGGCTGCGCCTTGGCGTAGTCGACGAAGCGCGCGCGCGGCTGGCACTGCTCGCTGGTACGCACGGCGGAGAAGCGATACGGCTCGGCCGCCTGACCGGTGAAGGCACCTTCCAGGCGCGCGCAGGCCTCGGGAATCTGCCGCAGGGTGTGCACCGCGCCCACGGCCTGGGGGGCACCCACGGCGCGCTGCAGCTCCGGGGTTTCCGCGGCGAGTGCCGGTACGGCCGGGACCAGGGCGGCAAGCATCAACAGGGACAGGCGCATGGGGGATCTCCTTCAGGACTCCGCGCAGGCTTGCAGAGGCTGGCTTAACGGGGTGCAAAGGCCTGCAGCTTTCGAATCATGCCCATGGACTGGCGGCATGCGCCGCGGTTCGCAGGAGCCAGTCGAGCACGGCTCGACTCTACAGTGCGCGGCACGCATACTGCGGGCACCAGGGAATGCTGAACACCGCCATACGTCGGACGACCACCAAGGTCGGTACGGGTTGGTTCCAGGCTGCAGCCCGTCGTCCCCCTCGTGGTGCCGTTCATCGCCACTGGATGCCTACATCCATTCTGCGGAGGGGTCTAATGCTGGAACGTCACGGGCTGTCATTGGCGCTGGGCTGCGCCATTCTCGCGATCCTGTTCGGAATCGTCTCGGCGCGCTGGATCCTGCGCCAACCCACCGGCAATGAACGCATGATCGCGATCGCCACCGCGATCCAGGAAGGTGCGCGTGCCTACCTCAACCGCCAGTACCTGACCATCGGCGTCGCCGGCGTGGTGCTGTTCGTGCTGGTCGGCATCTTCCTCAGCTGGTACACCGCGATTGGTTTCGCGGTCGGCGCGGTGCTGTCCGGCGCCGCCGGCTACATCGGCATGAACGTGTCGGTACGCGCCAACGTGCGCACTGCCGAAGCTGCACGCCACGGCATCAGCGCCGCAATGGACGTCGCCTTCCGCGGCGGTGCGATCACCGGCATGCTGGTGGTCGGACTCGGCCTGCTGGGCGTGGCCGGCTACTACGCACTGCTGCTGCGCATGGGCCTGCCGATGGAACAGGCGCTGCATGCCCTGGTCGGCCTGGCCTTCGGCTCCTCGCTGATCTCGATCTTCGCGCGGTTGGGCGGTGGCATCTTCACCAAAGGCGCCGACGTCGGTGCCGACCTGGTCGGCAAGGTCGAAGCCGGCATTCCCGAGGACGACCCGCGCAACCCGGCGGTGATCGCCGACAACGTCGGTGACAACGTCGGCGACTGCGCCGGCATGGCCGCCGACCTGTTCGAGACCTATGCGGTGACTGTCATCGCCACCATGCTGCTGGGCAGCCTGATGCTGGCCGAGGCCGGCGCCAACGCGGTGCTGTATCCGCTGGTGCTGGGCGGCGTGTCGATCATCGCCTCGATCATCGGCGCGCTGTTCGTCAAGGTGAAGCCGGGCGGTTCGATCATGGGTGCGCTGTACAAGGGCGTGATCGTCTCCGGCGTGCTGGCTGCGATCGCGTTCTACCCGATCACCACCGGGTTGATGAGTGACAACGTGCATGGGCCGATGGCGCTGTATGGCTGCGCGTTGATCGGGCTGGTGCTGACCGGCCTGATCGTGTGGATCACCGAGTACTACACCGGCACCCAGTACAAGCCGGTACAGCACGTGGCGCAGGCCTCGACCACCGGGCATGGCACCAACATCATCGCCGGCCTCGGCATCTCGATGAAGTCCACCGCACTGCCGGTGGTGGCAGTGTGTGCGGCAATCTGGGGCGCGTTCGCGCTGGGCGGCCTGTACGGCATCGCCATCGCCGCCACCGCGATGCTGTCGATGGCCGGCATGATCGTCGCCCTCGATGCCTACGGACCGATCACCGACAACGCCGGCGGCATCGCCGAAATGGCCGAGCTGCCCTCGGAGATCCGCGACATCACCGATCCGCTGGATGCAGTTGGCAACACCACCAAGGCGGTGACCAAGGGCTACGCGATCGGATCGGCGGCGCTGGCGGCACTGGTGCTGTTCGCCGACTACACCCACAACCTGCAGGCCGCGCATCCCGGGCAGGAATTCCGCTTCGACCTCAGCGACCACACGGTGATCATCGGCCTGCTGATCGGCGGCCTGATTCCCTACCTGTTCGGTGCGATGGCGATGGAAGCGGTCGGCCGCGCCGCCGGTGCGGTGGTGGAAGAGGTTCGCCGCCAGTTCCGCGAGATCCCGGGCATCATGCAGGGCACCGGCAAGCCGCAGTACGACAAGGCGGTGGACATGCTGACCCGCTCGGCGATCCGCGAAATGATCGTGCCGTCATTGCTGCCGGTGGCGGTGCCGGTGGTGGTCGGCCTGCTGCTGGGGCCGCGCGCCCTGGGCGGCCTGCTGATCGGCACGATCGTGACCGGCCTGTTCGTGGCCATCTCGATGACCACTGGCGGCGGTGCCTGGGACAACGCCAAGAAGTACATCGAGGACGGCCACTTTGGCGGCAAGGGCAGCGAAGCGCACAAGGCCGCGGTGACCGGCGATACCGTCGGTGACCCGTACAAGGACACGGCCGGCCCGGCGATCAATCCGCTGATCAAGATCATCAACATCGTGGCGCTGCTGCTGGTGCCGCTGCTGTAGATCCACGCCATGCGTGGATGAGATGCCCGATGGGGTCAGAGCCCTTTCCTCCGGAAAGGGATCCGACCCCATCGTCAATCACCGCCCGCGCAGGAAGAACGACACCGGCACCATCACTTCCACCGGGTCGCCGGCCACGTCGGCCGGCGGCGCCGGTACCGGGCTGGCGCGCTGCACGGTGTCCAGCGTCTCCTGGTCAAGCAGCGCGAAGCCACTGCTGCGGCCCAGTTTCAACCCCGAGACCGCGCCATCGCGGGCCACGGCAAAGCGCACGTAGACCACGCCCTGCTGGCGCAGCCGCTCGGCCTGGCGCGGATAGCGCCGATGCCTCTGCAGATGCCCGAGCAGGCGTCCTTCCCAGGTCGCCTCGGCACGACTGCGCTCACCCGCCGTGGTCTGCGGTGCGGTGTAGCGTGTAGCCGCGTCAGCCGCCACCTGCGGCGGTGCGCTGGTCTGCGCGACGTTGGCGTCAGCGGTGTCCGGCGACGGCGTCGGCTCCGGTGTACGCGGCGGTGGCAGGTCGCCCTGCGGCTGCACCGGCGCCTTGGGCTGTTCACGCAGGGCCGGCGTCGGCGCCTGCCGCTGCTGTTGCTGCTGCAGCGGCCCGGTGGCGACCTCGCGCGGCGGCACCGGCGGTGCCTGCGCCATCGGCGCCAGTTCCAGCATCAGTGCCGCGGGCGGCGCCGTTGCAGCCAGTGCTGGCGCACGGGCCGCCCACCAGCAGGCCGCGCCGATCAACAGCGCATGCACCAGCAGCACGATCGCCAGGCTGGTCGCCCAGCGCCGCAGTCCACTCATCGTGCGCCCTGCTCCAGGCCGACCAGCGCCACCTTCAGGTAGCCGGCCGCGCGCAGCGCATCCAGCGTGGCCATCAGTTCGCCATAGGGCACACGGGTATCGGCACGCAGGAAGATGCGCTGTGCGGTGTCTTCGTGGGTGGCGGCCTTCAATGCGGCAGCGAGTCCCTCGCGCGCCACCGGCTGCTCGCCAACGCGCACCGACAGATCGGCCTGCACGGTCACGTACACCGGCGCCTGTTCCGGCGGCGTGGCGCTGGCATTGCTGGCCGGCAGCTGGACCGGCACCGACACGGTGGCCAGCGGTGCGGCCACCATGAAGATGATCAGCAGTACCAGCATCACGTCGATGAAGGGCGTGACGTTGATCTCGTGCGCTTCTTCCGGTGCATCGTCACGGCCGGACGCGGTCCTGATCGCCATCGTCGTGCCTCAGTGCACCGCACGCAGCGGTGCCGCTGCGGTACGCAGCACGGCACGATCGAGATCGCGCGAGACCAGCTGCTGCACGGCCGCCGACAGATCGCCGAGCAGACCCCGCAGGCCGGCCAGCACACGGCTGAAGTGGTTGTAGACCAGCACGGCGGGAATCGCTGCGACCAGACCCAGCGCGGTCGCCAGCAGGGCCTCGGCGATGCCGGGCGCAACCACCGCCAGGTTGGTGGTGTTGCTCTGGGCGATGCCGATGAAACTGTTCATGATGCCCCACACCGTACCGAACAGGCCGACGAACGGCGCCACCGCGCCGATGCTGGCGAGCACGCCGATGCCACGTCGCTGCACGCGCGCGGTTTCCAGTTCAATGCGGTCCAGGCGCGAGGCGACGCGTTCCTTGATGCCGTCGCGGCTGTCCAGTTCCTGCGACAGGCGCAGCTCGGTGCGGACAGCGTCCAGCATGGCGAGTGCGGTGCCCTGCTGCAGGCAGGCCTCGGCGCTCTCGCCGGACAGGCTCGGCGCCTGCAGCAACAGCGTGCGCGCTGCGCGCAGCTGCCGGCCCTGGCGAGCCAGCTCCCAGCCCTTGGCCAGCAGCACGGTCCAGGTGGCCAGCGACGCCAGTGCCAGCGCGATCATCACCGTCTTCACCACCATGTCGGCGGCCAGGTACATGCCCCACGGGGTCAATGCGTGGGCGGCCACGGGGGCCAGGTCAGCAGGCAGCATCGTCTCGGTTTCCATCAGCATCAGGTGTCGCTGCGCGGCGGCGGGCCGCGCGCGGATCATTGGCGTCGTCCACTTCCACGACCGGATTGGGCTCCAGCCGCGGTGCGGGCCGACTGAGCACGTAGCCGGCGCTGACCGCGAAGAACAGGCCTACGCCCAGCAGCAGGCGCCAGGACGGGTGCGCACCCCAGCAGAACAGTGCGAAGCCCACCGCCATGCCGGCGCTGGCGAACGCCTTGCCCTTGCGTGACACCGCGCCTTGTTCGCGCCACAGCCGCAATGACGGGCCGTAGCGCGGATGCGCCAGCAGGCGCTGTTCGAACTTTGGTGAACTGCGCGCGAAGCAGCCCACGGCCAGGATCAGGAAGATGGTGGTCGGCATCACCGGCAGCAGCGCGCCGATCACTCCGAGGCCGACCATCAGCCAGCCCAGCGCGAACCAGAGCCAGCGCATCAGCGTTGCGCCGATAGGCGGGAGGCGTGCATCAGGCGAATTCCACTTCAACGTGGCCGTGCACGCTGCGGAACGCAGCATCGGCCGCATCGATCACCTGCTGCTCCTGCTCGGCGCTCAGCGGCACCGCGTCCAGCGCAGCAGTGAATTCACGCCAGTGGCGCGCAGCACCATCCGGATGCGCGGCCAGGTGGCGGGCGCCGAAATCGCGGTCCAGGCCCAGCTTGGCGGCCATCTTGTACAGCACCGTGCCGCCCAGGTTGGAGCCCTCGGCCACATACAGCCACCCCAACGCGGCGGGCAGTTCCAGATCAGACGGCAACGCCGCGATGTCGGCCCCCGGCAGGGTCTGCTCCAGATCCTGCAGGTCGCGCGCGACCTGGGTCAGGCGGCGGCGCTCGCCCAGGTCCGGCAGCAGTGCGTCCAGCGCAGGATTGGCATACAACGCATCGATGCTGCGGTGGAAGCGGTACTGCACGCGCAGGAAACGGGCGAAGTTGCTGCGGTCGGCGAAGATGTCGCCGGCCATGATGCGCTTGTCCAGCGCGCCATGGCTGTCGCGGGTGGCGGCCTTGAGCCGCAGGCTGCGGCTGTCTTCAGGGGCGATGTGTGCGTTCATGGGGATGCCAAAGGGGTCGTCCTGCTGTAGACGTTCGCCACGGGGCTTTCCCCAAGGCCATGTGCACCGATAATGGCGCATCCCTTCTTCCCGCAGGAACCGACGATGATCACCACCGAACCGCGCATGACCAACCTGTTCCTGCAGCTGGGCCTGGATGCCAGCGCCGAGGGCATCGCCCGCTTCATCCGCGAACACCAGCTGGCCACCGACGTGGAAGTGGTCGAAGCACCGTACTGGAACGATGCCCAGCGCCAGTTCCTGTCCGAGTCGCTGCAGGCCGATGCTGCATGGAGCACAGTGGTGGATGAGCTGAACGAGTCGCTGCACGAAGATGCGGTGAAGGCGGCGACCGGGCTGTAAGCGGGCTACGCAGGCTCGCTGGGGTCAGAGCCCTTTCCGCAGGAAAGGGATCCGACCCCACCACTCATCCGCGACCGATCAGTACTTCCAGGTCAACGCCAACCGCGCGGTACGGCCCGGGGCCGGCATCACGCCCAGGGCAAGCGGGTCCAGGTAGTAGCGGTCGGTCAGGTTGTCCACGCCGGCTTCCACCGACAGCTGGTCGTTGAAGCTCCAGCTGGCGAACAGGTCGACCAGGGTGGTCGGCCGGTACAGCTGCTGGATCGCCGACAGGCCCACGTTCCAGTCCTTGTCCAGCTTGCTGATCGGGCCGGCGTTGTGGACCACGCGGGTGCCGAAGGTCAGGCGCTCGTCAAACAGGCGCGAGCCCAGGGTCAGGTTGACCATGTAGCGCGGCGGGTTCTGGGTATTGGTGTACGAGCCCTCGAAGCCGCCGTCCACGCAGTTGGGCGTGTTGGCCAGCTCATCGTTCCTGCGCTGCGCACCATAGGCACGGCGCTCGGCGGCGATGTCCGGCGCGCAGGTCTTGGCCTTGAAGTAGTAGTGCGCGGACAGGTCGGCGAAAACCTTGCCGCTGTCATAGCTGGACTGGAACTCCATGCCCGAGACCTTGAACTGGTCGACGTTGCGGATCAGGCCAGCCGACAGCGTGCGGTAGTCGCGGGTGATCAGGTCGTCGATGCGGGTATCGAAGTACGCCAGCTTCAGCGCCAGGCGGTCGCCGGCGGTGAACAGGTCATAGCGGATGGTGCTGGCACCGATCTCCCAGCTGCGCGCACGCTCCGGCTTCAGCTCGCCCACCGGCTTGGCGGCGGTGAACAGACCCAGCGTGGTCTCGAACAGGCTCGGCAGCTTGGTGCCTTCGGCGTACTTCACGTAGACCATGGTGTCTTCGCTGAAGCGGTAGGCCACGCTGGCGGTCGGCGAGAACGCGGTGTCGCGGCGACGGATCGGCTGCGACCAGGTCCAGCTGACCGGCACTTCCAGGTCCTGCGCCTTGCCGGCGTCGTAGAAGTTCCAGCCACCGATGTCGCCCACCGTGCCCTTCTTGTACGGTGAAGCCAGCAGCGATTCCTGGGTGAAGTTGCCGTTGGCGTCCGGATACCAGTTCAGCAGCGCGATGCGCTTGGCCCGCCACGACGGCAGCGCCGGGTTGCCATTGAGCAGCTCGGTGTAGCGGTACTGGCCCTGCACCTCGTAGGCATCGGGCGTGGCCAGGCGGTTGCGGTCGTGCACGTCCACGCGGTTCCAGCGGCCGCCGGCCAGCAGTTCCCAGTGCTCATCGGGCTGCCACTTCAGCGAGGCCACGGCGCTGTATTCCTTGCGCTCGGCGTTGCGCAGGAAGCGGTTGTTGATCAGGTCATCGTGCATGACCGGCCCCGAGCTGCCCGGTGCGATGTCCTCATCGCTGTAGGACAGGCCGTAGTCGAGGGTGAATGCACCGGCGCGGGTATCGAACTTCGAGGTATTGCTGGCATCCAGGCCGAAGCGCTTCTGCCGCAGCGGATTGCGGTAGGCATCCTTGTAACCGGGGTCGCCACTGAAGCTGGGCGCGTCGTACCACTCGGTACGACGATCGAAATACCACGGGGTGATGCCGGTCAGGCTGTTGTACATCACGCTGTCGGTGTCGGTGTACGCGGCATTGACGCGCAGGTCGACCAGCTCGCTGTCCGGGTTGAAGCGATAGCGCAGGGTGTAGCTGTCCATGTCGACGTGGCCCGGATCCCATTGCGGAATGCGGTCACGATCGACGCGGATGATCTGCGAGGCCATGATCTCGCCGGCGGTGCCCTCGTAGCGGCGGTAGCCCGCTTCCAGGGTCTGTGCATCGTCGATGCGCCAGGTGCCCTTGAGCAGCGCCGACTTCGAGCGGGCCGAGGTATTGAAGACCTCGGTACGCGGCGGGTTCAGCGGCGCCAGTGTGCGCCGAGTCTGCGGGAAGTCGTCGTAGCCGTGCTTGCCGGAGAAGTAGTTGCCATTGTCGCGGTAGGCGTAGGCGGCGACCAGATCGAAGCGATCCCAGTGTCCCGCAGCGGCGACGTTGAAGAACTGGCTGCCGGTGGCGCTGCGATCGTTGCGCGGCGCGGCACTGTAGGAAGGCAGGTTGTTGGCGCTGTTGTTGGCCAGGCCGCCACGCACGCGCACGCCGAAATCCCGGCCTTCGCGCAGCACGTCACCGATCTTCAGCGTCTCCATCTCGACCACGCCGCCGATGCCACCGGAGGCGTTGGCCTGCAGGCTCGGGCCTTTGGTGATGGTCAGGCTGGAGATCAGGTCCGGGTCGAGGTAGGTGCGCTGCGACTGGCCGGCATAACCACGGTAGGTATCGATGCTGGACTGGCCACCGTCGATGATCACCGGCACGCGGCCCTGGCCCTGGATGCCACGGATGTTGACGTCGAAGCCGTTGCCCACGCGCGGATCACCGGCGGTGACGCCAGCCACGCCCTTGACGATGTCGCCGTTGGACGTACCGCGGAATCGCTCCAGGTGCGTGCGGTTGAGCGTGGTGGTGGAGCCGACGCTGCGATAGCCGTCGAGCAGCCGCGCCTCGTCGCTGGTTGCGCCGCTGTCGATACGGTCGCCGGCCACGCTCAGCGTATCGGTGACGATCACACCGCTGTCGGCCTGCGCCGACGCTGCCGCTTCCAGGGTCACCGCATCGGCACTGACCCGGCGCACCGCCAGGCCACTGCCCTGCAGCAGGTGCTGCAACGCCTCGCTGGCCGACAGGCTGCCGCTGACCGCACGCGAGGTCACACCCCGGGCCAGGGTGGCCGGGTACACGACCTGCACGCCGGACTGGCGCATGTAGCTGCGCAGCGCCTCGTCCAGTGGCTGCGCGGGGATATCGAAGCGCTGCACGGCAGCGTGGTCACCGCTTGCATCCTGCGCGAGTACGGAGGGCGCGGCGCTGGCCAGGCCGGCCGCCAGCAGGGCGATGCACAGGCGGGACGGGCGCGGCATGCGGCCCGGACGATGGAGATCGAACATGGGGGAACCTGTCAGGTAATCGGTGCCGCGGGCGCGGCGACATCCGCAACACGGGCGGACACGGCGACGTACTGGCGGCGGCGGGTACGTTCACGGAGTAAGACGGATGACAGCGTGGCAACCCCAAGAGCGATTTGCGGCCGCGGCAGGTGCCGACCGCTGGGCGGCACAGGGACGGTCATCCACGCATGGCGTGGATCTACTGCACGATGGCGACGCCGAATGGCAGACGAGTAACCCGAAGACCTGCTGTTGCCGCCAACGCATCCAGCGCCTGCTCCGGGCGATCAATGCGCAACGCTGCACTGACAGCCGGCAGCTGCGACAGATCGCCACGCACGAAGGTCGGGCCAGCGCGATAGCGCCCGACCCACTGCACGGCGTCGGCGACGCTGGCCTGCTCCAGCAGCAGTTCGCCCTGCCGCCACGCGCCGACACTGTCGGCCACCACATCCTGCAGACGCGTCACGCCACTGCGCTCGCCATAGACCGCACGCTGTCCCACCTGCAGATAGGTCCAGCCACCGTCGACCGGGCTGGCCACACGCACCCTGCCCTGCCCGACCTGGGTTTCCACCCGGCCATCGCTGCGTGCCACGCTGAAGGCAGTGGAGATGTCTTCGACCAGGCCATTGCCAGCGCGCACGCTGAAACGTCGCTGCGCATCCGGGCTGACCTCGAACCAGGCCCGCCCGCGCAGCAGCTCGATCTCGCGCGCATGTGCATCGAAACGCACGGCAATCGCACTGTCCGCATCCAGCACGGCGCGACTGCCATCGGGCAGATTCACGCTCTGCACGACATGCGTACTGCGATGGTCAGCCTGCAGCCGCAACCAGGCCTCCGGCCATGCCACCAGCATCGCCAACGCAGCTGCAGCGGCCATTGCCCAGCGCATTCGATGCGGGCGCCGGCGTCCGACGGGCGTGGCCTGCGGGCGTGGTCCGACGCTGCGCCACAGCGCGCGCTCGTGCTCGAAGGCGCGGCGGTGCCCCGGCTGTGCCAGCCAGTGCTCGAACTCGTGCATGCGCCCCTCGCCGATGTCACCCGAGGCCAGCCACGCGATCCAGCCCCGGGCCTGTTCGGCCAGGGCATCGTCATTGGCGGCGGGCAGCGTGTTCGGCGGGCTCATCGGCTGGCGGACAGGCGCATTCAAGCGCGGGCGGAGGAACTAGACCGCATCCACGGTCCAGTGATCAAGACGTTTCAGCGAGGGCCAGCCCCAAGCCGGGGCGTTCATCGGCCGCTGCGCGCCCAGGCCAGGCGTTGCAGCGCGGTGCGCACATGGTTCTCGACGGTAGTCACCGACACACCCAGACGGCGTGCGATCTCGGCCTGGGTCAGGCCCTGCAGGCGGTTGAGCCGGAAGATGGTGCGGGTCGGCTCCGGCAGGTGTCCCGCCGCGTCGAGCACCCGCTGCAGCTCGTCCTGTGCCATCGCCTGCTCCTCGGTCGAGATCACCTCGTCCGGCCCCCACAGGTAGTGGTCGGCCAACAGACGGTTGCGCCGGGTCGATTCGCGGCCATGGTCGGTGGCCAGGTTGGCGGCCAGCCGGTACAGATAGGCGCGCGGGTTGTCGATGGCCTGGCTGTCGTCGACCCCGCGCGCCTTGAACCACACCGCCTGGATCACGTCTTCGGCGCCGTTGTCGCCCCCCAGGATGCGTTGCACCCGGCGCAGCAGCGCGGGCCGCTCGCGGATCAGCAGTTCGGTGAGGGAGGCGGCATTGGAGGACATGCGCGGAACCGGGACGACAGACGGAAGGCGCCGCGCATGCTACTCCGTTAATGAGAATCAGTCACGTTCGCATCAATGGATGCACCCGGTCAGTCCGTCATAGACGCTCTGCGAGGTCCCCGGCAGCGGGTCATGCAGGGGATTGCGCGCGACCAGCGCGGCATGGAAGGCTTCCACCGGGGTTCCCGTCACCAGCGGCAAGCGGCACAGCCAGGTCGGTTGCCGGGCCACGATCGCGCCATCGCTGCGGGACACCTCCAGATCGCTGGCGGCGAATGCCCACAGGCACTCATGGATGGTTCCCCGCACCGCATCCACCGAACAGCGCAGGCGCAGCGCCCGGATGTCGCTGTATTCGCCCTCGCAGAAGGTGTCGCCACAGATCGCGTCGAAGCCATGCTGCAAACGGCCTTCCAGAGCAAAAAAGCGGTCCCAGTTGGCCTCCTGGTGCGGGTAGTCGATCAGGTCGACATAGGGGAATGCCTGTACCGGCGGCGCCATCAGCAGCGCGCAGGTCAGGCCGATCGGCAGGGCAGATGCTTTCATGCGGGAGCTCCTTGGGATGAGGGTTCCAGCCTGCACCCGGCGTCCCGACGTCCCCATCGGGCAACCCCACCAGCACGTGTGGGCGGCCGCCGTGCCGTACTGTCGGCCCCCGCCCCTGCACAGCGCCCGGCAAAGGCATAAAATGGGGGGCTATCCGTCTACATCCCCCACCTGGAGCACGACCATGGGTCTGGAACTCGTCTCGCCCGGCAAGAACCCGCCGGAAGAAATCAACGTCATCATCGAGATCCCGAAGGACTCGGAGCCGGTGAAGTACGAAGTGGACAAGGAAACCGGCGCGATCTTCGTCGACCGCATCCTGTCCACCCCGATGCGCTACCCCTGCAACTACGGCTACGTGCCGAGCACCCTGTGCGGCGACGGCGATCCGGCCGACGTGCTGGTGGTGCTGCCGCTGCCGCTGGTGCCGGGCTCGGTCGTGCGCTGCCGTCCGGTCGGCGTGCTGAAGATGAGCGATGAGGCAGGCAGCGACGAGAAGATCCTGGCCGTGCCGGTCTCGAAGATCTTCAGTGGCTATGCCCACGTCGAAGACATCGCCCAGGTGTCCAGCCACTGGCTGGAGCGCATCGGCCACTTCTTTGAGCACTACAAGGACCTGGAGAAGGGCAAGTGGGTCAAGCTGGACGGTTGGGGCGGCGCCGCTGAGGCCAAGCAGATCCTGATCGAGGCGCACCAGCGCCATCTCGACAGCAAGGCCTGAGCCTGAACCGGATTGCTCCGGCAGGCCCTGCCGGAGCGATGCGGGTCACGTTTCACGACGACGGCACATCACACGTGCCGCCGTATTAGGTAAATTGCGTCACTTCACACGTCATCGACATCCATCGTCGAGACAGCCAGGGGAATGTGTCGTGCGTATTCTGCTTGTTGGGGATGCAGCCAGCCTGCCGGCCGAGCTGACCGAATTCATTGCCGATCTTGGGGAAGACTGGCAGCCGCTGACCGCCACTGATGGCCAGACCGCGATGACCGCGGTGGCTACGCAGGGTGTGGATGCGGTGATCGTCTGCCCGCAGCTGCCGGACCTCAATGCCACCACGCTGCTGGGCCAGATCCGGACGTTGCGCCCGGAAACCATCCGCATTGCGCTGGTGGATGCCCAGCATGGCAACCGGCCGCCGCCGGCACGCCTGATCGGTGTCGCTCACCGTTTCCTGCCGTTGCCACTGGCACCGGAAGTGCTGCTGGAAGCGCTGACCAGCCTGGAAGAGCTGCGCGAAGTACTGGACAGCCCACGCCTGCGCGATGCCATCGGCCGTATCGAGAAACTGCCTTCGCCGCCGCACCTGTACCTGAGCCTGACCCAGGCGCTGGAGCATGACGACGACGCCGACAGCGCCGACGTCGCCAAGCTGGTGGCGGCCGACCCGGCCATTGCCGCCAAGGTGCTGCAGCTGTCGAACTCGGCGTTCTTCAGCCAGGGACGCACCATCGCCGACCTGCGCACGGCAGTGACCCGCCTGGGCCTGTCGACACTGCGCGACCTGGTGCTGGCCAGCGAGGTGTTTTCCGCACCCACGCTGTCCACCGCCGAACGCAATTCGCTGCAGCAGCGCGCCCTGCTCGCTTCGCGCCTGGCCGCGCGCCTGCTGCCCGAATCCAGTGCCGAACTGGGCGCGACCGCCGCACTGCTGGCCGACATCGGCCTGCTGCTGCCCGGCGTACGCAACGAACGCAGCGAGCCGACGCTGGCCGGTGACACGCGCCCGGGCCACGCGGAAGCCGGCGCTTATCTTCTCGGCCTGTGGGGCCTGCCGATGCCCATCATCGAAGCGGTGGCGTTCCACCTGCAGCCGCAACGCGCCAATACGCGCAGCTTCTGGGTGACCGGAGCGGTGCATGTGGCGCTGGCGCTGGTCAACGGCGATCCGGTGGATGAGGACTACCTGCAACGCGCGGGTGTACTCAACAGGCTGCCGCAGTGGCGGGAGCATGCCAATGCGTTGATGGGACTGGTACCCAGCGACGCCTGAGCCCCCTGCATGCCAGGAAGACTCAAGGGGCGCGCCTGACGGCGCGCCCTTTTTTGCATCAGCGCGCGCCGCAGGCGTCCTGCACGCAGTGACGATACTGCAGATCGCACAGAACCTTCGACTTGCCTGCGGCCAGGCATTCCTGACGCAGCTCCTCGCAGTACAGCCCGCCACCACAGACGCCCCCGGTCTGGGCAAACACCGCACCGACCAGCGTCGCATAGATCAGTGCAGCGGCAGACAGCTTGTGCAACAGCGTGCTCTTCATCTCTCTCTCCATGTGCAGGCGTCCGTGAGTGGACCCGTCAACTGTGTTGAATACGACATGACAGGAATGAGACTCCACTCACCTTCCAACATGTTTCGGAATTTCCCTACAAAAAAAGAGGGCGGACCTTTCGGTCCGCCCTCCCGGTACTGCTATCGCACTTCGAACGATCAGAAGCGCTGGGTGTACTTCATGTACAGGAAGCGACCGACGTCGAAGCCGCCGTAATAGGCGAAGCTCGAGTTCGGCTGGGTGAACATGATCGGACCCTTGTGGTCAAACACGTTGTTGGCACCCAGGGCGATCGTGGCATCCCACGGCGCCTTCCAGCTGACCTGCAGGTCGTGGAAGGTGTTCGAGCCCGTCTTGCGCAGCGGCGACTTCTCGCCGTTCTGATAACGGTCGGCGACGTCGCAGGGACGGTTGGCCACGCAGGCTTCGTTCATGCCCGAGTAGTAACGCGCCATGTAGGACACACCGAAGTCACCCTTCGACCAGGTAACACCGACGTTCGAGCGCAGACGGAACAGGCCGGCTTCGCCGACACGGCCGATGGTGATGTTGTTGCCATCAGCATTCTGGCCCTGCTCGTCGTACTTGGACAGATAGCTGGTCTGCCAATCGATGTTGAACTGGCCGATCGCCAGTTCCGGCAGGCGGTACTTGATACCCAGATCGTAGCCTTGGGTCTCCATCTGGCCCAGGTTGGCCAAACCATAGGTCATCGCGGAGATGTGGCCATCGCCAGCACGGGTGTGACCGGCGCAACGGGCCGAATCACCCAGCACGTAGCAGTCGCGCAGGATACGATCGACGCTGTCGGCGATGATCATGTCGCTGATTTCGTACTTGTACCAGTCCAGCGAGATGTCCAGACCCTGCACCCAACGCGGGCTCCACACCACACCCACGGTGGTGCTCTTGGAGGTTTCCGGCTTCAGTGCGGAGTTGGAACCGGAAATGAACTGGTCCGGGGTAGCGCACGGGGTCGAGGTGCAGGGAACAAGGCCCTGACCCAACTGCGTGTAACCCACCGGCACACCACGCGAGGAACAAGCGCCGTTGCCATTGACCGAGCCCGGAGCGGTGACGCCGCAGGGATCGGTGTAGGACTCGAAGCTGCTGCTCAGGCCACCGTACAGATCATCGATGGTCGGGGCGCGGAAGCCTTCAGCCCAGGTGCCACGGACCAGCAGCTCGTCCAGCGGGCGCCAGGTGAAGCCGAACTTGGAATTCAGGGTGTTGCCGAAGTTGCTGTAATCCGAGTAACGGGTCGCAGCATTCAGGGTCAGCTCCTTGGCGAACGGCATGTCGGCGAGGACCGGCACGTTCAGCTCCAGGTAGACTTCATCCAGCGAGTAGTCACCCTGGGTGGTCTGCTTGCCCAGACCGGTGGACTCACCCGACTGTGCGAAGGCGTCCGGCGAGAAGCGGCCTTCTTCCTTGCGGTGCTCCACGCCCACGGCGAAGCCCAGATCACCGGCCGGCAGGGTCACGATCGAACCGGACAGGTTGGCGGTGAAGCTGGTGGTCTTGGTCAAACCGGTGTCGGTGAAGTACGGGAACAGGAACGACTGGGCAGCCGGGTCAGCCAGCGAGCCATTGCCTGCCACGCCGTACGGCAGCAGCGGGTTCCACGGACGGCAATTGCTGGTGGCCAGCGGGTCAGCCATGCTGGTGCCGCAACGGGCCACGCCGTCCGGACCAACGAACGAAGCACCCAGCGCCTGGCGCGAGGCGATCAGGCTCATGTCGCCGTGACCGGTCTTGGTCGATTCGTTGCGGTTCCACAGCGCACCGACGTCCCAGTCGAAAGTCCTGCCGGCGAACTCGAAGAAGCCGCTGACGCTCGGCGCAAAGCGCAGGGTCTTCAGCTTGCTTTCGGTGGTACGCGGCATTTCCCACAGACGGCGACGGAAGGTGAGGTCCTGATCGGTCGGGTTGAACGCGCTGTCCTTCGACAGCGGGGTATCGAACGAAGCCGACTGGTACGGGTAACCGGCGATCTGCTGGTTGGTGGTGCGCTCGTTGTAGATCACGTCCGCATTGAACGCGATCGAGTCGGTGAAGTCGTAGTTGCCGTTGACGTACAGCGACTTACGCTCGATGCCGGTCTGCACCATCATCTGCTCGTTGGCATTGACGGCGTCAGCACTGGTTTCCAGACGGTAGTCCGAACGCTTGGTCGGGTCGCCGCCATCGCGCAGGGTGTACCAGCGCTGGTCGTTCGGACCGATGTAGCCGGGTTCACCCTTCTTCAGGTCGGGGGTCACGCACGGGTCGCAGAAGCCACCCTTCTGGTTGATCGGGCTGGCACCCGAACCCGGGTAGTTCGGGCCGGCGTTGCCGTCACGGCTGAACCAGCGGTCCTTGGCCCACACCGGGTCCTGCTTGGAGTACTCGGCGGCCAGCGTCACACCACCGCGCTCGCCTTCGCTGCCGAGGGTGAACGAATAGGTGGTGGTGTCGCCGTCGCCCTTGCCGTACTGGCCGACATAGACACTGGCTTCAGCACCGTCAAAGCGCTTGCGGGTGATCACGTTGACCACGGCGGCGATCGCGTCCGAACCGTAGATGGCGGAGGCGCCATCCTTCAGGATTTCGATGCGCTCGATGGCCGACATCGGGATCTGGCTCAGATCCTGGTAACCCGAAGTGGTCGCGCCCAGGCGCTTGCCATTCATCAGCACCAGAGTGCGCTGGGCGCCCAGGTTGCGGATGTCGACGTAGTAGCCGCCGACGTTTTCGCCGGAAGCCAGCGATTCCGAACGCGAGATGGCCGGGGAACCGGCCGAGGTCAGGTTCTGCAGGACGTCGGCAACCGAGGTGTAGCCCTGCTTTTCCAGGTTCTCACGGCTGAGGGTAACGACCGGCTGCTGGGTTTCGACTGCAGCGCCGCGGATACGCGAGCCGGTGACCGAAATGCGGTCCAGGTCGGTGGTGCCCTTTGCTTCCTGAGCCGAAGCAAAGGCCGGCGCCAGCGCCAGCGCGATGCCGGCCGGCAGCAAGCCGAACCGCACTGCGGGATTACGAACGTTCATCAATCTCTCCAAGGTACGTGTTAGCAGCGTGTTAAAACACCCCAGCACGTTACGATTGCGTTGCAGCGCTGTATTTGCGCGAACCAACCGGAGACTTTGCAGATTGTGGCGGCAGCAAGCCGCCGTTCTCCCTGAAGCGCGAGGCCGACTGGCCGTAGCGGGCACGGAACGCACGCGCGAAGCTGCAGCAGTTGTCGAAACCACTGGCCGCAGCGACCTCGCCGACCATCATGTCGGTGTCACGCAGCAGGTCGGCGGCGCGCTCAAGGCGCAGGCGTGCGGAGAGCGACTGCGGGCTTTCTTCGTAGAGGCTCTGGAAGGTCTTGGAGAGATACCAGCTGGAAAAATTGGTCAGCTCGGCCAGTTCACCGATGCGCACCACGCGGTGGCTGTTGCCTTCCAGGTACAGGCGGGCACGCTGCATGCGGCCGAACACCTGGCGCTTGCGGCTGCGCGAACGGCCCGGGCAACGCTGTACGTTGTCGGCCAGCCCACGCTGCAGGCCTGCCAGGTGCAACAGCAACGGCCGCAGGGCCTGTGCCGGCTGCCCGCTGGCCAGCGCGTCGCGCCACAGGCGCAACGCAACGCGGGCATCGCCACGGTTCATGCGGCCACGACCTGCATACAGGCCACAGTCGGCCATCTCGGCCAGCACGCGCAGCGCTTCGGCGTTCAGGTTCAGGCCGACGCACAGCCCGTTTCGGCCGGCCTGCACCAGCGGCCGCGATTCCTTCTCGAAGGCGATCCACTCGCCCTGGCGCAAGCGGAAGCGTCCTTCCTTGGCTTCCACCCAGGAGCTTCCACGCACCTGCATCCAGACAGTGAAGCTGCTGCCGGCGGTCTGCAGGCTGCCCAGCCGGGCCACGCCCAGGCAAGTCGGCGCAGCATCATCGAGCGACCGGTCCAGAGAGACGGATTGGCCGCGATCGGCCAGCGAGAGTTGACGCATGGGGGCACCACGGATTTGCCTAGTACAGGACTCCGTTTTGCCAAATCAGGCGGCACCGCGTCAGGAAAGTCAGACGAGATCGCCACGAATTCGCGACGAGGTCCAGACGAAAAACTTACGAAGGCCCATTTCCTTTGAACAACAACAGCTTGGAGAATGCCGGCAGCAGCGCTGGCGAGCGTTCGGGCAAGCGCATCACACCAATGTCGGCACCGTCGCTGACCGCCATCGCGACAAACAGCGAGCGCCCATCGGCGCTGGCGCTCAGCCCATTGCCAGCGCTGAGCCGTTCCGCGTCCAGGCAGCGTTCCGGCTCCTCGCGTCCGGCCTGGATCCGCACCAGCGTGGTGCCACAGGTGGTGGACGTGCCGAGGTAACCAATCGCGCTGTTGCCGGCCACGGTCCAGGCCCGGTACCGCCAACGGCTGGGTCGGTCATCACTGATCTGCTGCACGCTGTCCGCGGCCAACCCTGCGTCCACCGACCACAGTCCTCCGGCCGCCAACCGCGTGAACAGGACCCGTCCGCTGCTGCGGTCGAACCGGGCCTGCGACACGCCATCGATGCTGGCCAGCCGACGCCACGGCTGAACGCTGCGATCGAACAGGCTCAGCCGGGTCTGTTGCTGGTCATCGCGTTCGACCACCAGCAACTGGTCGGGCGTTGCTCCGTACAGCGCCTGCAGGGGCTGCTCCGAAGGCACGGGCAGTGGCTGCAGGCGTTCATCACGCGGCGCGATCTCGTAGACCACCGTGCGCCCATGCTCGTCGCGCCCCACCACCAGCAATCGCCGGCTGTCGGCTGACCAGTCCGGGGCCTGGCGCGCCTCCGGCCGCAATCCCTCGATCGGTCGCAGCGAGTCGGGACGATCCATGTCCGCCCACCACAGCGCGAAGCTGCCTGAACGATCAGACGTGAACACCAGTTGCCGCCCATCCGGCGCCGCCATGGGTTGACCATCGCGGCCACTGGAAGCGAACAGGCGGACGGGCGGCGAGTGGCCCTCCACCGGTACCTTGAAGATGCCGAACTGCGCGCGCCGGTGGACGAACGCCAACATGCCACCGCGGCGCGATGTCGCCGGCCATTGCGCGTCGTCCAGCCCTGCGTCGCGCAGCGTGCGGCTTTCAACATCCAGGTAGTAGAGACGCACTTCACTGTCGACACGCCGCCCGAACACGATCGTGCGGCCATCATGCAGCCAGGCCCAACCGCGCAACTCCGCCGCCTCGTTGGTCAGCTGCTCGGGCGTCCCCCCCGTGGCCGGCATGCGCCACAGGTCGCCCAGCTGTGGGTTGCGTACGAACACCAGCCAGTTGCCATCGGGCGAGTAGCGGGGCGCATAGTCGAAGTCATCCGCATCGACAGCGTAGTCCAGTGCCTGCCATTGGCCGCTGGCCAGATCAAGCGTCCGGATCCCGCGATGGGCATAGCGGCCCACCATGCTGCCGAACACCAGGCCGCGACCATCCGGCGTCCAGTCGAAACTGAGCAGTTCGGTGCCATCGCAACGCGTGGCCTGGCGCAGTGCGCCGCCGGTCGCGCTGGCAATCAGCACCTGGCAGCTGCCATTGTCACCGAAGCGTGCAAAAGCAATCTCGCGTCCATCCGGCGACCAGCTCGGGAAGCGATCAACCGAACCCGCTGGCGGAGCCAGCAATTGCCGCGCCGGCGCATTGCCGGAAGTCTGCACCTTGATGGCACCGCCCCCCAACCCATCCTCGTTGGCACCTTCATAGGCCACCAGCGAACCATCGGGCGAGAGCGTGGGATAGGTTTCGAAACCGCTGGTCGCAGTGATCAGTCGATAGGGACGCTGCGGACTGCCGATCACACGCGTGCCGTTCTCAACGGCCGCATCCACGGGCGAGCTGCCAGCCGGTGTCCGGCGCAGCAACAGCGCGGCCAGCACCACCACGGTAGCGAGGAGCAGCACGCCCACTGCCAGCAGCGCACGCCGGCGAACATGGCGCCAACGGTGGCGTGAGGGCTGCCCAGGCACTGCGGGTGCCACTCCGACGGCCAGCGCGGGTTGCACATCCTCAGCGTGGTCGTCGGACGATCCTGTCGGTGTCGACTCGACATCGTCCAGCACCTGTACCGGTACCAGCAGGCGATAGCCGGTCTTGGCGATGGTTTCGATGTAGGCCTGGCCGTTGTCATCGTCGTTGCTGAACGCCTTGCGCAGCTGGGTGACGGCCTGGGTCAGCACATCATTGGTCGGCAGCGTGTCCGGCCAGACTTCCGCGAACAGTTCGTCGCGGGTGACAACACGCCCCGGCTGGCGCAGCAGTACACGCAGCACGCCCAGCGCCTTCGGCGTCAGCCGACGCGGGCGACGCGCACCGACGACCTCGACTTCGCGCGAGGACAGAGTGACAGTGCACTCTCCTATCCGGATCCGATCGAATCCGGGGGGCTGGTTTTCACTGCTGTTCATTTTCCGCTACACAGTAGAGACAGGTCCGGGGCAGCGTTTGCCTTCGATACCCTCCCGTCCTGGGAACAGCAAAAAGCCAGACTCCGCACAAAGCATCGGCGCATACCGCAAAAACAATGAAGCGGGCGAATACTAGCCTATGCGGGTTACCTCGCCTATCGCGTGGTCGACATCCAGGCTCTCTCTCGCCGACGAATTCACATAATCTGCAGCACCATTCGCGCCCTTCGGGGCGCGAAATTTTTATCTGGCGTTCATGTTCACATGCGCCTCAACATGGTCAGTCCGACCAGTCGCGAAACCACCAAAGCTACGTACATCACGCCGGAAAACTGCTCCAGCATGACCAGTGCACGCGCCTGCGGATGCAGTGGTACAACGTCGCTCAATCCCACCCCGGACAGCAAGCTGAAGCTCAGATAAAGCAGCTCCATCCAGCTGCGCTGATCGCCACCGCCGGTGCCGTGGAAACTGCCCGGATACCACTGCTGGCACACGGCGAACGCAAATGCGAACGCCCAGGCCAGCAATGTGAAGGTCGCGCCCGCAGCGAACAGTTCGTCGCGGGTGACCTTATGGTCCTGCAGCATGTAGGCGATCAACGCCCCCGCCGTATAGAAATACAGCAGGCTCTCCAGCAGCTGCGCCGTGGTGAGCAGGCCGGTGCGGTCCAACAGCGCGCCGGCCAGCGAGAACACCACCGAGGGGATGGCCAGCAGCAGCGCCAGCCACGTACCCAGCGGACTGCGCTGGACCACCCACAGCGCCAGGCCGAGCACCGCCATGCCGAACATGCCCAGCGCCGCACGGCCGCCAGCGGTGTCATCGAGTGCGGGATACAGCAGCACCGCGATCAACTGGGCCGCGAGCAGCCAGGCCGAAGGATGGCGGCGGGCGATGGCCAGCCAACGGGTGGTCATGGCAACGGGCATGGCGTCCTTTCCCCTGGGCAATGGGCGGAGCATAGCCGGGCGCGGCGTGATGAGCGGTAGTGCCGGCCGCTGGCCGGCACCCCCGTTTCCGCATCATCCCTGGTGGTAGACCTCGGCCCCCGCAGCGCGGAACTCCTCCGACTTCTCCTTCATGCCGGCCTCGGCGTAGTCGCGCACGTCCTGGGTGATCTTCATCGAACAGAAATGCGGGCCGCACATCGAACAGAAGTGCGCCAGCTTGTGCGCATCCTTCGGCAAGGTCTCGTCATGGAACTCCTTGGCCTTCTCCGGATCCAGGCCAAGGTGGAACTGGTCTTCCCAGCGGAACTCGAAGCGCGCCTTGCTCAGCGCGTTGTCGCGCACCTGCGCACCCGGGTGGCCCTTGGCCAGATCGGCCGCATGTGCGGCGATGCGGTAGGCCATGATGCCGTCGCGCACGTCCTGGCGGTTGGGCAGGCCGAGGTGCTCCTTCGGCGTCACGTAGCAGAGCATCGCCGTACCGAACCAGCCGATCATCGCCGCACCGATCGCGCTGGTGATGTGGTCGTAGCCCGGCGCGATGTCGGTGGTCAGCGGCCCCAGCGTATAGAACGGCGCTTCGCCGCACTCGCGCAACTGCTTGTCCATGTTTTCCTTGATCAGCTGCATCGGCACGTGGCCAGGGCCTTCGATCATGGTCTGCACATCGTGTTTCCAGGCGATCTTCGTCAGTTCACCCAGCGTTTCCAGCTCGCCGAACTGCGCCGCGTCGTTGGCATCGGCGATGCAGCCCGGGCGCAGGCCATCCCCCAGCGAGAAGGTCACGTCGTAGGCCTTCATGATCTCGCAGATCTCTTCGAAATGCGTGTAGAGGAAGTTCTCCTTGTGGTGCGCCAGGCACCACTTGGCCATGATCGAGCCGCCGCGGCTGACGATACCGGTCACACGCTTGGCGGTGAGCGGCACATAGCGCAGCAACACGCCGGCGTGGATGGTGAAGTAGTCCACGCCCTGCTCGGCCTGTTCGATCAGCGTGTCGCGGAAGATCTCCCAGGTGAGTGCCTCGGCACGGCCATCGACCTTTTCCAGCGCCTGGTAGATCGGCACGGTACCGATCGCCACCGGCGAGTTGCGGATGATCCACTCGCGGGTCTCATGGATGTGCTTGCCGGTGGACAGATCCATCACCGTGTCACCGCCCCAGCGGATCGCCCACACCAGCTTCTCCACTTCCTCGGCAATACCCGAGGACACGGCGCTGTTGCCGATGTTGGCGTTGATCTTGGTCAGGAAGTTGCGGCCGATGATCATCGGCTCGCTTTCCGGGTGGTTGATGTTGTTGGGCAGCACCGCGCGGCCGCGGGCAATTTCGTCGCGCACGAATTCCGGGGTGATGATCTTCTGGATCGAGGCACCGAACGCCTCGCCCGGGTGCTGCTGCAGCAGGCCTGCATCGCGGATCGCGTCCAGTCGCTGGTTTTCGCGGATGGCGACGAATTCCATTTCCGGCGTGATGATGCCGCGGCGCGCGTAGTGCATCTGGGTGACGTTCGCGCCTGCGCGTGCACGCCGTGGCAGGCTGCGCGCGGGGAAGCGTACTGCATCAAGCTTTGGATCATGCTCACGGTCGCGGCCGAACGACGAGCTGAGGCCGTCGAGCTGTTCGGTATCACCGCGTTCCTCCACCCAACCACGACGCAGCGTCGGCAGGCCGACGGACAGATCGATACGCACGTCCGGATCGGTATACGGGCCCGACGTGTCGTAGACCGTGACCGGTGCATTCTCTTCACCGCCGAACAGCGTCGGCGTGCGGGTCAGCGCGATCTCGCGCATCGGCACCTGAAGATCCGGGCGTGAACCGGGCACATGGATCTTGCGCGAACCGGGTATCGGCCGGGTCACGGATTCGGAGAGTTGCTGGGCCTGTTGCTGCAGGGCGGAGAGCTGTGCGTTCATCGGGCATCGTCCAGGAAGGTCAGGGACGAAGCGGCGGCGCACTGCGACCGCGCACGAACGGTCCTTGGGCGGAGTCCGGGCACGGCTGCATTGCAAAGCTTCCCTACGCCGGTATGAGCCGGATCAGGTTCCAAGGGACTGTCTCAACCGTGGCCACATGGCCGCGGTACCCCCGCTTCTTGGCGTGCATTAGAGCATAGAAATCACTGCAGCTCATGGCCGTTAATCCATGCATGGCGTGGCGCTGCTCCATCGGCATTAACAGAACCGTGACATCGCGTTCAGTAACGTGCACGCGCATCGTGCCGCTGCGGCCGGTGTTTTCCTCGCCGCCTTCGCGGCCCCTGCCCGGTCTGTGCTGCATGTCGCCGGCCCCTCGCAGCAAGCTCTGCTCGCTCCCCTCAATCCCTTGATCGGAGAAGCTCCTTCATGGTGTTTCGCGTTTCCATCGCACTGGTTCTGCTTCTGGTGCTGCTTGCCGGTGTTGCACCGGGCCCCTTCAATGCCGTGGTGCAGAGCATCCTCGGTGAACTCATCCGCGGCATCGGCTGGCTGTACCTGCTGGTCGTGTTCCTCGCGCTGGTGTTCCTGATGTATCTGGCCTTCGGTCGTTTCGGCAACCTGCGCATCGGTGGCGAAGACGCTGAACCGGAATTCTCGCGCGCCAGCTGGATGTCGATGCTGTTCGCCGCCGGCATGGGCATCGGCCTGGTGTTCTGGGGTGCCGCCGAACCCATCTCGCACTTCAACAAGCCACCGGAAGGGCTGGCATCTGAAAGCATGGATGCCGCGCGCGCCTCAATGCGCTATGCGTTCTTCCACTGGGGCCTGCACCCGTGGGCCATCTATGCGCTGATCGGCCTGGCAATGGCCTGGTTCCAGTTCAACCGCAACGGCCGCGGCCTGGTCAGCGACATGCTGCAGCCGATCATCGGCCGCCATCACCGCGGCTGGATCGGGCGCGTGGTCAACATCGCCGCCGTCGTCGCCACCGCAATTGGCGTTGCCACCACGCTGGGCTTCGGCACCATCCAGATCGCGGCCGGCATGGAGCGTGTGTTCGGCCTGCACGCAGGCGTTCCGCTGCAACTGACCGTCATCGCAGTCGCGTTCGTGCTGTACATGGCCTCCACGCTCAGTGGTGTCGAGCGTGGCGTGAAGTGGCTGTCGAATTTCAACCTGGCGCTGGCCGCTCTGCTGCTGGCGCTGGTGCTGGTGCTGGGCCCCACCGGCGCGATCTTCAACACCTTTACCACCACGCTGGGCTCGTATCTGAACCAGCTGGTGACGATGAGCCTGCGCATGTCACCGTTCTCGTCCAGCACCTGGGTGGCCGACTGGACGATCTTCTACTGGGCCTGGTGGATTTCCTGGGCACCGTTCGTCGGTTCGTTCATCGCCCGCATCTCGCGCGGGCGCAGCGTGCGCGAGTTCGTCATCGGCGTGGTGCTGGCACCAACGCTGCTCGGCTTCTTCTGGTTCTCGGTGTTCGGCGGCACGGCGATCTGGATGCAGATCTTCGGCCAGGCCGATCTACTGCAGGCACTGGGTAATGGCTATGAAACGGTGCTGTTCACCATGTTCGACAGCATGCCGCTGCTGTTGCTGCTGTCGTGCATCGCGCTGGTGCTTCTGATGATTTTCTTCGTGACCTCGGCTGATTCCGCAGTGTTGGTACTGGCGAGCATGTCCACCGATGAAGCCGGCGATCCGCCGCCCAAGCGCAAGCTGGCCTGGGGCGTGGGGGTTGCGTTGATCGCCGGTGCGCTGCTGCTGGCCGGTGGCCTGGACGCGCTGCAGGGGGTCATCACCATCGCGGCCTTGCCATTCGCGCTGCTGATGGTGCTGGTGATGGTGTCGCTGTACCGGGTGCTGGACCAGGAGTACACGCGCGAGCGGCGGCAAGCGCAGCGCCAGCGGCACATGATCGATGCATGGATCGCACGCGAGATGGCGGCGCAGGAGGAGACCCAGGCGGAGGCGGCGCGCGCGCACGATCAGGATTGAGGGGGTTTTGCAGCCTGCGGCTGCACCGCTTTTCTTTCAAGCAAGAGCACGTTCAAAAGCCAGAGCAGCTCTGGGTTGCTGCTTGCTTGGCGGGGAGGGGGCCGATGGCGGGACACGCCGCAAGTACGTCCCTGTAGGCTCGGCCACGGCATCCATGCCGTGGACGGTCCCGCCATCGGCCCCCTCCCCGCCTCCGACAATTTCCCGGTGACGGCAGTAGATCCACGCCATGCGTGGATGAGGTGTATCGGAAAACAGGAAGGGGTCGGATCCGTTTTCCTGTGGAAAACGGATCCGACCCCAACCCACAGCACGCGGCTGTTGCTGTTGCTGTTGCTGTTGCCTTTGCTCTTGCTCTTCTTTTTTCTTTTCCTGCGGTGACGGACACGGAAACTGTCCGTGNGCCACGGCATCCATGCCGTGGACGGTCCCGCCATCGGCCCCCTCCCCGCCTCCGACAATTTCCCGGTGACGGCAGTAGATCCACGCCATGCGTGGATGAGGTGTATCGGAAAACAGGAAGGGGTCGGATCCGTTTTCCTGTGGAAAACGGATCCGACCCCAACCCACAGCACGCGGCTGTTGCTGTTGCTGTTGCTGTTGCCTTTGCTCTTGCTCTTCTTTTTTCTTTTCCTGCGGTGACGGACACGGAAACTGTCCGTGGCCGGGCGGGTGGGTTGGCTGGGGGCGTGAGCCGCATGGATGCGGCGACCGAGCCTACAGGGACGTATTCACGGCGTCCCCCAGACAATCCACCCGCCCGGCCAAGCCAAGCATCGCTGAACCATCACCGCAGAGGGGGCTCAGCCCGGTGGCCGGGAAACCTCAATACCCCGCCGCCTGCCCATCCTTGCGGCTCTCCGATGCACCGTAGTACACCCCGGTCTCGGGATCACGCATGATCGCCTGGTACCCACCATACGGACCATCGGCGAACACGATGCGATGCCCCTTGCGCATCAACGCACGCACCGTTTCATACGGGAAGCCGGTTTCCAGATTCACTTCGCCGCCATCGGTCATCGCCGTGGCCTGACCCGTCGGTTCAGTCGAGCCTTCGTGCTGGATGCGCGGCGCATCTCCGGCTTCCTGCAGGTTCATGCCGAAATCCACCAGGTTCATCACGATCTGCGCGTGGCCCTGCGGCTGCATCGCGCCGCCCATCACGCCGAAGCTGGCATACGGCTTGCCGCCCTTGGTGATGAACGCCGGGATGATCGTCTGGAACGGACGCTTGCCCGGTGCATAGCCGTTGGGATGGTTCTTCTGCAGCACGAACATCTCGCCACGATCCTGCAGGATGAAGCCCAGCCCCGGCGGTGCCATGCCGCTGCCCATGCCGCGGTAGTTGGACTGGATCAGCGACACCATCATGCCGTCGGCGTCGGCCACGGTCATGTAGATCGTGTCGCCCTCCTCCAGCTGCTTCGGCGTGCCCGGCTGCACTTCCTTCAACGCCTTGTCCATCGAGATCAGTGCACGGCGCTGCGCGGCGTACTCCTTGGAAATCAGCTTCTGCACCGGCGCCGGCTGGAACGCCATGTCGGCATAGAAGCGCGCGCGATCGGCGAAGGCCAGCTTCTTCGCTTCAACGAACAGGTGCACATGCTCCGGTGAACCGAAGGGAATCTTCGAGAAGTCGTAGCCTTCCAGCACGTTGAGGATCTGCAGCGCGGCGATGCCCTGGCTGTTCGGCGGCAGCTCCCACACGTCGTAGCCACGGTAGTTGCTGCTGACCGGTTCGACCCACTCACCGTGGTGGTCAGCCATGTCCTGGTAGCTCAGGTAGCCACCGTTGGCCTTGAAATAGTCGCCGATGGTGCGGGCGATATCGCCCTTGTAGAAGGCATCACGGCCGCCGTCGGCGATCTTCTGCAGCGTACTGGCCAGATTCGGGTTCTTCCACATCTCACCCTTGCGCGGGGCGTGGCCGTTGATCGTGAACTGTTCCTTGAACCCCGGATACTGCGACAGCTTGGGCACCGAGCGGTCCCAGTAGTAGGCGATCACCTCAGCCACCGGGTGACCCTCGCGGGCGTAACGGATGGCCGGTGCCAGGTTGTCCGCCATCGGCTTGCGGCCGAAGCGGTCGTGCAGTGCGAACCAGCCGTCGACAGCGCCCGGTACCGACACCGGCAGTGGACCGGTGGCCGGGATGTCCTTCAGGCCACGGCGCTGGAACTCGGCCAGGGTGAGCGACTTCGGCGAGCGGCCCGAGCCGTTGTAGCCGTAGAGCTTCTGCGTCTTCGGGTCCCAGACGATGGCGAACAGGTCGCCGCCGATGCCGTTGCCGGTCGGCTCCATCAGGCCAAGCGCGGCGTTGGCGGCGATCGCCGCGTCCACCGCCGAGCCACCGCCCTTCATCACGTCCAGCGCGATCTGGGTGGCCAGTGGCTGCGAGGTGGCGGCCATCGCATGCGGGGCGATCACCTCCGAACGGGTAGCGAAGGCGTGGCCGGTGATGCGGTCGGCGGCAAAGGACAGCGCGGGCACGGCAGCCAGCACGGCGGCAGCGAGCAGGGAACGGGCAAGGCGTCGGGACACGGTCGGGTTCCGATGGAAGGGTGGTCCCCGATCTTCGCCGCTGCGGCCTTCACGCGGTATCGGGCAGAGGTCATGGACGTTGATCCTGGGGTGGGTGCGGAGGTCCGCACCCAACAAGGCGAAAATCCGCTGGATTCCGCGCAGAAGCCGACCTGAAAGGAGTGAATTCGGGTTCACCGAAACACTTTCAGCGGCAACCATCCTTGTGCCACAAGCGATTGCGCTGGATGCAGCGGAAACCGATAAAAATTCCGTCGCGAGGGTTGACATCGTCGAAACGGTTGTGTTCCTCTCGATCACATGTTGCATCACAACACGCCACCGCGAATCCACATCGAAGCCGCCGACACCGGCGCCGCCTCGCTGCGTTCGATTCTTGTGCTCGTACTTATTACCCAACCAACAGGTGCGGGACGAGCCAGCGTGTAAGCAACAAACACACCGGAACTCTTCAAAAACCCGCACCCGCCCCGGTGCGGGTTTTTTCATTTCAGGACCTGGTTTCAGACGCAACCACCATGACCAACGCCGATCGCACAACCCGGACCTGCACCACCGCGACGCCTCGTGGTGGCTGTGCCTGTGCAACGCGTGGCGCCTCCTCCACCGCTTTCCCCTGACCGGCCGGCACGTCACCTCGACGACCGGCCGTTCTTTTTTCTTCCCACCGCAAGGAACCTCCCCCATGAGCACCAACGACCTGCCCCAGACCAAGATCGCCGTCATCGGCTACGGCAGCCAGGGCCGCGCCCACGCACTGAACCTGCGCGAATCCGGCTTCGACGTGGTGGTAGGCCTGCGTCCGGGCGGCCCGACCGAAGCCAAGGCCCAGGCCGATGGCTTCACCGTGATCGCGCCCGCCGATGCGGTGAAGGATGCCGACCTGGTCGCCGTGCTGACCCCGGACATGGTGCAGAAGAAGCTCTACAACGACGTGCTGGCGCCGAACATGAAGCAGGGCGCCTGCCTGCTGTTCGCGCATGGCCTGAACGTGCACTACGGCATGATCGAGCCGCGCGCCGACCTGGACGTGGTGCTGGTTGCGCCGAAGGGCCCGGGTGCGCTGGTGCGTCGTGAGTACGAGATCGGGCGCGGCGTACCGTGCATCTGGGCGGTCTACCAGGATGTCAGCGGCAAGGCCGCGCAGCACGCGCAGGCCTACGCGGCCGGCCTCGGCGGCGCCCGCGCCAACCTGATCCAGACCACCTTCAAGGAAGAGACCGAGACCGACCTGTTCGGCGAACAGGCCGTGCTGTGCGGTGGCGCCTCGGCGCTGGTGCAGGCCGGTTTCGAGACCCTGGTCGAAGCCGGCTACCAGCCGGAGATCGCCTATTACGAAGTGCTGCACGAACTGAAGCTGATCGTGGACCTGTTCTACGAAGGCGGCATCTCGCGCATGTTGGAGTTCATCTCCGAGACCGCGCAGTACGGCGACTACGTCAGCGGCCCGCGGGTGATCGACGCCGGCACCAAGGCGCGCATGAAGGAAGTGCTGAAGGACATCCAGGACGGCACCTTCACCAAGAACTGGGTGGCCGAGTACGAAGCGGGCCTGCCGAACTACAACAGGTTCAAGCAGGCCGACCTGGAGCACCCGATCGAGAAGGTGGGCAAGGAACTGCGCGCCAAGATGGTCTGGTTGCAAGGACAGGCCGCGTAACCACGCGGCCCTCCCCCACCCGCTTTGCAAGGTTCCCCCATGAACTCTTCCACACATCGCAGCGCGCCGCCCAACGGCGCGCGCTGGCTGACCCAGGCGCTGGAGGCCGAGGGCGTCCGCACGCTGTTCGGCTATCCCGGCGGCACCATCATGCCGTTCTACGACGCGCTGGTGGATTCGTCGCTGAAGCACATCCTGGTCCGCCATGAGCAGGGCGCGGCACTGGCCGCCAACGGCTTCGCCCGCGCCAGCAACCAGGTGGGGGTCTGCGTGGCCACCTCCGGCCCGGGCGCCTCCAACCTGGTCACCGGCATCGCCGACGCGATGCTGGATTCGGTGCCGATGGTCTGCATCACCGGCCAGGTCGCCACGCCGCTGCTGGGCACCGACGCCTTCCAGGAACTGGATGTGTTCGGCCTGACCCTGCCGATCGTCAAGCACAGCTGGCTGGTGCGCAGCGTCGATGACCTGCCGCGCGTGGTCGCCGATGCGTTCCGCATCGCCCGCGAAGGCCGGCCCGGCCCGGTGCTGATCGACCTGCCCAAGGACGTGCAGCTGGCCGATGCCAGTCATCTGCCGGCGCACGTGCCAAGCAGCGTCGAGCCGCCGCCTGCCCCGGCCGAAGCCGCCATCGCCGAGGCCATCGCCGCACTGGCAGCCGCCGAAAAGCCGGTGGTCTACGCCGGTGGCGGCATCGCGCTGGGCGATGCGGTGCAGGACCTGCGCGACTTCGTCGAGGCCAGTGCCATCCCCACCGTGATGACCCTGCGTGGGCTGGGCGCGCTGCCGGCCAACCACCCGCAGTCGCTGGGCATGCTGGGCATGCACGGCACCCGCGCGGCCAACATGGCGGTGCAGGAAAGCGACCTGCTGCTGGTGCTGGGGGCGCGTTTCGATGACCGCGCCACCGGCAAGCTGGCCGAGTTCGCACCGTTCGCCCGCGTCGTCCACATCGATGCGGACGCGTATGAGATCTCCAAGCTGCGCAGCGCCGATGTCGCCGTGGCTGGCAATGTCGGCCATGCCATCCGCGCCCTGCGTGCGGCCTTCCCCTCCCCCAAGGCCCACCAGGACGCATGGCGCAAGCGTTGCGCGCAGCATCGCGATCGCTTCGCCGCACGCTACGACGCGCCGGGCCAGCACATCTACGCACCGGCCATGCTGAAGCGCCTGAGCGAACTGGCACCGGCCGATGCGGTGATCGCCTGCGATGTCGGCCAGCATCAGATGTGGGTGGCACAGCACTGCCGCTTCAACCACCCGCGCAACCACCTGACCAGTGGCGCGCTGGGCACCATGGGCTTCGGCCTGCCGGCCGCGATGGGTGCGCAGTTCGCCTGCCCCGATCGCACCGTGGTGCTGGTCTCCGGCGACGGCAGCTTCATGATGAACGTGCAGGAGCTGGCCACCATCGCGCGTTGCCGCCTGCCGGTGAAGATCGTGCTGCTGGACAACAGTTCGCTGGGCATGGTGCGGCAGTGGCAGGAGCTGTTCTTCGCCGAGCGTTACAGCGAGATCGACCTGTCCGACAACCCGGACTTCGTGGCGCTGGCGCAGGTGTTCGGCATCGCCGCGACCCGCATCGACGCACGTGATGACGTCGAAGGCGGGCTGGCCGCGCTGCTGGCCGAACCGGGACCGGCACTGCTACACGTGGCCATCGATGCGCGCGCCAACGTGTGGCCGCTGGTGCCGCCGAACACCGCCAACAGCACGATGCTGGAAAGCAATCCCGCCCACGCCCGCCAGGAGACCCCCAATGCAATACCGGCTTGACCTGGTGCTGCACCCGGCCGAAGGCGCGCTGCTGCGCGTGATCGGCATGGCCGAACGCCGTGGCTTCGCGCCGCGCGCGATCAGCGGTGCGCCAGTGGCCGCCGACGATGGCCGCTGGCACCTGCAGCTGGTGGTGGATGGCCAGCGTCCGGCGGAAACGCTGTGCCGGCAGATCGAGAAGATCTACGACTGCGTGTCCGTGCAGGTCACCGCCGTGGAAGGAGCATCCGTATGAACACCCGTACCGTAGCGACCACGGTGCCGGTACGGAGGCGTCTTCTTCGCCGCCCGTGCCCGCATGCGGCGGTCTTCTGCACTGCGCTGGTGGCCCATGCCGGTCGCTGACACCAGCCAGGAAAGCGATGTCGGCGACGTAAGCGTCGCCGACGTACTGGCGGCGCAGGCTCGTCTGCGCCGCTTCCTGCCGCCCACCCCGCTGCACCATGCCGAGCGCTTCGGCACCTGGCTGAAGCTGGAGAACCTGCAGCGCACCGGGTCCTACAAGGTGCGCGGCGCGTTGAACGCGCTGCTGGCCGGCCGCGAGCGCGGCGATACCCGGCCAGTGATCTGCGCTTCGGCCGGCAACCATGCCCAGGGCGTGGCGTGGGCGGCCTACCGCCTGGACGTGCCGGCCATCACCGTGATGCCGCACGGCGCACCGGCCACCAAGATCGCCGGCGTCGCCCACTGGGGCGCGACCGTGCGCCAGCACGGCAACAGCTATGACGAGGCCTACGCCTTCGCGGTCGAACTGGCACAACGCCACGGCTACCGCTTCCTGTCCGCGTTCGACGATGCCGACGTGATCGCCGGCCAGGGCACGGTCGGCATCGAGCTGGCCGCGCACGCGCCGGACGTGGTGATCGTGCCGATCGGCGGCGGCGGCCTGGCCTCCGGCGTTGCGCTGGCGCTGAAATCGCAGGGCGTCCGCGTCGTTGGCGCGCAGGTGGAAGGTGTCGATTCGATGGCGCGTGCGATCCGTGGCGACGTGCGCGGGATCGCCCCCGTTGCCTCGCTGGCCGACGGCGTGCGGGTGAAGATTCCCGGCTTCCTGACCCGCCGCCTGTGCGCCTCGCTGCTGGATGATGTGGTGATCGTGCGCGAGGCCGAACTGCGCGAAACCCTGGTGCGGCTGGCACTGGAAGAACACATCATCGCCGAGGGCGCTGGTGCGCTGGCGCTGGCGGCCGGCCGCCGCGTCGCCGGCCGCCGCAAGTGCGCGGTGGTCTCCGGCGGCAACATCGATGCCGGTGTCCTGGCCGGCCTGCTCACCGACATCCGCCCGCGCCCGCCACGCAAACCGCGGCGACGGCGCAGTGAAACCCCGCGCTCGCCCGCCAAGGCCAGCGCCACCGCTTCCCCCACCTCTTCCCCTTCCCCCCTGCAAGCCGTCGCACCCGCTGTCGAGGAGATTTCCCTGTGACCACCATCGAACGAATTACCACCCCGCGCATCCGCATCTTCGACACCACCCTGCGTGACGGCGAGCAGTCCCCCGGCTGCAGCATGAGCCCGCCGCAGAAACTGGTGATGGCGCGTGCGCTGGACGAACTGGGCGTGGACATCATCGAGACCGGCTTCCCGGCCAGCTCGCAGTCCGACCGCGAGGCGATGGCACTGATCGGCCGCGAACTGCGCCGTCCGAGCCTGACCCTGGCGGTGCTGTCGCGCTGCCTGCAGGCCGACATCGAAACCTCGGCACGTGCGCTGGAGGCCGCTGCCAACCCGCGCCTGCACGTGTTCCTGTCGACCAGCCCGCTGCACCGCGAGCACAAGCTGCGGATGACCCGCGAGCAGGTACTGGAGTCGGTACGCAAGCACGTCTCGCTGGCCCGCTCCTACATCGACGATGTCGAATTCTCGGCCGAAGATGCCACCCGCACCGAGCTGGACTACCTGATCGAAGTCGCGCGCGTGGCCATTGCTGCCGGCGCCACCACCATCAACCTGCCCGACACCGTCGGCTTCACCACGCCGGAAGAGATCCGCGCGATGTTCCAGCAGGTCATCGCCGGCGTCGCCGACGTACCGAATTCCGCCAACGTGATCTTCAGTGCGCACTGCCACAACGACCTGGGCCTGGCCGTGGCCAACTCGCTGGCCGCCATCGAAGGCGGCGCGCGCCAGGTCGAATGCACCATCAACGGCATCGGCGAGCGCGCCGGCAACTGCTCGCTGGAAGAGATCGCGATGGTGCTGAAGGTGCGCCAGGCCTTCTACGAGCAGGACAGTTCGATCAACACCCCGCGCATCGTCGGCACCTCGCAGCTGCTGCAGCGCCTGGTCGGCATGCCGGTACAGCGCAACAAGGCCATCGTGGGCGCCAATGCCTTCGCCCACGAATCGGGCATCCACCAGCACGGCATGCTGCGCCACCGCGGCACCTACGAAATCATGCGTCCGGAAGACGTGGGCTGGGAAGATTCGCAGATGGTGCTGGGCCGCCACAGTGGCCGCGCCGCCGTCGAAGCGCGCTTGCGTGCGCTGGGCTTCTGGCTGGACGAAGACGAACTGAAGCTGGTGTTCGAGCAGTTCAAGGGTCTGTGCGAACAGCAGCGCGTGGTCACCGATGCCGACCTGCAAACCTTGATGCAGGGCGGCTCCAACGCGCAGGGCTACCGCCTGGCGTCGATGACCATCAGCGATGTCGGCAGCCGCGCCAATGCGCTGGTGGAACTGTCCGACCCGGACGGCAACCGCGTGGCCGAGACCGCGCAGGGCGATGGCCCGGTCGATGCGCTGTTCGGCGCGCTGTCGGCCGCTACCGGCGTGCAGCTGATGCTGGACAGCTACCACGTGCACAGCGTCGGCATCGGCGCCGACGCGCGCGGCGAAGCCAATCTGAGCGTGCGCCACGAGGGCGTGGAGTACGACGGCACCGGCACCAGCAAGGACATCATCGAAGCCTCCGCACTGGCCTGGCTGGATGTTGCCAACCGCCTGCTGCGCCAGCGCCAGGCTGCCGCCCACAGCAACACCGACGTTGCCACCCCCGCCACCGCCTGAGGACCCCGCCATGAGCGCCTTCGACACCCCCACCTCGACCAGCGCCGCTGGCCAGCAGTGGAACGCCCAGGATTATGCGATCGACGCCGGCTTCGTGCCGCTGCTCGGCGGCGCTGTATCGCGCCTGCTCGACCCGCGCGCCGGTGAACGCATCCTCGACCTGGGCTGTGGCGATGGCGTGCTCAGCACCGAGCTGGCGCTGAGCGGCGCGCACATCCACGGTGTGGATGCCTCACCAGAACTGGTGATCGCCGCGCGTGCGCGCGGCGTCGATGCGCAGGTGATGGATGGCCACGCACTGACCTTCAACGCCGAGTTCGATGCGGTGTTCAGCAATGCGGCGCTGCACTGGATGGGCACCCCGGACCGCGTGCTGGAAGGCGTGCGCCGCGCGCTGCGCCCCGGTGGCCGCTTCGTCGCCGAATTCGGCGGCCATGGCAACGTGGCCACCATCATCGCGGCGGTGCAGGCCGCGCGCGTGGCCCACGGCCACGGCGCCAGTGCCTTCCAGTGGTACTTCCCCACTGTCGATGCCTATGCCGACCGCCTGCGCCAGCATGGTTTCCAGGTTCAACTGATCGAGTGCACGCCGCGCCCAACCGCACTGCCGACCGGCGTGGCCGGCTGGCTGCGGGTATTCGCTGCGCCGCTGCTGGACGACCTGCCGGTCGAGGCACGCGCCACCGTGCGCGAGGCCGCCACCGCATTGCTGGCCGAGCTGCCGCGCAATGCCGCCGGCCAGCCGCTGGCCGACTACGTGCGGCTGCGGGTGCTCGCCCGCCGTCGCTGACATGACCTTTTCGCTATCTTTCCTGATGTCCGCACCTTCGTACTTCTGCCAGGCACACGCATGACTTCCGCACCCCGCACCCTGTACGACAAACTGTGGGACGCCCACGTGGTGGTTCCCGAATCCGACAGCGCGCCCGCCGTGCTGTACATCGACCTGCACCTGATCCACGAGGTGACCTCGCCGCAGGCGTTCACCGAACTGCGCGAGCGCGGCCTGTCGCCACGCCGCCCGGATCGCACCAAGGCGACGATGGACCACTCCACGCCGACCCTGCCGGCTGCCGCCGATGGCACGCTGCCCTATGCCAGCGCCGCCTCCGAAGCCCAGGTCGCCACGCTGGCACGCAACTGCGCCGAGCACGGCATCGAGCTGTTCGACATGGCCTCGGACAATCGCGGCATCGTCCACGTGATCGCGCCGGAACAAGGCTTCACCCAGCCGGGCATGACCATCGTCTGTGGCGACAGCCACACCTCCACCCACGGGGCCTTCGGCTCGATGGCGTTCGGCATCGGTACCAGTGAAGTCGGCCACGTGCTGGCCACGCAGTGCCTGCTGCAGCGCAAGGCGAAGACGCTGGCGATCACTGTTGATGGGCCGCTGGCTCCCGGCGTTGGCGCCAAGGACGTGGTCCTGCACATCATCGGCGTGATCGGCGTCAACGGAGGCACCGGCCACGTGATCGAATTCCGTGGCAGCACCATCGAAGCGATGGACATGGAACAGCGCATGACCCTGTGCAACATGTCGATCGAGGCCGGCGCACGCGCCGGTATGGTGGCGCCGGACCAGGTCACCTTCGACTTCGTCGCCGCGACCCCACGTGGTCCCAAGGGCGCCGACTTCGACGCTGCCGTGGCGCGCTGGCAGCAGCTGCGCAGCGATGAGGGCGCGCGTTTCGACAGTGAAGTGCACATCGACGCTGCCGATATCCGCCCGACCCTGACCTGGGGCACCCATCCGGGCACCGCCATCGCAGTGGATGCGCCGATTCCGGCGGCCAACGATGCTGCCGCACAGAAAGGCCTGGACTACATGCATTTCCAGGCCGGCAAGGCGCTGGCCGGAACACCGGTGGACGTGGTGTTCGTCGGCTCGTGCACCAACGGCCGCCTGAGCGACATGCGCGAAGTGGCGCAGGTGCTGCGCGGTCGCCGCGTCGCCGAGCGGGTGCGCATGCTGGTGGTGCCAGGCTCGGAGATCGTCAAGCGCGAGGCCGAGGCCGAAGGCATCCATGAGATCGTGCGCGCGGCCGGTGCCGAATGGCGCGAGCCGGGCTGTTCGATGTGCATTGCCATGAATGGCGATCTGGTCGCACCCGGCCAGCTGGCCGTGAGCACCAGCAACCGCAATTTCGAGGGGCGCCAGGGCCCCGGTTCGCGCACGCTGCTGGCCTCGCCGATGAGCGCGGCGTGGGCCGCGGTGAACGGGCACGTTGCCGATACCCGCGAACTGTTCGCACAGGAGGTGGCGTGATGGCCGGTTTCCGTACCCTGACCTCGGCCAGCGTGGTGCTGCGCCAGACCAACATCGACACCGACCAGATCATCCCGGCGCGGTTCCTGTCCACCACCGAGCGCGCCGGCCTGGGCCGCAACGCGTTCAATGACTGGCGCTGGCAGGCCGATGGTTCGCCGGTCGCCGACTTCGCCTTCAACCAGCCACACAACGCCGGCCGCAGCATCCTGCTGGCCGGCCGCAACTTCGGCTGCGGTTCCTCGCGCGAGCATGCACCGTGGGCGCTGACCGACCTCGGCCTGCGCGCCATCGTCAGCAGCGAGATCGCCGACATCTTCCGCGGCAACTCGCTGAAGAACGGCCTGTTGCCGATCGTGCTGGACGAGGCCGATGTGCAGGCGCTGATGCAGCGCCCGGACGACGAGCTGACCATCGACGTGGCCGCGCGCGAACTGCGCACGCCCGATGGTCGCGTCTATTCCTTCCCGCTGGATGGCTTCTCGCAGACCTGCCTGCTGGAAGGTGTCGACCAGTTGGGGTATCTGTTGGGCCGTGTCCCTGAAATTGAACGTTACGAGAGTGAGCATGCACGCTGAAATTGTTGTCCTGCCCGGTGATGGCATCGGCCCGGAAGTCGCCGCCGCCGCGGTTGCGGTCCTGAAGACCGTCGCCGAACGCTTCAACCACACCTTCACCTTCAGCGAGCACGACATCGGTGGCATCGCCATCGACCGCCACGGTGAACCGCTGCCGGCGTCGACCCTGGCGGCCTGCCAGGCCGCGAACGCGGTGCTGCTGGGCGCGGTCGGTGGCCCGAAGTGGTCCGACCCGAACGCCAAGGTGCGCCCGGAGCAGGGCCTGCTGGCGATCCGCAAGGCGCTGGGGCTGTATGCCAACCTGCGCCCGGTGCGTACCCATGAAGCCGCCCTGCACGCCTCGCCGATCAAGGCCGAGCTGCTGCAGGGGGTGGACTTCGTGGTGGTGCGTGAACTGACCGGCGGCATCTACTTCGGCGACAAGACCCGCGATGCCGACAGCGCCAGCGACCTGTGCCGCTATACCGTGGCCGAGATCGAACGCGTGCTGCGCAGTGCGTTCCGCCTGGCGCAACAGCGTCGCGGCAAGGTCACCTCGGTGGACAAGGCCAACGTGCTGGAAACCTCGCGCCTGTGGCGTGACGTGGCCGCGCGCATCGGCCGCGAGGAGTTCCCGGACGTGGCGCTGGAACACCAGCTGGTCGATTCGATGGCGATGCACCTGCTGGCCAAGCCGCGCGAGTACGACGTGATCGTCACCGAGAACATGTTCGGTGACATCCTCACCGACGAAGCCTCGATGCTGGCCGGCTCGCTCGGCCTGCTGCCGTCGGCCTCGCTGGGCGAGCCCGGTGCGGTCGGCATCTACGAGCCGATCCACGGTTCGGCCCCGGACATCGCCGGCAAGGGCATCGCCAATCCCTACGCAACGATCTTCAGTGCGGCGATGCTGCTGCGCCATTCGCTGGGGCTGGAAGCCGAAGCCGCCGCGGTGGAAGCCGCCGTGCACGCCGTGCTGGACGACGGCGTGTTCACCGCCGACCTCGCGGCGAAGGGAACGGCAGTGAGTACCGCAGCCGCCACGGATGCGGTGCTGGCGAAGCTGGGCTGACCTATCCGGCAACACTTGTAGAGTCGAGCCATGCTCGACTGCTGTTGCCTGAGTCGAGCATGGCTCGACTCTACAGGGACCTCGCGGCCACGCCCTGCGTGGCTGCGTTACTTGGTGGTGTACCCACCATTGACCAGAATCGTCTGCCCGGTCATCCACCAGCCGTCGGTGACCAGGAAGCGGATCCACGGCACGATGTCGGCGATGTCGGTCAGTCCGGTACGGGTGAACGCCGACAGTGCGGCTGCGGTCTTGTGATACGCCTGCGCGTCGGAACTCTCGGCGGGATAGAAGAACGGCGTGTCCATCGGACCCGGGCCGATCGCGGTCACCGAGATGCCACGCTCACCGAACTCCTTGGACGCCGCGCGGGTGAAATGCTCGACCGGTGCCTTGGTGCCTGCATAGCTGGAATAGAACGGGGTGAACGCCCCCAGCAGCGAGGTGACCAGCGTGCAGATGCGGCCACCGTCGTTGACGTGGCGGCCGGCCTCCTTCAGGAAGAAGAACGCAGCCTTGGCATTGACCGCACTCATCTCGTCGTACTCGGCTTCACTGATCTCAAGCAGCGGCTTCTTCAGTACCTTGCCGACCGTATTGATCGCGATGTCAGGGCGACCGACTGCAGCCACGGCATCGGCGAACAGGCGCTCCATCGCTGCGGCCGACGTCAGGTCGCCCTGCAGCGCCACCGCCGTGCTGCCAGCGGCCTGCACGGCGGCGACGGTCGCCTCTGCATCGGCCTGGGTGGCGGCGCTGTTGTAGTGGATGACGATGGCTTTGGCGCCCTGGCTGGCGAAGTCGCGGGCGATCAGTCCGCCGAGGTTCTTGGCGCCACCGGCGATCAGCACGGTCTTGCCCTTGAGGGAATGGTCGGTCATGGCGTTTGTCTCGGGAGGGGGCTGCCCGGGGTGGCAACCCTGCCCTGACGACGATATCGTGCAGAAAAAGCGGATAAAGCCCGCCACATTGACTTAACTTTCCAGAGCCAACGAACAATGGACCGGATCGATCGCTTCCGCATCTTCACCCGGGTGGTGGAGTGCGCCAGCTTCACCCGCGCCGCCGACCAGCTCGGCCTGCCCCGCTCCACCGTCTCGGCGGCCATTGCGGAGCTGGAGCAGCGGCTCGGCACCCGCCTGCTGCAGCGCTCGACCCGGCGGGTCTCCACCACCCACGACGGCGACGTGTTCCATGCCCGCTGCCTGCGACTGATCGCAGAGGTTGAAGACGCCGAATCGTTGTTCCGACAGGATGACGCACAGCCGGTGGGCCTGCTGAAGATCGACGTGCCCAGCCGCATCGGCCGCCGCATCCTCGCCCCTGCGCTGCCGGAT
Source organism: Stenotrophomonas sp. MH181796 (assembly GCF_009659995.1). Lineage (NCBI taxonomy): Bacteria > Pseudomonadati > Pseudomonadota > Gammaproteobacteria > Lysobacterales > Lysobacteraceae > Stenotrophomonas > Stenotrophomonas sp. MH181796. The sequence goes on from NZ_RAHU01000001.1 coordinate 109,562, forward strand.
TTCTTCGCTCGCCATCCACAGGTGGAAGTGGACCTGGGCATGACCGACCGCGCGGTGAACCTGATCGAAGACGGCTGTGATGCGGTCCTGCGGGTCGGGCAGCTGGGTGACTCCAGCCTGGTCGCGCGCACGCTGGGACAGCTCGACTTCGTCAACGTCGCCGCGCCGGCCTACCTGCGCGAGCATGGCGTACCGCAGCATCCTGCCGACCTGCAGCAGCACCGCGCGGTGAACTATGCATCGCCGACGACAGCGCGGGTGGAAGCGTGGGAGTGGCAGGACGGCAGCCAGCTGCGCACGTTGCCGATGCCCGGCTGGGTGCGGGTCAACAGTGCCGAGGCCTCGATCGCCTGCTGCGTGGCCGGACTGGGGCTGCTGCAGATTCCGCGCTACGACGTACAGGCTGAACTGCAGTCAGGCGCATTGGTGGAGGTGATGCCGCAGTACGTGGCGCAGCCGTTACCGGTGACCCTGCTGCAGCCGCACCGGCAACACCGCGCGCAACGCGTGCAGGTGTTCATCGAATGGCTGCTGCCGGTGCTGCGGAACGGCCTGCAGCTGCAGTAGATCGGCGCCATGCGTGGATGCGTGCATCAGTGCCAACCAAGGTTGGCACCTACCAGGGCCAAGACCCGCTGCGGTAAATCCACGCCATGCGTGGATGCATGCATCAGTGCCGACCAAGGTTGGCACCCACCAGGCGCACCGCGGTAGATCCACGCCATGCGTGGATGTGCACAACGTGGATGGGGTCAGAGCCCATTCCCAGCGGGAAAGGGATCCGACCCCGGCCGCAGAACCCGGGGCATCACGCCCCGGATTCGTCCGGCTTCACCCGGAACCATGCCGCGTACAACGCCGGCAGGAACACCAGGGTCAGCACCGTGCCCACGATCAGGCCACCCATGATCGAGATCGCCATCGAGCCATAGAACGCGCTGCGCGACAGCGGAATCATCGCCAGCACCGCCGCCAGCGCGGTCAGCACGATCGGGCGGAAACGGCGCACCGTGGCATCGATGATCGAATGCCAGCGGTCATGCCCGGCATCGATGTCCTGCTGGATCTGGTCGATCAGGATCACCGAGTTACGCATGATCATGCCCGCCAGCGCGATCGTGCCCAGCAGCGCCACGAAGCCGAACGGCGCGCGGAACAGCAGCAGGAACAGGGTCGCACCGATGATGCCCAGCGGCGCGGTCACCAGCACCATCGCCGCACGCGAGAAGCTGCGCAGCTGCAGCATCAGCAGCGTGGCCACCACCACCAGGAACAGCGGCATGCCGGCCTTGATCGAGTTCTGGCCACGTGCCGAATCTTCCACGGTACCGCCGGTTTCCAGCAGGTAGCCGCTGGGCAGCTCGGCGCGGATGCCGTCGAGCGTCGGCAGGATCTGGTGCACCACGTCCAGCGGCTGCATGCCATCACTGATGTCGGCGCGCACGGTCACCGTCGGCAGGCGGTTGCGGTGCCAGATGATGCCGTCCTCGAAGCCGTACTCCATCGTCGCCACCTGCGACAGCGTGATGCTGCCGCCGTTGGCGGTCGGCATCGACAGGCTCGACAGCAGCTCCAGCTGGTTGCGTTCATCGGCCGGCCCACGCAGCAGCATCTCGATCTGGCGGTTGCCTTCGCGATACACACTCACCGACTGCCCGGCCAGCGAGCTGGACAGGAACTGGCTGACCTGGGCACTGCTCACGCCCAGCGCGCGGGCACGCTCCTGGTCGATCACCAGCCGCACCACCTTGCTCGGCTCGCTCCAGTCCAGGTTGACGTTCATCACGTGCGGGTTTTCACGCACCTTGGCCTCGACCTGGCGTGCGATCGCCTGCACCTTCTCGATGTGCTCGCCGGAGATGCGCATCTGCACCGGGTAACCGACCGGCGGACCATTCTCCAGGCGGGTCACGCGCATCTGCACGTCCGGGAACTTCGGGATCACCTCATGCAGCAGCCAGTCACGGGTGCTTTCGCGCGACTTGATGTCCTTGGCCAGCACCACGAACTGGGCGAAGTTGGTGGCCGGCAGCTGCTGGTCCAGCGGCAGGTAGAAGCGCGGCGAACCGGTGCCCACGTAGGACACATAGTTGGCGATGCCCTCGCGGTTGGACAGCAGCTTCTCCAGCTTCTCGGCCTGGGCCTGGGTCGAGCGCAGCGACGCGCCCTCGGCCAGCTCGATGTCCACCATCAGTTCCGGCCGGGTCGAATCCGGGAAGAACTGCTGCGGCACGAAGCGGAACATCATCAGCGAGAACACGAACAGGCCGATGGTCGCGGCGATCACCCACCAGCGGTGACGCAGGCAGGCATCCAGGAAGCGGCGGAAGCTGCGGTAGAACGGGCGCTGGTACGGATCATGGTCGTGCCCGTGCTGTGGCGGTGCGATCAGGTTGGCCAGCGCCGGATAGCGGTCGGCCCACTGCTGGCGCTTGGCCAGCCAGCGCGCGGACAGGCTGCCCGGCTTCGGCGGCTGCGGATTGAAGAGGTCCGGCAGCATCTTGTCGCCCAGATACGGGATGAACAGCACTGCGGCAATCCACGACACCACCAGTGCGATGGTCACCACCTGGAACAGCGAGCGGGTGTATTCACCGGTGCTCGATGCGGCCGTGGCGATCGGCAGGAAGCCGGCCGCCGTGATCAGGGTGCCGGTCAGCATCGGGAACGCGGTCGATTCCCAGGCGAAACTGGCCGCACGCAGGCGGTCGTAGCCCTGTTCCATCTTGGTGGCCATCATCTCCACCGCGATGATCGCATCGTCCACCAGCAGGCCCAGCGCCAGCACCAGCGCGCCCAGCGAGATCTTGTGCAGGCCGATGTCGAAGTAGTGCATGACGAAGAAGGTCATCGCCAGCACCAGCGGAATGGTCACGCCCACCACCAGGCCGGTGCGCAGGCCCAGCGAGAAGAAGCTGACCAGCAGCACGATCACCACCGCTTCGGTCAGCACCTGCACGAACTCGCCGACCGACTCCTCCACCGATTGCGGCTGGTCGGACACCTTGCGCAGCTGCATGCCCGCCGGCAGGGTCTTCTGCAGGCGTTCGAACTCGGCATCGAGGTTGGCGCCAAGCTTGAGGATGTCACCGCCGTCCTTCATTGCCACGGCCAGGCCGATCGCCTCCTCGCCCATGAAGCGCATCTTCGGCGACGCCGGGTCGGCGAAGCCGCGCTTGACCTCGGCGATGTCGCCCAGGTGTACGGTGCGGTCGCCAGCGCGGATCGGGAACTGGCGGATGGCGTCGATGTCATTGAACTGGCCGGTCACGCGCAGCTGCACGCGATCGGTGGCGGTCTCGAAGAAGCTGGTGCCGGTGACCGCGTTCTGGTCGGCCAGTGCCTGCTGCACCTGCTGCATCGACACGCCCAGCGTGGCCAGGCGGGTGTTGGACAGCTCGATCCACACCTTCTCGTCCTGCAGGCCGACCAGGTCGATCTTGCCGACGTCGGGCACGCGCTGCAGCTCCAGCTGGATGCGGTCGGCGTAATCACGCATCACCGCGTAGTCGAAGCCCTTGCCGGTCAGCGCATAGATGTTGCCGTAGGTGTCGCCGAACTCATCGTTGAAGAACGGGCCGACGATCTCGCGCGGCAGCGTCGGCCGGATGTCGCCCACGCGCTTGCGCACCTGGTACCACAGATCCGGAATCTGCTTGGAGCGCAGGCTGTCGCGCGCCATGAAGATGACCTGCGATTCACCCGGGCGCGAATACGAGCGGATGAACTCGTACTCGCCGGTGTTCATCAGCGCCTTCTCGATCGGCTCGGTCACCTGCCGCGAGACCTGCTCGGCGGTAGCACCCGGCCACAGCGTACGCACCACCATCGCCTTGAAGGTGAACGGTGGATCCTCGGACTGGCCCAGATGCTTGTACGACCACGCGCCGATCAAGGCGAAGGCGAGCATCGCGAACAGCACCAGTGGACGATTGGCCAGCGCCCACTCGGAAAGATTGAAGCGGCGCACCGGCTTACTCCTTGGCCTTGGCGGCAGCGGCCGGCGCGGCCGGCTTCAGCACCGGGCGGTTCTGCCGATCCACGGCAATCACCGGCTGGCCGGCACGCAGCAGATGGCCACCCGCGGCGACCACCCAGTCGCCCGCGCCCACACCGGACAGCACCGGCACCGTTTCGCTGCCGTAAGCCCCGGTGGTGATCGCTGCGGACTTCAGCGTGCTGTTGGCCGGATCGACCACCCATACGCTGGCGGCCCCATTGGCGCCACGCTGCAGCGCGCCCAACGGCAGCTGCAGGGTGCCGTGGCGACCGGCACTGCTGTAGACGCGCGCGCTCTGGCCCAGTTCGACATCGGCCAGTGCATCGGCGGCCAGACTGACCCGGGTCGCATAGGTACGCGCCTGCGGATCGGCGGCGGCAGCGATCTCGCGGATCGTGCCCGGCAGCCGCTGGCCCGGGCGGTTCCACAGCTCCACCTCGACCGGCTGGCCGACTGCGTAGTCGCGGATGGTGGCCTCGGGCAGGTCGATCAGTACTTCGCGCCCGCCATCGGCAGCCAGGTTGAAGATGGTCTGGCCGGCGGACACCACCTGCCCGGCTTCGGCCTCGCGGCTGGCGATCACGCCGTCGGCCGGTGCGCGCAGCTGTGCGTAGTCGGCCTGGTTGCGCAGCACATCGAGGTTGGCGCGGGCGGCGTTGGCCTGGCCCTGCGCGGCCTTGAACGCCGCGGACTGCTGGTCCAGCTGCGAGCGGCTGACCAGTTGCTGGTCGGCCAGCACCTGGTAACGCTTGAGGTCATCGCGGGCACGCACCAGATCAGCTTCCGCCGCAGCCAGCTGCGCCTGCGAGGCGCGGGCCTGCAGCGCGAAGTCGGCCACGTCCAGCTCGGCCAGCACGTCGCCCTTCTTCACCCGTTGGCCGGCATCGACGTGGCGCTTGACCAGGTTGCCGCCAACGCGGAACGACAACGGGCTTTCCTGGCGTGCACGCACCGTGCCCGGGAACGCCGCAGGCGTCTGCCCGGCCTGCTCGCCCGGGTGAACCACCAGCACCGGCACGGCGGCCTGAGGCGCCTGTTCCTGTCCCGAACAGGCTGCCAGCGCAGCCACCCACACCATACCGCCCATCCAGCGCACGATCTTCATCGGTCAACGTCCTGAAAACGCAGGGTTGCAACTAAGGGGGGAGCCGCGACTGCCGGCCCAATTTAATAAACCGGCCGGTATAGTATAAATATCGAACCGCTTGGTCTAGTATTGTTGCGATGAGTTCTCCCACTTCCCGAAAGCCGTCGGCCAAGCCCGCTGCCAAGGCCGCCGGACCCGGGCGCCCCAAGGACCTCGGCAAGCGCGCGGCGATCCTTGAAGCAGCCAAGGCACTGTTCATCGAACAGGGCTATACCGGCGTGAGCATGGACGCCATCGCCGCTCAGGCCGGCGTCTCGAAGCTGACCGTGTACAGCCACTTCGGCGACAAGGAGACCCTGTTCTCCGAGGCCGTGCAGTCCAAATGCATTGAAATGCTGCCCGATGCCCTGTTCGTGGCCGACGCGGACGGCCCGCTGCGCGACCAGCTGATCGGCATCGGCCTGGCCTTCTTCGAGCTGATCACCTCCGATGCGGCGATCTCGATCCAGCGCATGATGATGGCGCCGGAGACCGATGAGCGCCTGCGCGAGCTGTTCTGGCGGGCCGGCCCCGAGCGTACCTGCGAGGCCCTGGCCGACTTCCTGCGCGCCCGCGGCGAACGCGGCGAGCTGGAGATCCCCGACTATTACCTGGCCGGCCAGCAGTTCCTGACCCTGGTCAAGGGTGAAGTGCACATGCATATGATGTGCGGCATGCCACTGTCACCGGTGGAGTGCGACCCTCTCACCCACGTGACCGCCAGCATCGACTTCTTCCTGCGCGCCTATGCGCCGCGAGGGGCCGGAACCGGCTGAAACGGCAAACCTGAATGAACCGGAGGTCGCGATGACTTCCGGCACTGCGACCCCGGCCACCCTGCAGCTGATGCTCTGGGCGCGCCGCCGGCCTCCGGCACCGGTAAAATGGCCGGCCCACTGCGCTGGATTTGAACCTCATGACGATTGATTACGCCCACGCCCGCGAACTGATGGTGGAACAGCAGATCCGTCCCTGGGACGTGCTGGACATCAAGGTGCTCGACGTCCTGGCCCGCCTGCCGCGCGAGGCCTTTGTCGCCGACGCGCACCGGGCACTGGCCTACGCCGATGTCGAACTGCCGATCGGCCATGGCCAGAAGATGATGAAGCCGGTCATCGAGGGCCGTACCCTGCAGGCACTGGATCTGCAGCCGGGTGACGAAGTGCTGGAAATCGGTACCGGCAGCGGCTTCCTTTCGGCCTGCATCGGCGCGCTGGCGCGCGACGTGCTGAGCCTGGAGATCGACCCGGAACTGGCCGCCGCCGCGCGTGCCCGCCTGGACGCCTCCGGCCTGGGCACCAACGTCCGCGTGGAAGTGGCCGATGCCCTGTCCTGGCAGACCGAACGCCGCTTTGACGTGATCTGTGTCACTGGTGCGGTCGACGTGGTGCCGTCACAGTTCGCCTCGTGGCTGCGTCCGGGTGGTCGCCTGTTCGTGATCCATGGCCGTTCGCCGGCGATGGAGGCCCTGCTGGTCAAGGCCGACGGCAGCACCGAGTCCCTGTTCGAGACCGATATTGATTACCTGCGTGGTGCCGCCCCGGCCCCCCAGTTCCACCTCTGAGTCCAAGGAAGCCGCAATGATCCGCCGATCCCTCGCTGTTGCGCTGGCCACTGCCCTGCTGCCGTTGTCCGCCCATGCCGCCGACCTGCTGCAGGTCTACGAAATGGCGCGCAATGGCGATCCGCAGCTGTCCGCCGCCGAATCCACCCGGCTGTACGACAAGGAAGGCGCCGTGCAGGCCCGCGCTGCCCTGCTGCCGCAGATCAACGGCCAGGCCACGCTGAACCGCTCGCGCAGCGAGGCGGACCATGACGCCAACTCCGGCACCGTGACCAGCAAGCGCCGCAACTACACGATCGAAGGGAGCCAGACGCTGTTCAACTGGACCCAGATCAACAACCTGCGTTCGCAGCGCGAGCTGAGCAAGGCGGCGGACTTCACCCTCGATTCGGCCAACGACAGCCTGATCGTGCGCACCTCGGCGGCCTACTTCAACGTGCTGGTGGCAATCGAATCGCTGAACGCCGCACAGACCAATGAAGCGGCTGCGAAGAAGCAGTTCGACTTCGCCGACAAGCGCCTGGAAGTGGGCCTGGCGCCGATCACCGACGTGCACGAAGCACGCGCCCAGTACGACCAGGCGCGCGCCAACACCATCGTTGCGCAGAACACCCTGGCCGATAACTACCAGGCCCTGACCGAACTGACCGGCCAGCCGGTGACCAACCTGCGTGGGCTGCCGGCCGACTTCCGCCCGGAAGTGCCGGCCAACCGTGGCAACATCGACGAGCTGGTGCACCAGGCCACCAACCAGAATCCGGCGCTGAAGGCCCAGGAACTGAAGGTCAGCGCCGCCGAGGCTGGCGTGCAGGCCGCTCGTGGCGGCCATTACCCGACCCTGTCGCTGGGCGGCAGCTGGGGCAAGAGCGCAACCTGGGGTGACAGCACCGGTGCCGGCTCGTTGTCGCCGGATGCACGCACCAACAGCATCGGGCTGACCCTGAGCGTGCCGATCTTCGCCGGTGGCGCCACCCAGTCCGGCGTCCGCCAGGCACTGGCCCAGCGTGACATCGCCCAGGATGGCTACGAGCAGCAGAAGCGTGCCCTCGACCGCAACACCCGCAATGCCTACCAGACCCTGGTGCAGGGCATCAGCGAAGTGGAAGCCCGCCGCCTGGCGGTGGTCTCGGCGCAGAGCGCGTACGACGCCTCGCAGGTCGGCCTGGAAGTCGGTACCCGCACCGTGCTGGACGTGATCCAGAACCAGCGCATCCTGTTCTCGGCGCAGCTGGACTACGCCCAGGCCCGCTACACCTTCCTGCAGAACCGCCTGCTGCTGAGCCAGTCGCTGGGTGCGCTGGACGTGGCCGAGCTGCAGGACGTCAACCGCCTGCTGACCCAGGACGCGGGCAACCCGGCAACGACCACGCACTGAGTCGTCGCCCTGCCGGCAATGAAGAAGCCACCCGCGAGGGTGGCTTTTTTGTTGCCTTTGCACGGCCGTCAGCCAGGCCAGGCGCGCATCCGCTCCACTGCGGCCAACAGGCACAGTACGGTGGCCATGGGCGCAAGCACCGGCAGGACGCGCGAGGGTGGCACCTGCACGTGAAGCACGGCCAGGCACAAGGCCGCCATCACCAGCAGGGTGGCCGGACCCGGCAGCACCGGCAGCGCACCGATGGGTGCCAGCAGCGCCAGCAGTGCCGCCGACAGGACCACCGCGACCCACGTCAGTCGCACCTGGAAGCCGGGCGCTGCAGGGCCGGCCGCAGACCGCAGCTGCGTCGCCAGGCGCGCGGCCAACATCATCAGTACCAGCAGCAGCGCCGCCAACCCGGCCGCGCCGGCCAGTGGCAGCAACGGCATCATCCAGTGCAGCTGCGGGTGCTGCTGCAGCGCCACCGACAACGGTCGCGTGCTGGCCAATGCCGGGAACTCCACCAGGCCCGCCTGCAGCGCAGCAAGTACGATCAACAGCAGCATGGCCAACAGCAGCATCCCCGCCAGCAGCAGCGGCTGTCGTGCCCTCGCCTGCCGGCCCATGCCGGGAATTCCCAGCGCAAGGCCGACGCTGGCGAACACGCCGAGCAGCGGCACGCTCGCCGCCAGTACCCCACCCAGCCCGTAGCGATACGGCGCCGTGGCTTCCGGCAACCATGGAATCCAAAGTGCGTAGTGCACGTAACGGGCCGCCAGTGCCAGCAGCAGCAGGCCAATGCCGATCTTCACCGTCAGCAGCGCACAGACAATCAATGCGACGTGACGTGGCGGCAGCAGCACGACCATGCCAAGCAGCCATAGACCGGTGGCGGCCAGCAGCTGAACCGGCATCCCGTTTCCGGCCTCGATACCGCAGCGGGCCAGCAGCACCTGCAGGTGGCTGGCGATGGACTGCGCCACGCCCGCACTGGTCACCACCAGTTCCAGCAGCAACACGCCGCTGAGTACGCCCGCTCCCACCCTGCCCCAGCTGGCCTGCAGCACGCCATGCAGGCCCCCGCCGGCGGGTCGCTGCTGGTTCAGGACATGCAGGCAATACAGCACCGGCGCAGTACCCAGCGCGGCCAATACCAGGCTCAGTACGATGGCCGGCCCCGCCCGCGCGGCGGTGTGCTGGCCGACCAGGGCGATCACGCTGCCTCCCAGCAGCAGCGCCAGTGCCAGCGCCGCGACATGATCCATGCCAAGGCAGGCATCCCGGTCGCGGCCGTTGTCGCTGTCCATCGCAAGTCCCCTTGATATCCGCCCAAGTGCGGTCGACAGCAGGCTGGCAGCCTGCGCCGAGGGGCGGTATCAGAAACCGTACCGGGGGCGCTGCGATGTGATCGAAGACACGATGAAAGGCCCGTACCCGGTCCTGCTGCGACAGGATTCCGATCGCTAAGCAGAATTGATGCAGTCGATCACGTCAGTCGACGCGCCGGCTGCCGGCGCCCGTCTCAGCTGCGCGGTGGCGGCAGATGCGGCGCGACCAGCGCCAGCGTGCGCTGCAGGGCGCCGCGGCCATTGCTCACCAGCGTGCAGCCAGCGCGCGCCATGTCTTCGCGTGCCTGTGCATCGTCGAGCAGGTGCTGCAACAGGTCACCGACCGCCTGCACGTCCTCACCGATCAGCAGTGCACCCGCCTCACGCATGCGGCGCGAGATCTCCGCGAAGTTGTGCAGGTGCGGGCCGGTCACGGCAGCGGTGCCCATCGCTGCCGGCTCCAGCAGGTTGTGGCCGCCGATCGGCTGCAGGCTGCCGCCGACAAAGGCGACCTGGGCACAGGCGTAGAACGGCATCAGTTCACCGAGGGTGTCGATAACGAACACGTCGGTGCCCGCTTCCGGCCACTGCTTCGCGCGCCGGGTGGTCACGTTCCAGCCCTGCTCGCGCGCCAGCGCCTCCACCTTCGGGAAGCGCTCGGGATGCCGCGGCGCCCACAGCAGCAGCAGGTCGGGATGCTGCTGGCGCAGGCGGCGGTGCAGGTCGACCACTGCCTGTTCTTCGCCATCGTGGGTACTGGCGGCGATCCACACCGGACGCCCGGCTGGCACCCGGGCATGAAACTGCTCGACGAAGCCCTGCACCTCCGGCGTGGTGATGTCGAACTTCAGGTTGCCCAGCGCCTGCACCTGCTCCGGGGCAGCGCCGAGCTGCACGAAGCGGTCCGCATCGTCCTGCGACTGCGCGGCCACGCAGGTGACGGTGCGCAGAGCGCGCCGGATCAGCGCCGCCAGCAGCCGGTAGCCGCGCAGCGAACGTGCCGACAGGCGCGCATTGAGGATGTAGACCGGAATCCCACGGTCACGGCAGCCGAACAGCATGTTCGGCCACAGCTCGGTTTCCAGGATCAGTGCCAGGCTGGGCCGGAAATGGCCGAGGAAGCGGTTGACGCTGCCCGGCACGTCGTACGGCAGGTAGACGTGGTCCAGCGCATCGCCCCACAGCGCGCGCACGCGCTCCGAACCAGTCGGGGTGATGGTGGTGATCACCCAGCGGATGTCCGGGCGCTGCTCGCGCAGGGCGTTCACCAGTGGTGCGGCGGCATTGACCTCGCCCACCGACACCGCGTGCAGCCAGACCCGTGGCTGGCCGGTCGGCTGTGGATAGGAGGCGTAGCGCTCGTCCCAGCGCCGGAAATACTCGCGAACCCGGAAGCCGCGCCAGACCAGGTGGTACACGGTGATCGGCAGCAGGATGTAGAGCACAGCCGAGTACAGGCCGCGCAGGATCCATTCGACAGGGTCTTTACGCATGCGGCAAGGATACGGGAGCCCCCCGGGAAAGACACGCGGCCGCCTTGGTAGAATGGCCCCATGTCAGATGCCTCCACCGCCGTCCGCCCGTCGCTGCGCGATCCGCGCAACTGGCCGATGTTCGCCGCCATGTTCGGCGCCTTCGCCATCGCCCGCCTGCCGTGGATGCTGCAGCGCGCGCTGGGCCGGGGCGTCGGCTGGATCACCTGGCGCCTGCTCGGCAGCCGCCGCCGCGCCGCCGAGGTCAACCTGCAACTGTGCTTCCCCGAGAAGGACGAAGCCTGGCGCCAGCGCCTGGTGCGCGACAGCTTCGATGCGCTGGGCGTGGGCGTGTTCGAGTGCATCCGCGCCTGGTGGGGCAGCATCGACAGCATCCGCCCGCAGGTGCGGATCGAAGGCCTGGAACACCTGCGGCAGATGCAGGCCGAAGGACGTGGCGTGCTGCTGGTCTCCGGCCACTTCATGACCCTGGAGATGTGCGGCCGCCTGCTGTGCGACTACGTCGACCTGTCCGGCATGTACCGCAAGCACAAGAACCCGGTATACGAGTGGGCGGTGAAGTTCGGCCGCCTGCGCTATGCCAAGGCGATGTTCGCCAACGAGGACATCCGCGCCACCGTGCGCCACCTGAAGAAGGGCGGCTTCCTCTGGTATGCGCCGGACCAGGACATGCGTGGCAAGGACACCGTGTTCGTGCCGTTCTTCGGCCACACCGCTTCCACCATCACCGCCACCCACCAGCTGGCGCGGATGACCGGTTGCGCGGTGATCCCCTATTTCCACCGCCGCGAAGGTGGGAAGTACATCCTGAAGATTGGTGCACCGCTGGAGAATTTCCCCAGCGAGGATGTGGAAGCCGATACCACGCGGGTCAACCAGGCCATCGAGGAAATGGTGCGCGAGGCGCCCGACCAGTACCTGTGGATCCACCGCCGTTTCAAGCGCCAGCCCGGCGGCCGGAGCGATTTCTACAAATAACCGGATGCGGTGGAAGGGCCGGCGTGCACGTGGTAGTCGCCAACCTTGGTTGGCGCCGATGAACCGAGGCCGGTCCCGGGGAGCCAACCAAGGTTGGCAGCTACTGCATCGGCGGGGAATCGTCTGCGTCGCGGGCCAGCAGGCTGCCGGCGAACAGGGCCGCCAGCAGCACGGTCAGACCACCCCAGAACGCGGAATAGAACGCCAGGTGCGTGTTGAGCGGGAACACCGTGACTGCCAGCGCCAGCATCGCCGGCCGCGCACGCTCACGGGCGGCGGCCGGCGCGTAGCGCCATGCCCGCCAGGCCTGGGCGACCGCCGCCAGCCACAGCAGCAGGCCGAGCACACCGGTCTCCGCCAGGATCTCCAACACGATCTGATGGGCGTGCAATGCCGGCGCACTGCCCCACACCGCCGGGTCTTCATCGGCCACGCAGGCCGGATAGGCATTGCGGAAGCCACGCGCGCCGACACCGTTGATCGGGTGCTCCTCGATCATGCAGACAGCCGCTTCCCAGATCCTCGCACGGCCGGACAGCGCCTCGTCGACACCACGGTCGCCGCCCTCCCAGGCCATCGCCGTACGTGCGAAGCGCTCACGCAGCTGCGGCACGCTGGCGGTCAGCACGCCAGCTCCGAGAACGGCCACCAGTGCCAGCACCGCCAACCGCTTCCAGCCGAACTGGCGCACGCCGCTGTAGGCCAGCACCAGTGCGAAGGTGATCCACGAGGCGCGCGAGCCGGCCAGCAGCAGCACACTTCCCAGCGTGGCGGCCGCCAGCAGCCAGCCCCGATTACCGAAGCGGCGCGCCACCGGCAGCAACAGGAACGGCGACAGGCTGGCCAGCACCTGGCCGAATTTCAGGTTGCACGGCCCCAGGGCGCCACTGAGCCGGTCGGCCAATGCGGCCTCATCTGCCGGGCACAGTGCACGACCGCTCACCGCAAGCTTCAGGTGTTCCAGCGACCAGAACCACGGGCTGGTACCCGCTGCCGCCTGCACCAGCGCATCCAGCGTCCACGCAGCGGTGATCAACGCAAGGCCACCGAAGGTCAGGCGTCGCCGTTCCGGCGTGGCCACAGCAATCGCCACCAGCCACATGAAGGGCAGGTAGCGCAGACCCGCAGCAGCCTTGGTCCAGGACGCCGCCGGATCAATGGCATCGATGGCCGAGAACGCCTGCGGCAGCCAGTAGCCGAGGAACAGGATCGAGGTCAGTGCCCAGGCTGCCGTGCTCAGCAGGTGCGGGCGGCGCTGCAGCCGGCGCATGACCATGCGCGCGGCGGCGTACAGCGCGCCAAGCCCGAGCACGGTTTCAGCGATGCCCGGCAGCGGCCACAGCGCCACGTACGCCAGCACCCACCAGGGCGCCCAGCGCCCGGCGCGGTCGTCGCGCAGGATGACGGCGGGATCAGCCGGCGAGATCGGCATAGAGGCGGAGGGTATCGCGCTGCATGGCCTGCAGGGTAAACGGGATGCGGGTCGGCAACGACGGCGGCTGCGCCAGCAGGGCCAGCGCACGTTCACCCAGCGCGCGTGCATCACCAAGCGGCACCGCACCGCTGGGTTGCAGCTGCCGAAGCAGTTCGCCGACACCACCATGGTCCCAGCCCAGCACCGGGCGGCCGACCGACAGCGCCTCGACCACGGTGCGGCCGAACGCTTCGGGCTTGTCCGACAGCTGCAGCACCAGGTCGCTGGCCGCATAGGCCTGGGCGATGCGCGCGCTCGGCGTGCTGATCTGCACGGCATCGGTCACGCCCAAAGCAGCGGCCTGCCGGCGCAGGTCGGCCACGTAGGCTTCACGGCCGGGTTCATCGGTGCCCAGCATCCACAGCTGTGCCGGCACGCCGGCGGCACGCACATCCGCCAGCAGCTGCAATGCGTGTGCGTGGCCCTTCAGCCGGGTGCCACGCCCCGGCAGCAGCAGCAGCGGGCCTTCAACCTGCGCCAGCCATGGGTAATCGGCCGCAAGCGCCAGCCGCGGACGGCGATCGGCACGCGCCACGCGTGGGAACTGGCCGACATCGACGCCACGCGGAATCACCTGCAGGGTCGCCTCGGGAACGGTCGGGTAATGCCGCTGCACGTAGTCGCGTACGGTATTGGACACGCAGATCACGCGTTCACCGCTGGTCATCACCGCGCTGTAGCGGCTGGGCGAGTTCAACCCGTGCACGGTAGTCACCCAATGCGGGCGCTGCGCGGCGGGCATCGCGCGGATCGCGTACAGGCCCAGCCAGGCTGGCAGCCGCGAACGGGCATGCACGATGTCGGCGCCAACCTCGGCGAACAGGCGGCGCAGGGTCGGCAGGTGGCGCAGGGTCAGCAGCGACTTGCGACCGATGTCGAGCGTGAGATGCTCGGCACCGCTGTCGAGCAGTGGCTGCACCAGGCGGCCACCGGCAGAGACCACCAGCGCACGATGGCCGGCGGCGACCAGGGCCGCAGCAATTTCCAGGGTCGAGCGCTCGACACCGCCGGAGTGCAGCGCCGGCAGCAACTGCACCACGGTCAATCGGCGCATCGAAGGGGCGGCCGCTTAGTCGGCCAGCACGAACACGGAACCGCAGTACGGGCACTGCGCTTCGCCGTTGGGCTCGTCTTCGATCGGCAGGTACACGCGCGGATGCGAGTTCCACAGCGCCATTTCCGGGGTCGGGCAGCTCAGCGGCAGATCGCTGCGGTGCACGGTGTAGCGCTTCTCGGCGTTGGCGGGCGCGGTGGCGGTATGGCTCATGGCGGATGTCGATGAACGGGTTGCGAGGCCTGTGATTCTAGCATCCGGGCCGCCTCGACATTGCGCCGCAACAGGCCTTTGCGTGCCGCCGGGCGTTTCCTCGCAGCGATGCACGGCAGATCCAAGGCCGGGCACGGGCGGAAATTCTCCCATCGATCCTGCAGGTTCACCTCGAAAACCTCTCGACCACGATATTTCCCGCATTTGGATCGAACTAAATGGCACTTGTCAGGCCGCTGTGGCTGTTGCAGGATCGGGCCAGGTCGCAGCCCGACCTGCCCAATCCGACCCGATCGCATGGCCCGCCCCCACCGGACCAGCATCGCCTCTTCCACTGCCATCCAGGCGGGCGGAGCGATGCTGCCCGTGGTGTCTGCCGATGCGGGTTCTGCCCGCCGCCTGCCCTCCCGGGAGACCCTTGCATGACCCTGTCCGATCCACGCCGCGCCCTGCTTCCGCTCGCCCTGGCCCTTGCCTGTGCGACCACTGCGATGCCGGTACTGGCACAGGGGCTGCAGACCTCGTTCGAACCGGGCCAGCCGGCTCCGGCACCGGCCACAGGCGCATTGCAGGTCACGATCGGCAACGGCCCCGCGGCGCCCTACGCCGCCAAGCGCAATGCCGGCTACAGCGGCCTGCACGCACTGCGCTACAGCAGCGAAGGCGGCAGCGCGCGGCGCGAGCTGTTCAAGGCGGACATGACCATCGAGGCCGATACCACCCTGTCGTGGCTGGTGCTGCCGGAGATCGTCGGCAAGGACACCGTGGCCTCGACCTATGTGTCACTGGACCTGCTGCTGGACGATGGCAGTCGGGTTTCGGCCGGCACTGCACGCGACCAGCACGGCGTAGCCATCGGCGCACGCGCGCAGGGCGACTCGAAGACGCTGTACCCGCAGCAATGGGCACGCAAGGCGGTGCGGCTGGGCGATGTGCCCGCGCTGAAGGGCCGCCGTGTGGTGGCGATCGAACTGGAGGTGGCCAGTGCCGACGGCGCACCGGTCTCCGGCTGGATTGATGACGTGCGCCTGGGCACAGTGCCACGTCAGCAGCCAGCGCGCGTCTCCGACTGGGTGCTGACCACCCGCGGCACCCAGGCCAACGGCACCTTCTCGCGCGGCAACAATTTCCCGGCCACGGCGGTGCCGCACGGGTTCAACTTCTGGACCCCGGTCACCGATGCCGGTGCGCTGAACTGGCTGTACCGCTGGAACGAGCAGAACGACGCGCAGAACCGCCCGCAGCTGCAGGCGCTTGCGCTGAGCCATCAGCCCAGCCCGTGGATGGGCGACCGCCAGACCTTCCAGGTGATGCCCTCGGCCAGCCGTGGCGTGCCGGAGGCCGACCGCCGCAAGCGCGCGCTGTCGTTCGACCGCAGCCATGAAAGCGCGCGCCCGTATCGCTACGACGTTCGCTTCGACAACGGCATCGCGGCCGCCATCGCGCCGACCGATCATGCCGCGCTGTTCCGCTTTGATTTCCCCGAAGGCGGCGACGCCAACCTGCTGTTCGACAATGTCGATGCACGCGGTGGCCTGACCCTGGACGCTGCCACGCAGACACTGTCCGGCTACACCGATACGCGCAGCGGGCTGTCCAACGGCGCCAGCCGCATGTACGTGGCAGCCAGCTTCGACAGGCCGTGGCGCAGCAGTGGGCGCCTCAACACCGGCCGACCGACCGGTTACATCAAGTTCGATGCCGGCAGCGACCGGCGGGTGACCATGCGCATCGCCACCTCGCTGATCTCGGTGGAGCAGGCACGGCACAACCTGGCCCTGGAAATCGCCGCAGTCGATACGCTGGAAAGCGTGGCCGGCCGTGCGCAGGATGCATGGGATGCGCGCCTGGCCCGTTTCGACATCGGCGATGCCAGCGACGACCAGAAGACCACGCTGTATTCCAGCCTGTACCGGCTGTTCCTGTACCCCAATTCCGGCCACGAGAACGTGGGCAGCGCCGCCGCACCGGAGTGGCGCTACGCCAACCAAGCCAGCGCCAGCGATGACAACACCGAGGGCAGCGCGACCCGCAGCTATGCCGCCGTGCGCGACGGCAAGGTATTCGTCAACAACGGCTTCTGGGACACCTTCCGCACCACCTGGCCGGCCTATGCGCTGTTCACTCCGGAGGATGCCGGGCAGCTGGTACAGGGCTTCATCGAGCAGTACCGTGCCGGCGGCTGGATCGCGCGCTGGTCGTCGCCGGGCTACGCCGACCTGATGGTCGGCACCAGCTCTGACGTGGCGTTCGCCGATGCCTGGCTGAAGGGCATCGGCGGTTTCGATCCGGCCGAGGCCTATGCCGCCGCGCTGAAGAACGCGACCGTGGTACCACCCGACCGCCATGTCGGCCGCAAGGGCATGGACCGTTCGACCTTCCGGGGCTACGCCAGCGCCGACGTGCATGAGGGCATGTCGTGGACGATGGAAGGCGCACTCAATGACTTCGGCATCGCCAACATGGCCGATGCCCTGGCCAAGCGCGCGACCGCACCTGCCGCACGTGAGCGCTACAGCACCGAGGCCGACTACTTCCGCCACCGCGCCGCCAGCTACGCGACGATGTTCGACCCTGCCGCCGGCTTCTTCCAGGGCCGCAAGGCCGATGGCCGCTGGCGCGTGGACGCCAAGGACTACGACCCGCGCGTGTGGGGCCACGATTACACCGAATCCAACGGCTGGACCTTCGCCTTCACCGCCGCCCATGACGGCGAAGGCCTGGCCGCGCTGTACGGTGGCCGCGAAAAGCTGGCGGCGAAGCTGGATACCTTCTTCGCCACGCCGGAAACCGCGGATCCGGCACTTGCGGGCTCCTACGGCGGCACCATCCACGAGATGACCGAAGCACGCGACGTGCGCATGGGCATGTACGCGCACAGCAACCAGCCTGCGCACCACATCCCGTGGATGTACCTGTATGCCGGGCAGCCGTGGAAGACCCAGCAACACGTGCGCGAGATCCTGTCGCGGCTGTACGTCGGCAGCGAGATCGGCCAGGGCTATCCGGGCGATGAGGACAACGGCGAAACCTCGGCATGGTACGTGCTGGCCTCGCTGGGCCTGTACCCGCTGCGCATGGGCGCCCCGGAGTACGTGATCGGCTCGCCGGCATTCGAGCACGCACGGGTGGAGCTGCAGGGTGGCGCGGTGCTGACCGTGAACGCGGCCAACAACTCGCGCGAGAACGTCTACGTGCAGTCGCTGAAGATCAACGGTACGCCGTGGACGAAGACCTGGGTGCCGCACGACCTGATCGCCAAGGGCGCGACCCTCGACTTCGTGATGGGACCCCGTCCCTCGCGCTGGGGCAGCGGCGTGGACGATGTGCCGCGCTCGTTGACCGCGCGCGGCCAGCGCCCGCAGCTGCTGCACGACCTGCTCGGCAGCGGCGCGAAGGCGACGCTGGCCGATGGCCGTGCCCTGCCCGCACTGGTCGATGACGATGCGAGCACCACCGTGGGCCTGGGCGGCGGCGCAACCATCGCGCTGACCGGACTGAGCGACGGCACGCCGACGATGTACACGCTCACCAGCGGTGACGGCCGCATCCAGGGCGGTGAGTGGACGCTGGAGGCGCGCAACGGCGGCGGCAGCTGGACCGTGCTCGACCAGCGCAGCGGCGAAGACTTCGCGTCTGCCCGCCAGACCCGTCCGTTCCGCATCGCCAAACCCGGCCGCTACAGCGAATACCGACTGCGCTTGGTCGCACCGGGCCGGATGCCGCTGGCGGAGATCGAGCTGCTGGCGCCGAGCACGGCGCAGTAAGCCGCGTGCACGATGGGCACGGATGCCCGACGTGCCGTGGCGGCTGGCGGCCTCAGCGCGACCGCACGAAACCGGCGTAGAGCGCGAACAGCTGCTGGAAGTACCGCCGGGTCACTCGATTGCGCATGACACTTTCGCCGATGGGGAGATGGTCGGGCCCAGGGTGGGAAGGCCGGTCCGGTCCCTTCCCACGGCCGGGCCGCGTGGGCGTATTGGGCCGCAATGGCGTTGCAGGGAAATGACCGGGCTGCGTAGCGCGTGTGGCACAGACCGGGGTAGAGCCGGCCGCTGGCCGGCTGTCGCGGCGTGTCCGAGCCCGGTTGTAGTTGCCCTACGGTAGAGCCGGCCGCTGGCCGGCTGTCGCGGCGTGTCCGAGCCCGGTTGCAGTTGCCCTACGGTAGAGCCGGCCGCTGGCCGGCTGTCGTCGTACCTCGACATCATTGTGGTTGCCGGCCAGCGGCCGGCACTACCCGTTTCCGCTTCGCGGAAACAGAAACGCGCCCCATGGGGCGCGTTTCTGCAGCTGTCGCTGGAAAGAAGGCTTACGCCTTCTTTTCCGCTTCCAGCTGTTTCCTGATCTGCGCATCGACCGCAGCGATCGCGGTCATGTTCAGGATCCGGCGCGAGGTCGCGCTGGTGGTCAGGATGTGCACCGGCTTGTTCACGCCCATCAGGATCGGGCCGATCGCCACGCCGTCGGTGAACACACGCACCAGGTTGTAGGCGATGTTGGCCGCTTCCAGGTTCGGCAGCACGAACAGGTTGGCACGGCCCTGCAGGGTCGAGCCCGGCAGCAGCTTCTGGCGCAGCGCTTCGTCCCATGCGGTGTCGCCCTGCATTTCCCCGTCCACGTTCAGACGCGGGTTGCGCTTGAGCAGCAGCTCGCGCACCTGGCGCATCTTCAGCGCGTCCTTCGAATCATGGCTGCCAAAGTTGGAGTGCGACAGCAGCGCGACCTTCGGCTCGATGCCGAACAGCTTCATGCGGTAGGCCGCCTGCAGGGTCGCTTCGCACAGCTGCTCGGCGGTCGGGTCTTCCTGCACGTGGGTATCGACGAAGAAGAACACGCCCTGCTGGTTGATCACGCCGGTCATCGCCGAGGTCGAGGTGACCTTCGGCTCCAGCGGCAGCACGCTGCGCACGTAGCCCAGCTTCTTGTGGAAGCGGCCGACGATGCCGGTCAGCATCGCATCGGCTTCGCCACGCGCCACCATCACTGCGGCGATCAGGGTCGGGCGCGAACGCATCAGGTTCTTCGCCGCGGCCACGGTCACGCCACGACGGCCGGTCAGGCCGTGGTAGTACTGCCAGTACTCGTTGAAGCGCGGGTCGTCGTTGATGTTGGTGACTTCAACGTTCTCGCCGATCTTCAGGCGCAGGCCGAGGCGCTCGATGCGCGATTCGATCACTTCCGGGCGACCGATCAGGATCGGGTGCGCCAGGCCGTCATCGACCACGTTCTGCACCGCCTGCAGCACCACTTCCTCTTCGCCTTCGGCGTACACCACGCGCTGCTTGTCGCTGCGCGCGCGGTCGTAGACCGGCTTCATCATCAGGCTGGTGCGGTAGACGAACTGGGCCAGCTTGTCGCGGTAGGCGCCCATGTCGTCGATCGGGCGCGAGGCCACGCCCGAGTCCATCGCGGCCTGGGCCACGGCGGCCGACAGCTCCACCAGCAGGCGGCGGTCGAACGGACGCGGGATCAGGTATTCACGGCCGAAGCTCGGGGTCTCGCCGCCGTAGGCCGAGCCCATGTCGGTGGCGGCGCGGCGGGCCAGTGCAGCGATGGCACGCACGCAGGCGATCTTCATTTCCTCGTTGATCGCGGTGGCGCCCACGTCCAGCGCACCACGGAACAGGTACGGGAAGCACAGCACGTTGTTGACCTGGTTCGGGTAGTCCGAACGGCCGGTGCCGATGATCGCGTCCGGACGCGCGGCGCGCGCCAGTTCCGGCATGATTTCCGGGGTCGGGTTGGCCAGCGCGAAGATCACCGGATCCGGCGCCATGGTCTTGACCATGTCGGCGGTCAGGATGCCCGGTGCCGACAGGCCCAGGAAGATGTCCGCGCCGTCGACGATCTCGGCCAGGGTGCGCTTGTCGGTGTCGCGCGCATAGCGCTGCTTTTCCGGGTCCAGGTCGGTACGACCGGTGTGGATCACGCCCTCGCGGTCGAAGGCCAGGATGTTCTCCGGCTTCAGGCCCAGCTGCACCAGCATGTTCACGCAGGAAATGCCGGCCGCGCCCATGCCCGTGGTCGCCAGCTTCACGTCCTCGATCTTCTTGCCGGTGATCGCCATGGCGTTGAGCACCGCCGCGCCGACGATGATCGCCGTGCCGTGCTGGTCGTCATGGAACACCGGGATCTTCATGCGCTCGCGCAGCTTGCGCTCGACCACGAAGCATTCCGGCGCCTTGATGTCTTCCAGGTTGATGCCGCCGAAGGTCGGCTCCAGCGAGGCGATGATGTCGACCAGCTTGTCCGGGTCGGTCTCATCGACTTCGATGTCGAACACATCGATGCCGGCGAACTTCTGGAACAGCACGCCCTTGCCTTCCATCACCGGCTTGCCGGCCAGCGCGCCGATGTTGCCCAGGCCCAGCACCGCGGTGCCGTTGGAGATCACCGCCACCAGGTTGCCGCGAGCGGTCAGCTCGCTGGCCTGCTGCGGGTCGGCCTTGATCGCTTCACAGGCGTACGCCACGCCCGGCGAATACGCCAGCGACAGGTCGCGCTGGGTCAGCATGGGCTTGGTAGCGGAAACCTTGATCTTTCCCGGCGGGGACATCCGGTGGTAATCGAGGGCGGCCTGTTTGAAATCTTCGTTGGACATCGATGTGGGTTACATGAATGGGCAGAAGGGACAGGGGATGATACCCCCGTTGGAGCGTCTGGACCTGTCGCTATCCTGTCGCAAGCATGCTGCGACCGCACAATTCCGTGCCGTATGCGACGGTACCGCGAGACCAGCTTCGGCGCTCCGCATGACAGCCATGGGTCGCCTTGAAACGCCGCGGGGCCGTACCACTGTCGTGATCGGCCCCGCGGTACCACACACCTGGATCAGCCCTTGGCCGGCAGCGCCTCGGGCAGCGCATCGACCGGCGGCGGCAGTTCGCTCTCGCGGCCATCCAGCGCCAGCTGCAGGCGGTTGCGGTCCAGTGCGCCTTCCCAGCGCGAGACCACCACGGTAGCGACCGCATTGCCGATGAAGTTGGTCAACGAGCGGCATTCGCTCATGAAGCGGTCCACGCCCAGGATCAGCGCCATGCCGGCCACCGGCACTTCCGGCACCACGGCCAGGGTAGCAGCCAGGGTGATGAAGCCGGCGCCGGTGACGCCGGCCGCGCCCTTGGAGCTGAGCATGGCAACCAGCAGCAGGGCGATCTGGTGGCCCAGGGTCAGTTCGGTGTTGGTGGCCTGGGCGATGAACAGCGCGGCCAGCGTCATGTAGATGTTGGTGCCGTCCAGGTTGAACGAGTAGCCGGTCGGAACCACCAGGCCGACCACCGACTTGCTGCAGCCGGCACGCTCCATCTTCTCCATCAGCGACGGCAGCGCCGACTCCGACGACGACGTGCCCAGCACCAGCAGCAGTTCGGCCTTCAGGTAGCGTGCCAGCTTGAACACCGAAAACCCGCACAGGCGGCAGACCACACCCAGGATCACCGCCACGAACAGGAACGCGGTGAGGTAGAACGAGCCCACCAGCCAGGCCAGGTTGACCAGCGAACCGACGCCATACTTGCCGATGGTGAAGGCGATCGCGCCGAAGGCACCAATCGGGGCAGCCTTCATCAGGATGTGCACCAGCTTGAACACCGGGGCGACCAGCGCCTCCAGGAAATTCAGGATCGGCTTGCCCTTCTCACCCACCGATGCCAGCGCGATGCCGAACAGCACCGCGATGAACAGCACCTGCAGGATGTTGCCGTCGACGAAGGCGCTCACCAGCGTCTTCGGAATGATGTCCATCAGGAAGCCGACCAGGGTCAGGTCGTGCGACTTCTCGACGTAGCTGTGCACCGCGGTCTGGTCCAGCTCGGCCGGGTTGATGTTCATGCCGGCGCCGGGCTGCACCACGTGCGCCACGACCATGCCGACGATCAGCGCCAGCGTGGAGAAGAACAGGAAGTACGCCATCGCCTTGGCGAACACGCGGCCCACCGTGCGCAGGTGGGTCATGCTGGCGATGCCGGTGACGATGGTCAGGAAGATCACCGGCGCGATGATCATCTTCACCAGGTTGATGAAGGCATCGCCGAGCGGCTTCATCTTCTCGCCAACCAGCGGCTCGTAGTGGCCGAGGATGGCGCCCAGGACGATCGCCACGATCACCTGGAAGTACAGCTGGCGATAGATCGGCAACGGCTTTGCAGGCGCCGGGGCTGCGGTCGGGATGTGCATGGCGTACTCCGGAAGGGGCGTTTTCAGGCACGTACGGCCCCGGGACAGCGCGGGAACCGTTACCGTGGAAACTGCTCGCAGGCCCTGTGCAGCACGCGCAGGGGGTGCGACCAATGGACGCCTTTGTACGCGCCGGGCACGCCGGCGCAGATAACCTATTGGTACTAGCCCCCCGGTTCAGGTGGCCACGGTGCCTACACTGGCGCCGCACCGCCCGATCCTGGGGAGGCCGGTGGCCCGAGCTGAACGGCCGGGCGCGTCTTTGCGAAAGTTCCGGCCCTTGCGGCCGTTGTTGTCCTGTCCACACGCAATCTGAGAGAGCCGCACCCAACATGCGCCCGATTCCCACCTTGCTGGCCCTGTCGCTGGCCGCCCTTCCCGCCTTCGCCTCGGCTGCCGATTTCGACAACTGGCCGACCAAGTACACCTTCGGCGATGGCACCGAGCTGGCGGCCACCGCCAACATCGCCTACGACTACAACGACTTCTCTTCGGCCAGTGGCCTCGAGGACGACGATGCCGTGCGCCGCAAGGAATTCGGCGCGACGCTGAAGAAGAAGGGCGTCTACGATGCAATGGTCTACTACGACTTCCAGGCTGACACCTGGCTGGACGTGTTCGTGCGCTTCGAGAGCAAGGCGTTCTTCGGCCGCGACGTCGGCCGTTTCCGCTTCGGCTACATGAAGACCCCGGTCGGCCTGGATGCGAATACCTCTTTGCGTGCCGGCAGCTTCCTTGAGACCTCCTTGCCGGTGCAGGCCTTCTACGAAGGCCGCCGTACCGGTGTGGAATGGGTGCTGGAGCGTCCGCAGTACCTGCTGCAGGCCGGCGCCTATGGCGGCAAGGACCTCCAGGGCGACAACCCCGGCACCACCCAGGCCGTGCGTGCGGTATGGACGCCGGTGAAGGCACCGGGTGATGTGATCCACCTGGGCCTGGCCTACTCGCAGGAAAACCCGCGTGGCTACAGCGATGGCCGCGACGTGCACCACGAGGCCAGCGCCCGCCTGCGCGCGCGCCCGGAAGCCGGCCTCACCGACATCCGCTACGTCGATTCCGGTGCGCTGGTCACTGCCGACCAGATCCGTCGCACCGGTCTGGAAGGCATCTGGATCCGCGGCCCGTTCTCGCTGCAGGCCGAAGCGCTGCGCGCCACGGTCACCCGCCATGACGGCAAGCCCGACTACACCGGCAGCGGCCAGTACGCGATGGCCAGCTGGGTACTGACCGGCGAATCGCGCCCATACAACGCAGGCGCGGTGGCCAACATCAAGCCGGCGCACAACTACGGTGCGGTGGAACTGGTGGCCCGCTACAGCCGCCTGGATCTCGATGACGGCGACATCCTCGGTGGCCGCCAGCATGACCTCACCCTGGGTGCGAACTGGTACCTGACCAGCCACTTCAAGTTCCAGGCCAACTACGTGAAGGTCGACGCCAGCCGTCGTGGCGTGCACAGCACGCCGGAGATCTTCGAGCTGCGCGCGCAGATGCACTTCTGACCCCTTCCACGTCAGACCCCGGCGGGCGTGCACGCCACGCCCGCCGGCCCTGCGTAGACTGCCGCCATGTACTGGCTCAGCCGACATCGGATGCTGTTGCTGACCCTGCTGGTGATGGTCGGCGGTACCGCGCTGTGCGCGGTCGCCGCAGGCCACTACGCCTGGCGCCGCGCGCTCGGCGAGGAAAGCAGCCAGGTGCAGCGCCAGCTGCAGCTGTACGGCCAGGGCCTGCAGCAGCGTATCGACCGCTTCGGTACGTTGCCGCAGGTGCTGGCGCTTGACCCGGACCTTCTGCACGCACTGCGCGTGCCGCCCTCCCCGGTTGAACGGCAGCGGCTGAACCTCAAGCTGCAACGCGCCAACGAAGTCACCCGCACTTCCACCCTGACCCTGGTCGGTCACGATGGCGTGGCGGTGGCGGCGAGCAACTGGGACCAGCCGACCACCAATGTCGGCGAGAACTACAGCTACCGCCCCTACTACCGCCAGGCGCTGGCGCAGGGCCGCGGCCGCTTCTACGGCATCGGCATGACCACCGGCGTTCCCGGTTACTACCTGTCGCAGGCCATCGAGGAAGACGGCAAGCGGCTCGGCGTGGTGGTGATCAAGGTCGAGCTGTCGGCACTGGAGCAGGAGTGGCTGAGCAGCCCGGATGTGGTGCTCGCCAGTGACGACCACGATGTAGTGTTCCTGGCCAACCGTGACAGCTGGCGCTACCGCCTGCTGCGCCCACTGGGCGCCGATGAGCGCCGCGAAATGCTGGACGCCCGCCAGTACGCCGACCGCACCCTGCAGCCACTGCGCGCACGCACCGAGGATGTACTGGCCGACGGCGGCCGCATGGTACGCCTGCTGGATCCGGCGTTGCCGCAGCCGATGCTGTGGCAGAGTCTGCCGCTGCCCGCCGAGGGCTGGAACCTGCACCTGCTGCACGACGCCAGTGCGGCCACCACTGCCGGCCGTGCGGCCGCACTCACCGGCGGTGCCGCGTGGCTGGCGCTGGGCTTCCTGGTGCTGTTCGTACAGCAGCGCCGGCGCCTGGCCAAGCATCGCCTGCGCAGCCGCCGCGAGCTGGAAACCCTGCTCAAGCAGCATGCACAGGAACTGCGCACCGCGCAGGATGGCCTGCTGCAGGCCGCTACCGATGCCGACAGCGGCCTCAGCCGCAGCCTCGAACACCTGCCGCAGGGCGTGGTGGTGATCGACCGCGAACTGCGTCTGGTCGCGTGGAATTCGCGCTACCTGGAGCTGTTCCGCTTCCCGGTGGACCTGGTACGCGTGGGCCGGCCGATCGAAGAACTGTTCCGCTTCAACGCACGCCGTGGCCTGCTCGGTCCCGGCCCGGTGGACGAGGCCATCGAGCGCCGCCTGAACCACCTGCGCAGCGGCCGCCCGCACATGCGCGAGAGTGAGAAGGACGACGGTACGGTGCTGGAAATCCGCGGCAATCCCCTGCCCGATGGTGGCTTCGTCACCAGCTACGCCGACATCACCAGCTACAAGAACGCCGCGCGCGAACTGCGCTCGCTGGCCGATGCACTGGAACACCGTATTGCCGAACGCACCCACGACCTGGACGAAGCACGCCGCGAAGCCGAACAGGCCAACCGCTACAAGACCCGTTTCGTCGCCTCGGCGGTGCACGACCTGCTGCAACCGCTCAATGCCGCGCGCATGTTCGTCTCGGTGTTGCGCGGCAAGCTGAGCGACCCGGCGCAGCAGCAGACCAGCGATCACATCGACGCTGCACTGGCCGCGCAGGATGCGATCCTCAATAGCCTGCTGGACATAGCGCGGCTGGAATCGGGCAGCCTTCCCACCCGCGTGCAGGCGTTCCGGCTGGGGCCGCTGCTGCAGACGCTGGCGCGCGAGTTCGGCATCGCCGCGCACTCACGTGGTCTGGTGGTCGACTGGGTTGATACCAATGCCGTAGTGGTCAGCGATGAAGCGCTGCTGCGCCGCATCCTGCAGAATTTCCTGTCCAATGCACTGCGCTACAGCGAGCGCGGCCGCGTGCTGCTCGGCTGCCGTCGCCGCGAAGGCATGCTGTGGATCGAAGTGCACGACCAGGGTCCCGGCATTCCCGATGCGCT
Source organism: Stenotrophomonas sp. MH181796 (assembly GCF_009659995.1). Taxonomy (NCBI): domain Bacteria; kingdom Pseudomonadati; phylum Pseudomonadota; class Gammaproteobacteria; order Lysobacterales; family Lysobacteraceae; genus Stenotrophomonas; species Stenotrophomonas sp. MH181796. The sequence continues at coordinate 135,919 of NZ_RAHU01000001.1, forward strand.
GCAGGGCGAAATCTTCGAGGAATTCCGCCGCCTGCACGACGGCCAGCAGCGCGGTGCCGGCCTCGGCCTGGCGATCGTCGACCGTATCGGTCGCCTGCTCGGCCACCCGATCCGGCTGCGCTCGCAGCTTGGCCAGGGCAGCGTGTTCGCGGTGGGTGTGCCGATCGGCGACGCCAGCGCGATTCCCGCCACGGCACCCGCGCCCGTGCTGGTGCAGGAACCGGCGGCGGACAATCCGCTGCGTGGGCGCCGGGTGTGGGTGATCGACGACGATCCGCACGTCTGCGCAGCCAGCCGCGCGTTGCTGGAGCGCTGGGGCTGCGAGGTGGTGCTGGCTGACGGCCCGCAGGCAGCGCTGCAGTTGGCCACGACGGCAACCGTGCCGGAGCTGGTGCTGCTGGATGTGCGCATGGGTGACCACCATGGCCCGGTGCTGTACGAGACATTGGCAGAGCTGTGGCAGGCCCGACCGCCGGTGGTGCTGGTCACTGCCGAGCGCGATGCGGGATTGCGTGAGATGGCCGCCGAGCGTGGCTGGGGAATGATGGCCAAGCCGGTGAAGCCGCCGGCGCTGCGGGCGCTGATGAGTCAGTTGTTGATCCGGCATCGCGGGTAGTTTCCAGCCAACGGCGCAGCCCCTCGTGGGTGGTGTCTGGTTGCTCGTGAAAAGCAAAAGCCGTGGGTGGGCCGGTCGGGTTGGGTGCGCGGGGGACGCCGTGAATCCATCCCTGGAGGCTTGGCAGCCGCATCCATGCGGCTGACACCCCCGCGGACCCAACCCGACCGGCCTCTGACAGATTTCGGTGGCCTGCCACCCACGGAGAAGAAAAAGAAGATCAAAAGCGGATCGCGCGCTGCGCTTGCTCGTGTAAAGCCGAGCCCATGCTCGGCTTCGCGGACCGGCCGCAAAGCAGCCGAGCGTGGGCTCGGCTCTACAAAAGGCAGCCTGCCAGGCTGCCTTTGCTTTTGATCTTCTTTTCTCTTCCGTGGATGGATGCGCACGGAACCTGTCCGTGCCCGGGCAGGTGGGCTGCGCAGGGGCGTGAGCCGCATGGGCCCGAGGCATGCCTCGGGCGGGTTGGGCAGGACGCCCAACCCCGGTCTTGCCGTGTGCGCAGGACTGCGCACACGAGCAAGCGGCGACCGAGCTTACATGGACGTACTTGCAGCGGCCCCTGCGCAGTCCACCTGCCCGGCCTCACTCATGAACTACTCTACGTGTCCACCCACGAGGGGCTTCGCCGTTGGCTGAAAACTACAACCCGATGCCGGCGTCGCCCTCGGGCTCCAGCGCCTTCACCAGCACTGCCGCCTGCGTTCGGCTATGGCACTCGAGTTTCTTCAGGATCGCGGTGACGTGCACCTTCACCGTGTTCTCCGCCAGCCCCAGCGTATAGGCGATCTGCTTGTTGAGCAGGCCATCGGCCAGGCACAGCAGCACGCGGAACTGTTGCGGGGTCAGCTGGGCCAGGCGGCTGGCCAGCAGTGCGTCGGCCTCCGAACGCTCGGCGGCCATCGCCGGGAACCACAGGCCGCCGTCGAGCACCGCCTGCACCGCCTCGCCGATGGTCTCGGCCGGCGCCGACTTCGGGATGAAACCGGCTGCGCCAAACTGCTGCGCACGGCGGATCACCCGCGGATGGTCGTTGGACGAGAGGATCACCACCGGGATGTCCGGATGCGAGCCGCGCACGTGCAGCAGCGCGGAGAAACCGTGTGCGCCAGGCATGGTCAGGTCGAGCAGCACCAGGTCCACGTCCGGGTGCGCGTCGAGGGCTTCGGCCAATGCCTCTGCGCTGGCGACCTCGCGCACCTGCGCCAGCGGCAGGCTCTGCCGCAATGACTGCACCACCGCCGAACGCAGCAGCGGATGGTCATCGGCGATCAGGATGGTGTATTCGCTCATGCCGCCATTGTACGGGCAGGCCGCCGCGTCAGCGCCCTGCCGGCTCCACGCTGCTGCGCCAGGCATCGAGGAACTGGCGGCGCTTGAGCGCGTCCAGGTACACCAGCAGGCCCGGGCCGAGCTGGATCGGACGGCGGCTGCGGCCGGGCGCATCGTCGCCACGTGCGTTGCCGGTCACGATCGGCATCAGACGCGCTTCGCGCGACAGCACCTGCTGGCCTCGCGGCGACAGCAGGTAGTCGAGGAAACGCCGTGCCTCCTCCGGATGCGGGCCGGTGCGTGGAATCACCGCGGTACGCAGTACCACCAGCGTGTAGTCCTCAGGCTCCACAATCGCCAGCGGAGCACCCGCGTCGATGCGCGCCTGCGCGTAAGAGCCGAGCACGTTGTAGACCAGCGACAGCTGGCCACTGGCCAGCTGGTCCAGCAGCACGCCAGTGCGCTCCTCACGCACCACGTCGTTGTCGCCGAGCGCGCCCAGCAATGCGCCGGCGATGCTGCCACGCTGCGCATCCTGGGTCGCCAGCAGGTAGCCGACACTGCTGCGCTCGATGTCATAGGTGCCGACCTTTCCGCGTAGCGGTGCGCCCTCCGCACGCAGCCGGTCCAGCAGCTGGCGGCGCGTGTGCGGCACCTTCGCCGACGGCAGTGCGCGGGTGTTGTAGACCATCACCACCGGCTCATAGCTGATGCCGAATGCCTCGTTGCGCCACTGCGCCCAGGCCGGCAGCGCGGCGGTCTGTGCCGAACGGTGTGGCAGCGCATGGCCATCGTTGACCAGCTTGGTCTGCAGGTCCATGCCACTGGAGATCAGCAGGTCCGGCGATGCCGGCCCGCCGCGGTCGTGCAGGTACCGCGCGTACAGGTCCTGGGTGATGATGTCCTCGTACACCACTTCGGTGCCCGGGTGCAGGCGCTGGTAGTCGGCGATGACCACCGCGAACACTTCGATGTCCGTGGTGCCGTGGATGCGCAGCTGCGCGGTGACCGCTCCCTGTGCGGGAAAACGGCGCACATCGCCGGGCGCGGCCAGCACCGGCAGGGCCAGCAGCAGGGCAACGGCGGTGGCGAACAGGCGGATCATGAACTGCTCCGGGGCAGGCGGATGGTAGCGATCAAACCACCCTGCGGACGGTTGCTGAGATCGATGCGGCCACCATGGCTGTCGACCACGCGCTTGACGATGGCAAGGCCAAGCCCGGCGCCGCCGGACGGCGCGCCCTCGCCACGGGCGAAGCGCTCGAACACGCGTTCGGCATCGCCAGGCGCGATGCCCGCACCGTGATCGGCGATGGTCAGCACCGCCTGCCCACCTTCCACGGTCAAGGCAATCTGCAACGGGCCATCACCACCGTACTTCAATGCGTTGTCGACCAGGTTCTTGATCGCCTCGCGCAGCAGCAGCGCATCGCCATGCACCTGTACCGGCTCGGCGGTCATCGCCAGCTGCACGCGCGGCGCAGGGCCGGCCTGCGGCAGCGCTTCATGCAGGGCCTGGTGCACGGTCTCGGCCAGATCCACTGCAGCAAAGCGCTGCAGGTGCGAACGATGGATCACGCTGGCATCGCTGAGCAGCTGGTTGAGCAGGCGGCTCATGTGGGTGGCGTTGCGTTCGATCGCCTGCAGGCTGCGCCGCATGTCCTCCGGGTCATCATCGTCCAGCGCCAGCTGTGCCTGCGCACGCAATGCCGCCAGCGGCGTGCGCATCTGGTGCGCGGCCTCGGCCATGAACGCGCGCAGCGTCTCGTTGCTGCTGGACAACCGCTCCATGAAGCGGTTCAGCGCGGCCACCATCTGGTCCATCTCGCGCGGCACGCGGGCGTCGAGCGGCTTCAGGTCGGACGGTTCCCGTCGCGACAGCTCGCGCTCCACCCGCACCAGCGGACGGAATGCGCGATGCACGCCGAAGGCCACCAGCGCCAGCAGCAGGCCGGACAACACGCCGATCGCCAACAGCGCGCGATTGACCATGTCCTGCGCGACCGCTTCACGCGCACGCCGGGTCTGGCCGACCTGCACCTGTACTTCGCCCTGCGCCGAGGCGGCGGCGAAACTGCGGCCGACCACCACGAAGCGCACGGTCTCGCCACTGTACGCCGCATCAAACAGCTGCGGTTGCGTGCCGGGCCGGCGCGGCGGCGCCGGCAGGTCGCCATAGCCGGTGATCAGGTTGCCACGGCTGTCGGCGACCCGATAGAACACGCGGTCTTCCGGGGCCATCGCCAGCAGGTCCAGCGCCGCATAGGGCAGATCGACCTGCCATTGGCCATCGACCAGGGCCACCGAATCGGCAATGGACAACGCCGAGGACACCAACAGGTGATCGTAGGAACGGTTGGCGGCGCGCTGGCCATAGCCGCGCGCGGCAAACAGCAGAGCCACCGCGAACACCGCCAGCAACGCGCCGAGGTAGAGCAGCAGCGTGCGCCGCAGCGAGCCCGGTGCGGCGTTCGCGGTACGCGCGTCAGCCATCGGCGTCGGCGCTGTCATCACTGGCTTCCAGCAGGTAGCCAACGCCGCGCACCGTGGTGATGCGCAGCGGTGCACCTGCCAGCTTTTTTCTCAGACGCCCCACATACAGCTCGATGGCATTCGGGCCGGCTTCATCGTCGAAGCCGAACAGGCCATTGCCTATCTCATCCTTGCCGACCACCTGGCCGAGGCGGCCGACCAGAATCTCCAGCAGCCGGTACTCGCGGTTCGGCAGTTCGATCGGTTCGCCGTCGAGGCTGACCCGGTGCGCGGCATTGTCGAACTGGAAGCCACCGATCTGCACCACTTCGCTGGCCTGGCCGCGCGCGCGTCGCAGCAGCACGCGGCAGCGCGCTTCGAACTCGCGGAAATCGAACGGCTTGCCCAGGTAATCGTCGGCGCCGACGTCCAGCGCCTGCACACGGTCTTCGATGCCGTCGCGCGCGGTCAGCATCAGCACCGGTGTGCTGTCGCCGCGCTCGCGCATGCCGGCCAGCACGCGCAGGCCATCGAGCTTGGGCAGGCCGATATCCAGCACCACCAGGTCGAAGCTCTGGTAGCGCAGCACGCTGGCGGCGGCCAGGCCATCGGCCTGCCAGTCCACGGCGTGGCCGCTGCGACGCATGCGACGGATGATCGCATCGGCCAGATCCGGGTTGTCTTCGACCAGCAGCAGGCGCATGGGCACACGGGTGGGAGGGGAAACGAATGCTACCGCATGCCGCCGCCGCGCTTGCCGGGCGTGGCCCAGTGAGCGCAGCGGCCGGTTTTACGCTGCACCGCACAAACCGTTGACAGGACGATGACAGCTTGCCCGACCCAGACTGCGGCCGCGCACCGTCCGGTGCCCACGATTGCCGCGCGCCTGGCGCGCACCTGGGAGGGTTTGTGGAATTCACGTTTGCCTGGCGGCGTCCTGCCGCCATGATGGCTCTGGCTGCCCTGTCGGCGCCGGCCTTCGCCGCCGAAGACGACCGCCCGGTCACCGCCACCCTCGGTGGCCGCCTGCACCTGGACTTCGCCACCTTCGACAACGACAACCGCGGTACGCCGAACAAGGACGACACCGAGATCCGTCGCGCCTGGCTGGACGTGTCCGGCAAGTTCTTCGTGGTCGACTACAAGCTGGAAGCTGACTTCTCCGGCGACCGCGTCGAGGCCAAGGACGTGTACCTGGCACGCAGCTTCGGCAAGGCCGGCAAGCTGACCGTGGGCCAGTTCAAGCAGTACTTCTCGCTGGATGACCGCACCAGCTCCAACTACGGCAGCTTCCTGGAGCGCGGCAACGCCGGCACCACGCTGGCGCCGCTGTACCGCCTGGGTGCGTCGTGGCAGGCCAACCCCGGTGACTTCACCTGGGCGGCCAGCATCTACAGCCTGGAAAGCATCGACGCCTGGCAGGTGAAGGGCCGCGCCGCCGGTGGCCGCGTCACCTGGGCACCTTCGCCCAGCGAGGGCGACGTGCTGCACCTGGGCCTGTCGCTGGCCCGCGAGGCCTACGACAACCCCGGCGCCAACGGCACCCCGGGCCTGAGCATCCGCCCTCGCCCGGCCGGCCATCTGTCCGATGAAAGCCGCCTGACCCTGGTCAACTTCTCCGCCGGCCGCGATACCGACGTCAACAAGTGGTCGCTGGAATACGCGCAGGTGCGCGGCCCGCTGTCGTGGCAGGGCGAATTCAGTGGCGCCACCTTCGACGACGGCGCTCAGCGCGGTGACGTGATGGCCGCCTACGGCATGCTCAGCTGGTTCGTCACCGGCGAAAGCCGCGCCTACGACCGCAAGACCGGCCGCTTCGCGCGGGTGAAGGATATCCGCCACAAGGCCGGTGCCTTCGAAGTGGCGCTGCGCTACGACCAGATGTGGGGCGCACAGCACCTCGACGGTGCACCCGACCTGCGCCGCGGCAGCACCGAAGCGTGGACGCTGGGTGGCAACTGGTACCTGCGCGACAACCTGCGCTTCATGCTCAACGTGATCGAAAGCCGCAACCGCGACCGCCTGGCCGGGGTCACGGTGGACCGCACGCGCGCGGTCACCGGCCGCCTGCAGTACGACTTCTAAGCCCGGCATCCCGGGCACGCCGCCCGGGCCTTTTCCACTCCCCCACGTCCTGTTTTCGCAAGGAGTCCGCAGATGATGCTGAGCATCCTCGGCTTTGGCATGGTCATTACGTTCATGTACTTGATCATGAGCAAACGCCTGTCGCCGCTCGTCGCCCTGATCACCATCCCCATCCTGTTCGCGCTGATCGGCGGCTTCGGCGCCGGCATCGACGAGATGATGCTGGAGGGCATCAAGAAGATCGCGCCGACCGGCGTGATGCTGATGTTCGCCATCCTCTACTTCGGCGTGATGATCGACGCCGGCCTGTTCGATCCGCTGGTGCGGGTGATCCTGCGCTTCGTCAAGGGCGATCCGATGAAGATCGTGCTCGGCACCGCGGTGCTGGCGATGCTGATCTCGCTCGACGGTGATGGCTCGACCACCTACATGATCACCGTCTCGGCGATGCTGCCGCTGTACCAGCGGCTGGGCATGAACGCGCTGAACATGACCTGCGTGACCATCCTCGCCGGCGGCGTGATGAACCTGACCCCGTGGGGCGGCCCGACCGCACGCGCGGCCACCGCGCTGCACGTTGACCCGGCCGATGTGTTCGTGCCGCTGATCCCGTCGATGGTGATCGCCTGTGCCGGCGTGCTGCTGCTGGCCTGGTACCTGGGCCTGAAGGAACGGCGTCGCCTGGGCGTGGTGACCCTGCCCAAGGGCGGCAGCTGGATGGACAACAGCGTGTCCGACGACAGCAATCCGCTGCCGACGGTGGAAGACGCCGAGGACATCAAGCGTCCGAAGCTGCTGTGGGTCAACCTGGCCCTGACCGTGGCGCTGATGACCGCGCTGATCATCGGCGTGCTGCCGATGCCGGTGCTGTTCATGGTCGGCTTCGCCATCGCCCTGGTGATCAACTATCCGAACCTGGCCGAGCAGCGCCGCCGCGTGGTCAACCACGCCGGCAACGTGCTGTCGGTGGTGTCGCTGATCTTCGCCGCTGGCATCTTCACCGGCATCCTCAACAACACCGGCATGGTCGAAGCGATGTCGCACAGCTTCCTGGCGGTGATTCCGGAATCGTGGGGCCCGTACCTGGCGGTGATCACGGCGGTGGCGTCGATGCCGTTCACCTTCTTCATGTCCAACGACGCGTTCTACTTCGGCGTGCTGCCGATCCTGTCCGAGGCCGCCGGCAACTACGGCATCACCCCGGTGGAAATGGCGCGTGCCTCGCTGGCTGGCCAACCGGTGCACCTGCTCAGCCCGCTGGTGCCGTCCACCTACCTGCTGGTGGGCCTGGCCAAGGTCGAGTTCGCCGACCACCAGAAGTTCACCCTGAAGTGGGCCATCGCCATCTCGATGCTGCTGATGGTCGGCAGCCTGCTGTTCGGCCTGTACCCGCTCGCGGCCTGATCCCTTACCAAAGGAGCCTTCTGCAATGACGCTTCGAATCGCTTACGTCACCAGCGGCATGGGCAGTGTCGGTACTGCCATCTGCCAGAGCCTGGCCCGCAGCGGCCACACCGTGGTCGCCGGTTGCGCGCCGAACTCGCCGCGCAAGGCCAACTGGCTGCGCGAGCAGCGCGAACAGGGCTTCGACTTCATCGCCTCCGAAGGCAACGCGACCGACTGGGCCTCGACCAGTGCGGCGTTCGCCAAGGTCCGCGCCGAAGTCGGCGAGGTGGATGTACTGGTCAACAATTCCGGCGGCAGCCGCGACCTGCTGTTCCGGCAGATGACGGTGGAAGACTGGAACGCGGTGATCGCCTCCAACCTCAATGCGCTGTTCAACCTGACCAAGCAGGTGGTCGATGGGATGGCCACGCGTGGCTGGGGCCGCATCATCAACATCGGCTCGGTCAGCGCCCACAAGGGCCAGATCGGGCAGGTGAACTACGCCACCGCCAAGGCCGCGATGCATGGTTTCAGCCGTGCGCTGGCCGCGGAAGTGGCCTCGCGCGGGGTGACCGTCAACACGCTGTCGCCGGGCTACATCGCCAGCCAGGCAATCAGCAGCTTCCCGCCGGATGTACTGGACCGGCTGGCCGCCTCGGTACCGGTACGCCGCCTGGGTCGCCCCGAGGAAGTAGCCGGCCTGTGCGCCTGGCTGGCCTCGGACGAAGCTTCGTACGTGACCGGCGCCGACTATCCGGTCAACGGTGGCCTGTACATGGGTTGAGCCCTCCTCCACGCAGTGCGTGAACCGCCTCCCCCACGGAGTGCGCGGGGCCGGTAAACCTTCGTTCGCGAGGGGGATCCGGCCCCTTTTTGTTTCTGCATTTCTGAGACGCACTTCCCGATACATCGGCAGAACCGGTGCTATACCTGCCAGCGCTCGCTGAGCCCGATGGATGAACGGCTGGAATCGCGGATCAAGGAGGTTGGCATGCGTGCATTGCTGATTGCGCTTCTCGTGGTCGCCACTACGCTGCTGGCGACACCGGCCCGCGCGGAGCCCCCTCCCATGCGGGTGATCACGGGTCTGGGCTGCCCCGACTGGCTGATCCCAGGCGCGCCCACGCTCGACGCGCAGATCACCGGCCATCCGGAGTGGACCTTCGCCTGGGCTCCCGCGTCCTATACCAATCGCAATCCCATCCGGATCTACATCCAGTCCTTCGACTGCGATTCCTCCGACATTGCAGGCTATTACTTCCGGATCGCAGCCATTGCCCATGAAGTGGGACACGCACTGTACTTCGAAGGTATCGCCTTGAGCACCCGAGGTGCGTTCATCCAGCACTTCTGCACCATGGAGGGGAAAGCGGTACTCAACAACCTCACCGCGCGCAGTGAGCTTCTGGTGACCAGCCTGGGGTACTACGACATCGGCGTAGCTGCATCCAACGGTCCTGGCCTCATCGCACAGGCCGATGCCGGCGGTGAAGACCTGGACCGGCGGGTAGGTAAGCTGTTCTGCGACAACAACGTAACTTCAACCACCGGCGAGAACTACAACGACTTCTACGGAAGAATCTACGATGAAGCGATCGCAGCCCGTCCCTGAACTTCTTCTGCTCCTGAGCCTGTTGGTTGCCGGTTCTGCAACTGCAGCCACGTCCGCTGCCACTGCGGAAGAGGCGGACGCAACCTGGCGGCTCGTGGAGCGCTGGTCCTTGCAACTGGCACGCTCTGACCTTGTCGCGCAGCTGTCACCCCTGGCTCCGGCCGGCTCGCGTTCGGAAGCAAGAAGGGGCCGGGGCGACAGCGCCACCATCGACCTGGCGCCATTCGTGGTCGCTGGGAGGATCAAGGGGCCTTCTGGCCAGATCCACACCGATGCGTCGGGGCGAATCATCAAAGGCATTACGCTGTCGCTGGGCGGCGCCTGCATCTCGCGAAAGCAGATGGGTCGTCGCTACCCCGACTTCAACGTCCTTTCCGTCCCGTCAGGGCATAGCCTCGACGAGTCCACGGTGTTCGGTACGGTAGTGAACGGCATCCAGATCGGGTTCTCATTCTCCGAACATGACCGTGACTGCATGGACCAGCTCAAATTGGGCTGGCCAGGGGAGCGCTTCTGATTCCCACCGACATGCCACCATGACGAACAGGTTGCAGGACGCACACCACTGCCCTGCATCGTTCGTTGGTTTTTCGTAAAGAAGGTTTCATGTTCCGTTCGCATAGTGGCCATGCACCGCGCACGCGTGCCGGTGACCACCCCCAATGCAACGGACCACCATGCAGACCCGACACCTGACGATCGCCGTGGCGATCGCGCTCTCCGCCGCCGCCAGCGCCCATGCCGCCACCGCCGCCGATACCGGCGCCAGCACCGAGGCCGCGCTGAGCGCGCAGACGCTGGATACCGTCTCCGTGATCGGCCAGGGCGAGACCCGCCAGGTGCAGCGCATCACCGCCGTCGACAAGCAGGTGCTGCCGCCGGGCACCAGCGGCCAGAAGATCCTCGACCGCCTGCCGGGCGTGTCGGTGCAGTCCAACGACGCCTTCGGTGCCAACGAGGAATCGCAGACCATCAGCCTGCGTGGCTTCGACAAGAGCCGTCTGGGCTACACGCTGGACGGCATCCCGCTGGGCGACAACAGCTACGGCAACTACAACGGCCTGAGCATCGCCCGCGCGATCATCGCCGAGAACCTGGCCGGTGCCGAGCTGTCGCAGGGCATCGGTTCGCTGGGCGTGGCCTCGACCAGCAACCTGGGCGGCACCATCCAGTATTTCTCGATGGACCCGTCCACCGAATTCGGTGGCCGCGCCAGCGTCACCGTCGGCGACAACAGCCAGCGCCGTGGCTACCTGCGCGTGGATACCGGCGACATCAACGGCTTCTCGGCCTATGTGTCCGGCGTGCACCAGGACCAGGACATGTGGGTCGCGCCGTACCAGAACCAGACCACCCGCCAGTTCAATGCCAAGGCGGTGTGGAATGTCGGCGACCACCGCTTCGGTGCGTTCGTGGCCACCTCGCGCGCCAGCCAGGCCAACTACGCCTACCTGTCCAAGGACATGCTGGCCCGCGGCCTGGGCTATGACTGGAACATCTATGCACCGGACTGGGATCGCGCCGTCGCCGCCGCGTACTGCGCGCCGGGCACCTACAACAAGGCGCGCTGCGCATTCAGCGGCGGCGTCAACAGCATCGACGATGCGTACTACCAGAGCCGTGCGCTGCGCGACGACAACCTGTATTCGGTGGATGCCGACCTGCGCCTGGGCGAGCAGGGCCGCCTGAAGCTGCTGGCCTATCACCACGACAACCGTGGCCAGGGCCACTGGTGGGCACCGGGCCAGCCGTCCTACCCGGGTACCGACAGGATGCTGCCGATCTCGATCCGCAGCACCAACTACACGATCAACCGCGATGGCCTGACCGCCGCGCTGTCGTGGACGGTGGGCATCCACGAACTGGAAGCCGGCCTGTGGTACGAGCAGAACGACCATAACGTGTCGCGCAACTTCTACTACATCAGCGGTCCGTTCCTGGACGACCTGTACCTGAAGAACCCGGACCGCCTGTTGTTCAACCAGGACTTCGACATCCGCACCCGCCAGTTCTACGTACAGGACCGCATGCGCTTCCTGGACCAGCGCCTGACCGTGGATGTCGGCATCAAGAGCCCCAACACCCGCATGCGCGCCACCGCCCAGCCGGGCGTGGAAACCAGCATTGCCTCGGGCACGCTGACCGCCAAGAAGTCGGTACTGCCGCAGGTGGGCCTGGGCTTCAAGCTCAATGCCAACAACGAGCTGTTCGCCTCCTACGCCGAGAACATCGCCGCCTTCGTCGGTGGTGGCAGCGGCGGCCCGCTGCAGGTGTCGCCGGAATCGTTCGCGGCCAGTGCCGGGCTGGAGCCGGAGAAGTCCAAGAGCCTGGAAGCCGGCTTCCGTACCTTCGGCGAGAAGTACCAGGCGTCGATCGCGGCCTACAACGTGAAGTTCGACAACCGCCTGCTGTCGCTGAACCCGTGCTCGAGCATCGAAGTCGGCACGCGTCCGGAGTGCGTGACGCGCTTCATCAACGTCGGTTCGGTGAAGAGCCACGGTGCGGAGCTGACCTTCATCCTCAAGCCGATCGACGGCCTGCAGTGGTACAACGCGCTGTCCTGGAACAAGACCACCTACGAGGACGACTACCTGTCCGGCGGTGCGGTGGTGCCGGTGGCCGGCAAGATCACCGTGGATACGCCGCAGCGCATGGCCTCCAGTGAAATCAGCTGGAACCGCGATGGCTTCTTCGCCAGCCTGCGTGCCAAGTACACCGGCAAGCGCTACTACACCTACACCAACGACCAGTCGGTGCCGGGCGTGACCACCTTCGACGCCGGTGCGGGCTACGATTTCGGCCCGGGCCTGGGCCTGCGCAACGTTCGGGTGTCGTTGAACGCGACCAACCTGACCAACAAGCGCTACGCCGGCCAGCTGAGCTCGTTCGCACCGACCGATCCGAAGGGCACGCGGTATGCGATCCATGCGAGCGCACCGCGGCAGTTGTTCATGACGGTGGCGGCGGAGTTCTAAATCGAAAGCGGGCGCTGCGGCGCGTTGATTGTTCCTGCATAGCGTGGGTAGGCAGGCCCATGCAGGACACGCCGTAAACCCATCCATGGGGGCTCGATCGGCGCATCCATGCGCCTCACGGTCCTGCATGGGCCTGCCTACCCACGCTGGACAGTTCCCCGCGCCGGCGCGGAGGCAATGGAAAGCAAGAGCAAGAGCAAAGAGCCGGGCACTGCCCGGCTCTTTGCTTTTCAAGCGCAATCCCTTCGGCGCGGTGATGTGCTGCCGCCCGCGCGGGAAACTGTCTGGCGGCGGTGGGGCACCCTGGCCAGGACCGTGAGGCGCATGGATGCGCCGATCGAGCCCCCATGGATGGGTTTACGGCGTGTCCTGTCCAGGGTGCCCCACCGCCGCCCAGCGATATCAATCGAGGCGCCAGCGCATCATCCCGCCAACGCATTTCATTCCGGCGCCAGCTGGTCCATCCGTATCCGGTTGGCGAACAGCGAGAACGCCAGCATGCCGGCCAGGCCGTTCGCCCGGCTCACCCAATGCGGCAGCCAGCGCGGCGGCTTCAGCACCCCCGCCTCGAACAACGGCGCGAACGCGATCGCATCGGTCAGGCTCATCTTGCCGGCGAACAACCAGCGGCAGACCTGCAGGCGGTCCTCGGCCAGCATGTGGCGGAAAAAGGTATGCACCGACACCAGGCCGCGCAGGTACACCGTGTCCTTGGTGAAGGCCAGACCGCCACTTGGCGGCACGCCGCGGAACACGCGCTGCGCCGAAGCGAAACTCTCTTCCGCGTTCTGCCCGGCATCACAGAAATAGCGGAACACTTCGATGAAATCGGCGCCTTCGCGCGCCATCGCAATCGCTTCGGTACGCAGGCTGATGCGCTTGAGGCGCTCGATGTCGATGCTGCCGGTGATCTGCTCGGCGAAGGTGGCCAGCCCTTCCTGGGTTGCCGTCACCCGCGGCGAGGAAAGTGCCAGGCTCGGCAGCACCGGCTGCTCGCGGCCGTTCAGGGCGGTCAGCGAATGCACCAGCGCTTCATGGTGGAACAGCTGCGCGCGGTCGTAGGCACTGAAGCGCGCACTGGTGCGCAGGCGGATGCGGGTCGGGCCTGCAGCCGCCTTGGACACCAGTTCCGGATCCAGCTGCACCTGGATGATGCGTGATTCGAAGAAGGCGTCCAGATCGTTCTGCAGCTGCAGTTGCAGCGCGATGGCCGAGACCGGCACCTGCTCTTCCGGTGCCAGCAGTTCGTGGTCCAGCTCGGCGGCAATCTGGATGAAGTGGCGCGCCGCTTCGCGCGTGCTCGGGCCATTGCCCGGCAGCGGCTGCTCGGGGGCGCCGAACAGCTGCACCGAACAGGAGTCGACGGCAGCAGTGCCCAGCCCTTCCAGCAGCTGTGCAGCCAGGTCCCAGCTCTGCGCCGACTGCCGCACGTAGTGACCCAACGGATGGCTGTCGTCGCAGTCGGCGGCGATCGCGGCCAGTGCGCGGCGTTCTTCGCTGAAGTCCAGCTTCGGGTAATCCACCTTCGGCAGTACCGGCTGGCCACGCGCCACGCTGGCCAGGAACGGTGCCTGCACCGTTGCTGGCCAGCTGGTCAGGCCCAGCAGGCGGATGCCTCCCACGGCCTCGACCAGACGCGCATCGAGCGCTGCATGGTGGGCCACGTCACGGTCCAGCGTCGCGATCGGTTCCATGCGCGGACTATAGCGCTCTGCCCGCACGTTGGTAGGTGCCAACCTGGGTTGGCATCCGCCGAGGGCGGGCTTTGGAACCATTCGTGCCAACCAAGGTTGGCACCTACCAGGAGCGGGCAGTTGGCACCCACCCGAAGCAGGCAGACGCGGGTTCATTGCAGGGGTCAGAGCCCATTGCGGTGCAATGGGATCCGACCCCGCGATACCGATCAGCGCCGACGCGGCTTGCCTGCCGGGCGGAACTGCTGGCCCTTGCCCTTCTTGCCGCCGCGTTCCTGCGCGGTCTCGGCCTGGCGCACCGCCAGCTTGGCGGCGGCGGCGGCGACTTCTTCCTTCAGCTTGAAGTAGTTCAGCAGCCGGCTCTCTTCAATCTCGCCGGCCTCGATCGCTGCACGCACGGCACAGCCCGGTTCCTGCTGGTGCTTGCAGTCGTTGAAGCGGCACTGTGCGGCCAGCGCTTCGATGTCGGCGAAGCCACCTTCGGACAGCGTCTCTTCACCGGTCGGCTTCAACTCGCGCATGCCCGGGGTGTCGATCAGACAGGCGCCCATCGGCAACGGCATCAGCGCGCGGTGCGTGGTGGTATGGCGGCCACGTGAATCGTTGGCGCGCACTGCGTTGGTCTTCATCCGCTGCTCGCCGAGCAGGGTGTTGGTCAGCGTGGACTTGCCGGCACCGGAGGAACCGACCAGCACCACCGTGCGGCCCGGGCCCAGCCACGGCTGCAGCACCGCCACGCTGTCGGCATCCAGGCCGTTGATCGCATGCAGCGCGATGCCCTGCATCTCCAGCTCTTCCAGCACCGCCAGCGCATCCTCGCTGTACTCGGTCTGGTCGGCCTTGGTCAGCACCACTACCGGTTCGGCACCACCACCACCGACCAGCAGCAGGTAGCGCTCGATGCGGCGCGGATTGAAGTCGGCATCCAGGCCACAGACGATGAACACCGTATCGATGTTGGCGGCGATCACCTGCTGATGATAGTGCTCGCCGGCCGCACCGCGCTTGATCGCGGTACGCCGCGGCAGCAGCGCGACGATGCGGATGCCGTCGAGCAATACCCAGTCACCTACCGCCGGCCGTTCATGGCTGGGGAAGCGCGGGCGCTGCCATTCCGGCAGCGACTCGGCCTTGATCGACGCATCCGGGCCATCGGCCACCACATAGTGGGTGCGGTGCTGTTCGATCACCCGCGCCGGGCGGGCCTGCGGGTGAGCGGCCATGGCGGCCTGCCAGTCGGCCTGCTGCGCCGGGCCCGGCCAGGGCCAGCCGATGGTCTGCAGGGCGATGAAATCGGGGGTCTGGGTCATCACTGCCATTCTACCTGTGCCGGCGCCCTGCCAGCCCAGCATTGACGGGGCCCGAGCCCTTGCCATGCATTGCAGCAATTCCGGTAGGATGGAAGCCCCATGCCTTTTGACGGCCCAGCTCCCATGTCCACCAACTCGCCCAAGCCCCTGGCCATCCGCGAGCGCCTTTCCGAAGTGCGCTACGAAATCCGCGGAGAACTGGCGCGGCGAGCCCGGGAGCTGGAGGCGCAGGGCCGCAAGCTGATCAAGCTCAACATCGGCAACCCCGGCGCCTTCGGCTTCCGTGCGCCTGAGCACCTGCAGCGCGCGATCGCCGATGACATGGGCCGCACCGACCCGTACACCCACCAGCAGGGCCTGCCGGTGGCACGTGAAGCCATCGCGGCGTACTACGCCCGCCGTGGCGCGCCCGATGCCCATCCGGACCGCGTCTTCCTCGGCAATGGCGTCAGCGAACTGATCGACCTGTCGCTGCGTGCGCTGCTCAATCCCGGCGACGAAGTGCTGGTGCCCTCACCGGACTATCCGCTGTGGTCGGCCTCGACCATCCTCAACGATGGCCGCCCGGTGTACTACCGCTGCGCACCGGAGAACGGCTTCCAGCCGGACCCGAGCGAGATCGAGACGCTGGTGTCCTCGCGCACCCGCGCCATCGTGCTGATCAACCCGAACAACCCCAGCGGCGCCAGCTATCCGCGCGAACTGCTGGAGCGCGTGGTGGAGATCGCGCGCCGCCACAACCTGTTGCTGCTGGTCGACGAGATCTACGACCAGATCCTGTACGACGACGCGGTGTTCCAGCCGGTCGCACCGCTGGCCGGTGATCATCCGTGCCTGACCTTCAGCGGCCTGAGCAAGGTGCACCGCGCCTGCGGCTGGCGCGTGGGCTGGGCCCACCTCAGCGGCGATGATGCCCGCCTGGGTGACTTCCGCGCGGCGCTGGACCTGCTCGGTGCGCTGCGCCTGTGCGCCAATGTGCCGGGCCAGTACGCCATCGAGGCCGCGGTGAACGGCCCGGACACCATTTCCGAGCTGTGCACGCCGGGCGGTCGCCTGTATGAAACCCGACGCGCGGTGATCGAGGCCTGCGAAGCCAGCGAGCACCTGTCGCTGGTCGCTCCCGCCGGTGCGCTGTACGCGTTCCCGGCCGTGGTCGGCGCTGCGGCGAAGGGCTTCGACGACCACAACTTCGCGCTGGACCTGATGAACAACGAGGGCGTGCTGGTGGTGCCGGGCTCGAGCTTCAACGTGCCCTACCGCCACCATTTCCGCGTGACCCTGATGCCGGAAGCCTCGGTGATGCGCGATGTATTCGCGCGCATTGACCGTGCCCTGGCCCGCCGTGCCGAGGACGCGACCAAGGTCGTGCCGCTGAAGCCACGCCGCTCGGTGGCCTGAGTGGTGGCGCTGTCCTACCTGGCACTGGGTGACTCGTACACCATTGGTGAAGCGGTTGCAGTCGAAGGCCGCTGGCCGCACCAGCTGGCTGCCGCGCTGCGTGCACAGGGCACTGAGCTGTCCGATCCGCAGACCATTGCGACCACCGGCTGGACCACCGACGAACTCGATGCGGGCATCGATGCGGCCGCGCCGCAGGGGCCGTTCGATTTCGTCAGCCTGCTGATCGGCGTCAACAACCAGTACCGCGGGCGTCCGCTGGACGAATACCGCAGCCAGTTCCAGGCCCTGCTGCAGCGGGCGATCGGCTTCGCTGGCGGTGACGCCGGCCGCGTGCTGGTGCTGTCCTTCCCCGATTGGGGTGCGACCCCGTTCGGCGCCGGCAGTGGCCGCGACCTGGCCGCCATCGAGATCGAGACCGACGAGTTCAACGCGGCTGCCGAGGTGATCAGCACCCAGCAGGGCGTGGCCTTCGTCGACATCACCGATATCAGCCGTGACCACGGTGACGACCCGGCGATGATTGCCGAAGACGGCCTGCACCCTTCGGCGCGGATGTACGCGCTGTGGAGCGCGCGCGCCCTGCCGGTGGCCGCGCACCTGCTTGGCGGCACGGACTGAGGCGATGGACGGCACGCCACGGACTGGCACGCCCCTGCCCTGCACTCCCCTGGCGGCCCCGCAAGCCCGCTTGATCGCCGACGCATTCCGGCCGGCGCAGGTCTGGGGCAGTCGCCGCGACTACTACTACACACGCGGCAAACTCGGCAGCGATCCGCTGTACGACGGCGTGCTGCAGCATCTGCCTGACGATGGGCAGCCGGTGCTGGACCTGGGTTGCGGCCTCGGCCTGTTCGCCCATGTGCTGCGCCAGCGCGGCGGTAGCCAGCGCTACCTGGGCCTGGACGTGGATGCCGGCAAGATCGCGCGTGCCAGGCGTGCAGCCGCCGACCTGCCCGATGTGCACTTCGACTGCCTGGATGTGCAGGCGCCGCTGCCGGCCCAATCCGGGCACGTCCTGCTGCTGGACGTACTGCAGTATCTGGACGCGGGGCCGCAACAGGCGCTGCTGCACGCGGCAAGCACACGGGTGGCCCCGGGTGGTCGCCTGCTGCTGCGCACGCCGCTGGCCACCGGCGACAGCCGCGACCGCACCACGCGGGTGGCTGACCGGCTGGCCTGGCTGGTCGGCTGGATGGGCACACGGCCGCGTCACTACCCCGACCCACAGGTACTGCAGGCGACGCTGACCGAAGCTGGATTGCAGGTGACTGCCCCCCGGCCGCTGCACGGGCGTACCCCGTTCAACAGCTGGCTGCTGGTGGCCGAACGCCCTTCGTTGTAGCGCCGAGCTCACGCCCGGCTGCCCTCCGACGTCTTCCGGTGCTGCGCACCGCCGCCCGAGCATCGGCTCGGGCGCTACAGGATGATCGCCAGCCCTTGTAGAGCCGAGCCCATGCTCGGCTGCCTCAAGCGACCAGAACCCTGGGTTACAGGGCCGGCAGTTGCGCCTTCAGGCCACGCTCGTCCAGCGCCTGCAGCACGCGCTCGATGATCGCCAGGTTGTGACCGTGGGCAGCCCCCTCATGCAGCAGCACGATGGCGCCCGGGCGCAGGTCGGGCAGCAGCTGATCGAGCACGCCCTGCGCCGTGCAGTCGATGCCGTCGAAGCCGCGCGCACTCCAGCCCACCCGGACCAGCCCCAACCGCTGCAGCACCGGCGCCACGAACGGATTGGTCATACCCACCACCGAGCGGTACCAGCGCACCGGCTGGCCACCCAGGGTCTGCAATGCATGCTGGCAACCCTCGATCTCGGCGCGCATCGCGGCCGGGCCCAGCCGCCAGAAGCGTGCCTGCGGATGGCTGTGGCTGTGATTGCCGAGGTCGTGGCCACGGCGCAGGATCTCGGCTACCAGTTCCGGCTGCGCCAGCGCACGTTCGCCCACCAGGAAGAAGGTGGCGCGCGCCTGGTGGCGGTCCAGCAGGTCGAGCACGGCGCGGGTTTCCGGGCCAGGACCGTCATCGATCGTCAGCCATACCGTGTTGCCGGCCTCCGGCAGCCGGCTCAGCACCGGCGCATAGAAGCGGCTGTTGGGCAGGAACACCGGCACCATGAACAGCGCATGGCTGGCCACCATCAGTGGCAGCCCCCAGTGCCAGCCGGCCAGGGCCCAGACCAGGATCACGGCCAGCTGCGACGCCACCAGCCAGGGCAGCCAGCGCCAGGGGCGGGCCGGGATGCGATGCAATGTTCCTGCGTTGCTCATCCCCCATGATGCCATGGGGGTTAGAATTGATGATTCGAATTCCCGGAACCCCGACGTCCATGTCCCTCGATCCCGCCCTGCGTTCGCGCATCGAATCCATCCTCAACGCCAACCGCGTCGTGCTGTTCATGAAGGGCCAGCCGTCGATGCCGCAGTGCGGCTTCTCGGCCAAGGCCGTGGGCGCCCTGCAGGACCTCGGCGTCGAGTTCGCCCACGTCAACGTGCTGGCCGACCAGGAAATCCGTGAAGGCATCAAGGCCTATGGCGACTGGCCGACCATCCCGCAGCTGTACATCGACGGCGAACTGGTCGGCGGCAGCGACATCGTGCTGCAGATGGCCGCCAGCGGCGAGCTGAGCAGCGTGCTGGGCCTGGCTGCGCCGGACCGTACCCCGCCGAGCATCACCGTCACCCCGGCCGCCGTGGAAATGCTCAAGGGCGCGCTGGCCGATGCTCCGGGCGCTGCCCTGCAGCTGTCCATCGACGCCGGTTTCCAGCCGAACTTCCAGCTGGCCCCGCACGACGAAGGCGCGATTGCCGCCGAGTCCAACGGCCTGCGCGTGCAGTTCGACCTGGCCAGCGCGCGTCGCGCCAACGGCATCACCATCGACTGGGTGGACGACATCCGCGGCAAGGGCCTGGCCATCGACAACCCGAACGCGCCCAAGCCGGTGCAGGAGATCAGCGTGCGCGACGCTGACGACCTGGTGCGTGCCGGCAACATCACCCTGGTGGACGTGCGCCCGGCTGACGAGCGCGCCATCGCAGCCGTCGGCGTGCCGTTCAAGAGCTTCGACGGCAACGGCCGCGCCGCGCTGGAAGCTCTGCCGAAGGACACCGCACTGGCCTTCATGTGCCACCACGGTGGCCGCAGCGCGCAGGCCGCCGAGCAGTTCCGCGCCCTGGGCTTCACCAAGGTCTTCAACGTCACCGGCGGCATCAACGCCTGGTCGGAAGAGGTGGACAACGGCGTGCCGAAGTACTGATCGGCACCGAAAAAGGGGACGGAGGGGATTAAGTCGTTTGTGCCTCAAACGACTTAATCCCCTCCGTCCCCTTTTTCTTAGCCGGCGAACCCGCCTTCGGCCAGGTAATCCAGTTCTTCCGGCGAGGGAATGCGACCCAGCACGGCGTTGCGATGCGGGAAACGGCCGAAGCGGCGGATGATGTCGCGATGCAGTTCGGCGTACTGCAGGTATTCCTTGTCACCCAGCACGTCGAACATCGCCACCGAGCGGTCCTGGTCCAACGGGTCCTCGGAGTGCTCGAACGGCAGGTAGATGAAGGCACGCAGCTTCGGCACCAGCTGCAGGTCCAGGCCTTCCTCGATCGCGCGCATGGCGTAGTGCCGCGCCAGGCCATCGGTGGCGTAGGAATGGGCGGTACCGCGGAAGCAGTTGCGCGGAAACTGGTCCAGCAGCAGCATCAAGGCGAGTGCGCCCTCGGCGCTGCCCAGCCAATGCTCGCGCGCGCGCGACGCCGCAGCGAAATGCTCGTCCAGAAACAACTGGCGGAACTGCGCGTCGAACGCGTCGTCGCGAGCGAACCACTTCGCCGGGCCCGCCTCCTTCCAGAAATCCACCACTTGCGCGGCAACGTCCATCACCTACTCCCCAGGGCCGGCGCGCTGCGCGCGGCCATCATCATCATTCGTCGAAGCGCAGGTGGCGGACCGACTTGCCGTTGCGCCGGATAAGCTTAAGCGCCTCGATACCGATCTGGATATGGTTTTCCACGAACTGGGAGCTGACCTTGGCATCGGAGGCCTCGGTCTTGACCCCGTCGGGGATCATCGGCTGGTCCGAGACCAGCAGCAGCGCGCCACTGGGGATGTGGTTGGCGAAGCCGGCGGCGAACACCGTGGCCGTTTCCATGTCGATGGCCATGCAGCGCATCGCCCGCAGGCGCTCCTTGAAGGCCTCGTCGTGCTCCCAGACCCGGCGGTTGGTGGTGTAGACGGTGCCGGTCCAGTAATCGTGGCCGAGGTCGCGGATCATGGTCGAGACCGCACGCTGCAGCGCGAAAGCCGGCAGCGCTGGCACTTCCGGCGGCAGGTAGTCACCCGAGGTGCCCTCGCCGCGGATCGCCGCGATCGGCAGCACCAGGTCGCCCAGCTGGTTCTTGCGTTTGAGACCACCGCACTTGCCCAGGAACAACACGGCCTTGGGCATCACCGCCGACAGCAGGTCCATGATGATCGCGGCATTGGGGCTGCCCATGCCGAAGTTGATCATGGTGATGCCATCGATGGTGGCACTGGCCATCGGCCGGTCCAGGCCGATGACGGGCGCGCCGGTCAGCTCCGAAAAGGTATGCAGGTAGCCGCCGAAGTTGGTCAGCAGGATGTGCTGGCCGAACTGGTCGAGGGGCACGCCGGTATAGCGTGGCAGCCAGTTGTCGACAATTTCCTGCTTGCTCTTCATGGCGGGGAACCGGTACGGCGGGGGGACCGGCTATTTTCGGTCAGCGGGGCGGTGCCGTCGAGCCGCCGTCGGCCAGCCTGTGAAGAAGGTCACTTGGCAACGCCCCGCCGCCCGGCTAGCGTCGGCGGCTGGATCACGCTGCAAGGGGAACTGCATGGCATCGACGTTGTTGCGCGCCGGGGTGGCACTGGCGCTGCTTTCATTGAGCACGGCACCGGCGGTGGGCGCCTCGCGCTTCGTCGCCGATCCCTACCCAAGCACCTACCAGGCGCATCCCGATGCGCCGGTGCTGATCCAGAACGCCACCGTGCTGACCGGCACCGGCCAGCGCCTGGACAATGCCGACGTGCTGCTGCGCGACGGTCGCATCGTCGCCGTCGGCCGCCAGCTGCAGACCGACGCCGGTGTCACCCGCATCGATGCGCAGGGCAAGTGGGTCACGCCGGGCCTGATCGACGTGCACTCGCACCTGGGCGTGTACCCCAGCCCCGGCGTTGGCGCGCACAGCGATGGCAACGAGATGACCGCACCGGTCACCGCCAACGTCTGGGCCGAGCACTCGGTGTGGCCGCAGGACCCGGGCTTCGCCACCGCGCTGGCCGGCGGCGTGACCAGCATGCAGGTGCTGCCGGGCTCGGCCAACCTGGTGGGTGGCCGCGGCGTGACCCTCAAGAACGTACCCGCGGTGACCTACCAGGCGATGAAGTTCCCCGGTGCACCGTGGGGCCTGAAAATGGCCTGCGGCGAGAACCCCAAGCGCGTCTATGGCGAAGGCAAGGGCGTTGCACCCGCCACGCGCATGGGCAACGTGGCCGGCTACCGCGCCGCCTTCATCGATGCCGCCGACTACATCGCCAAGAACAAGCCGAAGCCAGCCAAGCGCAAGGGCTGGTTCGGCAGTGACAAGGGTGACAGCGCCGGTGATGCCGGCGGCAAGCGCGATCTCAAGCTGGACACGCTGGCCGGCGCGATCGAAGGCGACATCCGCGTGCACATCCACTGCTACCGCGCCGACGAGATGGCCACCATGCTCGACCTGGCCAAGGAGTTCGGTTTCAAGGTCGCTGCGTTCCACCACGGCGTGGAGGCCTACAAGCTGGCCGACCGGCTGGCCGCCGACGGCGTCTGCGGTGCGCTGTGGGCCGACTGGTGGGGCTTCAAGATGGAAGCCTTCGACGGCATCCCGGAGAACATCGCGCTGGTCGACCGGCCGAAGAACAGCTGCGCCATCGTCCACTCCGATTCACCCGAGGGCATCCAGCGCCTGAACCAGGAAGCGGCCAAGGTGATGGCGTCCGCGCGCCGCGCGCGCATGCCGGAGATCACGCCCGAGCACGCCATCACCTGGATGACCGCCAACGCCGCCAAGGCGCTGGGCATCGAGGGCCAGACCGGCACCCTGGAGGCCGGCAAGATGGCCGATGTGGTGGTCTGGAACGGCAATCCCTTCAGTTCGTATGCGCTGGCCGAGCAGGTCTTCATTGATGGCCGCAGGTTGTACGACCGCAGTGCACCGGCAGCGACGCCGCGTTCCGATTTCCAGCTTGGCCAGGAGGTGCGCTGATGGTGGTGCTCAAGCAATTGGCGCAGTCTGCCGCGAAGGGCAGCCGAGCATGGCTCGGCGCTACTGCCGTCGTGCTGGCCTGCATCTCCACATCCGCACAGGCACAGGACCTGCTGGTGCGCAACGCTACGGTGCACACCGCCAGCGCACGTGGTAGCCTGCAGAACGCGGACGTGCTGGTGCAGGGCGGCATCATCCGTGCGGTGGGCAATGGTCTGTCGGCGCCGGCCGGCGCCAGCGTGGTCGAGGCCAATGGCCGTCCCCTGACACCGGCGCTGTTTGGTGGCATCACCGAAACCGGTATCGAAGAGGTCTCGGGTGAATCAAGCACGGTGGACAGTTCGTTGAAGCTCGGTGAGCAGCCGCTGCGCCCGGAATTCGACGTCACGCTCGCCTACAACCCGGCCTCGGTGCTGATTCCGGTCACGCGCCTGGAAGGCATCGGCTTCACTGCGCTGGGCGCTGCCACCGGCGGTGGTTTCGTCGCCGGCCAGGGCGGCGTGATGCGGCTCGATGGCAGCACCGATCCGATCGGCCCGCGTGCCCTGTTCCTGCGCATCGGCGCGGCAGCCTCCGAACTGACCGGGCATTCGCGCGCCGCGCAATGGATGCTGTTGCAGCAGATGATCGACGAAGCACGCGGCCAGGTGGCTGCGGACTCGCCGCACGCGCTGCTGACGCCGGCTGGACGCCGCACACTCAGTCGCTACCTGGCCGGCCAGGGCCGCATCGTGGTGGAGGTGGATCGCGCCGCCGACATCCGCCAGCTGTTGCGCTGGGCCACCCGCGAAAAGGTGAAGATCGCCATCGCCGGTGCCAGCGAAGCCTGGCAGGTGGCCCCGGAGCTGGCCGCCGCGCACGTGCCGGTGTTCGTCGACGTGCTGGCCAACCTGCCGGCGAGCTTCGACCAGCTCGGCGCCACCCTGGAAAACGCCGCGCGCCTGCAGCGTGCCGGCGTGGCGGTTTCCTTCGTGCAGCGCGGTGACGCCACCCACAACGCGCGCAAGATGCGCCAGCTGGCCGGCAACGCGGTGGCCAACGGTCTGCCGTGGGCCGATGGCCTGGCTGGGCTGACCCGGGTGCCTGCACAGGCATTCGGGGTGGCCGACCAGATCGGCAGCATCGAGCCGGGCAAGCGCGCCGACCTGGTGCTGTGGGAGGGCGATCCGCTGGACGTGGTGCACTATGCCGAGCAGGTCTGGCTGGGCGGCCGTGCGATGCCGATGCGCTCGCGCCAGACCGAACTGCGTGACCGCTACCTGCAGCGCAACGCGCAGCCCTGACCGCACACGAGGACACACCGATGGCGACGCTGCGCTGGTACTTCGACTTCATCTCTCCGTACTCCTACCTGCACTGGCAGAAGCTGAAGCGGCTGCCGCAGTTCGCGCAGATCCAGACCGTGCCGATCGCCTTCGGTGCGGTGCTGCACCACCTGGGCAACCTGGGGCCAGCCGAGATTCCGGCCAAGCGCCGCTTCATCTACCGCCAGCTGCTGTGGACCGCACAGGCCGAGGGCACACCGCTGCGGTTCCCACCGGGCCATCCGTTCAACCCGTTGTCCGCCCTGCGCCTGTGCCTGGCCGCCGGCGCCAGCGTGC
Source organism: Stenotrophomonas sp. MH181796 (assembly GCF_009659995.1). Classification (NCBI taxonomy): domain Bacteria; kingdom Pseudomonadati; phylum Pseudomonadota; class Gammaproteobacteria; order Lysobacterales; family Lysobacteraceae; genus Stenotrophomonas; species Stenotrophomonas sp. MH181796. Next base: position 160,594 of record NZ_RAHU01000001.1, read on the forward strand.
AGGCGGTGGACGTCCTGTTCGACTGGATCTGGCGCGACGGCAACGCGGCCGACAGCCCTGACGCCCTGCGCGAACCTGCTGCGCAGCTGGGTATCGAGGATGTCGCCAGCGCCATCGCCGACCCGGCGGTGAAGGAGCAGCTGCGCCGCAACACCGAGGCCGCGATCAGCGCCGACGTGTTCGGTGTGCCCACCCTGGCGATCGACGATGAGCTGTTCTGGGGCAACGATGCGCACCCGCTGATGGCTGCCGTTCTGGCCGATCCTGACCTGCTGCAGCAGCCCGAATGGCGACGCCTGGCCACCCTGCCAGTGGCGGTGCAGCGCAATCGCTGAACAGGGCGTGGCGCGTTTCCCTCGCGCGCCACGCCGGGTTTTGAGATAGATTTCACGTTTCCGAACCTACAACCGCCCTGGAGGGGGAGCCGCGGATGCGCATCGGAATCGTCGTCGACTCGGCCTGCGACCTGCCACAGGACTTCATCGCCGAGCACAACATCGTGCTGCTGCCGATCACCGTACGCATCGGCGAAGCCGTGCTGGCCGATCACCGCGATGAGCAGGCTACCCTCAGCTTCCTGCACGCGCACGTGGCCGAGCACGGCGCTGAAGCGGAGACCATCCCCTTCAGCGTCAACCAGATCCGCGACCTGTTCCTGCAGCAGCTGGTGATCGATTACGACCACGTGTTCTGCATGACCATCACCAAGACCCGCAGCCCGATCCATGACAACGCGCTGCAGGCCAGCTTCGCCATCCTCAACGACTACAAGCCGGTTCGGCAGGCGGCGGGCTACAACTCGCCATTCGCGCTGCGCGTGCTCGACACCCAGAACCTGTTCGCCGCGCAGGCGGTAACTGCGGTGGAAGCGGTGCGCCTGCGCGACAGCAATGCCAGCGTGCAGCAGATCCGCGAACGGCTGGAAGAACTGGCCAGCAACGTGCACGGCTACATGGTCACCCGCGACCTGTACTACATGCGCGCGCGTGCACGGCACAAGGGCGACCGCAGCGTCGGCCTGCTCAGCGCCGCGCTGGGCAGTGCCCTGGACATCAAGCCGGTGCTCCATGGGTACCGGGGCGAGACCGGACCGGTGGCCAAGATCAAGGGTTTCGACAACGCCGTGCAGAAACTGTTTTCGGTGGTCGGCCAGCGCGTGCGTGCCGGGCTGATGACACCGACGGTGTGCGTCAGCTACGGCGGTGAGCTGGACGAATTGCGCAGCCTTCCCGGCTATCCACAGCTGAAAGAGGTCTGCGCCAGCCATGGCGTGACCGTGTACGAATCGGTGATGAGCCTGACCGGCATGGTCAACGTCGGCAAGGGCGCGGTCACCGTGGGCTTCGCCGATGGGCCACATCGGTTTGAATGAAAACCGACTGCGGCGGGAATCTGCACATCGATTCCACCGCGGTTGTGCCAGCCTTGCCGCACTTCAAGGAGAACTCCATGCCTGCGCAGTACCACATCAGCCTGCCCGACCCGTCCAAGGCCCGCGGCAACGATCCTGACCTGTCCTTCCATTCGCAGGGCGCCGCCGGTTTCGCCGAAGAGCTGCAGGACGCCCTGCGCAGCGGCACGCTGTTCGAGCGCTGGAAGGCCAAGCAGCCTGACCCGGATGCGGTGGAACCGCAGTGGGGCGTGACCGACCCGGATGCCACCGTGACCGGCGAGCAGAAGGACCTGCGCATCAACCTTGTGGCCACCACGCGCATCGACAGCGATGTGTTCAAGCAGCGCCTGCGCCTGCTGGCCGGCAGCCACTGGGAGCTGCGCGACGTGCGCTGAGGCCATGCCCTGGTAGTGCCGGCCGCTGGCCGGCACCTCCATGGATGTTGTCGCTGCCGGCCAGCGGCCGGCACTACCCCGACGATTTCCTACCAGCCGCCGCGCAAGGCCGTGCTCTGGTAGACGCCAACCAAGGTTGGCAACTACAGACGAGCCGCCGGGCGTGGCCCGGCGTTTCCATTTCCCTACCAGCCACCGCCCAGCGCGCGGTACAGCTCCACCCGCGCGATCGCAGCCGTGGCCTGGCTGTTGGCCAGCGCGGCCTGGTTGTCCAGCGCGATGCGCTGGGTGGTCAGCACATCCAGCATGTCGACCACGCCAGCCTGGTACTGCCGGCGCGCCGCGCCCAGTGCGCTCTCGCTCTCGTCCACCGCTACATGCAGCTGCACCGTGCGCTGCTGCTCAGCGGCATAGCCATCGATGGCGTCGTCCACTTCATGCCAGGCCTGCAGCACGGTACGGCGGAACTGCAGCGCCGACTGTTGCTGCTGCAGCCTGCTCAGCGCCAGGTTGGCCTTCAGCCGCCCGCCCTGGAAGATCGGCACGCTGATCGACGGCCCGATGCTGAAGCGGTGCGCGTTCCAGCCATCCAGATCATCCAGCTGCTTGGCCTGGAAACCAGCGTCGCCATTCAAGGTGATGCGCGGCAGGAAACTGGCCTTGGCCACGCCGATGCCGGCGGTTGCCGCATGCAGTGCCGCTTCGGCACGACGGATGTCCGGGCGACGCTCGGCCAGTTCACTGGGCAGCCCCACCGCCACCGCCGGCAACGCCGGCCAGTCACGGCGTGCATCCTGCAGCTGCGCGTCCAGCGCCTGCGGCGGCTGCGCCAGCAGGAACGCCAGCGCATTGCGCAGTTGCGATTCACGATGCCGCAGCGGCGCGATGCGGGCCTGCAGCGATGCCACCTGCGCGGACGCGCTGGACACCTGCAGCGTGCTGGCCACGCCCTGCTGCTGGCGTGCCTCGGTCAGGCGCTTCATGTCGAGGGCGATGCTGAGGTTGTCCTCGGTGATCGCCAGCAGCTGCCGCGTCGCGCGCAGCTGCAGGTAATCACGCGCGGTTTCCGCCAGCAGCGCGATGCGCACCGCGTGTGCATCCTCCTCCGCCATCTGCACGCGTGCGTCGGCCGCTTCCACCTGGCGGCGCACACGCCCCCACAGGTCCAGTTCCCAGCTCAGGCCGATGCCGGCCTGGAACAGCCCGTAGTCATCACGGCCGCCGTTGCCGGACGGATCATTCAGGCCCACCTCGCTGTTGCGTGCACGCACGCCACTGGCGCTCGCGCTGACGCTGGGCAGGCGATCGGCCGCGGTGATGCCACGTGCGGCGCGGCTCTGCTGCACGCGGTTGGCGGCCAGCTGCAGGTCCAGGTTGGCCGCGAGCACCTGGCCGGCAAGCTGCCCCAGCAGTGGATCGTCGAAGCCGGCCCACCAGGCCGCGTCCTGGTCGATGGCGTTGCCGGCGACCGCCTCTCCCTGCCAGCGGCTGGGCAGTTCCGCCTGCGGGCGTACGAAGTCCGGACCCATCGTGCAGGCAGCCAGGGCCGTGCACAGGGTGGCCGCAACGAAGGTGCGGAACACGGTGGCTGCGCTCATGCATCCTCCCCGCTCTTGTGCCCCGGGCTGTGCTGCACGCTCTGCGCGCGGGCGCGGCTGCCCAGGTCAACACTGGCTTCCACCGACATGCCGGCACGCAGTTGGTCCAGCAGTGGCTGGCCGGGTTCCAGCACGATCTTGACCGGAATGCGCTGCACCACCTTGGTGAAGTTGCCGGTGGCGTTTTCCGGTGCGACGGCGGCGAAGGTGACGCCGGTGGCCGGTGCGATGCTGTCGATGTGCCCGCGCAGTGGCTTGCCCGGGAACACGTCCACCTTCAGCTCGACATGCTGGCCGGCCTGCATGCGGGTCATCTGCGTTTCCTGGAAGTTGGCGACCACGAAGGCGCGCTTCAGCGGTACCACCGCAGCCACCGGCGTACCCGGGGTCAGGTAGGCGCCCACGCGCACAGCGCGGCGGCCGACCATGCCGTCGATCGGCGCGCGCAGCACGGTGTGCGACAGGTCCAGTTCGGCACGCGCCTGCGCCGCTTCTGCACGCTGTACCGCCGCCTGTGCGGCCTGCACGCCAGCGTTGAGGATATCGGTGCGCTGGCGTGCGGTCGACAGCGCGGCCTGGCCCTGCTGCAGATGCGCACTGGCCACGGCCTGCTTCGACTGCGCCTGCTGTGCGTTCTGCACGGTGCCGGCGCCATCACGGGCCAGTTCGCGGTAACGCTGCTGGTCGGCGCTGGCCAGGGTCAGTTCGGAACGGCTGACATCGACACTGGCCCTGGCCTGTTCGATCAGCGAGTCCTGCTGGGCCAGTGCGGCCTGCGCGTTGGCCAGCTGTGCACGGGCGTTGGCGAGGTCGGCACGGGCCGCCTGCAGGGCCACCTGGTAGTCGCGGTCGTCGATGCGGGCAAGCACGTCGCCGGCCTTCACCGACTGGTTGTCCTCTACTTCCACGGCACTGACAAAGCCGGGAATCTTCGGCGCAACCAGCGTGTAGTCGGCAACGACATAGGCATTGTTGGTGGTCTGGTGACCGCCGTCGCGCAGCAGCAGCCAGGCACCGATGGCCAGCGCCAGCACGCCCAGGCCCAGGCCGGTATTGAGAGTGGTTCGATTGATCGTCATGAGGGGGTTCCTGCGAAAGGTTCAGGCCACGGCACGTGGCGGATGGATGCGGGTGGGCATCCAGGCAATGAGGGGAATGAAGGCCAGCGCCACCAGCGCGACCACCCAGTACAGGTCGGCCGAGGTCAGCGCCTGCACCTGTGCATGCAGGCGCGCACCCAGCTGCGGGCCCTCGGCCAGCCACGGCTGCTCGCCAAGGCGGTCGACCAGCACGGTGGAATGGAAATGACGGCGGCCCTGGGCGACGGCATCCAGCACGCCGCTGGCGAGCACGGCAGCAAAGCCCTTGACCGTGTTGAACCACGCCGAGGCGAACGGACCGTCCTGCGGTGCCAGCCCGCCAGTGGCCAGCATCAGCAGCGGCAACACCGCCATCGGCTGGGCGAATACCTGCAGCAGCTGTACCCACAGGAAGTTGTCGCGGATCCAGGCCACCTCCAGATGCGAGCCCAGCCAGCAGGCCAGCGCCAGCATCGCCAGGCCGGTGGCCTGCACCCAGCGGCAATCCACTGCGCGGATGTTCAACAACGCCGCCACCAACGGCAGTGCGATCACCTGTGGCAGCGCCACCCACAGCAGCATCGGTGCGGTCTGCAATGGCCGGTAGCCCTGCACGCTGGCCAGGAAACCGGAGGGAATCGAGATCACTGCCAGCAGCACGAACAGCACGCCGCCCAGGGTCACCAGCGAGTAGCTGAGGTTGCGGTTGGCCAGCAGCTGCAGCTTGAAGAACGGCAGCGGGTGGAACCATTCATTGATCATGAACAGCACCATCAGGCCGGCGCCGCCACCGATCATCAGGGTGATCATCGGCGAGTCGAACCAGTTCAGGCGCGGGCCCTGCACCAGGCCCAGCACCAGCAGCACCAGCGCCGGCAGGCCGAGCAGCAGGCCCACGCCATCGAACTGGGCAAAACGCTCCAGCCGCAGCGGGTCCTGTGGCAGGCCCCAGCTGACCATCGCCATGGCCGCCAGGCAGTACGGCACGATCTGCCAGAACGCCCAATGCCAGCCCACCTGCTCGACCCAGAACGCGGCCAGCGGCGTGCCCATGCTCGGGCCGAAGGTAGCGGTCAACGCGTAACCCGCCAGGCCATACAGCTTGATGCCCGGCGGCAGGAAGCGCAGCGCCACGCTCATCAGCAGCGGCGGCAGCGCACCACCGCACAGGCCCTGCAGCGCGCGCAGCAGCAGGAACACCTGCAGGTTCGGGGCAAGCGGGCAGAGCACGCCCAGCACCATGAAGCCACCGATCATCGCCAGCGCGAAACGGCGCAGCGAGAAGGTGGCGGCACACCACGGGGCGAAGGCCATCGCGCTGACCGACATCGCGCTGTAGAGGGCGACGATCCAGCTGCCGTCGTCGACGCTGAAACCCATCGCACCGCGGATGTCGGCCAGGGCGACCTTGGTGATGTTCTCGTTGAAGCCCGACACCAGCACCGCCAGCAGCACGCCACACAGGCCGACCAGGACGCGGCGGTCGAGCCCGGGGGCGGCGGCAGGACGGGGCGCTGCAGCGGCCGGGACAGCGGCGGCCGGCGTATTCATCGCCGGGCACCAATCCGTGCAGTGCACGGCATGTTGGGGGTCATTGGAATGCGCTCAGTGAAACTCCGGGGAGCGCAGTCTAGGGAGCCGGTACCCTGCGAAAAATGGTGCCATCGGCATCCCAGGCGTGCGCCGCGCGCACGCCTGCAGGTGTCACCGGTGGGTGTCCTCGACACGCTCGCACATGGTCTTGATCGAGCGGCGCAGCCACTGGTGCGCAGCATCGTTGTCCAGCCGCGGGTGCCAGGCCTGCACGATGGCGGCGGTGCGCACCGGGATCGGCAGCGGGAACAGGCGCAGCGGCAGGCGCATGCTGACGATCCGCTCCAGCATCACGCTCGGCATCTGCGGCAGGATCAGGTCCGACTCGGCCGCAGCGAAGATCGCGCCGTGGAAGGTCGGGCTGATCAGCGCCACCCGCCGCTGCAGGCCCAGCGTGGCCAGGTCGTCATCGATCGGGCCACGCGGCAGCCCCCGCCGCGACACCGCGATGTGATCGCAGGCAGCAAAACGCTCGGCGCTGATCTCCTCATCGAACAGCGGATGGTCCTCGCGCGCGGCGCCCATGAACGAGGTACTGAACAGGTTCTGCACCTTGGTGTCGGGCGCATGCTTGCCGGCGGTGCTGATGTACAGGTCGATCCGGCCCTGCGCCATCGCATCGTCGTCGGTATCGCCCTCGGGCACGAAGCGCAGCACCGCGCGCGGCGCCTGCTGGCGGAACAGTTCACGCAGGCGTCCGCCGAATCCACCGATGAAGACATCATTGGCGCGGACATTGAAGGTGCGCTCCAGGGTGCGCAGGTCGATCTCGCGACCGGCGTTGAACACACGATGGGCCTGCTCGATCACATCGCGGACCTGCTCACGCAGCTGCAGCGCACGCGGCGTGGGCGCCAGCCCGCGGCCGGCACGCACCAGCACCGGATCGCCCAGGGCGGTGCGGATCCGGCCAAGGGTACGGCTCATCGCCGGCGCGCTCAGGTTCATCCGCCGCGCGGCGGCGGCCACGCTGCATTCGTCGATCAGCACGTCCAGTGCCAGCAACAGGTTCAGGTCCGGCAGGGGCATGGCAGTCTCCAGTGGAACATTTTCCAGTAATCCGGATGACTCTACGGCACGCGTGGCCCCCATGGATTGCGCCTGGCGCATTCATTGACTGCCGCGCACGGCATGGGTGCGCGCGGTGACATCGGCGACCATCCCCGGCCTGCCAAGGAGACATCCATGTTCACTACCCTGCTGGTCGCCCTGGACGGCGGCCCCCAGCACGCTCGCGTGCTGGACCTGGCCGCCGCCATTGCCGGCCCCCGCAGCCGCCTGCACCTGCTGTGCGTGCTCGACCCCGAATTCGCGCTGGCGGCCGATGCCAGCGACGCCGACCGCATCGAGTACCCGGAAGCCGCCCGCCAGCGCTCGCGGGCCGAAGCGGTGCTGGCCGAAGCCCTGGCCGAGCTGCGCGAGCGCGGCGTCGACGCCATCGCGCAGATTCCCTCCGGTGACCCGGGCGAAGTGATCAGCGAGCAGGCCCGGCGCCTGAAGTGCGACCTGATCGTGATCGGCCACCGCCACCTGTCCCGCCTGGAACGCCTGTTCGAACCCTCGATCGGGCAATGGACCATCGACCACGCGCCCTGTCCCGTGCTGGTGGAAACCCGCGACCCACAACCCTAGCTGCCATGGCCTCCCGTTCCCCCTTGTTTCCTACCCGCGTCAACTACCGGGCATTCGGCCGCCAGTTTGGTCGTGGCGAGCAGGCACTGCTCGCCGCGATACGCCAGCTCCGTGATCCTACGCTGCAGGCCGAAGGGCTGGCGGGTTTGAGCCACCTTGGCCTGGACCGCGAGGGCTGCGATGCGTTCGTCGCCCTGCTGCCATTGCTGGCCGCGCCCGCCGCCCCGATCGACCTGCTGCCCGCCGGCTCTCCCTTCATTGCCGCCAGCGAACTGGACCTGCTGGTCTGCCTGCTGCGCATTGCCCAGTGGCGACATGCGCGCCCCCGCGAAGACGACACCCTGGCACCGTTGCGCCAGCAACTGGCGCGCTGCGCATTTGCTGTCCACGCGGCGAATCTGCCATTGCGACAGCGCTCGCTGTCACCGGTCGGGCTGAGGTTGCTGGACCCGGCCGGCTGGCTGCGCCAGCGCTGAACCATCCACGGGCGGACCCGGCCGCATGGCATTCAGCAGTCGATCGTTCCATGTGCGCTGTCTTCGTCGTCAAGCACCTGCGCATGCAGTACCACCCGGTTGCGGCCGGCACGCTTGGCGGCGTACAGGCCGGCGTCGGCATCGGCCAGCAGCTGGCCTGCGCTGGCCAGCGCAGGCGGATGCAGGTAGCCCACGCCAATGCTGATGCTGACCCGCCCCTCCGGCAGCGGCAGCCCTTCCACCGCCTCGCGCAGGCGTTCGGCCAGTGCCAGCACGCCCGACAACGGGCTTGCCGGCACGATCACCGCGAATTCTTCGCCGCCGTAACGCGCAACACTGTCGCCGCCGCGACCGGCAATGACCTTCAGCACCGCGGCCACGGCCTGCAGGCAGCGGTCCCCGGCGGGATGCCCGTGCTGGTCGTTGAATGCCTTGAAGTGATCGATGTCGACCAGCAGCAGCGCCAGCTCGGTGCCACTGCGACGCGCCCGGTTCCACTCCGCCAGCAGCAGTGCATCGAACTCGCGCCGGTTGGCCACGCCAGTCAGGCCATCCTGCCGTGCCAGCTGGTCCAGCGATGCCTGCCGTTCCATCAGGTCCACCTGCAGCAGGATGCTGCGCACGCCGAAGCCCAGCGTGGCCACCACGAACCCACTGACCGCCAGTGGCCGTGCATGGTCGACCACCAGCGTACCCACCACCAGCAGCAGCAACGGCAGGATCATCGGCCCGGCCGCCTGCACCGTGCGTGCCAACCGCGGATGCGGCAGGGCAGCCGGCAGCGGCGTGTGGCTCAGTGCCAGCAGCGCCAGCAACAGGAACGGAAGATCGATCAACAGATCGTTGTAGGCGCCAAAGGAATCTTCCGAGGTGTAATGGTTGATGTAGTACGCCACCAACAGGTAAGCCAGCGCGTAGAGCGCCAGCGCGCGGAAGAAGCTGCGCCGCTCGGGTACATCAACGGCCAGCCAGCGCACCACCGCGAACCCGGCGATGCACAGGTTCTGGATATCGAACATGCGCTGCATGCTGACCAGCGCCAGGGGATCGATCTCGACCCGGTCGGCGAACGACTGCGTATGTACGAAGAACAGCACGCCCAGCAGTGCCGCCATCGCCGCATCGATCAGGCTGATGCTCATTCGTTCGCGGCGCGCGCGGGCCAGGATGAACACCAGCGGGACGCCATACAGCACGTACAGGAACAGGCTTGCCTGCGGGGTGATATCGGCGCGGCCAGCCCCCAGCGCATCGACCATGTTGGAGGCCATGCCGCCCGCCCACAGCAGCAGCGCAAGCGCGGTGGCGCGCCAGCCCAAGGCCGCCCGGTCGCGGCGCGCCCGCCACAGGCAGGCGCCCGCCGCCAGCAACGGTGCGCCGGTGAGGAACACGAACGATCCCACCCCGGCGGGGCCCGGCCACAGGGTCAGCACCAGGCCATGGCACAGCACATACAGCAGCGCCAGCACTACCGGCATGCATCCCCCGATCCGCAAGGCCGTACGCGCGCACGATAGTCCTGCCCGCGCCACAGCGGCGTGATCCACTACGGCAAGACGACACGCCGCGTGCCCGCCATGGCAGTGCCGGCCGCTGGCCGGCAATCCCGGGGAATCACTGGGCTGCAGGTTGCCGGCCAGCGGCCGGCACTACCGGAAAGCCGTCAGCCGTGCAGTGCCCGAGCGTGGTGCGCGATGTGCTCGCCGATGAAGCTGGCGATGAAGTAATAGCTGTGGTCGTAACCCGGCTGCAGGCGCAGGGTCAGCGGGTGGTTGGCCGCATCGCAGGCCTGCTGCAGGCGCTGCGGCTGCAGCTGGGTCTGCAGGAACTCGTCCGCCTCGCCCTGGTCGACCAGCAGCGGCAGGCGCTCGTCAGCCACAGCGATCAGCTCGCAGGCATCCCACTGCGCCCAGTCGGCCGGGTTGTCGCCCAGGTAGGCATGGAAGGCCTTCTGCCCCCACGGCACGTGGCTGGGCGCGACGATCGGCGAAAACGCCGACACGCTGCGGTAGCGCCCGGGGTTGCGCAGCGCGATCACCAGCGCGCCATGGCCGCCCATCGAATGGCCACTGATCGCGCGCGCGTCGGTCACCGCGAAGTTCGCCTCGATCAGCGCCGGCAGTTCCTGCGCCACATAGTCGTGCATGCGGTAGTGCTTCGCCCACGGTGCGCGGGTGGCATTGAGGTAGAAGCCTGCCCCCTTGCCCAGGTCGTAGCCCTCGGCATCGGCCACGTCATCACCGCGCGGGCTGGTGTCGGGCGCGACGATGATCACACCGTGCTCGGCCGCATAACGCTGCGCGCCGGCCTTGGTGATGACGTTCTGCTCGGTGCAGGTCAGGCCGCTCAGCCAGTACAGCACCGGCAGCTTCTGTGTTTCCGCCTGCGGCGGCAGGTACACGGCGAACTGCATGTCGCAGCCCAGCGCGCTGGAATGATGGCGGTAGACGTCCTGCCAGCCGCCAAAACAGGCGCGGTGTTCAATACGTTCCATGGTGCTCTCCTGCGCGGCGCGTCAGCGCACGCGTGCTTCTGGTAGATGCCGACCTTGGTCGGCTTATCCACGCGCGGCGTGGATGCCTTTGTTGATCCGTTCATCCAGCTGTGCCAACAGGCGCAGCAAGGGCTCGACACCGGGCTGGCCGTCCAGGTTGCGATACGCCGCCACCGCCACGTTGCTGTGCGGTGGCCATTGGCCATCGGCGCGGGCTTCGTGCAGGCGCGGCAGGAACACCTGCGCCAGCCAGTGCTCGAACGGCATCTCGTCGATGCCGAAGGCGGAATCCACCGCGCGAGGCGGCCCGACCACACCCTCGACCCAGCCCAGTGCACGCAGGGCCTGCTCGATCGGATCGACCAAAGCCGCGCGCGGATCGTCCGCACGCGGCCTGCGCAGGGCATCGAACCAGCCCATGCCGCGCCTCAGTAATGGACCACCGACCGGATCGACTTGCCTTCATGCATCAGGTCGAAGGCTTCGTTGATCTTGTCCAGGTCCATGGTATGGGTGACGAACGGTGCCAGTTCGATATCGCCCTTCATCGCGTCCTCGACCATGCCCGGCAGCTGGCTGCGGCCCTTCACGCCACCGAAGGCGGTGCCCATCCACTTGCGGCCGGTCACCAGCTGGAACGGACGGGTGGAGATTTCCTGGCCCGAACCGGCCACGCCGATCACCACGCTCTGGCCCCAGCCACGGTGCGCGCATTCCAGCGCCGCGCGCATCACGTTGACGTTGCCGATGCATTCGAAGCTGTGGTCCACGCCCCAGGTGGTCATCTCGACGATGACCTGCTGGATGGGCTTGTCGTGGTCTTTCGGGTTGATGCAGTCGGTGGCGCCGAATTCGCGGGCCAGCTCGAACTTGGACGGATTGGTGTCCACCGCGATGATGCGGCCGGCCTTGGCCTGGCGCGCGCCCTGGATCACCGCCAGGCCGATGCCACCCAGGCCGAACACCGCCACGCTGTCGCCTTCCTGCACCTTGGCGGTGTTGTGTACCGCGCCGATGCCGGTGGTGACGCCGCAGCCGAGCAGGCAGACGTGCTCCGGGTTCGCGTCCGGATTGATCTTCGCCAGTGAGACTTCGGCCACCACGGTGTACTCGCTGAAGGTCGAGCAACCCATGTAGTGGTACAGCGGCTCGCCGTTGTAGCTGAAGCGGCTGGTGCCGTCAGGCATCACGCCCTTGCCCTGGGTGGCACGGACCGACACGCACAGGTTGGTCTTGCCGCTCTTGCAGAACAGGCACTCGCCGCACTCGGCGGTGTACAGCGGAATCACGTGGTCGCCCGGCTTGACGCTGGTCACGCCCTCGCCCACTTCCACCACGATGCCGGCGCCTTCATGGCCCAGCACCACCGGGAACAGGCCTTCCGGATCATCGCCGGACAGGGTGAACGCATCGGTGTGGCAGACACCGGTATGGGTGATCTTCACCAGCACTTCGCCCTTCTTCGGCGGGGCGACGTCGATCTCGACGATCTGCAGCGGCTGGCCGGGACCAAAGGCGACGGCGGCACGGGACTTCATGGTGGTTTCTCCAAAAACAGGCAATGACAGGATGGGCGGCGCCATGTTGCGCCATCGTTTATTTCAGGTACGAGCGGATCAACGCGCTCATGTCGCGCACGCGTTCGGCGCGTTGTTCGTCGGAGGCCGCGGGTTGGCCGAACTCCTCGCGCAGATGGGCCTCCATCACCTCGGACATCAGGCCGTTGACCGCACCACGGATGGCGGCGATCTGCTGCAGCACCGGCCCGCAGTCGGCACCGGCTTCCAGCGCGCGGTCCAGCGCATCGCACTGGCCGCGGATGCGGCGCACGCGGGCCAGGACCTTCTTCTTCTCTTCGGGGGAGTGCGGCATGGCGGGCCACCTTGGAACTATACTAGGGGATAGTATACAAGCCGGAGCCACGGACTCAATCCCGGCCGGCTCAATCGAACAATCCCTCACCCGCCAACCGGGTCAGTTCATCCACCACGTAGCGCACCTTCGGCCGCAGGTGACGCGTCGGTGGCCACAGCGCGTGGATGTCGATGTGCCGCTGCATGTGTTCGTCCAGCACCGATTGCAGCACGCCGGAATCGAGATGGCGGCGCACCAGTGAAATGGGCATCTGGCAGATGCCGAGGCCGGCGATTGCCGCTTCGATCACCGCATCGCCATCATTGAGTTGATACGGCGCACTGGGAATGAACGTTCCCTCGTCATCCTCGCTGCCGATCCGCCACCAGATCGGCTGGCCATGGCGGAAGCCGACGATGCTGCGGTGCTGCGCCAGTTCCTCCACCGTGCGCGGCACGCCATGCGCCTGCAGGTACTCCGGCGATGCGCAGGTGACCAGGCGTTGGCGGCCCAGCCGACGCGCGACCAGATGCTCGGCCTGGTGCAGCCCGCCGAAGCGGATCAGCAGGTCGATGCCCTCTTCGACCGGATCGACGAAGTGATCGGTGAAGGTCATCGTCAACTGCAGGTCCGGGTACTGCCGGCACAGGCGCAACAGCTCCGGCAGCACCACCAGCCGCCCGAACGAGGACGGCATGTCGATGCGCAGCCGCCCGCTGGGCAGGCCCGCCGAACCCAGACAGGCCTCGGCCGCGGAGATTTCTTCCAGCGCCGCCGCACAGGAGGCGTAGTACGCCTCGCCATCAGTGGTCAGTGCGATGCGCCGCGTAGTGCGATGGAACAGGCGCACACCCAGCCGCGTTTCCAGCCGGGCGATGGCCTTGCCCACCGCCGAGCGCGAGATGCCCAGCGCGTCTGCCGCCTCGGTGAAGCTGCCCGAGCGTGCGGTCGTGACGAACGTCACCAGGCCATTCAAGGATTCCAGCGGCAGCATCGTTCGCACTCCATTGGGGACAAATAGTCCCGCCCCAAGGGAGATCGAAGCGCTTTATGCACCCGCATGTCAACTCCATCCTGTGTGCATCGCGCCGCTGGCGCCTCTCCCCCGCACCGAGATGACCGACATGACCACCGCCCTCTTCCGCCCGTTCGACCTGTCAGGAACCTCCCTGCGCAACCGCATCGCAATGGCGCCGATGACCCGCGCCCGCAATCCCGGCGCGATCGCCAACGCGCTCACCGCGCAGTACTACCGGCAGCGCGCCAGCGCCGGCCTGATCATCAGCGAAGGCACGCCGGTCTCGCCGCAGGGCCAGGGCTACATCGATGTGCCGGGCATCTGGTCGGCCGAGCAGGTGGCCGGCTGGAAGCTGGTCACCGAGGCTGTACATGCCGAGCAGGGCAGGATCTTCGCCCAGCTCTGGCACGTCGGCCGCATGTCGCATGCCTCGCTGCAGCCCGGGGGCGGTCAACCGGTCAGCGCGGGTACGCGCCCGGTCGCCAGCGCACCGAAGAACACCTCGTTCGTCTATCTGGACGATGGCAGCCGTGGCCACGCCGATCCCACTCCGGCACGTGCACTGCAGACCGCGGAGATGCCCGGCATCATCGACGACTTCGTACGCGGGGCGGACAACGCCATCGCCGCCGGCTTCGACGGTATCGAGCTGCATGCCGCCAACGGTTACCTGTTCGAGCAGTTCCTCAACCCGCTCATCAACCAGCGCGAAGACCGCTATGGCGGTTCACTGCACAACCGCGCGCGATTGATCCTGGAAACGGTCGACGCGATGGCACAGCGCATCGGTGCGCATCGCATCGGCGTGCGCCTGGCACCGAACAACCTCACCTTCGACATGCCGTTCTACCCCGACAACGAAGCCACCTATCTGTACCTGGCCGAGGAACTGGGCAAGCGCGGGCTGGCCTATGTGCATCTCAACGACAACCTGCAGGCGGGGCACCCGGTGCTGGGCGAGGCCTTCCTGCAGCAGTTCAAGCAGGCCTACGGTGGCACCGTGATCCTGGCCGGCGGCATGACCCGCGAGCGTGCCCTGCAACTGGTCGAGGCCGGCACCATCGACCTGGCCGCATTCGGCCAGCCGTTCATCGCCAACCCGGATCTGGTCGAGCGCCTGCAGCACGACGTCGCGCTGGCCACGCCCGACCGCAACACCTATTACGGTGGTGGCGAAGCAGGCTACCTCGACTACCCGCGCGCGCCGTAGAGCCACGCGATGCGTGGATGCGACGCGCCACTCGCCACAGGACACATCACGGCGCCTTCTCCACCTTGGTCGAGTCCGAATCAAAGGTCAGCACACGGGTGCTGATTTCGCCCTTGGCCGAATCCTTGCGACTCAGCTCAAGCCGCCCCTGGTTGCCCTGCGCCACCAGGCTGGCGGCAAAGCTGCCCTCATTGGACAGTGCCGTGATCACGGCGGAGCCATCGGCCGCGACCCTCATGCCCGCCCGATCGCGAACCTTGTAACCCACGCCAACCGGTGCATCCAACGCCATCACCGCGCTGCCGTTGGCCATGGTGCCGATGCCACCGCGCTCATCGCCCTTCGCATCGTAGATGGTCATGCCCGTTGCGCGTGAGTTGCGGGCAATGTCACTGGCATCCTCGGCAATCTGCACGCGCGTGCGCCCTTCACTGTCGAGCACGGTCAGCTTGTAGGTACGGATCTCCGGCACCACGCCGGCATCAGGTGTGGCCACGCTGGTTCCGATCAGGGCCAACGATGCGCCCAGCGCGAACATCGAGGCCGCCAGCAGATTCCTGCGGCGCAGCCGGTGTTCCAGGCGTTCCAAGCGTAGGGCTATATCCTGTTCATGCATGTTGCGCTCCCTGTTTGAGTCTGTGGTTGTTGCTCCGTCACTTGCCATCAGCGTCCACGTGGATCACACGGGTGGATGCGCCACCTTCGGCGGACTCCATGCGGCTCAGCTCCAGCTGTCCTTCCGCGCCCTGCGCGACCAGCCTGGCGGCAAAACCCCCGGCGTTGGACAGGACACCGATAAGCGCCGAACCGTCCGCTCCCACTTTCATTCCAGCCCGATCTGACACGCGATAGCCAACGCCGCGCGGCGCATCCAGGGCAACCGTGGCACTGCCATCGTCGGCCGTGACCATGCCTCCACGCTCCTGTTCATTGCCATCGAAGATGATCAACCCCGCCACCCGGGCGTTGCGCTTGATGTCCAGGTCCGGCGCGTCCTCACCGATCTCCACCCGCTTGCGCCCTTCCTGATCAAGCACGATCAGGCGCTGGGTTCGGATCTCCGGAACAATGCCGGCCTCCGGCCTGGCAAAACCGCGACCGGCCAGCACGATCGACATCATCAGCACGGGCGCTGCCACCAGCAGCCAGCGCCATCGGGCTGCCCGTTGCTCCAGCGTGCGTAGTCGCGCTTCCACTTCCAGATCCCGCATGGAATCCTCCCTGGCAACGAGGCCACCAGTCGCAACGACCGGGCACTCCGATCCTGAACTACAGTGCGATCCTAGACCGCCCATCCGTGCCCAACAACATGACGAAAGTCCCCATGAACTCCGTCACCACGTCGTTCATCGTCAACCTCGACGTGCCCGATCTTGCTGCCGCTGAAACCTTCTACACCGAAGCCTTCGGCCTGCGCATCGGCCGCCGTCTCGGGCCGGAGGCCGTGGAACTGCTCGGCGGGCCAACACCGTTGTACCTGCTGCAGAACGAAGCTGGCAGCGTCGCTACTGAAGACGGCGACGTGCGCGACTACGAGCGCCATTGGACGCCGCTGCACCTGGATTGGGTGGTGGATGACATCGAAGCTGGAGTGGTACGTGCGGTTGCGGCCGGGGCGACACTTGAGCAGTCCGTGCGCGAGCGTCGCTGGGGGCGCATCGCCGTGCTGGCCGATCCATTCGGCCATGGCTTCTGTCTGATCCAGTTCAGTGGCGAAGGCTACGACGTGCTGGTCGAATGACCGGCGCATCGTTCACCACGGCAACGGCACCGCTTCGCCGTTGGCACGCTCGCCGTAGTACAGCGACGGCAGCAGGCGCGAGAGGAAACTGAACTCCGTATAGCAGTGCTTGAGCAGGCCCAGGCCGACAGCATCGCCGGCATCGCGGTGCGGATCGGTGCTGTCCAGGCCGAGTACGAAGCGGCTGCGCAGCACGCAGCCAAACGGCGTATCGCGCGCCACGTGCAGCATCTGCCCGTCGCAGGGATCACCGTTTGCATCCAGGCGTACGTGGTCACCGAAGCCGATGCGCGCGGCGATCACCGCCGATACATCGCCTGCATCCTGTGCCACCTGCAGGCGCTCGGGCACCAGCAACGTGCGCGGGTCATGGAACTTCAGGCGCGCCGCCACCGGCGGAATGTCAGCCAGCGATTCCACGGCATGGATGCTGGCACCGTGGTAGCTGCGTCCACGCTGCCAGGCCGCGTCCCAGCCGCGATGCTCGACATGGTCGACCGGATGCCACCAGCGGATGTGCTGGGTGGTCTCGAAGAAGGTGAACCACCAGTCCAGCATGCGGCCCTTGCAGCCATGCAGATCGGTACGCACCGCCACCAGCAGGGTACCGTCTTCGCGGCGCTGGATGCCGGTTTCCAGATGCATCGGTGCGGGGTCGAGCAGATCGTGGTGGTCCAGCCAGGCGCGGGCGTTCACAGCGGTATCCATCGGGGTCTCCTGCATGTCGGGAGACCTGACAATACGGAAACGTTCTTCGTTTCGCAATTATCCGAATGCGGTAAGATGGGCGCAATGAACAGCAGCACCCTGCCCGAGCCACCCTCACCAATCCGCCGCCGCGGCCGCCCTGCGCGCCCGGAAGCCGAAGTCCGCCACGCGGTGCTGCAGGCCACCCTGGAACTGCTGCTGGCACAGGGTTACGAGGCCACCACCATCGAAGCGGTGGCGGCGCACGCTGGGGTGGCGAAGAAAACCGTGTACCGCCACGCCAGCAACCGCGAGGAACTGGTCGGGTTGGCAGTGCGCGAGTGGACCGACGGCTTCGCGCCGCAGTTGCAGCGCGATGCGCGCAATGCCGACGAGGTGCTGCCGTTGCTGCAGGACATCCTGCAGGCGGTCTGCGCGCAGGCACTGTCGGCGCAGGCGGTGCAGGTATTCCGGCTGCTGGCCACCGACTTTCCTGGCAAGGACGCGCTGCTGCACGCCTACCTGGACAACGGCATCGAACGCGGCCGTGCGCTGCTGGCCGACTGGCTGGCGCGGCAGCAGCAGCGCGGGCTGCTGCGCGAGGGAGATGCCGCGTGCATGGCGCGACTGATCCTGGCGATGGCCGTGGCCGAGCCGCTGCGCGAACGTGTGATCGGCGTGGTGGACGCAGATGCCCCCGTAGAGATGCATCTGCGTGATTGCCTGGAATTGTTGGCACCCGTACTGCAGGTACCGTAGCCGGCCGCATCCACGCATGGCGTGGATCTACCGGCAACGCTTCGGATCAGGTCACGACTGCACGTAGGGCATTTCGCTGTCGATACCATCGAACGCGATCAGCTGCAGCAGCGGCTGCACGTCCTCGTCACTGATCTCACCCGCAGTGATGTCCTCAACGCGTGCATACAACGCCTGCAGCGCAGCTGCCTGGTCCCCTCGCAGCCAGCCACGATGGGTACCGAGCCAGGCCTGCAGATTGGTTCCGATATCGCCCTCCGAAAGCAGCGAATCCTCTTCCTCCAGCTCCACCACCGCTTCGGCCATCTTGCGGAACAGGAAGTCCTGGAAGCTCGCGGCCAGCAGATCGGCGCGATCATCGTCATGCCAGACCAGCAGCACCGGCGACTCACTGGAGCCCGGTGCATTGGTCCAGAAACAGTAGTGATCACCCGCGCCAGTGCGCGCGAACGGCAGCAGTTTCAGGTCATCGCGCAGCGGGTTGTAATGATCTTCGGCAGTCAGATCTTCCCAGGCTGCGCGCAGTTCGCTCGGCTCGATCGGTTCATAGTCGTTGGCATACAGCAGTACCGGCGGCTGCGGCTGCACCTGCGGGAACACCGTGCGGTACCAGTTCGGGCCCTGCTCGCCCCAGCTGAAACGGTTGCCTTCCACCAGCTGGCGGAACAACGGCGGGAAGGTCTGGCCGGAAGCCTGTTCGAGATCGGCGAGCATGCTCAATGACGTCCTTTTGTTGAGAAGACTCACTCTAGCGGGTGAACGCCATCCCCGCATGGCGCGGATCTACTCGGAAACCTCTCGCTGGAGCCGGTCATTGGACGGCTCTGCGCCATCCGCTGCGATTCACTCGCGCAGCATATCCACGAACGCACGCAGTGCGGCAGGCATCTGCCGCTGCTTCGGGTAGTACAGCGCGAAACCGGCGAACGGTTCGCTCCAGTCTTCCAGCACCGCCACCATCTGGCCCGAGTCGATGTACGGCCGCGCGGTGTCTTCCAGCACATAGGCCAGGCCGATGCCATCGAGCACCGCACTGACCACGGTGCCCTGCTCGCCCAGCGTCAGCCGCCCCGGCACATCGATCTCCAACGCCCGTCCCTCGCGTTCGAACTGCCACTTGTACAGATGGCCACTGGCGAAGCGGAAGCGGATGCATTCGTGCGCGGCCAGGTCGCGCGGGTGCTGCGGCGCCGGGTGCCGGCGCAGGTAGTCCGGCGAGCCGACGATCAGCCCGCGCAGCGGTGGCCCCATCGGCACCGCCACCATGTCCTCCGGCACGAACTCATGCAGGCGCACGCCGGCGTCGTAGCCCTCGGCGACGATGTCGACCAGGCCATCGTTCTCGGTCAGTTCCACCCGGATGTCCGGATGCGCGTGCAGGAAACGCGCCAGCCGCGGCCGCAACTGGGTCGGCACCGCCGCGCGGGTGGCGTTGATGCGCAGCAGGCCGGCCGGGACGGCCCGGAACTGGTTCATCTCTTCCAGCGCGTCATGCACCTGCCCCAGTGCCGGTTGCAGGCGCTCGAGCAGGCGCTGCCCGGCCTCGGTCAGGGCCACGCTGCGGGTGGTGCGATGGAACAGGCCCACGCCCAAGCGTTCTTCCAGCGCGCGGATCGCATAGCTCACCGCCGAGGTCGACAGCGCCAGCTCGGCGCCGGCGCGGCGGAAGCTGCGGTGGCGCGCGACCGCCGCGAACGCGGCCAAGTGGGAGAGGTTGTCAGTGGCCATGATTGTGCAGTTCCACTTGATGAATCATGCCGATATCCGCGCTTCTTGCCGCTGGGTACGGGGCGTATTGTAAAACGCCTTTCGACAAACCCTGCCAAGGATTCCCCATGTCCCTCGCCCGTGGTTACGCCGCCCATTCACATACCGACCCGCTGATCCCGTACGAGTTCGAACGCCGCCCGGTCGGCCCGGACGATGTGCGCATCGAGATCCTTTACAGCGGCATCTGCCACTCCGACCTGCACCAGGCCCGCGACGACTGGGGTGGCTCGATCTACCCGATGGTGCCGGGCCACGAGATCATCGGCCGCGTCACCGAGGTCGGCAGCAACGTCACCCGCTTCAAGGTCGGCGACCACGCCGGCGTGGGCTGCATGGTCGACTCGTGCCGCCACTGCGACGCCTGCGAGCACGACCTGGAGCAGTACTGCGCCGAAGGCGCGACCTGGACCTACAACGGCCGTGAACGCGAAAGCGGTGCGCCGACCTACGGCGGCTATTCCGACCACGTGGTGGTCGAGCAGCGCTTCGTGGTGAAGGTATCCGACACCCTCGACCTGAAGGCGGCCGCGCCGCTGCTGTGCGCCGGCATCACCACCTGGTCGCCGCTGCGCCACTGGAAGGTCGGCCCGGGCCAGAAGGTCGGCGTGATCGGCCTCGGTGGCCTCGGCCACATGGGCGTGAAGTTCGCCAAGGCACTCGGCGCGCATGTGGTGATGATCACCACCACGCCGGAAAAGGGCGCCGACGCCAAGCGCCTGGGCGCCGACGAAGTGCTGGTCTCGCGCGACGCCGCGCAGATGAAGGCGCACGCCGGCAGCTTCGACTTCCTGCTCAACACCATTCCGGTTGGCCATGACACCAACCCGTATATGGGCCTGCTCAAGCGCGAGGCCACCATGTGCCTGGTCGGCGTGCTGACCGAGCTGGATCCGCCGCTGACCGGCGGCAGCGTGATCTTCGGCCGCAAGCACCTGACCGGCTCGGCGATCGGCGGCATGGCCGAAACCCAGGAAATGATGGACTTCTGTGCCGAGCACGGCATCGTCAGCGACGTCGAGATGATCGATATCAAGAACGTCAACGAAGCCTGGGAACGCATGGCGAAGAACGATGTGCGCTACCGCTTCGTGATCGACATGGCGACGATGAAGAACGCCGCCTGATCGATCGGCGACTGTGAACGAAGAACCCCGGCACTGCCGGGGTTTCTTTCTGGTCGTGCCGGCCGCTGGCTGGCACCATCCATACGTTGGCATGACGAAGGTCAAGGCAGCGGCCGCCCCCTCCGGCGCAGACTCGCTGCATGGCCCGCCTGCCCTCCCCTGCGATGCTGATGCGCGCGCCGCACCGGCTGCTGTTCTTCATCGGCGCCAGCAACCTGCTGCTGGCAATGCTGTGGTGGGCGTTGTGGCTGGGCGCATTGCGCGGGTTGTGGACGCCGCAGCCACCGCCGCTGCCTCCGGCCTGGCTGCACGCGCTGCTGATGCAGTACCTGGTGCTGCCCAGTTTCATCTTCGGCTTCCTGCTCACCGTGTTCCCGCGCTGGATGGCACAGCCGGAGCTGCCACGCAGCCGCTATGCGCCGGTCGGCATCGGCCTGTTTGGTGGGCAGGCGCTGCTGATTGCCGCCGCCTGCGGCTGGACACCCGGGCTGTGGCCCGGCCTGCTGCTGGCACTGGCCGGCTGGAGCGCCGGACTGATCGTGCTGGGACGCGTGCTCACGGCCGCCGGCCCCAACCGCAACTGGCATGCGCGCGCCTGCTATGCCGCACTGCTGCTGGGCTGGCTGGGGCTGCTGCTGTTCATGGCGGTGGTGCGCGGCCACGCCACCCTGATGCCGGTCACGGTGGCACTCGGCACCTTCGGCCTGCTGCTGCCGGTCTACCTCACCGTCGCGCACCGGATGATCCCGTTCTTCGCCAACAACGTGGTGGACGGCTACGTGCCGTGGCGACCGCTGCGCTGGTTGGCCGCGATGTGGGCGCTGCTGATGCTGCGCCTGCTGTTGAGCGCGTTGCAGATCGACCACCTGCTGTGGCTGGCCGATGCGCCGCTGCTGATGTTGTCGCTGCAGGCGCTATGGCACTGGTGGCCACGCGGGCCGATGCCGGGCCTGCTCGCGGCCCTGTTCCTGGCGCTGGCGTGGCTGCCGATCAGCTTTGCGTTGTATCTGCTGCAGGACATCGGCCAGATGCTGGGCCATCTGCAACTGCTCGGCCGCGCGCCGCTGCATGCCCTCGCCGTGGGCCTGTTCGGCAGCCTGCTGGTGGCGATGGTGACCCGGGTCACCCAGGGGCATTCCGGGCGACCGCTGGTGATGCCGGCAGTGGCCTGGTTTGCGTTCGTCGCGCTGCAGGCGGTGGCGATCATGCGCATCGCTGCCGAACTGATGCCCGACGCCTATGCGTGGCATTTCGCCGCAGCCATCGGCTGGTTGCTGGCGCTTGCACCATGGGTGGCGCGTCTGGGCTGGATCTACCTGAGCCCACGTCGCGACGGCAAGCCGGGCTGACATCACCGCCGGGCATGGCACCATGGTGGGCATGTCCGATATTCCGTTCGATCCCACCACAATCACTACCTTCGCCGATGGCGACCCTGACGAGAATCCCTGGGTTCTCGGCGCGCCGCAGCCGGAAGCGCTGCAGGTGGTGCCCTGGTCCACGCTGTGGGCCGACCAGTTCGAGCAGCAGCGCACGCAGCTGCAGGCGGCACTCGGCAACATCGCGCTGGGCATTGAACACGTCGGCTCCACCGCGGTGCCGGGCCTGCCGGCCAAACCGGTACTGGACATCGACCTGCTGGTTGCCGATCCCGCCGACGAAGCGGCCTGGCTGCCACCGCTGCAGGCACTGGGCTACGTGCTTACCATCCGCGAACCCTCGTGGTACCAGCACCGCATGCTGCGGCTGGACGTGCCGCGCGTGAACCTGCACGTGTTCGCACCTGGTTGCGCCGAGCACCTCCGCCACTGCTTGTTCCGCGATTGGCTGCGCAGCCATGAAGACGACCGCAGGCGCTATGCACAGGCCAAGCAGGCAGCACTGCAGGGCAATGCCAACGTGCAGGCCTACAACCGCAGCAAGCAGGATGTGGTTCGCGGCATCTACGCGCGCCTGTTCGCAGCGCGCGGGTGGTGACGCAACGGCAGGTGCCGGCCCCGGCTGGCACCTGCCGGAACAGTGTCAGTACGCGAACTCGCGGAACACCGGATCGACGTCGCCGTGCCAGCGGCCATGGAACAGCGCCAGCTTGCGTTCGGCCGGGGTCAGGCCGGACTCGACGATCTCCTGCAGCACGTCCAGGAACTTGCTCTCGTCCTGGCCGTCGGCATTGCGCGCCGCGCGGCGCTTGAGGCCTTCGACGGAAATCTTCACCGCTTCACGGGCCAGGTCGCGCACGCTGCCAGTGCGGAACGGCAGGTTCATTGCATGCTTCGGCACGCCGTCGCGCAGTGCATGGCGCTCGGCCAGGGTGAAATCACGCACCAGGTCCCAGGCCGCATCCAGTGCGGTGTCGTCGTACAGCAGGCCCACCCAGAATGCCGGCAGCGCACACAGGCGGCTCCACGGGCCACCGTCGGCACCGCGCATTTCCAGATACTTCTTCAGGCGCACTTCCGGGAACGCGGTGGTCATGTGGTCCGACCAGTCGCGCAGCGTCGGCAGCGCACCCGGCAGCACCGGCAGCTTGGCCTGCATGAAATCGCGGAAGCTCTGCCCGCTGGCGTCGTGGTAGATGCCATCGCGGTAGGAGAAATACATCGGCACGTCGAGCAGGTAATCGACATAGCGCTCGTAACCGAAGCCATCCTCGAACACGAAGTCGAGCATGCCGGTGCGGTCGGCGTCGGTGTCGGTCCAGATGTGCGAGCGGTAGCTCAGGTAGCCGTTCGGCTTGCCTTCGGTGAACGGCGAATCGGCAAACAGCGCGGTGGCGATCGGCTGCAGCGCCAGCGACACGCGGAACTTCTTCACCATGTCCGCTTCGGTGGCGTAGTCCAGGTTCACCTGCACCGTGCAGGTGCGGGTCATCATGTCCAGGCCCAGTGAGCCGACCTTGGGCATGTACGCGCGCATGATCTTGTAGCGGCCCTTCGGCATCCACGGCATCTCATCGCGCTTCCACTTCGGCTGGAAGCCCATGCCGAGGAAGCCCAGCTGCAGCTCACCGGCCACCTGTGCCACCTCGTTGAGGTGGGTGCCGGTCTCCACGCAGGTCTGGTGGATGGTCTCCAGCGCCGCGCCGGACAGTTCCAACTGGCCCGCCGGTTCCAGCGTGACCGAGGCGCCATCGCGCAGCAGGGCGATGGTGTTGCCGTTCTCCTGCACCGGCTCCCAGCCGAAGCGGACCAGGCCGTTGAGCAGCGCTTCGATGCCACGCTCGCCCTCGAAGGTCGGCGGTCGCAGGTCATCCAGGCGGAATCCAAACTTCTCGTGCTCGGTACCGATGCGCCACTGCGCGCGGGGCTTCTCGCCGGAGGCGATCACCTCCACCAGCTGCGAGCGGTCGGTAATGGGGGTATCGGCGACGTGGCTGGGGCTCGACAAGGGGAAGGCTCGCTGGACAGTGGCGGGGGATGTGGGGCCCGGGGCCTTCCATCGCAAGGGCGCACTATAGCGTGGCGACCCGTTGCGTCATGCGACGGAGACGGTTTTCAGCATCCTACCGACGCCCTCTTGACCCTCGTACACTCGGGGCCATGAGCCGCCATTCACGACACCCCGAACTGCACCGCTCCGAGCGCGTCGGCTGGCTGCGTGCCGCCGTGCTGGGGGCCAACGATGGCATCGTCTCGGTGGCCGGCCTGGTGGTCGGCGTGGCCGCCAGCGGCGCCTCCGCGGCGACCATTCTGGCCACCGGCGTGGCTGGCACCGTGGCCGGCGCGATGTCGATGGCCGCTGGAGAGTATGTCTCCGTGCAGACCCAGGCCGACACCGAAGACGCCGACCTGGCGATGGAAAAGCGCGAACTGCACGAAGATCCGCACAGCGAGCTGGAAGAGCTGACCGCGATCTACCGCCACCGCGGCCTGGAGCCGGCGCTGGCGCGGCAGGTGGCCGAGCAGCTCACCGCCCACGACGCACTGGGCGCCCACGCCCGCGACGAGCTGGGCATCACCGATACCCTGCGCGCGCGCCCGCTGCAGGCAGCGCTGGCCTCGGCCGGCGCCTTCACCTGTGGTGCGGCACTGCCGGTGCTGACCGCGCTGCTCGCGCCGGTCGACAAGGTCGCGATGATGACCACCGCCAGCACCCTGCTCGGCCTGTGCCTGACCGGCGCGATGGCGGCCCAGGCCGGCGGCGCACCGCCGGTGCGCGGCGCGATCCGGGTGATGTTCTGGGGCGCGTTGGCAATGGCCGCCGCTGCAGGCGTCGGACGTCTGTTCGGCGCCCACGTGGCATGACCACCATGCTGCCCCCGGCCACCGCACTACTGGCCGAGATGACCAGCCTGGCCGGCTGCGCACGCGCCGAAGGCTATGCCTGCATCACCGCTCGCCAAGAGCATGGCGCCAGCTCGGTGGAGATTCCGCAACCACAGTTCGCGATCCTGCTGGAAGGCCGCAAGCAGGTGCGTACCGCGCACCAGTTGCTGGAATTCATCCCCGGCGACATCCTGCTGCTGACCCAGCGCTGCCGTATCGACGTGGTCAACAGCCCCGATCCGCGCAGTGGCCGCTACCTCAGCGCCATCGTGCCGCTGTGTACCGAAGTGCTGGCGGCCGCACGCACGCTGTGGAGCGAGGAACTTCCCGCCGCTGGCCAGGCGATGGCGCGACTGTCGTTGATCGACCATGGCACGGTGCTGCGCCAGTGGCGGCAATCGCTGCAGGACGGCCGTTACAGCGACGCCCGGCTGGCCCTGGCCTCGCTGGTATTGACCCTGTGCCGGCAGGGCCACGGCAACCTGCTGCTGCCGCAGGCACCGAGCTTGGGCGAACAGATCCGCGACCGCATCGCCGCCGAACCGGCTCGCGACTGGCAATCGCGTGATGTGGAAGAACAGTTCGCGCTGAGCGGTGCCACCCTGCGCCGTCGCCTTGCGGCCGAGGACACCAGCCTGCGCCAGCTGCTCACCGAGGCCCGGCTGGCTCACGGGATGAAGCTGCTTTACACCACCGACCTGCCGTTGAAGACCGTCGCCGCACGCGCGGGCTACCGGTCTGCGGCGAGTTTCAGCAAGCGCTTCGCCGAGCAGTACGGACTGGCTCCCACAGACATTTGAGGGGGTTCGGCAGGGCTGCGCCCTGCACCTGCCGAGGCAACAGCAAGAGCCGAAGCAACAGCAACAGCGGCTATCCGTGGGATGGCGGGGCGGTGTGGGTGGGCAGGACACGCCGTAAACCCATCCATGGGGGCTCGATGGCGCCATCCATGGCGCCAACGGTCCTGCCCACCCACACCGCCCCACCCCTGACAGATCTCCGCGGCTGTTGGTAGGTGTCGACCTTGGTCGACACATCTGTCAGATATCGAATGAAATTCCGGGGTCAGATCCGTTTTCCTGCGGAAAACGGATCTGACCCCAAGAGTATTTCCAACAGATCGCAGAAAACTGTCGAAGGCGGGGTGGGTCCGGTTGCGGGAGTGTCCGCGGCATGGATGCCGCGGCCAAGCCCCCATGGATGGGTTTACGGCGTCCCCCGCAACCGGACCCACCCCGCCATCCCACGGATAGCCGCTGTTGCTTCGGCCGTTGCTCTGGCTCGTAGCGGGTGCAGGGCGCAGCCCTGCAGACAACACCCCTCCCTGAGCATTCCGCGCAGTGGTTTGAGCGCCGTGCACACGCCGGCCACGGCACGCTGGGCGCAACGGAACCGCCCGTCATCCACCGAGAACCGCCATGACCCTGCGTCCCTTGCCGCTACGCGGCGCCCTGCTGCTGGCCCTGTCGTCCCTGCCGCTGGCCGCGCTGGCCGAAGCCACTTCGCCCGCCCCCACCCAGCAGGTCCCCGGCGTCTACCACCAGCGCATCGGAGCGCTGCAGGTCACCGCCCTGTTCGACGGCGTGGTCGCACTGGGCCGGCAGGAAGTGGTCGACGTGCCGCCAACGCTGGTCAGCCGCCTGCTGGAGGGCCGCTACGTGCCTGAAGACAAGAAGGGCCTGCAGACCGCGATCAACGCCTTCCTGGTGCGCCAGGGCAACCACCTGACCCTGGTCGATACCGGCACCGCGCAGTGCTTCGGCCCCGGCCTGGGCCAGGTGCTGGGCAACCTGCGCGCCTCCGGCGTGGACCCGGCCGAGGTGGATGAGGTGCTGCTGACCCACGCCCATCCGGACCATCTGTGCGGCGTGCTCGACGCGCAGGGCAAGCCGGCCTACCCGAATGCCACGGTGTGGCTGTCCAAGGCCGATGCCGATTACTGGCTCAATCCGGCCAGCGAGGCCACCGCGCCGAAGGGGGTGCGCTTCGCCTTCCCGCTGGCGCGCAACGCGGTGGCGCCGTACCAGACCAGCGGCCACCTGCGCACGTTCAGCCCCGGCGATGCCCTGCCCGGTGGCGCGGTGGCGATGGATACCCATGGCCACACGCCCGGCCATGTCTCCTACCGGTTCGACAGCCAGGGCCAGTCGCTGCTGGTGTGGGGCGATGTGCTGCACTTCCATGCGGTGCAGTTCGCCCACCCGGAAGCCGCGTTCGAGGCCGATTCGGACCGCAAGGCGGCCACCGCCAGCCGTCGCAGCCTGCTGCAGCAGGCCACCGCCCACGGTTGGTGGGTGGCCGGTGCACACCTGCCGTTCCCCGGCCTGGGCCATGTGCGCAGCGAAGGCCAGGCCTATGCCTGGGTGCCGGCGGAATATTCGCCGTTGTGAGGGTGTGCCGACCAAGGTCGGCACCCACCCGATCCGGTAGCGCCCGGCTGCCAGCCGGGCGACGGGGGAGCGCTTACTCCAACCCCAGCCAGCCGCCGATCACGCCGCGGGCTTCATCCACGCCGGTGCGGTCTTCGCCGGAGAACACCTGCACGCTGACGCTGTCGCCGTAGGCCGAGTGCAGTTCCTTGCGCACTTTCTGCAGGGTCTGCATCTGCTGGCTGCGGCTGAGCTTGTCGGCCTTGGTCAGCAGCGCGTGCGCCGGCAAACCGCGCTGCACCGCATAGGACAGCATCTGCCGGTCGTAGTCCTTCAGCGGATGGCGGATGTCCATCACCACCACCAGCCCCTTCAGGGCCTCGCGGGTGCGGAAATACTTGTCGATGAAGGCCTGCCAGTGCGCCTGCAGGTCCAGCGGCACCTTGGCGTAGCCGTAACCGGGCAGATCGACCAGATGGGCTTCCGGGGTGATCTGGAAGAACACCAGCTGCTGGGTGCGGCCGGGGGTCTTGGAGACACGGGCCAGCGCGTTCTGGCGGGTCAGCGCGTTGAGCGCACTGGACTTGCCGGCGTTGGAGCGGCCGGCGAAGGCCACTTCGGCCCCTTCGTCGGGCGGCAGCTGCCGCACGTTGTGGGCCGAAAGGTGGTAACGGGCGCGTTCGATGAGCAATGACATGCGCCTAGGATCGCATGTTGCGGCGCCGCGCGCCCGTGCCGGCGGCCTTTGCGGGCATTTTGCTGCACTGCTGCGTTGACCGTGCGCGGAAACGGCGTTGATAATCCGGGCGATGCCGGCGGCCACCGCCCGGCCCGGTCCATACGGAGCTTTAGCATGCGCCACGCTCGCGTTCTTGCCGTATCCGCCCTTGCCACTGCTGTAGTCGTTGCCGCTGCTGCGTTCGCGCAGACCACGTTGACCCCGCTGCCCGACAACGGGCCGATCAACACCGCCTCGCTGGAGGTGGATTTCAGCAAGACCCACTGGGGCGATGCCAAGGCCGGCCAGACCAAGGCCTCGGCCTGCGCGGCCTGCCATGGCGCCGACGGCAATTCCACGGTGGAGATGTACCCGTCCATCGCCGGCCAGAGCGAACGTTACGTGGCCCAGCAGATGGCCCTGATCGCCAATGGCCAGCGCAGCTCCGGTGCGGCGGTGGCGATGGTGCCGTTCGTGCAGAACCTCACCCCGCAGGACATGCGCGACATCGGCGCGTTCTTCGCCACGCAGAAGGCCACCGCCGGCATCGCCGACGACACCCTGGTTGCCGACGGCCCCTACAAGGGCATGAAGTTCTACGAGATCGGCCAGCAGCTGTACCGCGGTGGCGACGCCAAGCGCGGCCTGCCGGCCTGCATGGCCTGCCACGGCCCCAGTGGCGCCGGCAATCCGGGCCCGGCCTATCCGCACATCGGTGGCCAGCACGCCAGCTATGTCGCGCGGCGCCTGCAGGAATACCAGGCCGGGCAGACCCACGAGACCGACAAGGCGCACTTCCAGATCATGGCCACGGTCGCGCAGAAGCTCAGCGAGCAGGAGGTGCAGGCGCTGTCGAGCTACCTGCAGGGCCTGCACAACAAGGCCGACGACGTTGCCGTGACGACCACGCCGGCACAACCGGCTGCCGCGCCCTGACCACCGCTGGTCGGCCCGGGCCGCCACTGCGGCCCTCGCCTGCGGTATGTTTCCTTCACGCCGGCGACCGCGCCGGCGTTGCTTTTTTCAACGGAGATGCGTGTCGATGAGGTTGATTTCCCGCCTGCTGTTGTCCGTGCTGGTGCTGCTGCCGCTGGTAGCCTGCGCCGCCACTCCCGCCAATGCCCCGCTGGTCGAGGGCAAAGACTACGAGCGCATCGCCCAGCCGGGTCCGTTCCAGCCGCTGGCCGGCAAGATCGAGGTGGTCGAAGTCTTCGGTTACACCTGCCCGCACTGCGCCCACTTCGAACCGCAGCTGGAAGCCTGGGCGGCCAAGCTGCCGGCCGACGTGCGCTTCACCCCGGTCCCGGCCGCCTTCGGTGGTGCCTGGGATGCCTGGGCGCTGGCCTATTACGCCGCTGACGAAGTCGGCGTGGCCAAGCGCAGCCACGCCGCCGTGTTCAAGGCCCTGCACGAACAGGGTTCGCTGCCGATGCAGAACGTCTCGGCCGATGAGCTCGCCACCTTCTACAAGGCCTATGGCGTCACTCCGGACCGCTACATCCAGGCCCTGCGCGGCGAGGCCGTGCAGAAGAAGGTCGATGCCGCCCGCGCGTTCGCCCAGCGCACCAAGGTGCCGGGCACCCCGGCCATCATCATCAATGGCCAGTACCTGGTGCGCGGCAACAGCTTCGACGACCAGCTGCGCATCGCCTCGGCCTTGATCGCCCAGGCCCGCGCCGCCCGCGGCCGCTGAACCAACGCCCACCACCGACACGGCGCTGTCGCCGCCGCATGTCATCATTTCCCTCTGGCCGGCGCCTGACGCCGGCCCCACCTTTCCAGATGCTGGAGACGTTTCCATGAAGATCCGTTACGCCCTCGCACTCGCAGCGCTGCTGCCGATCCTGGCGGCCTGCAAGGCCGACGACGGCAGCACCAACACCACCGCGGCCCCGGCCGAACCGGCGACCGCTCCGGCCACCACCGAGCCCGCCGCTGCACCGGCCGCGGGCAGCGAAGGCACCGCTCCGGCTGTCGCCGAAGGCGAGAAGGCCCCAGCCGAAGCCGCACCGGCTGCCGCACCGGCTCCGAGCACCGCCGCGCTGACCGGCCCGGCTCCGGTGGAAGGCGCCGATTACCAGGTCATCCCGAACGGCCAGCCGTTCCAGCCGGCCGCCGGCAAGATCGAAGTGACCGAGATCTTCGGCTATGTCTGCCCGGCCTGCGCCGCATTCCAGCCGCTGGTCGGCCCGTGGAAGGCCGGCCTGCCGAGCGACGTGAACTTCGTCTACGTGCCGGCCATGTTCGGCGGCACCTGGGATGACTACGCCCGTGCCTTCTACGCCGCGCAGACCCTGGGCGTGCAGGAGAAGACCCACGAAGCGCTGTACGCCGCCATCCACTCGCAGAAGACCCTGAAGGGCGAACGTGGCCGTGATTCGGTGGACGACATTGCCAAGTTCTACGGTGCCTACGGCGTGGATCCGAAGCAGTTCGCCGCCACCATGGGCAGCTTCGCGGTGAACGCCAAGACCAACTCGGCCAAGCAGTTCGCCCAGCGCAGCCAGATCAGCGGCACCCCGTCGATCATCGTCAACGGCAAGTACCTGGTGAAGGGCAAGAGCTTCCCGGACATGCTGCGCATTGCCGACCACCTGATCGCCCGCGAACGCGGTGCGGCCCAGGCTCACTGAGCCAAGAGAAGCGTTTCCCGGCCGTGAATTCCCCCCGTACACGGACCCTGCGCTTGCTGACGGCCAACATCCAGGCCGGCTCAAGTACCCGCCGCTACAGCGACTATGTGACCCGCAGCTGGTCACATGCGCTGCCGGCGGGCCGCAAGCGCAGCAGCCTGGACGCGATCGCCACCCTGGCGCGCGAACATGACATCGTCGGCCTGCAGGAGGCCGACCCGGGCAGCCTGCGCTCGGGCTTCACCAACCAGACCCACTACCTGGCCCAGCGTGCCGGCTTCAACTACTGGAGCCACCAGCCGAACCGGCGCATGGGCGGGGTCGCCTCCAGCGCCAATGGCCTGCTGAGCAAGCTGGAACCGGTGGAAGTGCAGGACCACGCCCTGCCCGGCCGCATCGGCGGGCGCGGCGTGCTGCTGGCCAAGTTCGGCGACGGTGCCGATGGCCTGGCGGTGGCGGTGGCCCATCTGTCGCTGGGCGCGGGCTCGCGGATGTCGCAGCTGGGTTTCATCGCCGAGCTGCTGTCCGACCATCCCAACGCCGTGTTGATGGGCGACTTCAACTGCCTGGCCGAACGCCCGGAAATGCAGGTGCTGTACCAGAAGACCCGGCTGCAGCCTCCCGGCTGCATCGTGCCGACCTTCCCCAGCTGGCGCCCCGACCGCGCCATTGACCATATCCTGGTCAGCAGTGGCCTGCAGACCCGCACCGTGGAAGCCGTACCGGCCGCATTCTCCGATCACCTCGCCCTGGCGATGCAGATCGACGTCCCGGCCGACGCCCTGCGCTGAAAAAAGGGGACGGAGGGGATTAAGTCGTTTGCGACACAAACGACTTAATCCCCTCCGTCCCCTTTTTTCATGCGGTGACCGGCACCTTCAGCCGCCGCGCGGTCATCGTGCTGCCCACCGAGGCCAGCACCGTGCAGCCGATCGCCAGCCACTGCAGCCCGTGCAGGTGCTCGTGCAGCAGCAGCATCGCCCACAGCGCGGCCACCGCCGGCTCCATGCTGATCAGGATGCCGAAGGTCTCCTTGGGCAGGCGCTTGAGCGCCATCATCTCCAGCGACATCGGAATCGCGCTGGAGACCAGCGCCACCAGCAGGCCGGCCGCCAGGATCTTCGGATCGAGCAGTGCAGCGCCGGCATGCACCACGCCCACCGGTACCACCACCAGCGACGCCGCCAGCAGCCCCAGCGACACCGAATGCCCGGCGTGCAGGTGGCCGGCACGCTTGCCGAACACGATGTACAGGCCCCAGCACGCCGCCGCACCCATGGCATACAGCACCCCGGCCGGATCCAGCGCCGGGCCGCCACCGATCGGCAACAGCAACAGCAGCCCCACCGCCGCGCAGCCCACCCACAGGAAGTCGATCGGTCGTCGTGATGACAGCATCGCTACCGTCAGTGGCCCGGTGAACTCGATGGCCACCGCGATGCCGAAGGGAATCGTGCGCAGGGCCATGTAGAACAGCAGGTTCATCAGACCCAGGGTGAGCCCGTAGCGCAGGATGGTGATCGCATCCACGCGGCTGGTCTTCCAGCGCCATGGCCGCCAGAACAGCAGCAGCAACAGCGCCGAGAAGCCCACGCGCAGCGCGCTGGTGCCCTGCGCGCCGATCAGTGGGAACAGGTGTTTTGCGTAGGAGGTGCCGATGGCCAGCGAGGTGACCGAGCCGAGCACCGCCAGCGCCGGCAACATCGGCGCGAGTCGTGAGGTCTGCATGCGCAAAGTCTATTGCGCCGGCGCCGAGCACTTGGCTCAATTGACAGCCCGTTCGTGCAACTTCTGCTCGCCATGGCCACCGCCCCCGTGCTCGACAGTTTCGACCGCGCCATCCTCGACCTGCTGCAGCGGGACAACACCCTGCCGCAGCGCGAAATCGCCGAGGCCGTGCACCTGTCCACCCCGGCCGTGCAGCGCCGCATCAAGCGCCTGCAGGACAGCGGCGTGATCGCGGCCAATGTAGCGGTGGTCGCCGCAGCCAAGGTCGGGCGACCACTGACCATCATCGTCGAGGTGCGCGTGGTCAGCGAGCAGCGTGAACGCGTGGCGCCGTTCAAGCGCCGCGTGCAGGACGACCCGGCCGTGCAGCAGTGCTACTCGATCACCGGCGACGGCGATTTCCTGCTGTTGCTTTCGGCCGCGTCGATGGAAGAATACGAGACGATCACCGAGCGCTTGTTCGGTGGCGACGACAATATCGAGCGCTTCCGGACCTCGGTGGCACTGGGCACCTTGAAGCGGAGTTTCGAGGTCCCGCTGGCACCGGTTCTGTAGCGTCGAGCCATGCTCGACTGCGCTTTTACCGCAGAGCAACAGCCGTCGAGCATGGCTCGACGCTACAGTCGGAGACCATGAGCACTCCGTCCTCTCCTGCCGGTCGCCTGCGCCGCTGGCTGCTGCGCGGTCTGTGGCTGGCCATTGCCGTCGTTGCGATGATGGCGTTGTGGAACAGTCCCTGGGCCGCCGCACCAAAGATGCTGTGGACACTCGCGCAGATGCCGCCGGCCACCGAACTCCCGGTGCCGGTGGAGGGTGTGCGCCCCCGCCAGATCGCCGATACCTTCGGCGCGCCGCGCGGCCGCAACCGCTCCCACGCCGGCATCGACATCTTCGCCCAGCGCGGCACGCCGGTGCGCAGCGTCACTGCCGGCGTCATCGCGGATGTCAGCGAACGCGGCCTCGGTGGCCGCCAGGTCTGGGTGATCGGGCCCGGGCGGGAACGCTACTACTACGCGCATCTGGAAGGTTGGGCCGAGGGCCTGGCGCGCGGCCAGGTGGTGCGGGCCGGTGACCTGCTCGGCCATGTGGGCGACAGCGGCAATGCCAAGGGCACACCGCCGCATCTGCACTGGGGCATCTACGGCTCGAACGGCCCTCGCGACCCGTTGCCGCTGCTGCGCTGAACGCTGTTGCGCACCCGCGGACCGATCTGTTCATGATTTGTAAATAGGAATAGTTCGTATTACCATTTCTTTCGTTTCCGGTGGTGCCAGGACGGCCTGCCCGCCCTTCCCCTACCCGTAGCGCATCGCCTCCTGGATGACGGTCGAACGCGCGTGCTCGTCCAGGACTCCCATGACCCGTCCCGCCTTCCGTACCCTGCAGCCGCAGCGGCTGTCCGTTGCCGTGCTTGCTGTTCTCTGTGCCGTGGCCCCGGCCGCCTTCGCCGACACTGCCGCCGACCCGACCACGCTGGACAAGGTGGTGGTCAAGGGCGAGCGCGCCGAAGGCTATTCGGTTCGCCGTACCTCGGCCGGTACCCGCTTCGACCTGGCGCCGCGCGAGATCCCGCAGTCGGTCAGTATCATCAGCCACCAGCGCATCGAAGATCAGAAGCTGGACGACATCATCGACGTGCTGGCCAACACCACCGGCGTGACCAGCACCCAGTCCGACAGCGAGCGCACCGAGTTCTACGCGCGTGGCTTCTACATCGATGCCTACCAGTTCGATGGCCTGCCGACGCAGATGGTGCAGAACTGGAGCTACGGCGATTCCGGCCTCGATCTTGCGCTGTACGACCGCGTGGAAGTGGTACGCGGCGCTACCGGCCTGCTCAGCGGTGCTGGCAATCCGTCCGCCTCGGTGAACCTCATCCGCAAACACGCCGACAGCGCAGAACTGACCGGCAGCATCTCGGTGAACGTCGGCAGTTGGGGCCGCACACGCACCACCGTGGACGTGGGCACCGCGCTGAACGCCAGTGGCACGGTGCGCGGCCGGGTGATCGGCAGCTACCTGGACACCGATGGTCAGATGGACCGCTACAACCAGCGCAAGACGCTGGGTTATGCCGTCATCGACGCCGACCTGACCCCGGACACGCAGCTCAGCGTGGGCTACGACTACCAGCAGAAGCGCGCCAACGGCGCGACCTGGGGCGGCTTCCCGATGTGGTACGCCGATGGCAGCCCGACCAACTATCCGACCTCGTTCAATCCGTCGCCGGACTGGACCTACTGGGACACCACCAGCAAGCGTGCGTTCGCCACCCTGCAGCATGCCTTCAGCAACGGCTGGAAGTTCAAGATCGGCGCCACCCACGACCGCACCAAGGCCGACGACAAGCTGTTCTATCCGGCCTACACCGCGTTCAACAAGACCACGGGCGCCGGCATCACGCCGATGGCCGGCTTCTACAACACCGAGCGCAAGGTTGATGGCATCGATGGCTACATCGATGGGCCGTTCCAGCTGTTCGGCCGCGAGCACCAGTTCATGGCCGGCCTGAGCTACAACAAGCGTGAGTTCGCCAACTATGGTGATTTCCAGCCTGACTTCAACGATCCGAATGCACAGTACCTGCCGCTGGCCAGCTACTTCGGCTGGACCGGTGATTTCCCGCAGCCGAACTGGCGACCGCTGAAGCTTGCCAGCCAGGGCACCATCACACAGAAGGCCGGCTATGCCGCCGCACGCCTGTCGCTGGCCGATCCGCTGAAGCTGATCATCGGTGCGCGCTACACCGACTGGAAGAGCGAAGACGAAGGCAACGACCGCTCGCACAAAGTGACCACGCCGTATGCCGGCCTGGTCTACGACATCAACGATACCTACTCCGCCTACGCCAGCTATACCGAGATCTTCCAGCCGCAGACGCTGCGCAACAAGCAGGGCAGCTACCTCGATCCGGTCGATGGCAAGAGCTACGAAGTCGGCGTCAAGGGCGCGTGGTTCGACAACCGGCTGAATGCATCCGTGGCAGTGTTCCGCATCGAGCAGGACAACGTTGGCCAGGAAACCATGGACAAGGTCGACGGGCAAATGAACGAGACCGCCTACATCGCTGCACGTGGCACCGTCAGCCGCGGCTTCGAGTTCGAAGTGAACGGCGAACTGGCACCGGGCTGGAACGCGACCTTCGGTGCTTCACGTTACGTGGCCAAGGACATCAACGGCGCCGACATCAACACCAACCTGCCGCAGACCGCGCTGAAGCTGTTCACCAGCTACACCCCGCAATCGCTGCAGGAACTGACCGTCGGCGGCGGTGCCAACTGGCAGAACCGCATCTACTACGCTGCGCCGGTAGTGGGCCGCTTCGAACAGGAAGGCTACGCGCTGGTCAGTGCCTTCGTGCGCTACCGCATCTCGCCGGAGTTCAGCGTGCAGGCCAACCTCAACAACCTGCTGGACAAGAAGTACTACTCGCAGATCACCGGCTACGGTGCCTACGGCGACGGCCGCAATGGCTCGCTGACGTTCACCTGGGCGTTCTGATCCAACCGGCCTTGTAGCGTCGAGCCATGCTCGACTCGATCACACGGGGTCGTCGAGCACGGCTCGACACCACAACGGGGGCGCTCGGCGCCCCCGTTGCCGCGCTGACCTTGCAGGTGTAGCGTCGCGCAGACGGATACCTCGCGCCTTCCCCCTCAAGGACGACCGGCCATGCGCACCCGCACGAAACTCGCTCTCTCGCTCGTGGCCCTGTTCTCTTCGCTGCCGCTGATGGTCGCTACAGGCAATGGCTACTTCATCCTGCTTCTGCTGATCGGCCTGCCCGCAGCGATCCTGTTCTGGTTCGATCTGGGCCGTGAACTGCGCGCCATCCCCATCCCCACCCGCTCCGAGCGCGCGCTGGGATTGGCAATGGGCATTCCACAGGTGCTGTTCGGACTGTTGTGCGCGGGGATCGGCCTGATCCTGGTGGCCTGGATCCTGTACAACCTGCTGGTCCAAACGCTGCCACAGTTCCGCATTCCCTCACTGCCCGCCTTCGCGGTCGGGCCGATGATGATCGTGGCCGGACTGGGATGGGCACGCACCGCGTTCCGCCGTGCCAGCCTTGAACAGGATGACCCGGAACAGGACATTCCGGATTGACCACCTTCATGGAGTCGAGCATGGCTCGACGCTGCAACGGCGCCGGGCGGAGCCCGGCGCCGTCCCTTCATCAGAAACGCAGGTCCGCGCGCAGGTACCAGTAGCGGCCACGCGGGATGTCGTAGGTCGAAGCGTCGTAACCGTTCAACGAGCACGACAGGCAGATCGGCGGATCCTTGTCGAACACGTTGTTCAGGCCAGCGGTCAGCTGCAGCCCCTTCATCCAGTCGATCTTGTAGCCCACCTGCATGTCATGGAAGGTGGTGGCCGACAGCGTATTGGTGCCTGCGGCCTGGTTGCTGCACACCGGGAAGGCAGCGGCATCACCGCAGTTTTCGGTCAGCTCGGAGATGTGCCGTACGGTCCAGTTGGCACTCCAGCGGTCCATCGTCCAGCCGATGCTGGCATTGCTGGTCCATTCCGGAATCGAACTGTCGGCTACTTCCACGCCTGGCTTCTGCGGCTGCTTCTGGCCGGCCGCGCCGGTGGCCTCGTAACGGCCGACGAAGGTGTTCTTCCAGCCCAGCTTGAACTGGCCGATGGAGGTCTGCGGCAAGGTCCAGAACAGATCCACGTCCCAACCATCGGTCTTGATCGACCCCAGGTTGGTCAGGCGGTTGTTGAAGCTGCTCACTGCGCCGGTGCTGGCACGGGTGATGCCGTCGCAGTAGATCGGATCGAGCGTATCCACGCACAGGTCCAGCTGGGTCTGCGCGTTGATCGCCTGGATGGCACCATCGATGGCGTGGCGGTAGAAGGTCACTTCCACGTCGAAGCGCTCCGACCACGACGCATTGTTGCCGAACCACGGGCTCCACACGAAGCCGGCACTGAAGCTGCGCGAGCGTTCCGGATCAAGCTCACGGTTGCCGCCGGTGGTCACCGAGATCTGCGAGTTGGCCTGCTGGAAACCAGCCGGCACGCCCAGCGCAGCACAGTTGGCGGCGCTGCCACGCGGCGGCGTACCGCCCAGGCCCACCGAGCATGGATCGAACAACTGCAGGTCGGCACGTGCCGCCGAGCCGTACAGCTCACCGATCGACGGTGCGCGGAAGCCTTCGGCATAGGTCGTGCGCAGCACAAAGTCATCGGTCACCTGCCAGCGCAGGCCGTACTTGGGCGTGAATTCACCACCAAAGGTGGAGTAGTCCGAATAGCGGCCGGCCAGGCTCAGGTCCAGCTTCTTGCCGAACGAAGAGTCGGCGAAGATCGGCACGCTCAACTCCAGGTAAGCTTCATTGACGTCATAGGAGCCCGAGGTCGGCTGCGAGGGCACGCCGTTGTAGTGGCCCGCCACCGTCAACGGATCCGGCTGGTAGGAGCCCTTGTACCTGCGGTGTTCGACACCGGTGGCGAACGACACCGGGCCGGCCGGGAGCGTGAACAGCTCGCTGGACAGGTTGGCGGTGAACAGGCTCAGCTCGTTCTGGCTGCGGTCACGCACCACCGGCTGGATCCACTTCAGCATGTCCGGCGTGATCGAGCCCACACCACCGAAGATGTTCAGCGGCACGCACCCTGGCGTGGCGGCGCAGATGGCAGGATCGCCCAGCGCCATGTTGACGTTGTAGATGTTGTAGCTGCCGTAGTTGGTCTGTTCGGCCTTGTTCTTGCTGTACATGCCGTTGACGTCCCAGTACCAGTTGCGGTCAGCCGCCTGGAAGTTGCCGACCAGGCCGGTGGCGAAGTACGTGGTGTCCACCTTCTGCTTGAACACGCGCGCACCGCCCTCCACCGGACGGCGACCGATCAGGCTCAGGTTGTCACCCGAGACCAGGTCGAAGCCGAACGGGTTGTACGGGTTGAGCGCAGACACGGTGATGTTGTCGGCCAACGGATTACCGGTGGCGCCATCGGGACCGAAGAACAGCGGCTCCGGACCGGCCTGGTTGGTCGACTCGCGGCGGTTGCCCAGTGCCTTGACGTACCACTGCACGTTGTCGGTGATGTCGAAGCGGAACTGGCCGAACAGGCCCTTACGCTCCGAGGGTGTCAGCACCATGTTGTATTCGGCGAAATTGAACCGATCAGCGCTGGTGAAGCAGTGATAGTCATCGGTGCGCGTGCAGCCGGCACTGCCGTCGTAACGTGGGTTGCTCACACCGGTATTGGGCACGATGTTCTGCACCGCACCAGTGTTCGGATCGGTGAACATGAAACGGCCCTGCGGAATGCCACCACTGCCGAAGGCCAGGCCGGTGCCGGGAATCGGGAAGCGCGACTGTTCGCGGTCCTTGGCAAACACCGGATCCTGCTTGGTCCAGCTCGCGCCCAGGAACAGGCTGTAGCGGTCACCGCTCTTGCCCCAGGCCAGGTCCACGCCCTTCTGCGTACCATCGCCCTTGCTGTACTCGCCGTAGTTCAGAGTCACCTGGCCGCCATCGAAATCACGGCGGGTGATGATGTTGACCACGCCGGCAATGGCGTCGGAGCCATACAGCGACGACGCACCATCTTCCAGCACTTCAATGCGTTCGACGATGGCCAGCGGAATGGTGTTGAGGTCGGTCGCCGAGCCCACACCGGAGGCAGACGACTCATTGACCCAGCGGATGCCATCGACCAGCACCAGCACGCGCTTGGCCCCCAGATGACGCAGATCAACCTGCGCGGAACCGGCACCCACGCCACTGCCATCGGGCGGGAAGCCGAAGTTGCCGGACGAATTGAACTTGGCATTGAGCGCGGAACCGGAACCGGTGAGCTGCTGCAGCACTTCGCCGATCGAGGTCAGGCCGGTGCGTTCGATATCACCGCGGGTCAGCGTCTGGATCGGCACCTGGCCTTCGACTTCAGCGCGCTTGATGCGGGTACCGGTGACTTCCACCGCATCGAGGTTGGTGGTGGATTGTGCAGCGGCACCCAACGGTGCCAGGGTCATCACGCACAGCGCGACGGCAACCGCCAAAGGGCGGTGGTGCAGGTGATTCATTCGCTCTCTCTCCAAAGGAATGTCGGGACATGGGCTGCCGCACTCCCTCCCTGCATGGCGGCGCCGTCTCCTTTGTAAACAAGTGGTAAAAATCGCGGCGTGATGATCGACACTCTTTCACGCGGAATTGACGCAATTGCAGGCCGATTGCGTCAGATGGCTGCAGGTTATGACCGGACGATACTGTTCGCAGCAGGCAGCCTTGATGCTGGCTGCGACAGCCGTTTCCCGGCTTTCCCGCGATTGGGCAAGTGCTCTTGCCGATCCGTCCAACGACAATGCGCCTTCGCCATCGGCAGCATGATGATCGCCGTTGCCGTCGGTTGACGGTGTCGATCAGATCGCTTTCTAGCTGGAACTCATACCAAGATGGTGAGTAACCCGTAGGGAGGAGCTCTTGCAATGATGGACTGCAGATCGCCGGGATCACCGTGCGAACGTGAGGCACTCAATGTCTGCTCTTTCGGATCCTGCCATCTCGATGACAGAGCTACATGCATCGACTAGCTTGAA
Source organism: Stenotrophomonas sp. MH181796 (assembly GCF_009659995.1). Lineage (NCBI taxonomy): Bacteria > Pseudomonadati > Pseudomonadota > Gammaproteobacteria > Lysobacterales > Lysobacteraceae > Stenotrophomonas > Stenotrophomonas sp. MH181796. The sequence goes on from NZ_RAHU01000001.1 coordinate 200,682, forward strand.
CCTACGGAGCAAATTCAGACAACATTTAGGAATAGTTTGAAAACTGCCCGTCAAACGGATTTCCGGGGCCGACCAAGGTGAGACTGAGAACCCCAGTCATTCTCATGAGGCTCAATTGTGAAAACAATCACCGTCATGATCCATGTCGCGATTGTCACGGCATTGCTTCTGTCCCCGGCAAGCGAATCGAGAGCGGGGGGCCTGATTGAATGCAACAACTGTGCATCTCCCAAGGATGCAGCCCTGATGTCAGGCTCCGGGTTGGCGGTTGTAATGGACTTCGAAAAAGCCCGACTGAGCGCCTTCGAAGTTGAATATGATCGCGAGATCAGAAAGTGGCGCGCACTTTCGACACCGGTTCCCGCACAGATTCAAATGGCCTTCCTACGAATTCTGGATGCGACGTCAGCCTTTCGAGCGTCACCTGAAGAGGCCCACGCGATGGCAGGAGGCGGATCAGTAGTCGTGCTGCATCCAGACAACCCCGGAAACACCAATGGAGTGAGGTTTCCCGAGTCTTACAAGTCCTCCAATACCTTCGACATCGTCGCCTCAGCCACACTGAGAACCAGACTTGGCCAGTATCTAGCCACAGAACTGGCAGGAGCCAATACGGGAAGCCCAACCTGGAACAGCATTGCGCTCTCGATTCAACAAGCGGCCCTGAACTGAGCAGGTCTCAAAGGTGGCGGATCCATAGCAATAATGACCACATGGCGTGACGGGTCAAAGACGCTTTATCGAGTAACACCCGACAACGTGGCCGAAGCCAAGTATCAGAAGGGCGAAAGTCGCGACAGCACAGGCAACAAGGTTCCTGACGAATCCATCGCCGACCCGATCTCCGCCCCTTCGTACGCCGGACAATACTATTTCGGCCAGCATCGTGACCTGGACAACTGGGTCAGATCCGCACAGATGTATGGAGTCCCCGTCCAGCGCGGAAGCAGCAGCCGCATCTCGTGCAGTTGGGATGGTCGCACAGTCTACTGCCAGCAATACTGACACCCACATCCGCCGCTCATGTCGCAATCTCCCCATGAGCGGCGGTTTAGATAGCCCTACCGCACGAAAGCGATGCGCTCCATGCCAGTGGCTTCGGCCGCAGCCAATATCCGGGCCATGCCTTCGTACTCGGCCGCCGGGTCGGTGGCGATGCGCAGCTCCGGCAGGTTGCCGGCATGCGCGCCGGCCTGCGCCTGCAGGCGTGCCTGCAGATCGCCGATGGCCATCGGCTGGCCATCCCAGCTCAACTGGTTCGACGCATCCAGGCGCAGTTCGATCGGCGGCGGCGGTTCGGGGCGATCGATCGTGCGATCGGTGGCCTGTGGCAACTGCACAGCAATCGGCCGGGCCACGATCGGCGCGGTCACGATGAAGATGATCAACAGCACCAGCATCACATCCACCAGTGGCGTGACATTGATGTCCGCCAGCGGGCCGCTTCTTCCTGCGCTACTGAACGCCATGTGCCGCTCCCTGCAGCCGGGCCGTTCGCCCAAGGTCGACACTACGTCGCCCGCAGGCCTGCCAGGCAGTGCACACTGCAGTGGCGTTCAGCTGCCGTTGCCGGCCAACAACGTGCACGCGCTGCGAAACTGAATTCAGCCAGCCCCCGCTATGCTGGGCGCCATGACCCGACGCTCTTCGACCGCCCTGTCCCTGCTGCCCTTGGCCACCACGCTGCTGATCGGTTGCGCCAATGCCCAGTCCCTCGACGCCCAGAACGCGCAGCTGAAGGCCGCGATCGCTGCCGCCGAACGCGGCCAGTTCGATCCCGGCCAGGCCGCCGCACTCAGCCGCCATCCGGCATACGGCTGGCTGGAGTACGCCAACCTGCGCCGCAACATCGACACCGTCGATACCGCGCAGGCGCAGGCCTTCCTCAAGCGCTATGACGGCCAAGCCGTGGCCAGCACGTTCCGCAGCGTATGGCTGCCCTCGGTCGCACGCCGCCAGGACTGGCCCACCCTGCTCGCCAACTGGGCGCCCACCGACAACGCCGGCCTGCGCTGTGCGCAGCTGACCGCGCGCCAGGTGACCGGCAAGGTCGATCCGCAGTGGATCAGCGAAGCGCAGGACCTGTGGCGCAAGAACGGCAAGTCGCTGCCGGACGGCTGTGATGCCGTTTTCGCCGTGCTGCAGGCGCAGGGCGGGCTGAGCGACGCATTGCGCTGGGAACGCATCGACGCTGCCGCCGACGCTCAGCAGCCGGCCGTGATGCGCAGCGCCGCACGCGGCCTGCCTGCCACCGACCTGGCGCTGGCCAGCAATTACGCTGCCTTTGTCGACAAGCCCAACGCCAGCGCGTTGAACTGGCCGCGCAACGAGCGCAGCCGGCGCATCGCCACCGATGGCCTGGCCAAGCTGGCCAAGGCCGATCCCGGCGCCACCGAACAGCAGCTGCCGCAGTATGCGCAGGCACTGGGCCTGAGTGCCGACCAGCAAGGCCAGGTGCTGTACCAGATCGCACTGTGGACGGTGGCGTCCTACCTGCCCGATTCGGCGCGCCGCCTCAACGCGGTTCCGGAATCGGCGTATGACGAGCGCCTGCACGAGTGGCGCGTGCGCGAAGCCATGTCGCGCGGCGACTGGCCGGCGGCGCTGACCGCGATCCGCAAGATGGGCAGCAAGCAGCGCAGCGACCCGCGCTGGCGCTACTTCGAAGGCCGCATGCTGGAGAAGACCGGCCAGGCCCAACAGGCGCAGCCGTTGTTCCGCGAGGCAGCGCGCGCACCGACCTTCCACGGTTTCCTGGCCGCCGACAAGCTGCAGCAGGGCTATACCCTGTGCCCCTGGAAGCCGAATGACAGCGCGCAGGCGCAGGCGGTGATCGCGCGCGATCCGGCGATCCAGCGCGCGATGGCGCTGTACCAGATCGATCGCGCCGGTTGGGCCGTGGCCGAATGGAACAGTGCGCTGTCGCGCTTCGATGACACCCAGCGCCGCCTCGCCGTTCGCGTGGCGCAGGACAATGGCTGGTTCGACCGCGCCGTGTTCGCACTCGGCAAGCAGCCGCAGGAACAGCGCCTGTACGACCTGCGCTTCCCGCTGCACCACGACGCCACCATCCGTCGCGAATCGGCGCGCAACGCGATCGATCCGGCCTGGGTGGCGGCGGAGATCCGCGCCGAGAGCACCTTCACCCCGCGCGCGCGCTCGCCTGCCAACGCCATGGGCCTGATGCAGGTGCTGCCGGCCACCGGTGCCGGCGTGGCCAAGTCGATCGGCCTGACCGGCTACGGCGGCGCCGACAGCCTGTACGACCCGGACACCAACATCGCCATCGGTACCGCCTATCTGCGCCAGCTGATGAACAAGTACGACGGTCTGCCGTACGTGACCATCGCCGCCTACAACGCCGGCCCGACCCCGACCGCGCGTTGGCAGAGCCAGCGCCCGGGTTATGACCCGGACCTGTGGATCGAGACCATCAGCTACAAGGAAACCCGCGAGTACGTCGCGCGCGTGCTGGCCTTCAGCGTGATCTACGACTGGCGCCTCAATGGTGATGCGCTGCCGCTGAGCGACCGTCTGATGGGCCGCCTGGTGGACAAGCGCAAGAGCTTCAGCTGCGCCGCCAACGCTGACCAGGGCGGCGATTGATCGCACTGCGGTCGTGCCGGCCGCTGGCCGGCTTCGGCCATTATCCAAGGGTTGCCGGCCAGCGGCCGGCACTACCCGGCATCCATTTCCCGGGGAGGGGAAAGCGATGAGCCTGCTGGCCTGGATCGGGATGTTCGCCGCCTGGAGCCTGTTCGCCACCTGGGTGCTGCGCTGGGGTGGCGCGGCCTGGATGGAAGGCTGGAAGTCGCTGGCCTTCGTCGACAGCTGGGGCAGCCTGTGGGACGAAGCGCAGATCAAGCTCTATTTCCTCTGCCTGTGGATCGTTTACGGCCTGTGGTTCCTGGCCGGCCTGTTCGTACCGGAGTGGCGCGGTTTGCCGTGATGCCTCTGCGTCGGTAGTGCCGGCCGCTGGCCGGCAACCGCTATTTGCCCAGGGGTTGCCGGCCAGCGGCCGGCACTACCAGTGCATATGCGCCGGGCATGCGATCATCCCCCCCATGAAGATCTATCTTGTCGGCGGCGCCGTACGCGACCGCCTGCTGCAGCGCCATGCCGGCGACCGTGACTGGGTGGTGGTCGGTGCCACGCCCGCGCAGATGGAAGCGCAGGGCTACACCGCCGTCGGCCGTGATTTCCCGGTGTTCCTGCACCCGAAGACCGGCGAGGAATACGCGCTGGCGCGCACCGAGCGTAAATCCGGCCGTGGCTATCGCGGCTTCGTGGTCGATGCCGATCCAGCGGTGACGCTGGAAGAAGATCTGCAGCGGCGCGACTTCACCATCAACGCGATCGCCTGCGATGAGGAGACCGGCACGCTGGTCGATCCTTACGGTGGCGTTCGCGATCTTGAGCTGCGCGTGCTGCGCCACGTCGGCCCTGCGTTCGTGGAAGACCCGCTGCGCGTGCTGCGCGCGGCGCGCTTCATGGCGCGCTTCGCGCCACTGGGCTTCACCGTCGCCGAAGAGACCATGGCGCTGATGCGCGAGGTCGCCGCCAGTGGCGAGCTGGACGCGCTGGTGCCGGAACGCGTCTGGCAGGAACTGCGCAAGGCGCTGGTCAGTGAACGGCCCTCCGCCTTCCTGCGCACGCTGCACGCTGCGCATGCGTTGGGCCCGATCCTGCCCGAGCTGGAAGCGCTGTATGGCGTGCCGCAGCGTGCCGAATTCCATCCGGAAGTCGACACCGGCATCCACCAGGAAATGGTCAGCGACATGGCCGCGAAACTGGCACCGGGTGATGACCTGGTCGGCTTCGCTGCCCTCACCCACGACCTCGGCAAGGGCCTGACCCCGCCGGAGGAATGGCCACGCCACATCATGCACGAGCAGCGCGGCATCAAACCGCTGAAGGCATTGTGCGCGCGGTTGAAGATTCCCACCGAGCACCAGCAACTGGCCGAAGCGGTCTGCCGCGAGCACTTGAACGTGCACCGCATCGGCGAACTGCGCGATGCCACCGTGCTGGAACTGCTGGGCCGCTGCGATGCACTACGCCGGCCGGAACGCGTGGCCCGCATCGCACTGTGCTGCGAGGCCGACAAGCGCGGCCGGCTCGGTTTCGAGGATGCCGACTACCCACAGAGCGAAACGCTCAAGCGCCTGCACCAGGCGGCGCTGTCAGTGCAGGCCCGGGATCTGGATACCACGCATCTGAAGGGCCCGGCCATCGGTGAGGCACTGGCCAAGGCGCGGGTGAAAGCCATCGCCGCCGCCCGCTGAAGCACCGGGTAGTGCCGGTCGCTGGCCGGCACCTTCACATCTCCCGTCTATCGACGGCGCTTGCGCGAAAAATGATCGACAGCATGAGCACCCAACAAGATGGGTTGCATCAAGAGGAACAGCCATCCACCCAACCGGAGCGTCTCCACCGGATTGAACCGGGTGATGAACGCAGCTGCCAGTGTCGAACTCGCAAGAAGGCCGATTTCATAGACCCATAGCGATCGGTTAGAACGCTTGCCCACGATGCTCCTCTCCATTGAGCAGGACGCACTTGCAAGCCATCGCTGTCGTCCGGCATCACGGGTAGTGCCGGCCGCTGGCCGGCAACCAGACAGTCCCTGGATTCAGTGCGCCATGCCGCGGGTGATCGCCGCCGCACGCTGCTTCAGCTGGGCCACGGCATCGGGAATCATTTCCATGCCCACGTCCAGGCCCGGGTTCAGCACCAGGCCGACGCCGTCGCCGATACCGGCCAACAGCGCGTGCACCGCGATCGGCATGGCATGCGCAAACTGCGGCAGCTGCTCGTGCCACAGGCCGGCGCGCTCCGGCGCGGTGAACACCGCGAACATCGGCTCGCCGCTCTCGCTGGTCAGCACCAGCGGCGAGATGCTCTCGTCCCAGGCGCCATCTTCGCCGATGGCCTTGTCCAGCAGCACGAACGCCGTCGAGGTCAGCAGGCCGTCGAGGAACTGCGCTGCGGTCAGCGTGCCGTCCTGGGCCTGCAGCAGGCGCACCTCGAGGTCGTTGAGGGGTTCGAACGGGGTGTCGTGGTCCATGGTCGGTTCCGGTACGTGATTGCAGGCTGCAACTTTAGCAGGCCGGGGGTGAGGCACGGCAGCGCATCGGCAGGGACTCTCAGGGCTTCAGCGGCCGATGAGACTTTCCGCGGGAATGCCCAGGTTGCGGTGAAGCTTCCGGATCATTTCCAGAGTCAGACTGCGCTTGCGATTCAACACCTCGTAGACACGGTTGAGCTGGCCGATGGACGGCACCAGATCCTTCACGGTCAGACCGCCCTGCTCCATGCGGAAGCGGATTGCGTCGATGGGATCTGGCGGGTCGATCGGGTAGTGCTTCGCTTCGTAGGCTTCAACCAGCGTTACGAGAATTTCGAATCGATCGCCATCCTCGCTCCCCGGCTCCGGCTCGTTGTCCACATAGGCCGAAATCTCGCGCAGAGCGTTTTCGTAGTCGCTTTCCGTACGGATAGGCTGGATGTTCATAGAAGCTCCACAGTGTCGGCGTCGATCCGGTCGTACTCGGCGTGGGTGCCAATGAACTTGATGTAGACCACTTGAAACCTGTAACCCACAGCGACGATAAGCCGGTAGCTGTTGCCCTTTATGTTGAACACCACACGACTGTTCGCCACGAAACTTGCGCTTGCATAACGTTGGCGTACGTCGTGCGGCGTGTCCCATACGGCGTGCCTGACTTCGTCGTACCAGGACCTCAGCGCTGCTTCCGAATCGGGGTGGCGTTCCCAGAATCGTTTCAGCGTCGCCAGAGCAACCACTTTCATTCCCGCATCCTAGTCCCAATATGGGATATAAGCAACCGTCTCATCTTCATCAGCGGCCGATGTATCCGTGCCGCCACAGCCAGCCCAGCGCGGCCAGCCCGGCCACAACCACCAGCATCAGCGGCAGGCCGAAGCGGTGCCGCCACGGGATCGGTACCCCGCCCAGCTGCTGGTCCATGGTCTCGGTATCCAACACCCAGCCGTGCGCGCACCGGGTGCAGGCCAGTTCGTAACGGCGCTGGTAGGTGAAGCCGAACAGCAGGTCGATGCGCGCCATCGTGTAGCGCAACTGCGGAGCGAACTCGGTTTCCGTCTGGCAGCGCAGGCAGTGATGCGCTTCGGTGGGGCCGACAACCACCACCCGTTCCTGTTGGCCGATCAGGATCATGGCTTAGTGGCCCTGGCAGGCGGGCTGGGCCAGCAGCCACGCTTGGGCGGCAGCCACGGTGGCGGCATCACCCTCGACGCGCTGGTCAGGCTCGATCTTCAATCCATCGCCACGATCATCGCGGTCCCGCATCACGCTGGTGGTCAGCAGCAGGCGACTGCCATCAGCAAGGGTGTGCACGACATTGCCGGTGGAGACACCCGCGGTCGGCTGGCCGAAACTCCGCGCCTGCGGGCGGCCACGCCACGCCAGCACCGAAGCCTCGCCCGAACTGCCGGTGCGGGGCCCGAACAGCACCGCCACCGGTGCGCCGGGCTGCCGCAGCACATGGCCGGACTGGCCGAAATCCAGCAATGGCTTGCCCGCCAGCTGCACGGCGGTCGCCGTCAACGTCCAGCGCTGCGGCCCGTGCGCGGTTTCGAACGAGCCCACGTCCTCGTTGTTCACCACCGAGGTACGCAGCAGCGGGGCCATGCCCAGCAGCATCGGCCACATGGCGCCACCGCCGTTGTCCCGCAGGTCGACGATCCAGCCACAGCGCGCGCCGTCGTCCTTGCTGCGGATGACCTGCTGCCAGCGCGCGGCACGCTGGATGTCCTGACGGAATTTTTCCTGCGGCGTCGCGCCGGGCGTGGAGGCATAGCCCTCGATGACCACCCAGCCGATACGCGCATCCACCGCATCGGCGGCCCTGGCCCGGTCCACGGCGGCAGCGCCGGCCTGCTGCGCACGTGCAAGGGATTCGCGCTGGCGCTGGGTCGTGGTCCATGCACCATGGTGGCCGGTGCTGAGCGCAATGGCTTCGCGCAGAACGGCCAGCCGTTGCGCGGGGTCGCCCTGCGCCGATTGCAGGCGTACGCGGGTGGCGGGCCAGTCCACCCGGTCGCGATACAGCGCCTGGCGTTCAAGCAGGTTGAGGATCTCCGCTTGAGCCTCCGCAGAAGGCACTTCGACCGCAGTCGGGGAATTGGCCATGGCGTTGGTCGCCAGCAACACGAGCATCAGCGCGCCGATGCGGCGCACTCCCTTGCGAACCTGCATGCGACGTTTCCTTGTCGTTGAGTCAGGCCCGCAGCATAACCGGGGCATGATCGCTTTCGCCATGCGCGAACTGTCGTGTTTGCCTCCTCCGCAGATTGCAGGCAGACACGCTCACTGCGATCGCAACATTGCAACTTTGCCCATGTCATCGCGGCGTACAACGCGCCAAGGTGGCTTTGTCGGCGCTTCCTGCGCTGGCCGGGATTGGCGTCCTGAATGAAGCTTTTCACGAGCGGGCTTGCAACGTCGTTGCCGGCCCGAACAATGCACCGTCCGTCGTTCTGCGGCGGGCGGTGCGTGGGGATCCCCGGATCCGCCGGCGTCATTCCTCGTGAAGAGCTTCACCGGCACGCCAACCCGCACCGCCCGCCACCTCGCATCCCGCAGGTGGCCTTGCCTTGTGAGGTTGCCGCCATGAACACGCCCTACCCCACCTATCCACGCCTGCATGCACTGCTCGGCGCTGCACTGCCCGGCCTGCAGCTGTCCACTACCGCAGCAGAAGCGTTGGAAGATGCGCTCATCGAAACCCACGAACAGGCGCCGCCATCAGCATTCTTCGCGCGGTTGCGTGGTATCGCGCACAACCACGCGGTTGATGGGCAGGCGTGGTGCGAACGGCAGCTCAGCGAGGCGCGCGGCCGGGAACTGGCCGAGGCCACGCGCTGTCTGGCGGCAGTGTCTGCGTGTGGGGGTGTGTTGCTGGCCGCGCAGTCGGCGCGCGAGATGGACGATGCGACGGCGCAGTGTCCGCCGCAGGTGGAGGAAGGCTTGCTGCATGCAGTGGTGGTGCTGGCCGATCATGCGAGTGGGTTGGTGGCGCCGGGTGCAGGCGCGGGAGCGTGACGTCGTTGGATTCGTGTCGACCAAGGTCGACACCTACCAGAGCTCGTTCCTGTCGCCGTTGGATCTGTGCCGACCAAGGTCGGCACCTACCCAGGCCTGCGCTTGTCACCAATCCGCGCGCAGACCGATGTTGCCTTCGATGATGCGGCGCTTCTCGTTGCGGTCGCCACCTAGCTCGCGCGTGTAATCGGCCACGGCATAGGCGCTGATGGTGCGGTTGAAGCGCCCGACCACACCCACACCGGCTTCCAGTGCACGCGAGCGCTGCGAATTGATGATCACGTCGTCGCCGAAGCGGATGCGGTCTTCGCTGGAACGACCATGCCAGTAATTGAGCTTGAAATACGGCTGCCAGCCGTTGTCAGCCAGCTGGTAGTCGCCCGCGAGACGCAGGCCGATGCGGCCAGTCCAGGCGTTGTCGTTGTCGAAACGCACGCTCGATACCACATCGCGGCGGTCGTCCAGCGCGGTGCGCTGCCAGATCACCTGTACCTGCGGTTCCAGCCACCATGCGGACTGACCGACGTGCAGCAGCGGCTTGCCGGCTTCCACCGATACGCTGGTGCCATCGCCCTTGATCCCGAAGCCAAGCCCGCGTGAGGAACGTACGCGGCCGTCGTAGCGGCTCTGCATCGCCACGGCGTCGATGTAGCCGCCGCTGCTGTCGGTGAACGTCCAGTACAGGCCCACGTGCTTGTCGTCCAGGCGGTTCTGGCCCACCTGTACGTTCTCCCAACCCAGCGCCAGGCCGGTGGTCTTGCCCTGCGCGCGGGTGCGGCCGACGAACACGCCGATCTGGTTGCGATGGTTGTCAGAGGCCGCGGCCCACACATCGAGGCCGGCCTGCAGGCCCATCACATCGCCATCGAAGCCGGGCTGCGCATCACCCTTCCAGTGGATCTCGCTGCTCTGCCCCACCAGACGGCCCCAGGCAGTGCGGAATGCGCCCTGGCTGTACAGCAGGCGCTGCTCGCCCTGCCGTTCGTGGAACGTGCCGAGGCTGGCCAGCGAGGTCTCGCGCAGCAGCGGCGGCACAACGGCGTAGGTGGCGGTTTCCACGCGGTACAGCGGCACCACTGCGCCCTCGGCGGGGCGTGCACCCGGCGTCGGCGGCGCACCGGTACCGGGCAGGCTGCCACCCGCCACCGGCACGTCCGGCACCGCCGGGTCGCTGGGCGGCGCCACCGGAGCGGGTTCCGGTGGCGGCGGTGGCGGCGCGGTCTCGCCGGCAGTCAGGTCCGGATCGGTAGCGCCTTCGGGCGGCGGTGGCGGTGCCGGGGTGATCGGCGGCGGCGGAGCGACCGGCGGCGTCAGTGGCGGTGGCGTGGCACTGCCGCCGCCGTTGGGTGCTGGCGTCGGCCCGGTCACCAGCGTCGAGCGCAGGTACCAGTTTTCGCTGGTACCAGCACTGACACCGCCCTTGAACAGGAAATACTCGTAGGCACCGGCCGCGACCGGTGCGAACAGCGAGAACGCGCCCGGCGCGGTACGGCCACCATTCAAGGCCTGCACCACCAGAATGCCATCGGCCAGCGTGGCCGCGCCGCTGCCGCCGGCATTGAGCACACCGATGCCGGTGGTGCCGGTGGCAGTACCGCCATCGATCACCAGGCGGTCGCTGGTGGAATTGTCCGCGCCCAGCACGGTACGCAGGTACAGCCCACCGCCGTCACCGCGGTAGTTGCCACGCACGGTGAACACGTCGCCAGCGCCGGTACCGGTCAGGTCGATGCGCCCGGCATTGACCATCTCCACCAGTGCGCCACTGTTGAACGGCCGGATGGCATGACCGCCACTGCCCGCGTAGACGGTACTGGTGTCATCCACCGTGAGCGTACCGGTACCGGTCCCGCTGTCGCCCAGCACCAGATCCCCATCGAAGCTCAGCTCGGTGCTGTTGGCCAGGCTGATCGCCTCCCAGTTCTGGAAACGGCCTACGCCGGCGGTCTTGACGTTGCTGAGGTTGAGCTGGTCGACGCCACTGCCACCGTCGAACAGCGGTACCGCACCGAGGTTGGCCTGGTTGAGATTGCTGAGGTTGGCCACGTCGTTGTCCGGCCCCATGTCGATCGCGCCGTAGACGATGCCGCCGCCGTTCCAGTTGAAGGTGTCATTGCCGGTACTGAGCAGCACCTGGCCACGCACGGTGCCATCGGTGATGGTCACGCTGTCATTGCCGCCGCTGACGCTGATGTTGCCACCGATGTAGGCCGTACCCGAGATGATGATGGTGTCGGTGTCGAAGCCGGTCACCACGTTGCCGTCCACGGTGCCGCCGGACTGGTCCCACAGGTTCTTGTCCAGCTTCATGTTGACGCGGCCGATGCGGCCACCGGTCATCCACGCCTGGTCGCCATCCTCGAACGCGCCGATGATGCGGCCACCGCTCATGCGGAACGTATCGATGTTGTCGCCCTGCTGCAGCGCGCCGATCGTGCCGCCACTCATGACGAAATCGTCGCGGCCGCTGCCCTGCGCCACCACGCCGGTGACGGTGCCGCCAGTGACGGTCATCTGGTCATCGCCGCTGCCCTGGTCGACGCTGTCGATGGTGCCATTGCTGAGCAGCAGCACATCGTTGCCATCCCCCTGCAGGACACCACCAGTGATGCTGCCGGCCTGCATTTCCAGGCGATCATTGCCGGCGCCGAACTGCACGCCGGTGCGCCCGCTGATCGTTCCGCGGTTGACCAGCACGCTGTCGCCGGCGCCAACGAACTGCAGGGCAGTGTTGTTGCCGGTGCTGATGCTGCCGGCATTTTCGACGCGGCTGCCACCGCCAAGCTGGACCGCCACGCCCCCCACCGAACTGATCGTGCCGAGGTTGGACAGCAGGTGTCCGCCGGCCCCGACCAGCGAAATCGCGCTGCCACCACCGCTCTGCTGCAGTTGTGCCGTGTTGGCGACATTGACGGTGATACCGGCCGCGTCAGTGGCGGTGACGGGAACGGTCTGTGGATTCGGCGCGTTGGCATCGCAGGTGACCGTCTGGCCCGCAGTCGGGGTGGCATTGTCACAGCCGGCCCAGGCGACACTGGCGGTCAACAGCAGGACGGACGGGACAGCCAGGGCCTGAAGCACGGAAACGGTGAGGCGGCGCGGACGGAACGCGCGCGGGACGGCACGGGACATACAGCACTCCTGGACAGGGGATCAGGAACTGCGGATATGCGGTACTGCGAAGGCAGTCTGCCGTGTGGTGAATGGTTTCGATAGGTGAAATTGAGTGCCCGTTATCACAGTTCAGATGCGAACTTGATCGGGCATCACCTCGCCTCTACGTGGCTGAAACCGTTCATCAAGGCGGCGATCGCAAGCCACGCGGAGAGCATCCACGCATGGCGTGGATCTACTGACCATTCCGCCTGCATCGCGTTCGCCTCTCGCCCGGTAGATCCACGCCATGCGTGGATATGGCGCGCCGCCGGGGGTCAGATCTTCAGATAGATCTTCCGCCGGTCCAGCCACCACGCCACGCCCCACCACAGCGCGACGAACACCAGCGCCTGCAGCATCGACGCCAGTTCCAGCGACTGCGGCATCGCGTTGGCCAGCTGCTGCCAGATCCAGCCCCAGGCGCCGGTCGCCATCAGCACCACCGACATCACCGATGCCCCCAGGTACGCGGTGATCGCGTTGACCCCGAAGCGCCGGCCCAGCGCCGGCCAGCCCTTCTGGTCGATCAGCACGTGGCCCAGCCACAGCGCCAGCGCGGCCAGGCCGCCGGTCCACAGCACGTAGCTGGGCGTCCACAGCTGTTTGTTCAGCGGCAACACGATGGCCAGCAACAGGCCGAGCACAGCGGTCGCCACGCCCAGCCCGGCCAATGCCGCCGAACGCCCGTTGCGCAGCAGGCCACCGGCAAGCAGGCCGAGCACCGTGCTGGCAAGCGCACCCAGCGTACTCAGCAATCCTTCCGGGTCATGTCCGAGCCCGGTATCGGCATGCCACTGGTAGATCCACGGTGCGAACAGCGTGGTATCCAGACGACTGGCCGGATTGGTCCACGGCGCCAGATCGCCGACGCCCAGCAGCAGCACGGTATACCCCACCAGCAGACTGACCAGTACGGCCGCCTGTGCGCGCGGACGCGCATACACCGCCAGTACGCCCACCAGCGCCGCGCATACCGCGATCCGCTGCAGCACGCCCCAGATGCGGAAGTGAGGGGTATGCAACGCCCACCAGATCAGCAGGTGCAGCAACGCACCGGCCACCAGGATGCGCAGTGCGCGCTCCAGAACGCCGCGCACCAACGCGGGTCGCGCCGCCGTGTCCAGCGCGCGTGGCGCCACGCTGAAGGCCATCGACACGCCCACCAGGAACAGGAAGAACGGGAACACCAGATCGGTGGGCGTGCAGCCATGCCATTCCGAATGGCGCAGCGGCGCGAACACCGCGCTCCAGTCACCCGGGTTGTTGACCAGCAGCATTGCCGCCACGGTGATGCCGCGCAGGGCATCGATCGAGCCCAGCCGGCGCGGCGGCATACTGTTCATCAGGCGGCCTCGTACTGTCCGGCAATCCAGGTACCACGCACCTGCAGGGTGTCATCCAGCAGCACCAGGTCGGCCTGGTAACCCTCGGCGATGTGCCCGAGGCGGTCGTCGACGTTGAGGAACTGCGCCGGATAGGTCGAGGCCATGCGTGCGGCTTCGGCCAGCGGTTGGCCGAGCAGCTGCACGGTATTGCGCACGGCGGTGGCCATGTCCAGCGCCGAACCCGCCAACGAACCGGCAGCGTTGCGCACCACACCGTCGATGGCGGTGATGGTTTCGCCATACAGCACGTAGCTGGGATCGTCGGCACCGACCGGCGGCATCGCATCGGTCACCAGCAGCAGGCGACCGCGCGGCTTGGCCGCCAGCGCCACGCGCAGGCTGGCCGGATGCACATGCACGCCATCGACGATGATGCCGATCCAGCTGTCGCGGTCTTCCAGCGCAGCGCCCACCGCGCCGGGCTCACGGCCCTGCAGCGGCGACATCGCGTTGTACAGGTGGGTGAAGCCGCGCACGCCGGCATCCAGACCCTCGCGGATCTCTTCGTAGGTGCCTGCCGTGTGCCCAGCAGCAACGATCACGCCGCGCTCGACCAGCGCACGGATGGTCTCCAGCGGCACGCGCTCTGGCGCCAGCGTCAGCAGGGTCACGCCGTTGTCGAGCGATGCGGCCAGTGCGATCTCCTCTTCGTCGGGCACGCGGAACTTGCTGGCATCGTGCGTGCCCTTCCGGGCTGGCGCGATGTACGGCCCTTCCAGATGGATGCCGATTACGCCCGGCACGCCCTGCGCGATCGCCTCGCGCATCGCACCGATGGCTTCGCGCATCACCGCCACGTCATCGCTGATCAGCGTTGGCAGCATTGCGGTGGTGCCGAAGCGACGGTGCGCCTGCGCGATGGTGCGCAGTGCCGCCACGTCCGGCGTGTTGTTGAACAGCGCACCGCCACCACCGTTGACCTGCACATCGATGAAACCGGGCAGCAGCCAGCCACCGCCCAGGTCCACCTGCTCGGCGGCCTGGCCGAGCTGCGGTGCAGCGTCAGGCAGCAGCGCGCTGATGCGACCGCCCTCGATCACCACCGCCAGATCGTCTCGGAATTCATCGCCGGCAAGGATGCGGGCGTTGCGCAGGACCGTTGCCATCACACCGTCTCCGTAACCTTGTTCAGGTGCGGCGGCAGGTCCGGGTTGAAGCCACGACGCAGCGCCAACGCGTTGATCGCGCGGTAGAAGCTCTGCACGGTCAGCAGCGGTGCGCACAACGGATGCGGCGCGGCGGCCACCGGCAGATTGCCACCGGCACCGGCCATCCACACCTGCGCGCCACGTGCGGTGAACTCATCGACCACCGCGCGGGTACCGGCGCCGGTCTCATCCGGCTGGGCGAAGGCCAGCACCGGGAAACCACGATCAACCAGCGCCATCGGGCCATGCTTGACCTCGGCCGAGCTGTAGGCCTCAGCGTGCAGGCTACAGGTTTCCTTGAACTTCAGCGCGGCTTCCTGCGCCGCGCCCAGGCCCAGGCCGCGGCCGAGCACGAACAGGTTGGTGGCATCGACCAGGCCTTCGGTCACCGACGTCCAGTCGCACTGCCAGGCCTCACGCATCGCGTCCGGCAGCAGGTCCAGCGCGGCACGCAGGCTGCTGTCCTGCTTCCAATAGGCAGCCAGCTGCAGCAGCGCGGCCAGCGACGCCAGGTAGCTCTTGGTCGCCGCCACGCTCTTTTCGGCACCAGCGTGCAGTGGAATGACCGTGTCGGCCAGCTGCGCCAGCGGCGAATCCTCGACGTTGACCAGCGCGATCACGCGCGCGCCGGCGGCCTTGGCAGCTTCCGCGTTGCGCAGCAGGTCCGGGCTCTTGCCCGACTGCGAGATGACGATGAACAGCGCGCCACGCAGCTGCAGCGGTGCGGCATAGACCGACCCCACCGACGGCGAGGCCGATGCGACCACCAGGCCCAGCTGGGTTTCCAGCAGGTACTTGCCATAGGTGGCGGCATGGTCGGAGCTGCCGCGGGCGCAGGTGACCACGAACGGCGGCGGCGCCGCACGCAGGCTGGCGGCCAGGGTTTCCATGGTGGCGTGGTTGCGCGAGAACTGGCGCGCGACCACGTCGGCCGCTTCAGCGGCCTCGGCGAACATCAGGGTGGACGTGGGGTCTGACAGCGACATGGCAGGCTCAGGCAGGATCGGAAGGAAGGGGGCGTGCGCCGGCTGGGCGCATCGGCGCGGTCGAGCCGCGCACCACCAGCTGCGGCACGAAGCCCTGGTTGTGCAGCGGTGCCGGCGCATCGTCGTAGGCGTCGCTGCGCAGCTGTGCGATCAGCAGGCGCGCGGCATGGCGGGCAATGTCCTCGGTGGCCTGCTTGGCGGTGGTCAGCGGCGGCCACGACTGGCGCGAGAACGGGCTGTCCTCGAAACCGGCGATGGACAGGTCGTACGGCACGTTCATGCCCGCCGACTTCGCGGCGGCCAGCACACCGGCGGCGATTTCGTCGTTGGATCCGAAGATGGCGGTGGGCGGCTCGCGCAGCGCCAGCAGGCGGCGCGCGCCACGGAAACCATCGTCGAAGGTGTAGTCGCCCTGCACCACCAGGTGCTTGTCCACGGTCATGCCGTAGTCCTTCAGCGCAGCTTCGTAACCGGCATAACGCTCGCCCGAGGAGCGGTGCGAGATGCCGCCCCAGAGGAAGCCGATGCGCTGGTGACCCAGCTGGATCAGGTGCTCGGTGATCTCGTAGGCGGCCTCGCGGTCGTCGACGAACACGCAGGCACCATCGGCCGGGTCTTCGGTGGCGGCAATGATGCGCACCAGCTTGATGCCGCGCGCGGTCAGTGCCTGGATCAGGTCGCGGCGTTCGGACATCGGCGCGGTCAGCACCAGCCCGGCCAGGCGCGAACGCTGCACCCAGTCGGCCAGTTCATCGGCCAGCAGCGGCGAGCTGGAATCACAGGGATGGATCTGCAGGCCGAAGCCGGTCTCGCGGCAGGCAGCGAGCACGCCGTTCTGCACGCCGATGATGTGGTACGGGTTCGGGTTGTCGTAGACCAGCCCGATCACGAAGGTGGTGCCGCTGCGCAGGTTGCGCGCGGACGGATCGGGCTCGTAATCGAGTTCGGCGATGGCACGCAACACCCGCGCACGGGTGGCCTGCATCACCGAAGGCTCGTTGTTGATCACCCGCGAGACCGTCTTCAGCGAGACCTTGGCCTTTTCCGCAACGTCCTTGATGGTCGCTCTGCGCATGGGTTTTCCCTGGGGTTGGCTGCCGTCCATCATCGCCGATCAGCGCTCCTGCGGCAGGCCGGCGCGGTGGCCGACCACCGAGTAGAACAGGATGTACAGGTAGCACGGCACCATCAGCAGCACGAACACCAGCTGGAAGTCGATGTGCTGCTTGAGCACGGCGAACAGCTGCGGAATGATCGCGCCACCGGCAATACCCATCACCAGCAAGGCCGAGCCGGTCTCGGTGAAGCGGCCCAGGCCGCGGATCGCCAGCGGGAAGATCGCCGGCCACATCATCGCGTTGGCGAAGCCCAGCAGGGCCACGAAGGCCACCGATACATAGCCGTGGGTGGCCCAGGCGCCGAGGCAGAACACCACGCCCAGCACCGCTGAAATGGTCAGGTAGCGCGACTGCGAGACCACCTTGGGAATCAGCAGCAGGCCGACCACATAGCCGACCAGCATCGCGCCCAGCGTGAGCGAGGTGAACATCTTGGTCTGGTCCAGCGGCAGGTCGAAACCATGGCCGTAGGTACCGATCGCATCACCGGCCATCACCTCCACGCCCACGTAGACGAACAGGCACAACACGCCCAGCCACAGGTGCGGGAACTGGAAGATGCTGCGGCGTTCGGCGGCACCGGCCGCCACCGGCGTAGCGTTGGCTTCGGACGACTTGATTTCCGGCAGCGGCGAGAACAGCACGGCCACCGCCAGCAGCACCAGCAGGCCGGCCATCGCCAGGTACGGCGCATGGATCTTGGCGGCGAATTCGTTCAACAACTGCGCCTTGGTGGCTTCATCGGCAGCGGCCACCGTGGCCGACAGATCACCGATGCCATGCAGCACCACGGTACCGATCAGCACCGGGGCGAGCATGCCGGCGATCTTGTTGCAGATGCCCATCAGCGCGATGCGGCGCGCCGCCGTCTCGATCGGGCCGAGGATGGAGATGTAGGGGTTGATCGCGGTCTGCAGCAGGGCCAGGCCACTGCCGATCACGAACAGGCCGCCAAGCGCGCCCGGGTACCAGCGCTGGGTGGCGAACTCACCGAACAACGCAGCACCACCGGCCATCACCAGCAGGCTCAAGCTCAGGCCCTTCTTCATGCCGGTGCGGCGCAGGATCCACGATGCCGGCAGGGCCAGGAAGAAGTAGGACAGGTAGAACACCATCAGCACCAGGAAGGCACCCACCTCGCTGAGTTCGAAGGCGAGCTTGACGAAGGTGATCAGCGGGCCGTTGAGCCAGGTGAAGAAGCCGATCAGGAAGAACAACACGCCAACGATGGCGATGGAGGTGGCCACGTTCGGGCGCGCGCTTGCAGCGGGGACGGCGGACATCAGGAGGGCTCCTGCGGCGACGGCCGCAGAACGCGGCGTCGGAGAGTGGCTGGGAACAACGTTGTCACATTCTTTCGATGGACAACCGCGGTTTGTCAACTTCCATGCGCAGCCCCGTGAACCTCGTGCTGCACTGCGCAACCCGATCACAGCGCCGTGTGCTGAATGCGCCACAGCCCTTGATCCCCTTGCAGCAACGGTTCCCGCGTGAAACCCATGCTCACGCCATGTAAACGTTTACTGCATGTCGCATTCGTTGCGACGCAGCAACGAAAGTGTCACGAACTCGTTGACATCGTTGTCAGCGGGGTTACAGACTCCGCCCCAATCGCCGCCCCCGATCCCGGGTCCGGCCCCACCTGCAGCAGGAGCCCGCGTGACCGCCAGCCACCCCGCCCCGGCCCATGTCCTGTCCCGAGTCGCGCCCTCGTTCCTGGCCGCCGACGTCGGTGGCACCCATGTGCGCGTGGCCCGGGTCCAGGCCAGCGGTGATGCCGCCCACCCGGTGCAGGTGCTGGAGTACCGCAAGTACCGCAATGCCGACCATGCCGGCCTCAGCGCGATCCTGTCCGACTTCCTTGGCGAAGGCCCGCGGCCCACGCATTGCGTGGTTGCCAGCGCCGGCTACGCCCGCGAGGACGGCACGGTGATCACCGCCAACCTGCCGTGGCCGCTGTCGGCGCGCCAGGTGGAAGCAGACGTCGGCCTGCAGCGGGTCTACATCGTCAATGACTTCGAAGCGGTGGCCTATGCCGCCGCGCAGGTGGACGCCAGCGGCGTGCTGCACCTGTGCGGGCCGGACACCGCTGCGCGTGGCCCGACCCTGGTGGTCGGCCCCGGCACCGGCCTCGGCGCCGCGCTGTGGATTCCCACCGCGCACGGTCCGGTGGTACTGCCGACCGAAGCCGGCCAGCCGACCCTGGCGGCCAGCACCGAACTGGAAATGGCCATCGTCCGCCACATGCAGCGCGACCGCGCCCACGTGTCGATCGAGCATGCAATCTCCGGCCCGGGCCTGATGAACCTGTACCGCGCGGTGTGCGCGCTGCAGGGGCAGGCACCGACCCTGGCCAGCCCCGATGCAGTCACCGCCGCGGCCATGGCCGATACCGATGCGCACGCGCGCCAGGCGCTGGATGTGTTCTGTGGCCTGCTCGGCAGCACCATCGGCGACATGGCGCTGTTCTACGGCGCCCACGGTGGCGTCTACCTGGCCGGCGGCATCCTGCCGCAGATCCGCGAATACCTGCACGCCAGCACCTTCGTCGAACGCTACCTGCAGAAGGGGCCGATGGGCGAAGCGCTGGCACGCATCCCGGTGAAGGTCGTCGAACACGGCCAGCTGGGCGTGGTCGGCGCTGCCAGCTGGTACCTGCAGCAGCAGTCGGCCGCCTGACACCGCAACAGGCTTCAACGCAATCGCAGCACGCAGTACGTGGCACGCCAACGCACGGGACTTCGCCGCCGCCCCGCGCATGTCTTCGCAACCGTAATCGAACACCGCCGCCGGCATCCAATCGAGTGATGAGGAGAGACATCATGAACACCCGCAAGACCCTGCTTTCGGCCGCCATCGTCAGCTGCATCGCCTTCAGTGCGCACGCGCAGCAGGCCTCCCAGACCGCCACCGACCTGGACACCGTGCAGGTCACCGGCATCCGTGGTTCGATGGAAAAATCGCTGGACACCAAGCGCGAAGCGAACGCACGCGTGGAAGTGGTCACCGCCGAAGACGTGGGCAAGCTGCCCGCGCACAACGTCGCCGACACCCTGCAGCGCCTGCCGGGCGTCAACATCAGCTCATCCAGCGCCGACGAAGGCGGCTTCGACGAAGCCGACCGTGTCAGCCTGCGCGGCACCAGCCCTAGCCTGACCCAGACCCTGATCAACGGCCACACCGTCGGCTCGGCCGACTGGTTCGTGCTCAGCCAGGGCAACAACGTCGGCCGCAGCGTCAGCTACGCCCTGCTGCCGTCGGAACTGGTTCGCTCGGTGGAAGTGAACAAGTCCTCGCAGGCCAAGCTGCAGGACGGCGGCACCACCGGTACCGTCAACATCCTCACCCGCAAGCCGCTGGAGTTCTCCAAGCAGATCTCGGCTGAGGCCTCGATCGGTGCGGTGCGTTCGGACCAGGCGAAGTCGAATGACCCGCAGCTGTCGGCGTTGTTCAACTACAAGAACGACGACAACACCTTCGGCGTGATGGTGCAGGCCTTCAGCCAGAAGCGCGAGCTGCGCCGCGAAGCGCAGGAAATCCCGGGTGGCTTCTTCAAGATCGATCCGACCGGCACGGTGGCCCAGTCCAATCCGGATCTGGCCGGCGTGTACGCGCCGGGCCTGCTCGGCTCGACGCTGTTCGAACAGACCCGCGAGCGCAAGGGCGGCCTGATCTCGCTGCAGTTCAAGCCTATGGACAACCTGACCCTGGGCCTGGAAGGCTTCAGCTCGGAACTGAAGGCGAACAACTACAACCGCAATTTCATGCTGTGGGGCGGCCGCATCCTCAACGACCGCACCGTTGAAGATGCCAATGGCAACAAGATCCTGATTCCGGGCCAGGCCCCGAACCCGGGCTATGTGGTCAAGGATGGCGTGCTGACCAACGCCACCTTCGCTGGCCAGGCCGACCGCGATTACGCGGTGTACGACATGATCTACCGCGAGTCGAAGGCCAAGACCAACTACATCACCTTCGATGCCGACTGGCAGATCAATGACAACCTGGGCATGAAGTTCCAGGCTGGCAGCACCAAGGGTACCGGCGATACACCGCGCCAGTACATCGCCGAGGTCAACCTCGCCCGCGGTGGTGGTGCAACCTGGGCCACCCACGGCAATGGTTCGCCGATCGACTGGAATGTCGGTGGCAACATCAGCCCGGGCGGCGTGACCGAATTCGGCACCTGGGGCAACCAGCAGGTGACCGCGATCGATAAGGAAAAGTGGGTCAACGTTGACTTCAACCAGTACTTCAGCGATGCCGGCGCACTGAACTCGATCGACTTCGGTGCCCGTTTCGCCGACCACAAGCGCGAATCCAAGTCGCCGGAAGGCGCAACCCCGGGCGCGATCTGGGATGCACTGAAGAACGGTGCGACCGCAGGCTTCCCGGGTGGTTTCGCCAGCAGCATCGGTGGCAGCTTCCCGCGCGACCTGTGGTATTTCACCCCGGGCGCGCTGAAGGATGCGGTGACCAACAACTCCACCTGGCTGTCCGGCAATGACGGCCCGACCGGCCGCCACAACTACGGTGCCGAGTGGAAGGTTGCCGAGAAGAACTTCGCCGCCTATGTGCAGGGCAACTTCAGCGGCGACCGCTGGAGCGGCAACGTCGGCCTGCGCTATGTCAACATCAAGCAGGACATCGACACCTACCAGGCCGTCACCGACGCGGCAAACGCCGACGTCCGCAGCCTGTTCGGCATGTGGAAGTCGCTGTCGTTCGACAACAAGCACGACCGCATCCTGCCCAGCGCGAACCTGAAGTTCGATCTGGCCGATGACCTGGTGTTCCGCTTCGCCGCGTCGCAGACCCAGACCCTGCCGGACTTCTCGGCGCTGGGTGCTTCGACCTGGGGCTCGGATCTGAACAAGACCGGTGGCGGTGGCAATCCGAAGCTGAAGCCGGTGCTGTCGACCAACTTCGACGCCAACGTCGAGTGGTACTTCATGCCGCGCGGCCTGCTGTCGGTGGGTGCGTACTCGATGAACCTGAAGGACTACGTGGCCTTCGGCACCCAGACCCAGATGCTGTTCAGCGAACTGACCCACCAGCTGGAGGCCTACCAGGTCTCGGTGCCGGTCAACGCCGACGGCAAGGTCACCGGCATGGAAGTGGCGTACGAGCAGCCGATCGGTGAGTACTTCGGCGTCAACGCCAACTACACCTACGCCGATGGCAGCACCTCGCACACCTGGGCCGACGGCAGCCACAATCTGCTGGGCACCTCGAAGAACACCTACAACGTGGGTGCCTACTTCGAGAACGATACCTTCGGCGCACGCGTCAGCTACACCCGCCGCTCGTCGTTCCTGATCGGTCTGTCGGGTGCCAACCCCTACTACCAGGACGCGTTCGGCACCCTGTCGGTATCGCTGAGCTACAAGGCCACCGACTGGATGAGCGTCAGCTTCGATGCGCTGAACCTCAACAACCCGACCTACAAGTACTACCAGAGCGCGGCCACTCCGACCTCGTTCTACAGCAACGGTCGCCAGTACTACCTCAACTTCCGCTTCAAGTACTGATCCAGCGGCGGCAACATCGCCGAGTCGTGCACGCACGCCGGGCCTGGGTCATTCCGGGCCCGGCGTTTTTCATGTATAGCGTTCATCGCACCGTTCCAAGGAGTCGTTCCGATGGTCAAGCCTTCCCGCGCCCGGATGCGCAGCGCAGTGCTGCTGGGCAGCCTGCTCGCCCTGCTGCCGGCAATGCCGGCGCTCGCCGCCGATCCCACGCCCGCCGCTGAAGCGCCCGGCCCGCAGCTGCGTGCTGGCAGCCTGATGCTGATCCCCGCCCCGGCCACTGTGCAACGTGGCCAGGGCAGCGGCATCACCGTGCGCGCCGATACCGTGCTGCAGGCCGAAGGCGAAGCCGCACAGCGCGTCGCTGCCCAGTTCGCGGACCTGCTGGCCCGCAGTGGTGGCCCGCGCCTGACCCCGGCCAAGGGCAAGGCTGCAGCCAAGGCCGGCAGCATCCGTTTCCAGATCGTGCCCACCTTCCGCGACAGCGGTGAGGGATACACGCTGGACAGCACCGCGCAGGGCGTGGTGATCCAGGCTGGCAACGAAACCGGCCTGTTCTATGGCGCGACCACCCTCGCCCAGCTGGCCACCGGCGGCAGCAACGGCGTGCTGCCAGCGGTGCAGATCCAGGACGCGCCGCGCTTCAGCTGGCGCGGCTTCATGCTCGACTCGGCGCGGCATTTCCAGAGCCTGGACGAGATCAAGCGCGTGCTCGACGCAATGGCTGCGCACAAGCTCAACACCTTCCACTGGCACCTCACCGATGACCAGGGCTGGCGCATGGAGATCAAGCGCTACCCGAAGCTGACCGAGGTGGGCAGCTGCCGCCTGCCGGCCGGCGATGGCGGCATCGATCCGGCCAGCGGCCAGGAGCACCCGTACTGCGGCTTCTACACGCAGGACCAGATCCGCGAGGTGATCGCCTATGCCGCGAAGCTGCATATCCAGGTGATTCCGGAAATCGATGTGCCGGGGCACGCGACCGCAGCGATCGCCGCGTATCCGGAACTGGGTTCGATCAATACCCCGCTGAAGCCGATCAGCGAATGGGGCGTGTTCCCGAACCTGTTCAACGTGGAAGACAGCACCGTCACCTTCCTCGAGAACGTCCTGGAGGAAGTGATCGAACTGTTCCCGGCCAAGTACGTGCACGTGGGCGGCGACGAGGCGGTCAAGGACCAGTGGGAAGCCTCGAAGCAGGTGCAGCAGCGCATGCGTGCGCTGGGCATCAAGAATGAGATGGCCATGCAGAGCCACATCATCAAGCGCCTGGAGACGTTCCTGGAGGAACACGACCGGCGCCTGATCGGCTGGGATGAGATCCTCGAAGGCGGTCTGCCGCCGCAGGCCACCGTGATGTCGTGGCAGGGCACCGAAGGTGGCCTCGCTGCGGCCAGTGCCGGGCATGACGTGATCATGTCGCCCGTCGGCTACCTGTACCTGGACTACCTGCAGACGGCCTCACCGAACGAACCGCCGGGCCGCCCGACCCAGGTCAACCTTGGCAAGCTCTACAACTTCGAGCCGGTGCCGGCCGAACTGGCCGCCGACAAGCGCGGGCACATCCTCGGCCTGCAGGCCAACATGTTCACCGAACACACGCGCAGCTATGCACGCCTGCAGCACAACCTGTTCCCGCGCCTGGCCGCCGTGGCCGAGACCGGCTGGAGCATGCCGGAACATCGCGACTTCCGCGATTTCCTCGCACGCCTGCCGGCGCAGCTGCAGCGCTACCGTGCCTGGGGCCTGGCCTATGCGCAGACTCCGTTCGAAGTAGGCGTGGACTACACCGATGATCGCGCGAAGAACACGGTGACCGTGTCGCTGGCCAATCCGCTGGGCTATGAAGTGCGCTACAGCACCGATGGCCAGCCGGTGACCGCGCAGTCGCCGCTGTACCAGCAGCCGCTGACGGCGCAGCTGCCCGCCGCCGTGCAGGCCGCCGCGTTCTACCAGGGCCAGATGCTGGCGGCGAAGCCGACGGTCGCGGACTTCAGCGCACAATCGCTGCTCAGCCGCCGCAGCGATGAACTGCTCAGCTGCGTGGGCAAGAAGGGGCTGGTGCTGCGCCTGGAAGACGATGGCCCACGCGAGGGCCCCCGTGCGGTGTTCAACGTGGACATCTTCCAGCCGTGCTGGCGCTGGCCGCAGGCGCAGCTGGACGGCATCGGCAGCGTGGAAGTGCGTGCAGGTCGCATCCCGTACTACTTCCAGCTGGCCCACGACGAACCCAAGCGCCGTTTCGAGAAGGCCAAGCGCGCGCATGGCGAGATGCAGGTGCGTCGTGGCGACTGCAGCGGCAAGGTGCTGGCTGAAGTAGCGTTGCCGGCCAAGCCCGATGCCGATGGCTTCGTGACCCTGCGCGCGACGCTGCCGAAGGGAACCCAGGGCGCCGGTGACCTGTGCATCAACTTCACCGGCGATACGCGCCCGGCGATGTGGGTGCTGGATGAGGTCACGCTGGGGAAGTAATGACAGGTCTGTCATGGTGGGTGCCGAACTTGGTCGGCACCCCGGGCAGCTCATCCACGCATGGCGTGGATCTACGGGTGGGTGCCAACCTTGGTTGGCACGCCTTTACCCGCGCCAGCGCAGCAGCAGATCGCGCAGCGGGGTCAGTGCCGTAGCCAGACCGGCCAGCACGCCGATCGTGTTGGCGATCGCATCCATCGGATCCGCCGTGCGGTTACTGGTCAGTGCGCCCTGCGCGAACTCGATGCCGATGCCCATCAGCACCAGGCCCACGCCCACCCACAGCAGCGGCCGCCCGCGCCGGAACAGCTGCACCGCGCTGCCCGCCAGGATGAAGTAAGCGAGGAAATGCTCGCCCTTGTCGCTGTTTTCCGGCAGCGGAATCGGCGGCGGCGGGATCAGGCAGACCACGATCACCAGCAGCACCGCCGTCGCCCACAGTACGGTCCACAACCGTGGCCGACGCAGCGGCTTGATCACCGGCAACGCCGCGCTCACAGGCGCCAGCTCAAGTCACCCAGCTCGAAGGCCGGTTCGAAGTCGACGCCGCGCTGCAGGCCGATGGCCTGGAAGCGCTCGCCCATTTCGGTCGGCAGGGTCAGCTTCTTCACCTGGTCGCGCAGCTGGATGCGGCCCACTTCATCGGTGCGTTCCTCGGCCAGCAGCAGCACCTGGTCCAGCCCGTTGCCGAGCAGGAAACTGGCCTGGCTGCAGTAGCCGGCCAGCTCGAAGCCACCGTGCATGCCAGCCTCGGCCATGGCGGTGAAATCCACCGACGCCGTGATGTCCTGCAGGCCCGGCCAACGATGCACGTCGTTATGCACGTGATGGCGGTAGAAGGCGCGCACGGTGCCATCGTCGCGGTCGTGCTGGTAGAACTCGCCGCGGTTGTAGCCGTAATCGACGAACAGCATCGCGCCGCGCTGCAGGCCGCCGGCCACCGCCTGCAGCCAGTACGGCAGCTGCGGCAGCACCTCGGAGCGGTAGCCCTCGGCGAAGGGTTTTTCCAGGTAGCGCTCGATATGGCGCACTGCGCCGTTGAGCAGGATGTCGGCCGGCTGCGCGCCGCGGATGAAGTTGCCTTCGGCATCCAGCTCCACGGTTTCCTCGTAGACCTCGCCATCCCGGATCAGGAAGCGCGGGGTCGGCAATGCGTCGATCACCTCGTTGGCGAACACCACGCCCTCCCAGTCCTCTTCGAACGGGCGGTCGACCCAGTCCACGCGTGCGGCCAGCTCGGCCGGCAGGTTCTGCTGCAGGCGCTGCTGCTGGCGCTCACGCAGGTCGGCGCTGGGTTCGAGGATCGCGTAGCGCGACGGCAGTGCGTCGAGCTCGGCCAGGCGCAGCAGCACCGCCTCGGCGAAGGCGCCGGTCCCGCCGCCCAGTTCCAGCATCCGCGCCTGCGCACCCAACTGGGCGAACACCGGGGCCAGCGCATTGGCCACGCTGCCGGCGAACAGGCTGCCGAGCTCGGGTGCGGTGGTGAAGTCACCGCTGCCACCAAACTTGCTGGCGCCGGCGCTGTAATAGCCCCAGCCGGGGGTGTACAGGCACAGCTCCATGAAGCGGGAGAACGGCATCGCCCCGCCCTGCGCAAGGATTTCGGCGCGCAGGGCGGCGGCCAGCTGGTCGCTGTGGGCCAGGGCATCGGCTTCGGGCAGGGGGAAGGTGGGCTGCATGGCGTCTTCGAATGCGGTGACAATGGTGCACAGGATAGCCGAGCCTTGGAGGACCCTCGATGAGCGACACCCACCCCGTGGTCCTGATCACCGGCAGCGCGCGCCGGATCGGTGCGGCCATCGCCCGCCAGTTCCATGCCTGTGGCTGGTCGGTGGTGCTGCACGCCAACACCTCCAGCGCCGAGCTGCAGCAGGCCGCGTTCGATTTCGACAACGTGCGCCCCGGCAGCGTGCTGGCCCTGCAGGCCGACCTGCGTGACGCCGACGCCCTGGCCGACCTGGTGGAACAGGCCGTCACCCACTTCGGCCGGCTGGATGCGCTGGTCAACAACGCCTCCAACTTCTTCCCCACCCCGCTCGGCCAGGTCACCGCCGAGGCGATGGACGAGCTGTATGCGGTCAATGCACGCGCGCCGCTGCTGCTGTCACAGGCGGCGGCGCCCTACCTGCGCCGCCAGCAGGGCTGCATCGTCAACCTGACCGACCTGCACGGCACCGACCCGATGCGCGACCACATCGCCTACACCATGGCCAAGGCCGCGCTGGAGATGGCCACCCGCTCGCTGGCGCTGGAGCTGGCGCCGAAGGTGCGGGTCAATGCGGTAGCGCCGGGGGCGATCCTGTGGCCGGAACAGGGCAAGGACGATTTCGCCCGCGAAGCGCTGCTGGCACGCACGCCGCTGGCGCGGATCGGCACCGTCGAGGAGATCGCCGAGGCGGTGTACTGGCTGGTGGCCGAAGCCAGCTTCGTCACTGGCCATACCCTGCGCGTGGATGGCGGGCGTACGGTCAGTTGAAATGTTGCCGGCCAGCGGCCGGCACTACCGGTAGTGCCGGCCGCTGGCCGGCAACCACCCTCATTCCAGGTCCACGACCTCGAACGTCTCGCCAAACTGTCTGTGCGCACGCCACAACGTGGCCAGGTCCTGCCCGCTGACCGGGTCGATGAAGCCCGGCGCGATGTCGGCCAGCGGCTTCAGCACGAAGGCATGCTTCAGCTCCGGGCGCGGAATGCGCAGGTGGCCGGGACCTTCCACCACCAGATCCCCGTAGAACACCACGTCGATGTCCAGGGTCCGGTCGGAGAAGCGCGGCCCGCTACGGTCGCGGCCGTGTGCGTCTTCCAGCGCATGCAGCCAGTCGTCCAGTTCCTGCAGCGGCAGGTCGGTTTCGATCGCCACCGCATTGTTGAGGAAGGCCGGGCCATCGAAGCCGACCGCGGCGGTACGGTAGGCGGGCGACACCTGCAGCGCGCCGAAGCGCTCGCGCAGGGCCGCCACCGCGGCGTGGAGGTAGCGACGGGGCTGGACGTTGCTGCCCAGGCTCAGGAGCACGGTGGTCATGCGGTTCAGGTGACGGCACTTGGGGGGCGTGGACATGCCGTCGTCACGGCGGCCTGCCTACAATCCGGGACGCACATGATAGGGCACCGACATGACCTATTGCGTTGGAATCGAGGTGGACGAAGGCCTGGTCTTCGCTGCCGACACCCGGACCAATGCCTCGCTGGACGATGTGCGCGTGCACCGCAAGCTGCACGTGTTCGAGTACCCCGGCCAGGCAGCCTACGTGCTGATGGCGGCTGGCAACCTGGCCACCACCCAGCTGCTGGTGTCGCGCCTGGGGCGCGACGCCGGTGAACGGCGCACGCCCAACCTGCGCGACATGGCCCACCTGTTCGAAGCCGCCGAGTACGTCGGCCAGCTGCTGGTGGACAGCCAGGTGCACAGCAACCACAGCGAACATGGCCACGATGGGGTCAATACCCAGGCCACGCTGATCTTCGGCGGCCAGATCGCCGGCGAGCGCCCCGGGCTGTACATGATCTATCCGCTCGGCAACGCCATCGCCGCCTCGCCGGAGACGCCGTACCTGCAGATCGGTGAATCCAAGTACGGCAAGCCGATCCTCGACCGCATCCTCAGCCCGGCCACACACCTGGAGGATGCCGCGCGCACGGCCATCGTCTCGCTGGACTCCACCATCCGTTCCAACCTGTCGGTGGGCCTGCCGATCGACCTGGCGCTGCTGCGCGACGGCGAGTTGCGCATCGGCCAGCAGCTGCGGCTGGGCGCGGATTCAGCGCTGTATGCGGACATCCACCAGAACTGGTCGCGGCGGTTGGAACAGGCGGTGGATGCGCTGCCACGGTTCCCCTGGGAAACCCTGGACCGGTAGTGCCGGCCGCTGGCCGGCAACCGCAATGATCCCACCGCACGCGGATGCCGGCCAGCAGCCGGCACTACCGCAGCATCAGCCCAGCGCTTCGGCCACCGCGCGGAACACCTGCTGCATCTGCAGCGGCTTGTGCAGCACATGCACCTCGACACCCGCAGGGAACGCATCGGCCGGTACCGTCACTGCCGCATCCTCCAGCACCAGCGCGGGGCCGCGATAGCCCAACGTCGCCATCTCGCCCAGCAGCTGGCTGGCCGGCAGCAACTTCGAGCCGGCATCGGCAATCACCAGCGCCGGCATCGCCTCCTGCTGCATCCAGCGCAGCGCCGCCGGGCCATCGGAGGCCAGCTGCAACTGGTAGCCCTGGCTGGACAGCGCGTTGCCGAGCAGCGACAGGCGCGTGGCTTCGCCATCGACCACCAGGATCGACTGGCCGCTGCCCAGCGCCACCAGCTGCTCGATCGGCTCGCTGCCATCGATGGCCTCGTGCATCGGCAGCCGCAGTTCGAAGCAGGTGCCCTGCCCCGACTGGCTGCTGACGTGGATGCTGCCGCCGGCGCCTTCAACGATGCGCTTGCAGGAAATCAGGCCCAGGCCCGTGCCATCGGCCTTGGTGGTGAAGAACGGATTGAACAGGTGCGACAGCGTGTCCGCATCCATGCCGATGCCTTCGTCGGCGACCCGGATGTGCATCCAGTCCACGCCATCGCGCTGGCCGGCATGGCTGGCGGTCAGGCTCAGGCGGCCGCCATTGGGCATCGCCTGGATCGCGTTGAGCGCCAGGTTCAGCATCACCTGCTGCAGCTCGGTGTAGTTGGCATCGACCACCAGGCCTTCGTCCTGCACCTGCAGTTCCAGGCGCACGGCATCGGGCACGTTGCTGCGCAACAGCAGTGCCACCGCATCGAACAGGCCATCGATCTCGATGCGCTCGCTCGGCTTGCGCGAACCGCGCACGAACGACAGCATCGATTCGGCCATCTCGTGGCCACGCCGGCCGCACTCGGCGATGACATCGGCCAGATGGTGCAGCTGCGGATCCTCGGTACGCGCCTTCAGCAGGTCCGGCATGATCAGCAACGGCTGCAGGATGTTGCGCAGGTCATGGCTGAGGCCGGCGGCAAGCAGCGACAGGCTTTCCAGGCGCTGCGCGCGCATCAGTTCGGTTTCCACCCGTGCACGCTCCACCGCGCTGCGTGCATCGCGGATCGCACGCGCCACCGCCGACGGCAGGCGCGCCGGCAGGTGCTTGATGATGTAATCGTTGGCGCCCTTCTGCAGCGCCGCCACTGCGTTCTCCTCACCCATGGTGCCGGAGACGAAGATGAAGGGCACTTCCGGCGAGGTCTCGCGCACGATGCGCAGCGCGTCATCACCGGAGAACCCCGGCATGCTCAGGTCGGACAGCACGATGTCCGGCTGGAACCTGGCCAGTGCCTGGCGTAGTTCGGCCTCGCTCTCGACACGCTCGAAGCGGGCTTCCAGGCCCGCGTCGAGCATCTGTTCAGACATCAGCTCGGCATCTTCCGGTGAGTCTTCCACCAGCAGGATGCGCAGCGCCCCCAGGGCGGGACCGGTCAGGGGCATGGGCTCACTCGAGTTCCGGTGCCTGGTTGATCAACGCCCAGAACTTGCCCAGGGTCTGCACCGCGCCGAAGAACTGGTCCACGTCGACCGGCTTGACCACGTAGGCGTTCACGCCCATGTCCCAGCTGCGGGCGAGGTCGCTTTCCTCCCGTGAGGACGACAGGATCACCACCGGCAGGCGCTTGAGTTCTTCGTGCTCGCGGATCTGCCGCAGCACTTCCAGCCCATCCATGCGCGGCATCTTGATGTCCAGCAACAGCACCGCCGGCAGGCCTTCCTCGCGATTGGCGAAGGCACCACGGCGCAACAGGTAGTCCATCACTTCCACGCCGTCTTCGACGTGCACGATGGGATTGGCCAGACGCGCCTCTTCCAGGGCGTCGATCGCCATTTCGGCATCAGCCGGGCTGTCTTCGGCGAGAAGAATGGTGCGCAGAGTGGTCATGCAGAAGGCCCTTGTTTGTCCGCATCGATCGCGGGAGGCAGGTAGAAGTGGAAGGTGGCGCCGACGTCCGGTTCGGCCTCGGCCCAGATACGGCCGCCATGGCGGGTCAGCACGCGGCGCACGCTGGCCAGGCCGATGCCGGTACCCGGGTAGTCACTGGCCTTGTGCAGGCGCTGGAACACACCAAACAGCTTGCCGGCGTAGGCCATGTCAAAGCCTGCACCATTGTCGCTGACCGTGAACTGATGACCGCCATCGGGCTGCGGCTGGTAATCCACGCGGATCTTCGCCGGCTCGCGGTTGCCCGAGTACTTCACCGCATTGCCGAGCAGGTTCAGCCAGACCTGGCGGATCATGTTCTCGTCCGCCACCACGATCGGCAGCGGCGCGATGCTCCACTCCACCTGGTGCGCGTGGCCGCTGCTTTCGGCCTCCGCCTGCAGGTTGGAATCGAGCATCGCACGGGTATCGGCCACCAGCGACTGCATGTCCACCGCCTGCTGGCGCATCGCCGCGCGGCCCAGCCGCGAGTAGACCAGCAGGTCGTCGATCAGTGCCGCCATGCGACGGGCCGAACTGGAGATCACTTCCAGGTAATGGCGGCTCTTGTCGTCGGCAGCGTCGCCGAGGTGGCGCGACAGCTTGTCGGAGAAACCGGCCACGTGGCGCAGCGGTGCGCGCAGGTCGTGCGACACCGAGTAGCTGAAGGCCTCCAGCTCACGGTTGACCTCGGACACCTGGGCCACCTTGCCTTCCAGCTGGCGATTCAGCTCTTCCACGCGCAGCTGAACCGCACGCTGCATGGTCACGTCACTGACCGTCAGCAGCACCACTTCGTCATCGGTATCCGGCAGCGGCATGCGCCGCGCATTGAGCAGCATGTAACGCGCCATGCCATCGGCAGTGCGCTGCTCGTGCTCGAAGTCCCACAGTTCCCGACCACGCGAGAGCACGTCGGACAGGCGCTGACGCACCACCGTGTCCTTCCACGCACCATCACCGACGGATTCCAGCAGCAGGCCATCGGCACGTTCGTCCTGCAGCCCGTACAGCTCGGCGAAGGCAGGGTTATGCAGCTGTACACGCAGGTCACGGTCAAGCAGCACGATCGGTTCGCGCACCGTCTGCAGTACCGACGCGGCACGTGCCGCCGCGCGCAGTGATTGCCGTTCGGCATGCAGGCGACGGCCGATCTGCCGCTGCAGCAGCCACAACACCAGGCCGAGCAGCGCCAGCTGGATCACCAGCGAACTCCACGACACCAGCTCGGTCTGCTTGCGCTGGCGCGCAGCCTGCTCCGCACGCAGGGTCAGCAGTTTCTGCTCGCTGGCCTGCAGTTCTTCAACCAGGCCGCGAATCGGATAGCGCGTGCTCAGGTCCTTCACCAGCCCGCGCTGATCACTGTTGGGCTCAGACTTGGCCAGCTCACGGGCAAGCGCCATGCGCCCTTCCAGCATCGACTCGATACGGCCGATGCGGATCAGCTGGTCAGGATTGTCGCGGGTCATCCGGCCCAGTTCGGCCAGGCGCCCGGGAATGTCGTTGGCCTTGGCCATGCGCTCGCGCAGCCCCGGCGCGTCCACACCCTTGGACAGCGTCAGCGCCGCCGACTCGACATCGCGTACGTCCGCCTGCAGCTGCTGCAAGGCTACGCCGACGGCCTGGGTGTGGTTGACCCAGGCCATCGCCTGTTCGTTGTCCTGCTGCAGTTTGCGCAGGGTCAACCACGGCACCACGATGATCGCGGCGGCGGCCAGCGCCAAGGCTGGCAATCGCCAACGGTCCCAGATGTCGTCACTGAAAACCAGCGCCATAGTTCCTCGTCAGCACAGCCGCGAAGCGTTGTCCGGGACGAGCCCGGTTGCGGCGGAACCGGCAATATAGCGCAGGCGGTCACAAGTCTGGGGTTTCCAGTGTGGTTGCCTGAACGGGTTACGACATTTCCTGTGGAGCCGAGCATGGCTCGGCTCCACAGGGGCTGGGCGCCCCGCCTGGGGCGCCCACCGGGGTCAGCGCTTGGCAGCAGCGCTGACCTTCAATGCAGCGGCATCGACGCGGGTCACGCCCTTGATGCCCTTGGCGGTGGTGACCGCCTTGTCCTTCTCAGCCTGGGTGGCCACGGCACCGCTCAGGCTGACCACGCCGTTCACGGTTTCCACCTTGATTTCAGTGCCCGGAACGTTGCTGCTGGCCAGCAGATCGGCCTTCACCTTGGTGGTGATCCAGGTATCGGTCACCGGCTCGTTGGAGTCATGGCGATCGGCATGGGTTGCCGGATGGGTGCTGGTCGGCGGGCTCTTCGCGGCCGGATCCTTGGCGAATGCAGCCGAGGAGGACAGCGCCAGGCCCAGGGTCAGGGCGGAAGCAATCAGCGTGCGGGTGGTATTGCTCATCGTGTCGTACTCCTTCGGGATGTGCTGCCAGTCTGGACACGCGGCCGTAGAGCAGGCGTGGCGTTGCGGTCATGCCGCCGTGAATCGAAACGTTTCCAACGGCAACGGTTCAGTTTTGGACTGCCAGCAACCGTCGTTTACCCTGCCCTTCCCACTGCCGGAGCCCTCTCATGCGCCCCGACCTGCAACTGGCCCTGATCGGCTACGGTCTCGCCGGCCGCGTCTTCCATGCGCCACTGATCCAGCACACGCCGGGCCTGGTGCTGCACAGCATCGCCAGTTCGCAGCGCGACACGTTGCTACGCGCGTTCAGCGACGTGCACGTGCGCGCCACGCCGCAGGAGGTGTTCGACGACCCGGCGGTGGACGCGGTGGTGATCGCCACACCGAACGCACAGCATGCACCGCTGGCGATCGCGGCATTGGCCGCGGGCAAGCATGTACTGATCGACAAGCCGTTCGCGCTGGATGTCGCTGAAGCCGAAGCGGTGCTGGCTGCGGCACGTGATGCCGGACGCATCGCCACCGTGTTCCAGAACCGGCGTTTCGATGCGGATTTCCTCACCCTGCAGGCGCTGCTGGCCGAAGGCACGCTCGGTGACGTGGCCGAGTGCCACGCGCACTTCGACCGCTACCGGCCGCAGGTGCGCGACCGCTGGCGCGAACAGGACGGCCCAGGCAGCGGCCTGTGGTACGACCTTGGCCCGCATCTGCTGGACCAGATGCTGGTGCTGTTCGGCTGGCCCGAGGCGATCGATGCCGATCTGGCCGTGCAGCGCGAAGGCGGCAGCGGCATCGATTACTTCCACGCGGTACTGCACTACCCGTGGCATCGCGCGATCGTGCATGCCGGTTCGCTGGTGGCGGCGCCCACGCCGCACTTCAGTGTGCATGGCAGTCGTGGCAGCTGGATCAAGCATGGGCTGGACGTGCAGGAGGCACAGCTGCGGCGCGGTGTTGCGCCAGGGGCGCCGGGCTGGGGCATCGACCCACGGCACGGCGAGTTGGTGCGCTGCGATGCCGAGGACAATGTGCAGCGCAGTACCGTGGACAACCTGCCGGGCGACTACCGGCGGTTGTATGCGCAGTTCGCGGCGGCGATGCACGGCGATGGCGAGCCGACGGTCAGTCCGGTGCAGGCACTGCAGTTGATGCGGTTGCTGCAGGCCGGCATGGACAGCGCGCGCGAAGGGCGGCGAATCGCGTTGGGGTGACCGGCAGGGCTGCGCCCTGCACCTGCCGAATCAACGGCAACGTCAACGTCAAAAGCAAGCTATCCGTGAGATGGCGGGGTGGGTCCGACGGTAGGTGTCGACCTTGGTCGACACATCGACGTGGAAACCATCGGAGACGGCTTTTGTAGAGTCGAGCCATGCTCGACTGGCTTCATGGGGTCGGAGCCCTTCGGCAACGCCGAAGGGCTCCGACCCCACCGCGGTGCTTACGATTTCTTGATGGCGTGGCCGCCGAATTCATTGCGCATCGCCGACAACAGGCGGTCGGTGAACGAATTCGATTCGCGCGAGCGCAGGCGTTCCAGCAGCGACAGGGTGATCACCGGTGCCGGCACATCGAGCGCGATCGCTTCGGCCACGGTCCAGCGGCCTTCGCCGGAATCCTCCACGTACGGGGCGATGCCATCCAGCGACGGATTGCGCTTGAGGGCTTCAGTGCTCAGGTCCAGCAGCCACGAACGCACCACGCTACCGTGGCGCCAGACTTCGGCGACCTGGGCCAGGTCCAGTTCCATTTCCTGCTTGCGCTCCATCAGCGCGAAGCCTTCGGCGTAGGCCTGCATCATTCCGTACTCGATGCCGTTGTGGACCATCTTGGTGAAGTGGCCAGCGCCGGACGGGCCGACACGACCCCAGCCACGATCTTCGGCCGGTGCCAGCGTGCGCAGCAGCGGTGCGATCTGCTCCACCACCGACGCTTCGCCACCGACCATCAGGCTGTAGCCCTCCTGCAGGCCCCACACGCCACCACTGGTGCCGCAGTCGACGTAGCCCAGATCGTCTTCGGCCAGTGCCTTGGCGCGACGGATCGAGTCCTGGTAGTTGGAGTTGCCGCCATCGATGACGATGTCACCCTCGGCCAGGTGCGGGGTCAGCTGGCCCAGGGTCTGGTCGACGGTTTCGCCGGCCGGCACCATCAGCCACACCACGCGCGGTACCGGCAGCGCGGCAACCGCGGCGGCCAGCGAATCAACCACTTCCAGGCCGGCCTCGGCAGCGCGCTGGCGGGCACCGTCGCCCGGGTCGTAGCCGACCACGCGGTGGCCGCCGCGATGCAGGCGCTGGGCCATGTTGGCGCCCATGCGGCCGAGGCCGATCATTGCAATATCCATTGTTTCACCTTCAGTTGGGGTCTAGGGTCAGGCTGCCTGGCCTGCCGGTAGCCGCGCAGTGGCGCAGCTGCGCCTCGCGCCAACGCCGGTAGAGCGTGGTATGCAGATTGTGCACCGCCAGGTCGATCGAAAACGGCGTTCGCGGGTTGCGATCGAGCAGGCGGGCGATGTGGTAGCCGATGGGACGTATGCCGCGTGGATGCACATAGATCACGAACTGCTGGTAGAACGGATCGTCCAGCAGCTGGTCCATGCGTGCCAGCGTGTCGTGGTAGCGCGGTTCCAGCCGTGCACGAAGGTTGGGATCACGCTCGAACAACAGGCGCTCGAAGTAGCGCTGGCCGATGCGCGGGATGCCCTGCGCGAGTTTCCAGAGTTCGGCATTGCGCTGGTCGTACCAGGCCAGGCCGCCATGCGCAGCCAGTGCCTGCGCGGCGCCCTCGCCCACCTCGACCACGACGAAGTTCTCGGCCTGGTTGCTAAGGTCGTCCAGCGTGCCCTTGTCGTACACGTGCTCGATGAAGCCGGGCACGCCAACGAAGGCCTGCCGTCCCATCGCCGAGGTGCGCACCGCCTTGCCATCAGCGAAGAAATCACCCGCGTGGGCACCGAGCAGGATGCTGTCGGTCTCGTGCAGGGCGAGGAAGGTGCCGATCGACAGTTCATCCGCTGCGAACTCCGTATCGAACGCGGCATCACCATAAAGCTCTCGTTGCGTGGCCAGCTGCGCGACCTGGCGGCCGACCCCGCATTCGGCACGCACGGCACCGCTGTAGAACGCCTCCAGTGCTTGACTGTTGCCCGCGCTCGGCACGAAGCCACGACCGAAACTGCGTGTGCGCTGCCAGCCTTGCGCGCGTGGGCCCTGCAGGCCGAAGCCGATCCAGCCCAGCTGCAGGCCGGAGAAGCGGAAGGTGGGGTTGTCCTGCAGTGCCGAGGCCGCACGTTGCGTGGCCGCGCCCAGTTCGAAGGCATAGGCGCAGACCGTGGCTGGATCGTCCAGCAACTGTTGCAGCAACGCCTGGCGTGCTGCAGCGGGCATTCCGGCCGGCCACCCCACGCGCAGATCGCCTGCCGCCTGTGCTTCAGCCAGCGAGGCAAGTGTACACACCGGGCCGCCGTGCACCTGTGGTGCACCGGCCGTGACCTCGTCAAAGCGCCATCCCAGCCGCTGCAGCAGGCCCTGCGTGCAGTCCGGCGTTGCGGACGCAATGCCCAGCGCGGGCACCAGCAGGAGTGCCACGCCCATCAACGTGCCGCGCACGATCACCCTTGATCCGTGCTGCGGGCCGGTGCGGGCTCGGACGATGCGGGCTCGGGCGGCGCGAGCGCAGGCGGTGCGGGTTTGCCAGCATCCGCCGGCAGGTACTGTTGCAGGCGCTGGAAGAAGCGCTGATAGAACCCGGCATCGGTGACGGTGCTGCTGGCCACTTTCACCAGCGAATCGTCATTGCTGCCGAACGGCAGCGACACCGAGCCCAATGCACCCACGCCCACGCTGGCCGACGTCGGGCTCTTCTTCAGCGCGTAGCGGTCCTGAACCGCGCTGACGAATACCAGCGTCTGGCTGCCACGCGGGGCACACGAGATGCGCAGCACCAGCTGCTCGTGATCATCCTCGCGTGGCTGGAAGTTCTTGTTGCCTTCCACCTGCGCTTCGTCGGAGCGGGCGATGGCGTAGCCCTGGCTGAGCAGGGTGCGCCGCGCGGCCTCGCAGGCGTCACCGGGGCGGCCATCGACGGTACGCGAGAAGGTGTCGCCGGAATCAAAGGATTCGCGCAGCAACGTACTGTTGGCGGCGCGGCCACCACAGGCCGACAGGATCAGGGCGCTGGCGAGCGCCACGGCAGCACTGGAAAGACGGGAGGCCCGCATGGGTACTCCTGCGAGGACGGTTCCGCCAAGGGTAGTCCTGCGGCCGTGTGCGGCAGGTCGAAACCGGCGTGACCGAGCCACCCCGTTGCTGCCGGTTCATGCACAGAAAAGGGGACGGAGGGGATTAAGTCGTTTGTGGCACTTCGCTCACCGGGCATGGCCCGGCGCTACCGTGAACGAGGTCCCCAGACAGAAAGGG
Organism: Stenotrophomonas sp. MH181796; assembly: GCF_009659995.1. Lineage (NCBI taxonomy): Bacteria > Pseudomonadati > Pseudomonadota > Gammaproteobacteria > Lysobacterales > Lysobacteraceae > Stenotrophomonas > Stenotrophomonas sp. MH181796. The sequence continues at coordinate 238,266 of NZ_RAHU01000001.1, forward strand.
GCCGGCAATGCCGGCCCCTCGGATATCACATGCCGTCGCCGGCTCAGTCCGCCCAGCGACCAGCGCCGGTGGACTGCGGCAGCACCTGCGCCGACAGCGGGCGGTCATTGGCCAGGAGGTTCACCGCATCGGCCAGGATCGAGGCCGACTCGCGCAGCAGCGGATCCGGACGCTTCTCGGCAGCCTTCTCGCGGGCGGCATCCTTGACGATGTCGCGCTCGTTGCCAGTCAGGCCGTCGTCGTTGCTGTCATCGGCCAGCGGGTCCAGGGCCAGGCCCAGTTCCTTGCGCATTGCCTGGCGCTCCTTGCGCTGGGTGTCCTGGCGCTCACGCTCGGCGCGACGGGTGGCCTCGTTGAGCGAGATGTACTTCTTCGCGGCCTCGGTGCGGAACTGCTGCACGTCCTCGTTCCACCACTGGAATTCCTTGTCGGCGGCGATGCGCGCGTCATGGCGGGTTTCCAGCTTCGGCAGCAGCGGCGCGAAGTTGCCGTACTGGGTGTGCGGCACGGCAGCGATGCGGGTCCACGGCAGCGCGTTGTCGTAGGTGCTCTCGCCGAACTCGGTGGCATCGACACTGGCCGGGAAGGCCAGGTCCGGCACCACACCCTTGTGCTGGGTGCTGCTGCCGCTGATGCGGAAGAACTGGGCGATGGTCAGCTTCACCTGGCCGAAGCGCTGGGTCTCGCCACTCGGCCAACGGTCCAGGTCGACGATGTTCTGCACGGTGCCCTTGCCGAAGCTGGTCTCACCGATCACCAGGCCACGGCCGTAATCCTGGATGGCACCGGCAAAGATTTCCGAAGCCGAGGCCGAACCGCGGTTGATCAGCACTGCCAGCGGGCCATCCCATGCCACGCCCTGGTTGCGGTCGCTGTTGACGGTGACGCGGCCACCGGACTCGCGCACCTGCACCACCGGGCCCTGCTCGATGAACAGACCGGTCAGTTCAATGGCTTCATCCAGCGAACCACCACCGTTGTTGCGCAGGTCCAGCACCACGCCGTCCAGCTTGTCGTTCTTGAAGCCGGCCAGCAGCTTGGCCACGTCGCGGGTGGCCGAGGCGTAGTCGGCCGCGTTGCGGCGACGGCCTTCGAAGTCCTGGTAGAAGGTCGGCAGCTTGATCACGCCGACCTTGCGCGCCGGCTCGCCATTGGCGGCCGGAATGGTCATGGTCTCGCCCTTGGCGGCCTGTTCGGCCAGGCGCACCTTCTGGCGGGTCAGCACCAGGGTGTGGTGCTTGCCGTCGGCGCCCTCAGCAGCCGGGATGAACTCCAGCTTGACCTGGGTATCCTTGGCGCCGCGGATCTTGGCCACGACGTCGTCGATGCGCCAGCCGATCACGTCCTCGACCAGGCCGGACTTGCCCTGGCCGACGCCGACGATTCGGTCACCCGGCTTCAGCGTGCCATCCACTGCGGCCGGGCCACCGGCGATGATCTCGCGGATCACGACCACGTCGTCCTGGCGCTGCAGCTGCGCACCAATGCCTTCCAGCGACAGCGACATCGCCTGGTTGAAGTTCTCGGCGGTGCGCGGCGTGAAGTAATCCGTGTGCGGGTCAACGGCGCTGGTGTACGAGTTCATGAAGAACTGGAAGACGTCTTCGCCCTTCAGTTCATTGACCGACTTCTCCAGCGTCGCGTAGCGCTTGTCCAGCGTCTTGCGGATGTCGTCCGGCTTCTTGCCGGCCAGCTTCAGGCGCAGCCAGTCGTTCTTGACCGACTTGCGCCACAGCTCATCCAGTTCAGCGCTGCTGGCCGCCCACGGCACCTTCTTGCGGTCGTATTCGAAACGCTCGTCGGTGGTGAAGTCCGGCTCCTGCTTGAGCAGCTTGCGCGCATAGGCCACGCGTTCGCCGACGCGCTGCTTGTAGACCGCGAACACCTGGAACGCCGGCTCCAGCTCGCCGCCACGGATGGCCGAGGAAATGTTGGCTTCGAACGGCGCGAAGCGCGCCACGTCGGCCTGGGTGAAGTACTGCTTGCCGCCGTCCAGCGTCTCCAGGTAGCGCTTGAACACGTCCTTGGAGGTGGCCTCGTCCAGCGCACGCGGGCGGTACGCGTAGCGGCTGTCGGACAGCAGGCCGTACACCAGCTTGGAGGTGGTCACCTGATCGGCGGTTGCCGCAGCGGGCAATGCCGGCGAATCGGCCTTGGCCGCCAGCGCCAGCGGCGCGACCAGCGCCAGGGCCATCAGGAATGCGGGGGCTTTGAATTTCATTGACGTGCTCGAAGGCGCCTTGCCAAGGGGGAGACTGCGGGGTGTTAAGACACCACGACAGTGCCGAAAGTTGCCGGGTTTGTCACCCGGCCGCGCTCGGTGGAAAACCAGCCTAGCCGGGCCGGTGTAGCAAATTGTGAATGGCTGAAGAGCGGCGCACCCAGCGGCGCCGTCTGTCCGGTTGCAGAGGGCACGGGGTTGCAAGCCCCCTGAGTCAGGGGGCGGCCGCGAAGCGGCGGGGGTGTGGGTGGTGGTAAGCCGGGGCCCACGGTGTGCGCAGCGCAGCGTGGGAAGCGGTGGCGCGCATCGCGCAACCGCTTACCGGACGCCGGCGCCCTTGGCCTGCACGTCGGCGTGGTACGACGAGCGCACCATCGGGCCGGAGGCCACGTGGCTGAAGCCCAGCTCGTAACCGTAGTCTTCCAGCGCCTTGTAGTCCTCGGGGGTCCAGTACTTCAGCACCGGGTGGTGGTGCGCGGTCGGCTGCAGGTACTGGCCGATGGTGATCATGTCCACGTCGTGCGCGCGCAGGTCGCGCATGGTGGCCTTGATCTGCTCGAACTCTTCGCCCAGGCCCAGCATGATGCCGCTCTTGGTCGGCACCTCCGGGTGCTGCGCCTTGAAGTTCTTCAGCAGGTTCAGCGACCACTGGTAGTCCGCACCCGGGCGCACGTTGCGGTACAGGTCCGGCACGGTTTCGATGTTGTGGTTGAACACGTCCGGCGGGTTCTGCGCCAGGATCTCCAGCGCGCGCTCCATGCGGCCCTTGCCGCGGAAGTCCGGGGTCAGCACTTCGATGCGGGTGCCCGGCGACTTCGCGCGGATGGCACTGATGCAGTCGACGAAGTGCTGGGCACCGCCGTCGCGCAGGTCATCTCGGTCGACGCTGGTCACCACCACGTACTTCAGCCCCATGTCGGCCACGGTCTGGCCGAGGCTGGCCGGTTCGTTGGCATCCGGCGGCTTCGGGCGGCCGTGGGCGACGTCGCAGAACGAGCAGCGGCGGGTGCAGACCTCGCCGAGGATCATGAACGTTGCCGTGCCGTGGCCGAAACACTCGTGGATGTTCGGGCAGCTGGCTTCCTCGCACACCGTCACCAGGCGGTTCTCGCGCAGCTTGGCCTTCAGGTTCTGCACCGCATTGCCCGAGGGAATGCGCACGCGGATCCAGGACGGCTTGCGCAGTACCGGCGCGTCGGCGAACTGCACCGGCGAGCGGTTGATCTTGTCACCGCCCAGCTGCTTGACCCCGGCCTGCAACGGCGCGGCGGACGGAGAGTCGCCCTGCACGATCTGCAGGGGAATGGAACGGGCGGTGGTTTCAGTCATGGCAGTTCCGGGGGGCGGTCAGGCGGCCGCAGAAAGATCAGGCAGTTCGGGCGTGGGCTGCAGCAGCAGGCCGAACTGGCGGGCCAGGTGGTCCAGCAGCACCGGCTTGACGGCCTCCATCCCGGAGGGCCCGCCCAAGTCTACTACCGAGGTCACCTGCAACCCCTGATAGCCACAGGGGTTGATGCGGTGGAAAGGTTCCAGGTCCATGGCCACGTTGAAGGCCAGGCCATGGAAGGTACAGCCGCGGCGCACGCGGATGCCGAGCGCGGCGATCTTGGCGCCACCGACGTAGACGCCCGGGGCGCCCTCGCGGCGTTCGGCGCCGATGTTCCACTCGGCCAGGGTATCGATGATGGCCTGCTCGATGCGGCACACGTAGTCGCGCACACCGATGCCCAGCCGTGGCAGGCGCAGCAGCGGATAGACCACCAGCTGGCCGGGGCCGTGATAGGTCACCTGGCCGCCGCGGTCCACGTGCAGCACCGGGATCTCGCCCGGCGCCAGCACATGCTCGTCCTTGCCGGCCTGGCCCAGGGTGAATACCGGGTCGTGCTCGACCACCCACAGCTCATCGGCGTCGGCCTCGCTGCGCTGGTCGGTGAAGCGCTGCATGGCGCGCCACACCGGTTCATAGGCCTGGCGGCCGAGGTCGCGGACCAGCGCCGGGCGCGGCGCGCGGTCTTCCGGGGCGGCTTCGGCCGGGCAGCTGTCGGCTACAGCGTCCACTTCACTTCCGGGTGGTCGCGCAGTGCCTGGTGCGCCAGGTCGTACTGTTCGCGGCTCTCGGCCTTGAACACGATGCGCACGGACACGTACTTGCCGTTGGAGGAATGCTTCCAGCTGATGCGTTCATTCACCACATCGATGCCGGCAGCCAGCAGCAGGCGGGGAAGCTCATGTTCCAGGCCGCGGTTGGCCGGGCCCATGGCACTGAGCTCGAACTGGCCGGGGAACTGGAAGCCGTGGTCGGGGTTGTCGGACTTGATTTCCATGCCCCCATTATCGGGCCGCAGGCCAACAAACCCAAGAGTATTCATCAACGTCAAACAGTGCACCGGTGAGTCGCTGCGTTGCAGCTGAACAGCCGTTCAGCATTGGCCGTTGCCCCTTGGGGCGCCGCAGGACAGTGCAGGATTGTCTTCACGAGACAATGTCGTTTTCGGAACAGACAAGTGATTCGAACGCGCTCGTTCCATCACGCCCGCACGAGTACCGTGTCGCGGCATATAACGACAGACAGAAAAAACCTCCACATGAGCCCCCCTTCCCAACGTCGCCTTGCAGCCCTCGGGCTGTCCGGCCTGCTGGCTGCTGCCCTCCCCCTCGCCGCCCAGGCGGCCGAACAATGTGGCCCGGACGCGATGCGCGACCACCCTCCGCAGGTCAATTTCCGCGTTGACAACGACCTGTTCGGCGGCCGCCACCAGGACCAGGGCTATACCAATGGTGCACTGTTGACACTGGTCTCGCCCAATCTGGTCGATTACACCGACGACCCCTGCCTGCCACGCATGGCCCGCTGGGTGAACCAGTACCTGGAAGGGCTGCATCCGGGCAAGTTCGAACAGCAGAACATGATCTTCAGCATCGGCCAGGGCATCTTCACCCCGACCGATTTCAGCCGCAGGGACCTGATCGAGGACGACCGCCCTTACGCCGGCGTACTGATCGCAAACTTCGGTTTCAATGCGCGCAGCGGCGACCGCCTGCAGACCACCCAACTGACGCTGGGCGTGGTTGGCCCGTGGGCACAGGGCAAGCAGGTGCAGAATGCCGTGCACGAAGTGCTGGGCGACGAGAAATTCAAGGGCTGGGACAACCAGCTGCACAACGAGCCCCTGTTCATGCTGACCCATGAGCGCATGCGCCGCTGGCCGGGCGATGCCAGCGTCAATGCCGACGGCTGGGGTTGGGACGCGATCAGCCACTACGGCGGATCGATCGGCAACCTGGAAACCAAGGCCAATCTCGGCGGTGAAGTGCGCTTCGGCTGGAAGCTGCCGGACGACTTCGGCAGCACGCCGTTGCGCCCGGCCGGTGAGAACACTGCGCCGACCCGTGGCGGCCGTCCCAATGGCTGGTCCTGGCACCTGTTCGCGACCTCGGACGCCGCCTGGGTGATCCGTGACATCACGCTGGATGGCAACACGTTCCGCAACAGCCACAGTGTGGACAAGCGCCATGTGGTGGCCTACGGCGGCTATGGCGTGGCGGTGATGTACGGACGCTGGAAGTTCGCTGCGGCGCGTTACCACAGCACGCGCGAGTTCAACGGCCAGCGCGAAGCGCCGGTGTTCGGCAGCTTCACCATCAGCCGCTCGCTGTAGGTAGGTGCCGACCGTTGGTCGGCACACCGGGGCCGGCATATCCGGATGGGTTCATGAGGAGCCGGCCAGCGGCCGGCACTACCCGCATCCGGGCCGAACCGGCATCCCGAAAACGGAAAAGGCCGGCTTTCGCCGGCCTTTTCCTTCACCACGCGGGGGCGTGGATCATTCCGATTCCCACCACATCCAGAAGCTGTCCCACAGGCGCTTGAAGAAGCCGGCCTGCTCGACCGCGGCCACGGCCACCAGCGGTGCCTCGGCGATGACCTTGCCATCCAGGGTGACCTTCACGGTACCGATCTGCTGCCCGGCGGTGAACGGTGCTTCCAGGGTCTTGGGCACGTCGATGCTCGGCTTCAGGTCGTTGTAGCGGCCGCGCGGCACGCTCACCAGCATCGGCTGGGCCACGCCCAGCTGCACCTTGTCGGTGGTGCCCTTCCAGACCTTGTGCTCGGCCACGGCCTTGCCCGGCTCGTACAGGCGGTGGGTCTCGAAGAAGCGGAAGCCCCAGTTCAGCAGGGCCAGGCTGTCATCGGCACGCTGCTTTTCCGACGCACCGCCCAGCACCACGGCGATCAGGCGCTGGTCGCCACGCTGGGCCGAGCTCATCAGGCAGTAGCCGGCTTCGGAGGTGTGGCCGGTCTTGATGCCGTCCACGCTGCCATCGCGCCACAGCAGCAGGTTGCGGTTCGGCTGCTTGATGTTGCCGACCTGGAATTCCTTGATCTTGTTGTACGCGTAGGTTTCCGGGTAATCGCGCACCATCGCGCGGCCCAGCAGTGCCAGATCGTAGGCGGTGCTGTGGTGACCTTGCGCGGTCAGGCCGTGGGCGTTGACGAAGTGCGAGTCCTTCATCCCGATCTTGGCGGCGTAGCTGTTCATCAGCGACGCAAAGGCTTCTTCGCTGCCAGCCACGTGCTCGGCCAGGGCGATCGCGGCGTCATTGCCGGACTGGATCGCCATGCCCTTTTCCATGTCTTCCAGGCGTGCGGTCTGGTTGACCGGGAAGCCGCTGTAGCTGCCGTCGGTACCGGCGCCACCTTCGCGCCAGGCGCGCTCGCTCATCATCACCTGGTCATCCGCACGGACCTTGCCGTTCTTGACCTCGGCAGCGATCACGTAGGACGTCATCACCTTGGTGATGCTGGCCGGGGCCAGCTGTTCGTGGACGTTCTCGCCGGCCAGCACCTGGCCGGTGGCGTAATCCATCAGGACCCAGGCTTTGGACACGCTCGGCGCCGGGGCCGGCGGAGTGGCAACGGTAGCCGGGGCAGCAGCGGCGGCGGCGGGCGCCGGCGTAGCCGGGGTCGGCAGCGGCGTCTGGGCGGAAGCCAGGCCGACCACCAGGGTGGCGGCCAGGGCGGTGGCGGCGGAACGGAAATTCATTGGACAGCAGGCTCCAGGGGACGGCCGGGAATGGAGGGTGGAACGTAGCGGCCATTGTAAGGCCGGGGCAGCATGGGCCGGCAGCACCGGTCCGGGTGGATCAATCCTTGACGATCTGCGGCGAACCCAGGCCCAGACCGGCGATGCGGCCGACAAGTTCCGCGGCACTGGCATGGTCGCTGGCGGGAACGCGCAGGCGGAACAGGGTACGGCCACCGGCGGCGATGTCGCTGATGGTTGCACCGACGATACCGGCGGCATTGAGCTGGCCCATCGCGCGGTTGGCGTTGTCACGGTTGGAGAAGCTGGCGACCTGCACCATGACCGCGCCCACCACCTGCTGCGACAGGCTGGGTGCCGCCGGCGTAGCGGCGCCGGTGCGCACCGGCGCCGGCGCAACGGCGCGCGGCGTGGTGCTGGCAACGACCGCCGGAGCCGGCGCGTATGCGGTGCTGCGCACCGGCGGAGCACTCGGCGGCAGGCTGCTGATCGCCACGTCCGGCACGGTGCTGGCCACGCCCTGGGTGGTGGCCGGCTGGCCACGCGCCGGCATGCCATCGGCCGGTAGCCCCTTGACCAGGCGATCGATGTCGCTGTCGGCGGCAGCACGTGCGGTCGGTGCCGGGCGCGCACTGGCCACCGCGGCTGCCGCTTCGGCGGCACGACGCTCGCGGCGCGACGGCTTCTGCGCCAGCAGGTTGCTCTCGCCCGGCTGCAGCGCGCGCACTTCGACGTTGCCGGTACCGCGCTGGGTGATGCCCAGTCGCACCGCGGCGGCATAACTGAGATCGACCACACGACCATCGTGGAACGGGCCACGGTCGTTGACGCGCACGATCACCGACTCACCGTTGTCGAGGTTGGTCACGCGGGCGAAGCTGGGCAGCGGCAGCGTCTTGTGCGCAGCGGTGAACTGGTACATGTCGTAGACCTCGCGGTTGGAGGTCAGGCGCCCATGGAACTTGGCGCCGTAGTACGACGCAGTGCCACGCTCGACATAGTTGCGGGTGTCGTCGAGCACTTTGTACGACTTGCCCAGCACCACGTACGGCGTCTTGTTGCCGATCGCCGACCGCTCTTCCGCGGTCACTTCCGGTTCGGGGATGCAGGCCACGTTCGGAATGTAGTCCGGGGTGCTGTCGCGCACGCCCGGCTTGTACAGGCCACCGGCGGTGTAGTTGCCGCGGGTGCTCAGGTCTTCCTTGGCCGCCGCGTACGGCGAGCCTTCCGGGCAATGTGCCGGGCGCGAGCCACGGCCCTGCACCAGGGTGCCGCCCGACTTGCCACCATGGCCGGCCGTGGCCGGCTTCTTCGGCGCGCTGCTGCAGGCAGCCAGCGCGAGGACGATCAAGCCTGGGACCAGCCATCTGATGTTCATGCCGGGGGCAGCTCCTGTCCGGCGATGGCCTGGGACAACTGGAACACGGCCATCGCGTACATCTTCGAGAGGTTGTAGCGGGTGATCGCGTAGTAGTTCTGGAAGCCCAGCCAGTACTGCTTGCCGGTGCTGCCTTCAAGCGTGATCGGGGTGGCGGTGGCACCCGGCTGCACCGCAGCGCTGGGCTGGTAGCCGCGCTGCGCCAGGTCGGCCAGCGACCAGGTCGGCATCCATTCGGTCGGATTGAACTCCTCGCGGCCCGGCGCCAGCGTGGCCGGCACGGCCACCTGCCCGCCACGCACCCAGCCGCCCTTCTTCACGAAGTAGTTGGCGATGGACGAGAACACGTCGTCGTAGCTGGTGAACAGGTCGCGACGGCCATCGCCATTACCGTCCACGGCGTAATCGAGGTAGCTGGACGGCATGAACTGGCCCATGCCCATCGCGCCGGCATAGCTGCCCTTGAGCGTGGTGATGTCCAGGTTTTCTTCGCGGCCCAGCTCGAACAGCTTGGCCAGCTCATCGCGGAAGAACAGCTCGCGGCGCACTTCGCGCTCCAGCTTGGCCGGGTCGCCACTGCGCGGGTAATAGAACGCCAGCGTGTACAGCGCATCGAGCACGCGATGGCTGCCGGCATTCTTTCCGTAGCTGGTTTCCACGCCGATGATTGCCACGATCACTTCGGCCGGGACCCCGGTGCGCTGCTGCACGCGGTCCAGTTCGGCACGGTGCTGGGCCAGGAACGCGCGGCCGCCATCGATGCGCGTCTTGCTGATGAACATCGGCCGGTATTCGTTCCACGGCTTCACCCGTTCGGCGGGGCGCGACATCGCGGCGATGATCGGTTGGCGCACCTGCGCCTGGTCGAGCACGCTGCTGATCTGCTCCGGCTTCAGGCCATAGCGCTTGGCGGTATCGGCAATGAAGCGGGCCCGCGCGACTTCGAACGGTACTGGGGTGAGATCGACCGGCGGCGCAGTGGCGGCGGTGGCTTCGGGCGCCGCCTCTGCCGGGCCATGGGCCTTGGCGGCGGGCTGGCGCGGCGTACTGCTGGCCTGGGGCGAAGACGGTGGGGACTTCGGCTGGGTCGCGCAGGCGACCAGGCCGAGGGTGAGCATGCAGGCCAGAGTGCGTCGAATCATCGTCGCAGGTTAGCAGGTCATGGATGAATTAAAACCCCTAACACCATGAATCACAACGATTTGCCTGCAAGCAGCGGGAAATGTGAAGACGTCGTGATCACCCTTCCCCATTCAGATAGAGGTTGCCGGTTGCGTCCCCATCCCCGCAGACGCAACCGGCGACCGGATCCGGTCGGTACCTGCACGGCTGCCGCTCCCCAGTGGCAGTGCTCCGCGCTCCCTGTACCCGTTGGATCAGTACTGCTTCCCGCCCGACGCCCCCTCGCGCTGCATCGATTGACGGCGCGCCGTGCCGAACGGGCCGCCATTGTGCAGGCCGATTACGACAAGTCCATTGATCAAGATCAACGCGCTGTAAAAGTGTGAACCAGCTAACGTTTTTTGCGGACTTTGGTCAGTGGGTGTGCTGCCATGCATCGTTGTGAGAACGCTTCCACAACGGGCGTTGCGCAGAGTCAGGAAGGTTCCAGCCAACGGCGCAGCCCCTCGTGGGTGGAATTGGTCGCTGAAAGCCGGATTGCTGAGGGCTGGCCGGGTGGGTGGGCACTGCGGGGACGCCGTGAACCCATCCATGGGGGCTTGGCCGCGGCATCCATGCCGAGGACACCCCGCACTGCCCACCCACCCGGCCGCTGGCAGATTCCGTGTTCGTCCACCCACGGAAAAGAAAAAGAAGATCAAAAGCAAAACCAGCTTGGCCGCCCGCTTCATTGCTTCCTGTAGAGCCGAATGCTGCGGCAGGAGCCGCTGCCAACGTCGCCCATGGCGACGGCCCGAAGGGTGCCGGTCAGGACGACCGGCATAGCCTTGCTCGGCTCACGAGCAAGCGCAGCGCCGCGACCCGCTTTTGATCTTCTCTTTCTTATCCGTGGGTAGACGCGCACGGAACCTGTCCGTGGCCCGGTAGATGGGCTGCGCAGGGGCGTGAGCCGCATGGGCCCGAGGCATGCCTAGGGCGGGTTGGGCAGGACGCCCAACCCGGGTCTTGCCGTGTGCGCAGGACAGCGCACACGAGCAAGCGGCGACCGAGCTTACATGGACGTACTTGCAGCGTCCCCTGCGCAGCCCATCTACCCGGCCCCACCCATGAACTGCTTTGCGCGACCACCCACGAGGGGCTGCGCCGTTGGCTGGGAACCCTATCCCCCGTGTACGGGCCGGTGCCCACGTACGGCCATCACCAGTCCGATGCCGGCCAGCAGCGAGACCGCCGAGGTCCCGCCGTAGCTGATCAGCGGCATCGGAATGCCCACCACCGGCAGCAGGCCAGAGATCATTCCGCCATTCACCAGCACATAGACGAAGAACGCCAGCCCCAGGCTGCCGGCCAGCAACCGCGCATGCGTGTCGCGCGCGTGCCCTGCGATCCACAGGCAACGCCCGACCACGAACAGATACAGCGCGAACAGCGTCGCCACGCCGATCCAGCCGAACTCCTCGGCCAGCACCGAAAACGCGAAGTCGGTGGTGTACTCGGGCAGGAAATCCAGCGTCGCCTGCGTGCCCTGCCCCCAGCCACGCCCCTCCCAACCACCGGAACCGATCGCGATGCGCGACTGCAGGATGTTCCAGCCGGTGCCAAGCGGGTCTGCTGCCGGGTCGAGGAAGGTCAGTACGCGATCCTTCTGGTACTGCCGCAACAGGCCGAACCAGGCCAGTGGCGCGGCCACCGCCAGCCCTACCGCGCCGGTGGCCACCCAGCCCCAGTGCAGGCCCGCCAGCAGCAACGCGAACACGCCGCTGGCGGTGACCAGCGTGGCGGTGCCGAGGTTGGGCTGCATCAGGATCAGCACGGCGGGAACGCCGATCAGCACTGCGGCCGTCAGTACCGTGCGTGGCGACGGTGGCAGCGGTTGGCGGTGCAGGTACCAGGCCATCATCAGCGGCAGGCTGATCTTGAGCAGCTCGGAGGGCTGCAGGTAGAACACCCCCAGGTTGAGCCAGCGCTGCCCGTACTTGCCGGTGCCGATCACGTACACCGCCATCAGCGGCAGCATCGACAGCGCGTACAGCGCCGGTGTCCATGCGCGCAGGCGCAGCAGCGACACCCTCGACAGCAGCCACATCGCCAACAGGCCACCGGCGAAGCGCGCCGCCTGCCCGCCCACCGGGCCGGACACGCTGTGCAGCACCGCCAGGCCTGCGGCCATCAGGATCAACAGCGCGATGAGCAACGGCAGATCGATCGTGCGCACCGCCTCACGGCAGCCGCCAAACATTCGTTTCCAGTCCACGCGCAGCACGGTAACAACGGGCGCTTGCGTGAAGCTGTCAGGGTGCTCCTGCTCTCCGTCGCCGAGCTCTGGGGTCAGATCCCTTTTTCCTGTGGAAAAAGGGATCTGACCCCGACGCCGGACTCAACCGTAACCGCCATGCACCGGGTTGTGGCTGCGCACCGCCATCACCAACCCGAAGCCGGCCAGCAGCGAGACCGCCGAAGTGCCGCCATAGCTGATCAGCGGCATCGGCACGCCCACCACCGGCAGCAGGCCGGAAATCATCCCGCCGTTCACCAGCACATAGACGAAGAACGCCAGGCCGGTGGCGCCGGCCAGCAGCCGCGAATAGGAATCACGCGACTGGCTGGCGATCCACAGGCAGCGCCCGATCACCACCAGGTACAGCGCCAGCACGGTCGCTACGCCGATCCAACCGAATTCCTCGCTCAGCACCGAGAACGCGAAGTCGGTGGTCTGTTCGGGAATGAAGTTCAGGTGCGACTGCGAGCCCTCGCCCCAGCCCTTGCCATCGAAGCCGCCGGAACCGATCGCGATCTTCGACTGGATGATGTTCCAGCCGGCCCCCAGCGCATCCATCTCGGGGTCCAGGAACATCATGATGCGGTCCTTCTGGTACGGCCGCAGCAGCCAGAACCAGGCCACCGGCGCGACCGCGGCCACGCCGCCCACGCCCAGGCCGACCCACCACCACGGCAGGCCCGCCAGCAACAGCACGAACACACCACTGGCGGCGATCAGCACACCGGTACCGAAGTCCGGCTGCAGCATCACCAGGCCGGTTGGCACACCGATGATGACCAGCGCCACGAGCACGGTGTTGAAGCGCGGCGGCAACGGCATCTTGTGCAGGTACCAGGCCACCATCATCGGCAGACTGACCTTCAGCAGCTCGGCCGGCTGCAGGTAGAAGAATTTCAGGTCCAGCCACTGCCGGCCGTACTTGCCGGTGCCGAGCACGAACACCGCCAGCAACGGAATCATCGAGATCGCGTAGATCATCGGCGTGGCCGAGCGGATGCGCAGGATCGGTACCCGTGAGATGCCCCACAGCGCCGCCATGCCCACTGCGAAGCGCGCGCCCTGGGCCATCACCAGACCATCGCCACCGGCGCTCTTCAAGGTGGCCAGGCCGATCACCATCAGCGCGCCGAGGGCCAGGCACAACACCCAGTCCAGCGTGCTGAAGAAGCGGCGCAGCATGTCACCGGCCCAGCGCAGGAACACTCTCATCGTGCGGGCTCCGCGACGGTCGGGCGCGGCGTTGCCGGCAGCGCGGCGGCGGCCGGCGTCCCCGGCTGCGGTGCGGGTTGCGGTTCCGGCGCAGGCATGCCGACCAGCACCGGATGTTCTCCCAGCTGCGCCGCGGCGAGATCGCCCGCCTGGCGCGCGCCGGCGTCTTCGTTGTCGAACGCGGTAGCGCCGATGGCGGTGGTGCCGCGCTCGCTGTCCAGCGGCTGCATGCCTTCGGGCATCTTGCCCAGCAGGTAGGCGTCGAACACCTTGCGCGCGATCGGCGCGGCCGCCGAACCGCCGTAACCGCCGCCTTCCACGGCCACCGCAATCGCGATCACCGGGTTCTCGACCGGTGCGAAGCCGACGAACAGCGCGCGGTGGCGCAGGTGCATCGGCAGGCTCTTTGGATTCACCGCCGCCGTGCCCTTGCGACTGATGACCTGCGCGGTACCGGTCTTGCCGGCCATCACGTACGGTGCACCCACCGCCACGCGCCAACCGCTGCCGCCGGGCCGCATGGTCGCCATCATGCCCTCGCGCACGGCCTGCACGTTGTTGGGGTTGGGGCTGACCGGCTTGCTCTCGCCTGCCGGCATCGCCGACCAGTCGCTGTCGAATCCGTCGCGCTGCTGGATCACCAGGTGCGGGGTGCGCAGCTGGCCGTCGGCCAGACCGCTGACGCCGCGCGCCAGCTGCAGCGGGGTGACCTTCCAGTCGCCCTGGCCGATGCTGATGTTGACCGTATCACCGGGATACCAGGCTTCCTTGCGGCTCTTCCGCTTGTAGGCCGGCGACGGCAGGATGCCGCCGATCTCACCGGTCAGGTCGATGCCGGTCGGCTGGCCGAAGCCGTAGTACTCCATGTAGTGGTCGAAGCGCTCGATGCCCAGGTCCAGCGCCAGCTTGTAGTAGTAGGTGTTGACCGATTCGGCGATGGACTTGCGCAGGTCGGTCCAGCCGTGGCCGCCACGATGGGCGTCACCCCAGCCGCGCGAGGTCCCCGGCAGGTAGAACATGCCGGTGGACAGCACCTTGTCCTCCGGGCGGCGCACGCCGGAATCCAGGCCGGCCAGGCCGATCAGCGGCTTCAGCGTGGAACCGGGCGCGACACCACCAAGCACCAGGCGGTTGAACTGCGGCCGCGACGGATTTTCGTTCAGCGCCTTGAAGTCGGCATGCGAAATGCCGTTGACGAACAGGTTGGGGTCGTAGGACGGCAGGCTGACCATCGCCAACACCTCGCCGCTACGCGGGTCCATCGCCACTGCCGAGCCTTCCTGGTCGCCAAAGGCCGCCACCATGGCGCGCTGCAGGTCGGCGTCGATCGACAGCCGCAGGTCGGCACCGGACTGCGCGGCGACGCGACCGATAGTGCGGATCGCACGCCCCTGCACGTTGGTCTCGACCTGCTCGTAGCCGACCTTGCCGCGCAGCTGCTGCTCGTAATAGCGCTCCAGGCCGGATTTGCCGATGTGGGTCAGCGCGGCATTGCCCTCGCCGAGGATTTCCAGATCCTTGTCATCGACACGGCCGACGTAGCCGATGATGTGCGCGAACAGATCGCCGTACGGGTAGCGGCGGGTCAGGTAGGGCTCCAGCTCGACGCCGGGGAAACGCCAGCGGTCGACGGCGAAGCGCGCCATCTCCTCGTCGCTCATGCGCAGCTTCAGCGTGACCGGCAGGAACTTGCGACGCGCCTTTCGCGACTTGTTGAACGCTTCCAGCTCTTCCGGGCTGATGCTGATGATCTTCGCCAGCCCCTCGAGGGTGGCATCCATGTCCTTGACCTTGTCCGGGGTCACGTCCAGGCGGAAGGCCGGCACATTCTCGGCCAGCAGGCGGCCATTGCGGTCGTAGATCATGCCGCGCCCGGGCACCACCGGCCGCGGCTTGATGCGGTTGGCTTCCGAGCGCGTGGCGTAGACGTCGTGGTCCAGCACCTGCAGCTTGAAGTACCAGCCGCCCAGGCCCAGCAGGCAGACCAGCACGCCCAGGAAGCCCAGCGCCGCACGACGGCGGAACTGTTCGGCTTCGGCATGCGGATTCTTGACCTGGCGGCGCGGGATCATGGCTCAGCGCCCGCGCTTGCCGAAACGCACCGCGTCCAGCAGCACGAATACCAGCGGCCACAGGCCCATGCCCAGCAGCGGTGCCCACCAGTACGACCACGGCAGGGTCGGCTCATCCACCACGATGTGGACCAGCGCGCTGACGATGCGGTCGTTGAACAGCAGGCCGCCGATGGCGAGCATCTGCTGCGACATCGGGAAGAAACGGATACGGGCACGGAAGCGCTGCAGGATGAAGGCCAGCATCACCAGCCGCAGCGACTGTTCACCGAGTACCCCACCGTACAGCAGATCGGCGATGACGCCGCTGGCGAAGGCAATGCCCAGGCCAACACGCTCCGGCGCTTCGATCACCCAGTACGCGAGCACCAGCGCCAGCCAGTACGGACGCAGCGGCTGCAACAGCGCCGGCAACGGCAGCAGGCCCAGCAGCAATGCCACCACCAGGCTGGCCGGCAGCACCCACGGATTGTCGCGCAAGCGGCTCATCGCTGGGCCTCCGGCCTGGTCGGCACTACCGTAGCGCCGGCTGGGGTGGAGCCCCCTTGTTGTTCAAGGGGGCGCGCCAACGGCGCGGGGTTAAGGGAGGATGCGCGGGCCGGTTGCACCGAAGGTGCAGTCGGCTGCAATTCGCTGGCCGCAGGCAAGCGAATTGCCGCACCTGGGCGCAGCAACAGCACGTCGCGGCCGCGGTCGAGCTGGGCCGCCGGCTTCAGCTCGCCAACCAGGAAGGCATGGGTATCGTCCGGACGCAGGCCGGTGATGGTGCCTACCGGGAAGCCGGCCGGGAAGCGGCCGCCGAGGCCGGAGGTGACGATTTCATCGCCCACTTCCACGCCGGCACTGAGCGGAATGTCGCGCAGTTCCAGTTTGTCACCGCGGCCGTACACGATCAGGCGCACGCCGTTGCGGGCCACGGTCACCGGCACCGCGTGGTCGGGGTCGGTCAGCAGCAGCACGGTGGAGGTGCCGCCGGTGACGCTGATCACCTGACCCATCAGGCCGCCGGCATCGATCACCGCCTGGCCGACATGCACACCTTCACGACTGCCAGCGTCGAGCACCAGACGCTGCTTCACCGGGTCCAGGTCAATGTCCAGGATCGGTGCCAGCTGCACGTCCAGGCCGCTGCGCTCGGCCACGTTCAGCAGCTCGCGCAGCTGGGCATTGTCCAGCGCGGCGGTCTGCAGGCGGGTCAGGCGCGCGTTGGCCAGCAGCAGCTGGTTGCGCAGTTCGCGGTTCTCGGTGACCAGCTGGGTGTGGCTGGCAGCGGAATCCTTGACCTGGTTGCCGAGCTTGCCGGGCAGGCCAGCCAGTGCCCATACCGGCTGCACCAGGCTGTTGGCCTGCCCGCGCAGCTGCGCAAGCCAGCCGGCCTGGTCGTCGAGGACGATCAGGGTGATGGCCAGTGCGAGATAAGCCAGCAGACGCAGCGGGCTGGCGGCATCACCGGATCGGGAAGCAACGGGAGGTCCGGCGTAGGGCGGCACGGCGACGATTCAACTGGCAGAAGGCGGAAGGGAAACACGTGGACGCCCCGCCGGTGCCGGCCTACCCTCATGGTGGGCCGCACCCCGGAGGGGCGCTGCGGGCGCAGGCAGCCGGGACGGCTTATTCCGGCGCAAAGAACTCGTTGCCGTGCATGTCCACCAGCTCCAGCGCACGACCGCCACCGCGGGCCACGCAGGTCAGCGGATCGTCGGCCACCTGCACGTGCAGGCCGGTTTCCTCGGAAATCAGGCGGTCCAGGTCACGCAGCAGGGCGCCACCACCGGTCAGCACGATGCCGCGCTCGGCGACGTCGGCGCACAGTTCCGGCGGGGTCTGCTCCAGCGCCAGCTTGACCGCGCTGACAATGCCCGACAGCGGTTCGTGCAGGGCCTCGAGCACCTCGTTGGAGCTGATCTTGATCATCTTCGGCACGCCCTCGGCGAGGTTGCGGCCGGAGATTTCCATCTCGATCACTTCCGCCTGCGGGTAGGCACAGCCCAGCTCGACCTTGATGCGCTCGGCGGTGGCTTCACCGATCAGCATGCCGTGGTTGCGGCGCACGTAGTTGGTGATCGACTCGTCGAAGCGGTCGCCGCCGATGCGGACCGAGGCCGAATAGACGATGCCGTTGAGCGAAATCACCGCAACTTCGGTGGTGCCGCCGCCGATGTCGATGACCATCGAGCCACGGGCTTCGGTGACCGGCATGCCGGCGCCGATCGCGGCGGCCATCGGTTCTTCGATCAGGAACACGTCACGGGCACCGGCTTCCTCGGCCGATTCCTTGATCGCGCGGCGCTCGACCTGGGTCGAGCCGGCCGGCACGCAGACCAGCACGCGCGGGCTCGGGCGCAGCACGCGCGACTTGTGCACCTTCTTGATGAAGTGCTTGAGCATCGCCTCGGTGTAGGTGAAGTCGGCGATGACGCCGTCCTTCATCGGGCGGATGGTGGTGATGTGGCCCGGGGTACGGCCCAGCATCTGCTTGGCTTCGGCGCCCACGGCTGCCACCGAGCGGGTACCACCGATGGCACGGTCCTGGCGCACGGCCACGACCGACGGCTCGTTCAGCACGATCCCCTGCCCGCGCACGTAGATGAGGGTGTTGGCCGTGCCCAGGTCGATGGACAGGTCATTGGAGAACATGCCACGGAGTTTCTTGAACATCTGAGGAAGGAGTCCTGAGGGGTGTCGTGCCCGCCGCGGGATGGCGAAAAAATGGGCAGAAATCGAGGCCGACAAGCCTAGCAACCCGCCTGCCGCCGAGCAAGGAAAAAACTAGCTGAACCCGCGTCTTCACAGGCTTTCGGCCTGATCGGGTCTCACCCGGTTCTGGCCCTGAGCGGCACCAGCGGGTAACCTTTGCGCCGTCGGGCGCCCAAGGGCGCCGTTTGCTTGCCCGCTGAACCGGGCCGGCCCACCCCAAAATTCACCGCATAGGCTTACATCGATGTCCGCTCTGATCTGTGGTTCTCTTGCCTTCGACACCATCATGGTGTTCCCGGACCAGTTCAAGAATCACATCCTGCCGGACAAGGTGCACATCCTGAACGTGTCCTTCCTGGTGCCGCGCATGCGCCGCGAGTTCGGCGGCTGCGCCGGCAACATCGCCTACAACCTGCACCTGCTGGGCGGCCAGCCGATCCCGATGGGCACCGTGGGTTCGGACTTCGGCCCGTACCGCGAGTACTTCGAAGGCTTGGGCATCGACCTGACGCGCGTGCGCGTGATCGATGAGCTGTTCACCCCGCAGGCGTTCATCACCACCGACCACGACAACAACCAGATCACCGCCTTCCACCCGGGCGCGATGATGCGTTCCTACGAGAACCACGTGCGTGGCGTGCCGGGCGTGACCCTGGGCCTGGTCGGCCCGGATGGCCGCGAAGGCATGATCCAGAACGCGCAGGAATTCCACGAAGACGGCATTCCGTTCATCTTCGACCCGGGCCAGGCCATGCCGCTGTTCAACGGCCCGGAGCTGCGCGCCTTCATCGACCAGGCCGACTACGTGGTGGTCAACGACTACGAGTCGAACCTGCTGCAGGAACGCACCGGCTGGGACGAGAAGGAGATCGTCAGCCGGGTCAAGGCCTACATCACCACCCGCGGCCCGAAGGGCGCAGTCATCCACACCCCGGAAAAGAGCTACGACATCCCGCCGGCGCACGAGCGCCGCGTGGTCGACCCGACCGGCTGTGGCGACGCCTTCCGTGCGGGCCTGATCTACGGCATCCAGAAGGGCTACGACTGGCTGACCATCGGCCGCATGGGCAACCTGATGGGCGCACTGAAGGTCGAGCACCCGGGCACGCAGAACCAGCGCTTCACCTTTGACGAGTTCAACGAGCAGTTCAAGCAGCAGTTCGGTTACGCGCTGGGCGCGTAAACGAACTGCCCGCGCACCCGCTCGGTGGGTGTCGACCTTGGTCGACACGCTGTGGCCTGGTAGGTGTCGACCTTGGTCGACACTGCCGGCCAGCGGCCGGCACTACCCCCTGCGCTGCCAGGCGGCCAACAGGTCGCGGCAATCGGCGAAATGCCAGTCGGCACGGCCCGGCCACGGGTTCTCCGGCAGATTGACCAGCACGGTGTGCGTGCCCGCGGCGCGGCCGCACTCCAGGTCGTAGGCGTGGTCACCGACCATCACCGCCTCCGACGCTGCGATGCCCCAATGCCGCAGGTGCTGCTGCAGCCCATCCGGTGAGGGCTTGGGCACCGCTTCATCGCGACCAATGATGTCGGCATCGTCGAACAGCTCCCCGACCCCGATCGCGTCCAGGGTCAGCTTCGCCAGCGCATGGTCGTTGCGGGTCAGGATGCCCAGCCGGCAGCCAGCCGCCGCCAGCGCGCGCAGCAGCTTCACCGCGCCCGGTGCCGGCAGCGCGTCCTCGGCCAGCGTGCGCTCGTGTTCCAGCAGCCACTCACGCTTGGCCTGCGCCGATGCGCCCGGCAGCGCCGCGATGTGGTCGAGGATGTCTTCCTCCGCGGCGATCTCCAGCGCGCGGCGGATCGCGGCGAAGTCATGCACGGCCACCGTCAGTGTGCCGTCCATGTCGAACACCCAGTGCCGGATCGCGGACAACGCGTGCACTGCGCTGCCCGCCGCGATCATCACTGCCACCACTGCGGCATGCGGCTGGCGTCGACACCACCGGTTTCGAACACGGCAGTACGCGTGCCGACGGCCTTGACCGGGAACTCGATGCTGATCGACTTGCCCTTGCGCGCCAGCTTCCACAGCGCCTTCTGGTCGGTGATGAACAGCGCGATGGCTTCATCGGTCTTCGGGCGCCAGGCTGCCATCGACACCGGCTTGCCGTCGTCCACGGTCACCTTCACCGTGCACTGCGGGCAGCAGAAGTCGCCGGCCTGCAGCACCAGGTAGGCATGCCGCTTCCACTCCGGGTGATCGCGGAACACCAGCTGCACCGGCTTGGCGCCGCTGCCATCCACGTCCACCCGTTCCTTGCTGTAGATCTGCGCCGAAACCTGGTTGCCCTTGTTGCCCACCGGGATCTGGTTGTACTGCCACAGCGCCTGCATGCGGCGCAGGTCGCGCGCGGCATCGCCCTTGGCCTTGACCTCGTCGAAGCCTGCGGCGATGCGCTCGGCGGCGGCGGTGTCCTTGTACTGGTCCAGCAGCGAGGCGCCATGCAGGCGCGCACGCTCCCAGTCCTCTGCGGCCACGGCCATGTCGTACTGCTTGGCCACGTCTTCGGCCTTGGCTTCCTTCTGTGCCTGCACGGCGGCTGCGGCGGCTTCCTGCGCCTTGCGCTCTTCCTCGGGGTTGCTGCAGGCAGCAAGGGCCAGCGTACAGGCGGTGAGCAGGATCAGTCGTTTCATGGCGGAGGTCCTTCGTGTTTTCGCATTTCTGTAGAGTCGAGCCATGCTCGACTGGCGCTTCAACAGCAGTCGAGCATGGCTCGACTCTACAAAGAAAAGCGCCGGGGGATACCCGGCGCGTCTTCTTACTTGGCTTCGGCCTTGGCCAGCATGTCCTGGACCGAGGCGGTGGTGATCGGGTGGTAGCCCGGCTTGGCCTTTTCGAAGGCCTGCTTGGCCAGCTCCAGACCCTTCGGCGTCTTCACCAGTTCGGCGTAGATCGGCAGGATCAGCTTGCGACGACCGACGCGCTCGATGAATGCAGCCGCCCCTTCATTGGCCTGCTCGTAACCGCTGCGGATCGCCAGCGGGTACCAGCGCATGGCGATCTCGCCATTCGGGGTGCCGGTGAAGTGGAACGCCTTGTCCAGCGTGGCCAGCTTGTCCAGCGGCTGGGTCGCGCCCAGGCCGTCGATGAAGCGCACCCATTCCTGCGTGCTCCAGTCAGCGATGACCTGGCTGCTCGGCACGGTGCCGGCGCTGGCGAAGGCGATGCGTGCGGTATCCACGCTGCTGAAGTTGCGCGACTGCGCCTTGGCCGCGAACGCCGGAATGCCCGGCTCGTCCAGCCACGCCTTCAGTTCGGCTTCCGTCACTGCAGACGGGTTCTTCGGCAGCAGCTTTTCCTTCATGTAGGCAACGAACTGATCAGTGTTCGCGCTCTGGAAGGCGTGGTCATCGAACCAGCCACGCAGGAACGGATCGAAGGTTTCGCGGCCGAAGCGCTGTTCCAGGAATTCCAGGAACCACGCACCCTTGACGTAGGCCACCTGACTGAGGGCTTCATCGGGATCGCGCTCGTTCAGCGGCGGCAGCGCCAGCGCCTGGTCGGCCGGGCTCATGTCCTTCACTTCGGCCAGCAGGTCGGTCTGGTCGATCTGCTTCTCCATCTCGGCCATCTCCTTGCCGTACAGGGCTTCGGTGATGCGGCCCTGGACGTAGGTGGTGAAGCCTTCATTGAGCCAGATGTCCTTCCAGCTGGCGTTGGTCACCAGGTTGCCCGACCAGCTGTGCGCCAGTTCGTGGGCCACCAGCGAGACCAGCGACTTGTCGCCGACGATCACGGTCGGGGTAGCGAAGGTCAGGCGCGGGTTCTCCATGCCGCCGAACGGGAACGACGGCGGCAGCACCAGCATGTCGTAGCGGCCCCAGCGGTACTCGCCGTACAGCTTCTCGGCGGCACCGATCATCTTCTCGGTGTCTTCGAATTCCTTGGCGGCCTTGTTGACCATGGTCGGCTCGGCCCAGACGCCGGAGCGGCCGGAGATCGGCTCGAACACCAGGTCGCCGGCCGCGATGGCCAGCAGGTACGACGGAATCGGCTGCGGCATCTTGAAGGTGTAGTCACCGTCACGCGCCGCCTTCGGATCGTTGTCGGCGCTCATCAGCACCATCACGTCCGGGCGCGAGACCACGTGCGCGCTGTAGGTGAAGCGCACGCTCGGGGTGTCCTGCAGCGGCACCCAGGAACGGGCGTGGATGGCCTGCGACTGGCTGAACATGAAAGGCAGCTTCTTGCCTTCGGTCATCGACGGCGCCAGCCACTGCAGCCCCGAAGCGGTCGGCGCGGTGTGGTAGGTCACTTCCACCTTGGCCGGCTGTTCCGGGGTCTCGATGGTCAGCTTGCTGCCGAACACTTTGTCGGCCGGGGCCAGCGCGAACTGCAGCGGGCTGCGCGCGCCATCGGCGGCAACGGCCTCGACCTTGGACACGGTCAGCTCGCGGGTGTCGAGCACCAGCTGCTTGGCGTCCTTCTGCTTCCATTCCAGGGAGTAGGTGGCGGTGCCGCCGATCTGCTTCTGGTCGAAGTCCAGCTTCAGATCCAGCGCGATGTCCTTGATGACGACCTTGTCCGGCTCGGCGTACGAGCTTTCGTCGTGGCTGCGGTTCTCGGCGTTCACGGGGGCGGCGGGGGCCTTGGCGGCAGTCGGGGCGGCGGCGGGCGCGGCCGCCTCCTGAGAGCAGCCGGCGGCCAGGGCCACGGCCAGCGGAAGGAGCATCAGCGGATTACGCATGAATCGGGACCGTTACGGGGATCAGACCCCCAATGGTAACTCCCTCCGGCCCCGCAGGCGTTGCGCGGTGCGGGGTAATGGCGGCCGGGGCCGATCCTGCGCCTGCGGCGCATGCCAACCAAGGTTGGCATCCATAGGTAGGTGCCAACCTTGGTTGGCACGGATGTGTCAGCGCCCGGTGCAAGCGTGTGCCAACCAAGGTTGGCACCTACCAGAACAGGTAGCGCCGGGCCATGCCCGGCGGCCCCACACGCTTTACAGCTTGTAGCCGGAGTGGATCGAAACGATGCCGCCGGTCAGGTTCTTGTAGTGGCAGCGCTCGAAGCCGGCCTGCCCCATCATCGCCTTCAGCTCATCCTGCGGCGGGTGCTTGCGGATGCTCTCGGCCAGGTACTGGTAGCTGTCCGAATCGTTGGCGAACAGCTTGCCCAGCTTGGGCAGGATCTTGAACGAGTGGAAGTCGTAGATCGGCTTGAACCAGTCGGCGGTGACTTCGGAGAATTCCAGCACGCGGGCCTGGCCGCCGACCTTCAGCACGCGGTACATCTCGCGCAGGCCGGCGTCCTTGTCGGTCACGTTGCGCAGGCCGAAGGCGATGGTGACCAGATCGAAACTGTTGTCCGGGAACGGCAGGGCTTCGGCGTTGCACTGCACGTAGTCCAGGCCGAGCACCAGGCCGCGATTGGTCAGGCGGTCACGGCCGACCGACAGCATGCCGGCGTTGATGTCGCCCAGCACCACCGAGCCCTCGGCGCCGACGCGCTCCTTCAGCAGGGCGGCGATATCGCCGGTGCCGCCGGCCAGGTCGAGCACGCGGTCGCCCGGCTTCACCTGCGCGGTGGCCACGTAGTAGCGCTTCCACGCCCGGTGCACACCCAGGCTCATCAGGTCGTTCATCAGGTCGTAGTTGCGCGCGACCGAGGTGAACACCTGGCCGACCAGCTTCT
Source organism: Stenotrophomonas sp. MH181796 (assembly GCF_009659995.1). Lineage (NCBI taxonomy): Bacteria > Pseudomonadati > Pseudomonadota > Gammaproteobacteria > Lysobacterales > Lysobacteraceae > Stenotrophomonas > Stenotrophomonas sp. MH181796. Next base: position 261,932 of record NZ_RAHU01000001.1, read on the forward strand.
GCTTGTCCTTGGCGGCGACGTCGCGGAACCCGAAATGGGTGGTACCGGCTTTGTAGGGGGATTCGCTCATGGCGCCGATTATCGCACCGCCGGGGGCCAGCGGCACCCCCTGCCCGTATCATGGCGGGCCACGACTTACCGGAGCCCCCGCATGATCACCACGCCCGACTACCAGGCCCTGCTGCAGACCGCCATCGCCGAAGCCCGCCAGGGCCTGGCCGAGGGCGGCGTGCCGATCGGCGCGGCGCTGTACCACAACGATGGCCGCCTGCTCGGCTGCGGCCACAACCGCCGGGTGCAGGAAGGCGACCCCTCCGTGCACGGCGAAACCGACGCCTTCCGCAAGGCCGGCCGCCAGCGCCGCTACCAGGACACCATCATGGTCACCACGCTGGCGCCTTGCTGGTACTGCTCGGGCCTGGTGCGCCAGTTCAACATCGGCACCGTGGTGGTGGGCGAATCGCGCACGTTCCAGGGCGGCATCGGCTGGTTGCGCGAAAACGGCGTCAACGTGATCGACCTCGACAACCAGGAATGCGTCGATCTGCTCGGCGGCTTCATTGCGCAGCATCCCGAGATCTGGAACGAAGACATCGGTGAATGAGCACCACGCAGTGTGCTGTTGAACCCGCTTAATGAACGCTTCAGTGCCGGCACGCCCTAGTGCCGGCAGCGTTTGCGGCGCCAGCCGCGAACCCGTGCACAGTCAGCCGTGCCCCGTGCACACGCTGCGGTAACACCCCGCCCCAGCGTCGCGCCTAGGGTGGGGCTACCGGGACCTTCCTTCCCCGGCGGAGCCAGCCATGTGCGCGCACGCCGTACGCCCCACGCCCGACCCGATCCTTGACGCCATCCGCAAGCGCCTGCAGCAGCAGTTCGCGCTGCATCAGCGTGGCGCCCAGTTCTGGACAGCTTACCAGGGCCTGCAGCTGGAACTGGTGCGCGGCCATCCGCTCGAACACGAACGCCTCTGCAATGCCATGGCCGACATGGCCGAAGAGATGGGCGCGGTCGAGCATGCGCAACTGATAGGCAATCGCAACGCCGGCTGCACATCGCGCTGACGCGGCTTCCACTGCCCCATCGGCCACACTCGGATGAACCCCCACTCCCTCTCCACTCAACCGAACTGGATTGTCATGCACGCCGAAGTTCCCACCATTCCCCCGGTCATCAACGTTGACGCCGAGCTTGACCACTGGCGCCGCCAGCATGCCGACGGCGCACTACCGCACAACTCGTTCGGCTCCTACGTGCCGTGGATCAAGTTCGCCTGTGATTCGCTGATCACCCAGCCGCGCGCCAGCAATGCGCAGCGCGACGAGATGTTCCAGACCCAGTACGCCCTGCAGATCATGCCGCGCCTGAGCGAAGCCCAGGCCCGCGAATTCGTCGACCGTTGCTGGCAGCACGTCTACCAGACCAGCCCGGTGCGCCTGCAGGACGCCCCGCGCCTGCGCGCCTGAGCTGCACGGCCCCTGCACGAGCCGCTGCCGATCATCCTCGTCACCTGAGTGGGACGACGACGATGAAAGCACGCAACCTGTTCAATACGATCGCCAAGAAGGCCGCGGCCGCCACCGGCTCGCCGTGGACCTTCCTGGCTGCGGTAGCGATCGTGGTGATCTGGGGCATCAGTGGCCCGGTGTTCGGTTTCAACGACACCTGGCAGCTGGTGATCAACACCGGTACCACCATCATCACCTTCCTGATGGTGTTCCTGATCCAGCACACGCAGAACGCAGATACCGCCGCGATGCAGATCAAGCTGGACGAGCTGATCCGCGCGACGGCCGAAGCCAACAACGAACTGTTGGATCTGGAAGAACTGGACGAGGAGCGGCTGGAAGAGATCCGGCGCGAGTACGAGCAGATGGCGCGCGAAGCTGGCGACGCGCTGGCGCGTGTGCGCGCCTGCCATGCAGCGCGGCGCGACGATGAAGCGGTGTAGCAGGCCCCGGAATGACAATGCCGGCACGCGGCCGGCATTACCATCGATCATCAAGGTAGAGCCGGCCGCTGGCCGGCTGTCCTTCAGCTGCGTTCGTGCCAGCCGCCGCCCAGCACCTTGTACAGGGTGATGCGGTTGGCCTGCTGGGCCAGCTGCGCCTGCAGCTGGGTCTGCTGCGCGTTGTAGGCGGTACGGCGCGCATCAAGCAGGGTCACGAAGCTGTCCAGGCCAGCGTCGTAGCGTGCCTGCGACAGGCGGTTGGCCTGTTCGGCCGCTTCCACCAGGCGCTGCTGTGAACTCACCTGCTCATCCAGGCTGACGTTCAACGCCAGCGCATCGGCGGTTTCGCGGAAGCCCACCTGGATCGACTTCTCGTACTGCGCCAGCGCAATGTCACGGTCCGCATTGGCGATGGCCAGATTGGCGCGCAGCTTGCCGCCCTGGAAGATCGGCAGCGTGATCTTCGGCAGGAAGCTCCACACGCGGGTGCCACTGTCGAACAGGTTGGACAATTCGCTCGAACCACTACCGATGCTGCCGGTCAGCGAGATGCTCGGGAAGAACGCCGCGCGTGCCGCACCGATGTTGGCGTTGGCCGCCAGCAGCTGGTGTTCGGCGGCCATGATGTCCGGGCGCTGCAGCAACACGTCGCTGGGCAGGCCGGCCGGCGGCGGTGCCAGTGCCAGCAGCTGCGGTTCGATGCTGTCCGGCAGCAGTGCCGGATCCAACTGGCCACCGGCCAGCAGCGCCAGCGCATTGCGGTCCTGGGCCAGCTGGCCACGCAGGCGTGCAGCATCCGTACGTGCGGTCTCGACCAGGGTACGGGTCTGGGTCAGCTCCAGCGCCGAACTGCCACCACGCTCGTGGCGGGCCTCGGCCAGGCGCAGCGAATCCTCGTAGGTCTTCAGCGTCGCATCGGCGATCTTCAGCCGCTGCGCATCAGCCCCGTAGGTCAGCCACGCCGTGGCGGTCTCGGCCACCAGGCTCAGCTGCGCGTTGCGGCGGTTGGCGGCCACGGCGAAGTACTGCTGCAGCGCCGCTTCACTGAGATTGCGCACGCGGCCGAACAGATCCAGTTCGAACTCGGCTACGCCAACACCGGCGGTGAACTGCTCGGTGACACCGGCGTCGGTACCACGGCGGTCCATCTGGCCGGTGACGGCCACGCCGGGCACACGGTCGGCGCGCTGTACGCGGTACTGGCCGCGCGCGCGTTCAACGTTGAGTACGGCCACGCGCAGGTCGCGGTTGTTCTGCAGCGACTGGTCGATCACCTGCTGCAGGCGCGCATCGGTGAAGAAGTCGCGCCAGCCGACGGCGGCAACATCGGCCACCTCGCCCTGCGCGGCCTCGGCCGGCCACTGCGCCGGAATGGCCGGAGCAACGGCGGTGTTCTTCGGCACCAGGGTGGAGCAGCCGGCGAGCGCGAGCACGGCGGCAATGGAAAGAAACAGGGATGCACTTTTCATGGGAATGACTTCCATCGGTACTGCCGGATGGCAGGAGGTAGTGCCGGCCGCTGGCCGGCAACCTCGTTGGATTCACATCACGCGGGCAGTAGGTGCCGGCCAGCGGCCGGCACTACCGTTTCGCTTACGTGGAGGATTTGCGCTTGAACACGCGCTGCACCACCACGAAGAACAGCGGCACGAAGAACACGCCGAGCACGGTGCCGACGATCATGCCGCCGAGCACGCCGGTGCCGATCGCCTGCTTGGCACCGGAGCCGGCACCGGTGGAGATTGCCAGCGGCACCACGCCCATGCCGAAGGCCAGCGAGGTCATCACGATCGGGCGCAAGCGGTCGCGCACGGCGTGCATGATCGACTCGATCAGGCTGGCCCCCTTCTCCAGGTTTTCCTTGGCGAACTCGACGATCAGGATCGCGTTCTTGCTGGTCAGGCCCACCGTGGTCAGCATCGCCACCTGGAAGTAGATGTCGCGTTCCAGGCCCTTGAAGGTATTGGCCAGCACCGCGCCGAGGATACCCAGCGGGGCCGCCAGCAGCACCGCGGTCGGCACGCTCCAGCTTTCATACATCGCGGCCAGGCACAGGAACACGATCATCAGCGACAGCGTGTACAGCAGCGGCGTCTGCGAGCCGGCCTGGCGTTCCTGGTAGGACATCGCCGTCCACTCGATGCCGAAGCCCGCCGGCAGCTGCTTGGCCAGCTGTTCGATCTCGGCCATGGCGTCACCGGACGCGACACCCGGTGCCGGTTCGCCCTGGATTTCCATCGCCGACACACCGTTGTAGCGTTCCAGGCGCGGCGAACCGTAATCCCAGTGCTTGGTGGCGAAGGCACTGAACGGCACCATCTCACCCTTGTCGTTCTTCACGGACCAGAGATCGAAGTCCTCCGGCACCATGCGGAACGGCTGGTCGGCCTGCACGAACACGCGCTTGACGCGGCCACGATCGACGAAGTCGTCGATGTACGAGCTACCCCATGCGGCGGCCAAGGTACCGTTGATCTGGTCGATCGACAGCCCCAGCGAGGTCGCCTTGGCCGCATCGATGTCGATGCGGAACTGCGGCGTGTCTTCCTGGCCGTTCGGGCGCACGTTGGCCAGCTTCTTGCTGCCGGCGGCGAGGCCCAGCAGCTGGTTGCGCGCGGCCACCAGTGCCTCGTGGCCCTGGCCGCTGTTGTCCTTCAGGAAGAAGGTGTAGCCCGAGGCGGTACCCAGTTCCGGAATGGCCGGCGGCGGGAAGGCGAAGATGAAGGCATCCTTGATCTGGCCCAGCGCTGCCATGGCGCGACCGGTGATCGGCATCACGCCATTGTTGGCGTCACGCTCGCTCCAGTCCTTCAGCTTGACGAATGCCATGCCCGCGTTCTGGCCCATGCCGGCGAAGCTGAAGCCCTGCACCGAGAACACCGAGTCCACCGCATCCTTCTCGTTCTGCAGGAAGTGGTTTTCCAGTGCCGCGATCGATTCCAGCGTACGTTCCTGGGTGGCACCGACCGGCGCCTGCACCAGCGCCATCAGCACGCCCTGGTCTTCGTTGGGCAGGAACGAGCTGGGCAGGCGCACGAACAGCACGCCCATCAGCACGAACAGTGCCGCCACGATGCCCATGAAGCGCCACGGACGGTGGATGATGCCGCGCACGCCGCGCTGGTAGCTTTCGCTGGTGCGGTCGAAGCCGCGGTTGAAACCGTTGAAGAAACGACCGGACCAGCCCTTGTGTGCGACGTGGTGCTCACCCTTCTTCAGCGGCTTGAGCATGGTCGCGCACAGCGCCGGGGTCAGTACGATCGCGACCAGCACCGACAGCGCCATCGCCGAAACGATCGTGGCCGAGAACTGGCGATAGATCACGCCGGTGGAACCGCTCATGAAGGCCATCGGCACGAACACGGCCGACAGCACCAGGCCGATACCCACCAGCGCGCCGGTGATCTGGCCCATCGACTTGCGGGTGGCCTCGAGCGGCGACAGTCCTTCCTCGGACATGATGCGCTCGACGTTCTCCACTACCACGATGGCATCGTCCACCAGCAGGCCGATCGCCAGCACCATCGCGAACATGGTCAGCATGTTCACCGAGAAGCCCAGCATCGCCAGCACGCCGAAGGTACCCAGCAGCACCACCGGCACGGCGATGGTCGGGATCAGGGTGGCGCGGAAGTTCTGCAGGAACAGGTACATCACCACGAACACCAGCACGATCGCTTCGATCAGGGTCTGCACCACGCCCTTGATCGACACGCGCACGAACGGGGTCGTGTCGTACGGGATCTCGGCCTTCAGGCCGGCCGGGAAGAAGCTCTTCATGTCCTGCAGCGCGGCATCCACGCCGGCCGCAGTATCCAGCGCGTTGGCGCCGGTGGCCAGGGTGACCGCCAGGCCGCTGGCCGGCTGGCCGTTGTAGCGGGTGACGAAGTCGTAGGACTCTGCACCCAGTTCGACACGGGCGACATCGCCCAGGCGCAGCTCGGCACCGTCCTGCGCACCGCGCACGATGATGTTGCGGAACTGTTCCGGGGTCTGCAGGCGCGACTGCGCATTGATGGTGGCGTTGAGCTGCTGGCCCTTGATCGACGGCGCGCCGCCGAGCTGGCCGATGGCCACCTGGGCGTTCTGTGCCTTGATCGCTGCGGTCACTTCCGCAACGGACAGGCCGTAGGTGTGCAGCTTGTTCGGGTCCAGCCAGATACGCATGGCGTACTTGCCACCGAACACCTGGATGTTGCCCACGCCCGGCACGCGGCTCAGACGGTCGACGACATTGGAACCGACGTAGTCGGCGATGTCGTTGGCGTCCATGCTGCCGTTCTCGGACACGAACGCGATGACGTTCAGGAAGCCCGAGCTGGACTTGGCCACGTTGATGCCCTGCCGCTGCACTTCCTGCGGCAGCAGCGGCATGGCCAGCTGCAGCTTGTTCTGCACCTGCACCTGGGCGATGTCCGGGTTGGTGCCGCTCTCGAAGGTCAGGGTGATGGTGGCCTGGCCGTTGGATGAGCTGTTGGAGGAGAAATAGATCAGGCCATCAAGGCCCTTCATGTTCTGCTCGATGATCTGCGTCACCGAGTCCTCGACCACCTTGGCCGATGCACCCGGGTAGGTGGCGCTGATTTCCACCGCCGGCGGTGCGACGTTGGGGTACATCGAGACCGGCAGCTTGAACAGGGCCAGGCCGCCGGCGAGCATGATGATGATGGCGATCACCCATGCAAAGATGGGTCGATCGATGAAAAAGCGTGCCATGGGGTTCTCCGCTTACTTCGCGTCGCCGGCCGGAGCGGCAGGCTGGGCGGCCGCTGCCGGCTTGGCCGGAGCAGCACCCTTCTCGGTGGCCTTGACCGGCATGCCGGGGCCGATCTTCTGCAGGCCTTCGACAATCACCTTGTCGCCGGCCTTCAGACCGTCCTCGACCAGCCACTTGTCGCCGACCGTGCGGCTGACCTTGACCGGGCGCACTTCGACCTTGTTGTCCTTGTCGACCACCATCGCGGAGGTGTCACCCTTCGGATCGCGGGCGATGCCGGCCATCGGCACCAGCACTGCATCGCTGCGCACGCCGCCGCCGATCACCGCGCGCACGTACGTGCCCGGCATCAGCAGGCCGTCCGGATTGTCCACTTTCACGCGCAGGCCGAAGCTGCCAGTGGCCGGGTCGACGCTGACTTCGGAGAACTCCAGCGTGCCCTTGTGCTCGAAGGTGCTGCCGTCTTCCATCAGGATGCTGACCGGCAGCGTCTGGTTGTCCTGCAGGCGGCCCGCGGCCAGCTCACGGCGCAGCTGCAGCAGCTCGGCCGAGGACTGGGTCAGGTCGACATAGATCGGGTCCAGCTGCTGCACGGTGGCCAGCGCATTGGCCTGGCCGGCGCTGACCAGCGCACCCTGGGTGACGCTGGACTTGCCGATGCGGCCGCTGATCGGCGCGGTGATGCGGGCGTAGCCCAGAGTGACGTTGGCCGCATCCAGCGAGGCCTTGGCGGCGCCGACGTCAGCCTCGGCCTGCTTCTGCGCGGCCACCGCGTTTTCCAGGTCCTGCTGGCTGACCGCATCAACCTTGGCCAGCTCGGTGATGCGCTTGGCGCTCAGGCGCGCGGCGTTGGCGGTGGCCTCGGCACGCGCCAGCTGGGCACGGGCACTGTTGGCCTGTGCGCGGTAGCTGGCGTCCTCGATCTGGTACAGCGGCTCGCCGGCCTTGACCATGCCGCCCTCGGTGAACAGGCGCTTGGCGACGATGCCGTTGACCTGCGGACGCACTTCGGCGACCAGGAAGGCGTTGGTACGGCCCGGCAGCTCGCGGGTCAGGCCCACGGTCTCGGACTTCAGCGTGACCACGGTGACGTCACCCGGGCCCTGTTCGGGGGCCTGGGGTTGGCCGCCGCAGGCAGCCACGGTCGCGGCGATTGCCAGCGACAGTGCAAAGGGTCGGATTCGGCTCAGCAACATGACGGAAAGGCTCTTGAAGGAAAGGGTCTCAGCCAGCGCTGATACGGCGGACCCTCCACCAGCAAAGGTGAAGACCGTGCGAACAGCGCCCACCCGGGTGGAGTGGGAGCCGGACGGGCCTGCCACGCACACGACGGGAATGATGGGTGCGAAATATACATACATGCTTGTTTGTTTGTAAACCGGTACAATTCAGCCACGTTTCACCCGCACTCGTACCCTACCCATGGCCCGCAAGACCAAAGAGGACACCCAGGCAACCCGGGAAGGCATCCTTGACGCCGCCGAAGCCTGCTTCCATGAACACGGCGTGGCCCGTACCACGCTGGAGATGATCGGCGCCCGCGCCGGCTATACCCGTGGCGCGGTGTACTGGCACTTCAAGAACAAGAGCGAGGTGCTCGCCGCGATCGTCGAGCGCGTGCACCTGCCCTTCATGCAGGAACTGGAGCGTACCTCCACCGACCAGCGCGACACCCCGGTGCACGACCTGCGCGCGGTGATGATCCACTCGTTCATCGAGCTGTCCGAGGACGAGCGCCTGCGCAAGACCATGGAGATCATGCTGCGCAGCGACGCCTCGGCCGATACCAAGGTGCTGACCGAAATGCAGCAGGCCGGCTTCCGCGATGCGCTGGACCGGATGGAGCGCGCCCTGCGCCGCGCCCGCGATCTGGGCCAGCTGCGCGAAGGCGCCGACCCCAAGATCGCCGCGCGCATGCTGCACGCCACTGTGCTGGGCGTGCTGCACGGCGCGATGGTCGAACCGGAACTGATGGACCTCAAGCGCGATGGCATGCTCGCGCTGGACATGACCCTGGCCGCCTACGTGAAAGAAGGCGTGTTCGTGCCCGGAACGGTGCCCGAGCCGCTGCCGGAAGCATGAGCGGCATTGCTGCCGCCACTGCGGCACTGCACGATCTCTACCTGCCCGCAGGGCTGCAGTTGAGCGGACCGATCGTGGCGGAAGCGGAAAGCGCAGAGTACGGTGCCTGCCGCTTTGCCCTTGAGGGTCACAGCATCGTGTTCCGCGTCGCGAAGATCACCCCCACCAAGACCGGCCAGTTCGTAACCCTGTGGAAGCGCCCCGCCCCCGGTTCTGATATCGCTCCATTGGATGCAGCCGATGCTGTGCACTTCGTGGTGATCGCGGTCTCCGACGGAACACAGCGCGGGCAGTTCATCTTCAGTCGTGACCTGCTGATCGAGCGCGGCGTGATGTCGCGCGATGGCGAGGGCGGAAAGCGCGCCCTCCGTGTCTATCCGCCGTGGAGCACGCCGACCGCAAAGGACGCGATCCGGACCCGGCAGTGGCAGCTTCGTTGCTTCCTGCCCACCGGTGCCGATGTCTCCGCCTCCGCCGGTGATCGATTACGCTCACTGTTGGGTTGAACCCGGCGGACCTTCCCTTTTCTGGACGCATCGTGATGATCCTGGACAACGTGGTATGGGGCTTCATCGGCTGTGGCAGCGTCACCGAGAAGAAGAGCGGGCCGGCCCTGGCCAACACGCCGGGCTCACGGGTGGCCGCGGTCATGCGCCGCAATGCGGCGTTGGCCGAGGATTATGCGCGGCGCCATGCGATTCCCCGCTGGTACGCGGACGCCGATGCACTCATCGCCGACCCGGAAGTGAACGCGATCTACGTTGCGACGCCGCCCTCCACGCACATGCACTACGCATTGCAGGCGATTGCCGCGGGCAAGCCGGTCTACATCGAAAAGCCGATGGCCATGGACCACGGCGAGTGCCAGCGCATCATTGAAGCCAGCGCCCGCAGCGGCGTGCCGGTGTTCGTGGCCTACTACCGCCGCGCCCTGCCCCGCTTCGCGCAGGTGAAGCAGCTGCTGGACAGCGGCGCGATCGGCACACCGCGCAGCGTGCGCGCCACCCTGCACCGGCCACATTCGGCGAACGCTGCATCGCCGGACTTCTGGCGGACCAACCCGGCGATCGCTGGCGGCGGGCTGTTCGTCGATCTGGGCTCGCACACCCTGGACCTGCTGGATCATCTGCTGGGGCCGCTGAGCGATGTGCGTGGCCTGGCCAGCTCGTTGACCGGCGCCTACGCCGCCGAGGACAGCGTCTCGATGTGCTTCCGCACCGGGACGGGGGTGCACGGCATCGCGCAATGGAGCTTCTGCGCGTTCCGCCGCCAGGATGAGATCGAGATCACCGGCGATCGCGGACAACTGCGCTTTGCCACCTTCGAGGATGTTCCAGTGGTACTGGAAACCGAAGCCGGTATGCAGACGTTCGATATCCCGAACCCGCCGTCGATCCAGCAGCCGTTGATCGCTACCATGGTCGATGAGTTGCGTGGCTGGGGTCACTCGCCGTCGAACGGCATCAGCGCCGCCCGCACCAGTGCGGTGATCGACCAGGTGCTGCAGGCCTACCGCGTCAGACATCCGCACTGACCACCAACAAAAAGGCCGCCTTTCGGCGGCCTCATGCTTTGCAGCGTCAGGCATTACAGGATGTAGCGGCTCAGGTCCGGATCCTGCACCAGCTCACCCAGATGCGCATCGACATAAGCACTGTCGATGGCCAGGGTCTCGCCGTCGCGGTCCGGTGCCTCGTAGCTGAGCGAATCCAGCAGGCGCTCCAGTACGGTGTGCAGGCGACGGGCACCGATGTTCTCCTGGCGCTCGTTCACCTGGAAGGCGATCTCGGCCAGGCGGTCGATGGCATCGGCGGTGAAGCTGACCTTGACGCCCTCGGTGGCCAGCAGCGCTTCGTACTGCTTGGTCAGCGCGGCCTTCGGCTCGGTCAGGATGCGCACGAAATCACCCTTGCTCAGCGCACCCAGTTCAACGCGGATCGGGAAGCGGCCCTGCAACTCCGGAATCAGATCGCTGGGCTTGGCCAGGTGGAACGCGCCCGAAGCAATGAACAGGATGTGGTCGGTCTTGATCGTGCCGTACTTGGTCGACACGTTGGAGCCTTCCACCAGCGGCAGCAGGTCGCGCTGCACGCCTTCGCGCGAGACGTCGCCACCACCCACGTTGTCACCACGCTTGGCAACCTTGTCGATCTCGTCGATGAAGACGATGCCGTGCTGCTCGCAGGCCTCGATCGCCGCGGTGCGGATGTCGTCCTCGTTGACCAGCTTGCCGGCCTCTTCCTCGATCAGCAGCGGACGCGCGGCCTTGATGGTCAGCGTGCGCTTGTGCGCCTTGGCGCCACCGCCGAGGTTGGCGAACATCGACTTCAGCTGCTGGCCCATTTCCTCCATGCCTGGCGGGGTCATGATGTCCATGCTGACGTTGGCAGCCAGGTCGAGTTCGATCTCGCGCTCGTCCAGCTCACCGTTGCGCAGCATCTTGCGGAACTTGATGCGGGTCTCGTTGTCCTGCGCCGACGGCTCGTTGCGGGCGACTTCCGGATCGAAGCCGATGCCACCGCTGCGGCGCGGCAGCAGCGCATCGAGGATGCGGTCTTCGGCGCGCTCCTCGGCCTGGGTACGCACGCGCACCTTGGCCTGCTCGCGATAGAGCTTCACAGCGGTATCGGCCAGGTCGCGGATGATCTGCTCGACGTCCTTGCCGACGTAGCCGACTTCGGTGAAGCGGGTGGCTTCAACCTTCACGAACGGTGCGTTGGCCAGGGTGGCCAGGCGACGCGCGATCTCGGTCTTGCCGACGCCGGTCGGGCCGATCATCAGGATGTTCTTCGGCATCACTTCATTGCGCAGCTCAGGCACCAGCTGCATGCGGCGCCAGCGGTTGCGCAGGGCAATGGCCACGGCGCGCTTGGCGTCGTGCTGGCCCACGATATGCCGGTCCAGTTCCTGCACGATCTCGCGCGGGGTCATGGTGGCGGAGGAAACTTCGATCTTCGACATGGATGTGCTCACGGATTCAGTGTCGGTAGTGCCGGCCGCTGGCCGGCAACCAGGCACGCGTGGGGGGATCATGAGGTTGCCGGCCAGCGGCCGGCACGACCCTCACAGCTCCTCGACCACCACGTTGCGGTTGGTGTAGATGCAGATGTCGCCGGCAATGCCGATCGCTTCGCTGGCGATGGTGCGCGCATCCAGTTCGGTGTGCGCCATCAGTGCGCGCGCGGCCGACAGTGCATAGGAACCACCGGAACCGATGGCGATGATGCCGTCCTCCGGCTCGATCACATCGCCGGTGCCGCTGATGATCAGCGAGGTTTCCTTGTCGGCCACCGCCAGCAGGGCTTCAAGCTTGCCGAGGCGGCGCTCGGTGCGCCAATCCTTGGCCAGCTCGACCGCAGCGCGCTGCAGCTGGCCGTGCTTTTCCAGCTTGGCCTCGAACAGCTCGAACAGGGTGAAGGCATCGGCGGCGGCACCGGCGAAGCCGGCCAGCACCTGGCCGTCACGACCGAGGCGGCGCACCTTGCGCGCATTGCCCTTCATCACGGTGTGGCCCAGCGTGACCTGGCCGTCGCCGGCAATGGCCACGTGCTCGCCGCGACGGACGCAGACGATGGTGGTGGCGTGGAAAACGTTGGGATTCTGACTGGGGTCCATGCGGCCTCCGATAGCTGTTCACGGGACATGGGGACAGCGCCGGGTGCGATCAAGCCTGTGCGGATGGCTGCCGTTCAGCGCTTGGTGGCGCCCCATGGGAAGAGGGCGCCCTTCTAACGAGCGCATCGCAATGCGCGCGGACCCCGCCGCCCGAACGTGGAACGCCTGCCGTTCAGCGCTTGGCCTGCGACGGCCGATCCGGATTCGGCTCGATGCCCCAGGCGAGGTACCAGTCTTCGCCCTGCGTCTCGATCGGATGCTGGGTGCGGCCGGAGCCATTGCCGCAGGCCAGGGCGTCAGCCGCGCAGTAGCGGTCGCAGCCCCAGCAGATGCGCTCCGGATGCCTGGGGTGCAGCGGAATGGGCTTCGCCATGGTGGCGGTGTCCTCGTGGCCTGCGGCCACGATGCGCCGGTAGCGCCCGCCCTGCCCTGATCCAGATCAAGGGCGGTCTATTCAGCCTTGTCGTCCTTGTTGCGGCGCTTCGCACGTGGATGCGCGGCGTCGTAGACCTTGGCCAGATGCTGGAAATCGAGGTGGGTGTAGATCTGGGTGGTGGCGATGTCGGCATGGCCAAGCAGTTCCTGCACGCCGCGCAGGTCGCCTGACGATTCCAGGATGTGGCTGGCGAAACTGTGCCGCAGCATGTGCGGGTGCACGTGCTTGAACAGGCCCTGGCGCTGCGCCAGCTGGCGGATGCGGATCTGCACCGCGCGCTGGCTGATCGGCCCGTTGCGGCCGGGAAACACCGGCGAGGCCGGGCCGCCGCCACTTTCCGCACGCCACGCCTGCAGCGCTTCGCGTGCGGGCCGGCCGAACGGCACGCGGCGCTGGCGGTTGCCCTTGCCCAGCACGTTGACCAGGCCGCTGTCGAAATCCAGGTCGCGCCAGGTCAACGCGCAGACTTCGCTCAGGCGCAGGCCGGAGGAATAGAACAGTTCCAGCAGCGCGCGATCACGGCGGCCGAGTTCACCTTCCGGCTCCAGCTCGACCAACTGCACGGCTTCGTCGGCATCGAGCACCTGCGGCAACCGGCGCGGTGCGCGTGGCGCCTTCAGCGTCGCCGCCGGGCTGACCTCGATGCGTCCATGCTTCAACAGCCAGGCGTAGAAGCTGCGGCACGCCGACAAGCGGCGCTGCAGGCTCTTGGCCGACAGGCCACGCCGGTGCTCATCGGCGACGAACTGACGCAGCGCCTCGGCATCGAGTGCCTCCACCGCAACACCGCGTGGCTCGGCCCAGACCGACAGCGCGTCCAGGTCGCGGCGGTAGGCGTCGAGCGTATGTGCCGACATCCGCCGCTCCACCTGCAGGTGCTGCAGGAAGGCCTGTACCGCGCTCATCGTCGTCGTGCCCTGCTCAGTCCTGGAATCGCTTCAAGCCGGTAACCAGGGCGTCACCCATCATGCGCAGGAACAGCGTGCCCATGCCCGGATAGAAGCGGTTCGGGTCGTGGCTGCCCACGGCAATCAGGCCCACACCCGGCAACGGCAGCAGCGCGGTGGTCTGCACTTCTTCGCTGCGCACGCCATACAGCACGGCATTCTTTTCCGGCTGCAGGCGGCCGCAGATCGGCTCGCCGTCGTTCAGACAATCGCGGAACGGGCCCAGCTGCGGATCGTCCGCGGCGATCACCTGCAGCCAGTCGGCCTGTTCCAGCCCGGCCACCGGTGTGTGCACCACCAATCGCACCAGGTCGCCAGCGAAATCCTCCTGCAGCGATGCCGCCATTGCACGCAGGGTATCGGCAGCGTTGTCCTGCTTCATCAGCGCCAGGGTCAGCTGGTGCGTGCGCACCGCCAGGCGTTCATTGACCTGGGCGGTGGCGCCCAGATCGGCCAACCGTCGCGCCAGCTCGCGGTTCTTCTCGCGCAGCACTTCCAGCTGGTAGCTGGCCAGCGATGCGGTCGGGCCGTCATCGCGTGGCACCACCAGGGTCAGGGCCAGGTCCGGGAACTGCTTGAGGAAGCCGGGATGGCGCCGCAACCAGGCAGCGACTTCATGGGCCCCGAGCTTGTCGACGGTTTCGGTCATGCGATCCACTCCCCTTCGAAGACGAATGCAGTCGGGCCGGCCATCACCACCGGCTGGCCATCGCCCGGCCACTGGATGCGCAGGTCGCCACCGGGCAGGCTGATGCGCGCATCGCGCTGCAGGCGGCCACGCTGCATCAGGGTCACCGCGGCGGCACAGGCACCGCTGCCGCAGGCCAGGGTTTCACCGACGCCGCGCTCGAACACCCGCAGGCGTGCATGCGCGGGGCTCATCACCTGGGCGAAGCCCACGTTCACCGAGCGCGGGAACGACGCATGCTGCTGCAGCAGCGAACCGACGCGCTCGACCGGGGCCGCATCGATCAGGCCCACTTCGATCACCGCATGCGGGTTGCCCATCGACACCGCAGCGAAACGCACGCTCTCGCCCTGCAACGGCAGCAGGTATTCCTCGCGTGCGTGGGCAAAGCCCATCAGCGGCACGTTGGTCGGCTCGAACGCGGGCACGCCCATGGTTACCGCGAACTGCCCCTCGCCCAGCACCTTCACTTCGTGGCTGGCCAACGGGCTGTCGATGACGAATGCATCGCCCTGCGCACTGCCTTCGCGCACCAGCCAGGCCGCGATGCAGCGCGCGCCATTGCCGCACTGTTCGGAGTTGGAACCGTCGGCATTCCAGATGCGGTACGAAGCCACCGAGCCTTCCGCACGCGGCGCTTCGATGGTCAGGATCTGGTCGCAGCCGACGCCGGTGTGGCGGTCGGCCAGGCGCGCGGCCAGTTCAGGCGTGGGCGGCGACGTACCGTCACGCAGGTCGATCACTACGAAATCATTGCCCGCGCCGTGCATCTTGCTGAAGCGCAGGGCCTTGGAACCGGCCTTACTCATTCCCGCCGCCCACCTTCTTTGCCGGCGCAGGCGCCCGCTGGGTGGTCGGTGCGGCCGGCTCCACGGTCGTGGCCGGGGTGCCGCTGCCCTGGGTCTCCGCCGGGGTCGCCTCGGTGGCGGGCTCGGCAGCGGGCTCGACGGTTTCTTCCACCGGCACCGGCTTCTGCGGCAGTACCAGCGGGCCCTTGTTGCCGCAGGCGGCGAGGAGCAGCAGCGAGGCCGCTGCCAGCGGAATCAGGATGGCGTTTCGATGGGGGATCTTCATGCCCCGAGTATAGCCATTGGCGGCTGAGCGGTTGGTGCAGGGGCTCGGGTTGCCGGCCAGCGGCCGGCACTACCGCAGGCGCTCAATCCGCGGGCGGTGGCAGCGGCCGCGTCCACAGCCAGATCGCCACCACGGTCATGCTGCCGATCGAGAACCACTTCACCCAGGCGATCGGCACGCACCACAGCATGATGCCGGCGCACACCGCCATGGTGATCGTGGCCATCCACTTGCCGTAGCGGCTGACCGCACCGTGCGCCTGCCAGTTGGCGATGGCCGGGCCGAAGCGCGGATGCTGCAGCAGCCAGGTATGCAGACGCTCGGAACCCCGCGACGCAGCCCACGCGGAAATCAGGATGAATACGGTAGTCGGCAGGCCCGGAACGAAGATGCCAACGATGCCGGTACCGAGGCTGACATACGCCAGCAGCCACCACGCCCAGCGGAAACGCACCACGCGCGGTGGCGTGGCAGCATCGCGGGGTGCGGGGGGTTCAGGCGGGTTCATGGCCGCAAGGATACCGGTTCGGGGTGCCAGGCAACGCCCGGCACCCCTGTGCCCTTACGGTTGGGCGATGCCCAGCTGCTGCAGCACGAACGCATACGACTCGGACAGCTCGCGGTAGCGCTGGAAGCGACCCGACTTGCCACCGTGGCCGGCTTCCATGTTGGTGCGGAACAGGATCGGGTAGTGGCCGGTGTTGTCGTCACGCAGCTTGGCCACCCACTTGGCCGGCTCCCAGTACTGCACCTGCGAATCCCACAGGCCAGTACCCACGAACAGCGCCGGATAGGCCTGCTTCCTGACGTTGTCGTAAGGCGAGTAGGACAGCATGTAGTCGTAGTACGGCTTCTGCTCCGGGTTGCCCCACTCGTCGTACTCGTTGGTGGTCAGCGGAATGGTCGGGTCGAGCATGGTGGTGACCACGTCGACGAACGGTACCTGCGCCACCATCACCCGGTAATCCTGCGGCGCCTGGTTGGCCACCGCGCCCATCAGCAGGCCACCGGCGCTGCCACCCGAGGCGGCAACGCGATCCTTCGCCGCCCAGCCCTGCGCCACCAGGCCACGGGTGACGTCGATGAAGTCGTTGAAAGTGTTCTGCTTGTGCAGCAGCTTGCCGTTCTCGTACCAGTCGCGGCCCATCTCCTGGCCGCCGCGGATGTGGGCGATGGCATAGACCACGCCACGGTCGAGCAGGCTCACTGCGGTCTGGTTGAAGTACGGATCCATCGACATGCCGTAGCTGCCGTAGGCGTACTGGAACAACGCACCCTTGCCATCCTTCTGGTAGCCCTTGCGGTAGACCAGCGACACCGGCACCGTCACGCCATCGCGTGCGGTGATCCAGACGCGGTCGGTCTCGTACTTCGACGCGTCATAGCCGATCACCGGCTGCACCTTCAGCTGGCGGCGCTCACCGGTGGCGGTGTTCAGCTCGAACACGGTGGTGGGGGTGGTCATCGAGGTGTAGACGTAGCGCAGCCACGGCGTATCGGCCTCGGTGTTGTCGCCCAGGCCCATCGAATACGCCGGCTCATCGGCCTTCACGTAGTCGCTGCGGCCATCCTTGAACAGCAGGCGGATGCGCTCCAGGCCCTCGGAACGTTCGGCGATGGCGGTGTACGCATCGAACAGCTCGAAGCCTTCGATGAACACCGCATCGTCGTGCGCGATCCAGTCCTTCCACTGTGCGCGCGAGGTCGCATCGGTCGGTGCGGTGACCAGCTTGAAGTTCTTCGCACCGTCGTTGGTGCGGATCACCCAGCGACCATCGTAGTGGTCAGCGTCGTACTCCACATCGCGCTGGCGCGGCGCCAGTACGGTGAACGTGGTCGGGTCGCTGGCCGGCGCGTAGCGCTCTTCCGAGGACACGGTGCTGTGCACGCCGATGGTGATGAAGCGATCATCGCGGGTACGGCCGATACCCATGTAGAAGCTGTCGTCCTTCTCTTCGTAGACGACGGTGTCGGCGCTGGCCGGAGTGCCCAGCACGTGCTTCTTCACGCGCACGGTCAACAGCGTTTCCGGATCGTTCTCGACGTACAGCACGGTGCGGTTGTCGTCGGCCCAGACCAGGTCACCGGAGCTGCCGGTGATCACATCGGGCAGCACCTTGCCGGTGGCCAGGTCCTTGAAGCGGATGGTGTACTGGCGCCGGCCGACATCATCATCGGCCCAGGCCAGCAGCTGGTTGTCCTGGCTGACTTCCATCGAACCAACACTGAAGTAGCCCTTGCCGGCAGCCATCGTGTTGACGTCCAGCAGGATTTCCTCGGCGGCATCCATGCCGCCCTTGCGGCGTGCGTGGATCGGGTAGTCCTGGCCGGTCTCGAAGCGGCTGTAGTACCAGTAGCCGCGCTCGCGCGCCGGCACACTGGAATCGTCCTGCTTGATGCGGCCGACGATTTCCTTGTACAGGGTGTCTTCCAGCGGCTTCAGCGGCGCCAGCAGCTGGTCGGCGTAGGCATTCTCGGCCTGCAGGTAGGCCAGCATGTCCTTGTTCTCGCGCTTGTCGTCGCGCAGCCAGTAATAGTCGTCGTTGCGGGTCGCGCCGAACGGCGCCTTGACCACATGCGGATGCTTGGCGGCATCCGGCGGAACGGGCGGCGTGGCGGCGGTAGCAGTGGTGGTCATCAGGCTGGCAAGCAACAGGCAGAGGGTGGATTTCATGAGATAAGGCTCCAGGCGCATCAATGCAATGGTCTTCGGCGGGGTCAGATCCCTTTTCCCGAAAAGGGATCTGACCCCAATCCCGGCAATGCGGCAACCCTGCGGATCGTCATGGGTCGTGCCGGCCGGCGTACCATGGGCACATGAGTACCCTGCCCCACACGCCGGGCTACAGCCGGCGCAGCCATGAAATCGCTCCGTTCCACGTAATGTCCCTGCTGGCCCGCGCGCAGGCGCTGGAACAGGCGGGCCACGATGTGATCCACCTGGAAATCGGCGAACCGGACTTCACCACGGCCGAACCGGTCGTGCGGGCCGGCCAGGCCGCATTGGCCGCCGGCCATACCCGCTACACCACCGCACGTGGCCTGCCGGCCCTACGCCAGGCGATCAGCGGCTTCTATCGCAGCCACTACGGGCTGGACATCGACCCCGAACGCATCCTGGTCACTCCCGGCGGCTCCGGTGCGCTGCTGCTGGCCAGCAGCCTGCTGGTCGATCCGGGCCACCACTGGCTGCTGGCCGACCCCGGCTACCCCTGCAACCGCCATTTCCTGCGCCTCGTTGAAGGTGGCGCGCAACTGGTGCCGGTCGGCCCGGACACCGCCTACCAGCTCACACCGTCGCTGGTGGAACAGCACTGGAATGCCGACAGCGTCGGCGCACTGGTCGCCTCCCCCGCCAATCCGACCGGCACCGTGCTGTCCGCCGACGAACTGGCTGCACTGTCGCAGGCCCTGCACGCGCGCGGTGGCCACCTGGTGGTGGACGAGATCTACCACGGCCTGACCTACGGCCTGGATGCACCCAGCGTGCTGCAGGTGGATGACAGCGCGTTCGTGCTGAACAGCTTCTCCAAGTATTTCGGCATGACCGGCTGGCGGCTGGGCTGGCTGGTGGCCCCACCGGCCGCGGTACCGGACCTGGAGAAGCTGGCGCAGAACCTGTACATCAGCGCCTCAAGCATCGCCCAGCACGCCGCACTGGCCTGCTTCAGCGAGGAATCGATGGCGATCTTCGAACAGCGCCGTGATGCGTTCCGCCAGCGCCGTGATTTCCTGCTGCCGGCACTGCGTGAACTGGGCTTCCGTATCGAAGTCGAGCCGCAGGGTGCGTTCTACCTGTACGCCGACGTCAGCGCGTTCACCGACGACGCACAGGCCTTCTGTGCCCATTTCCTGGAAACCGAGCACGTGGCGTTCACCCCGGGGCTGGATTTCGGCTTCCATCGCGCCAACCAGCATGTGCGCCTGGCCTACACCCAGGAAGTGCCGCGATTGCAGGAGGCGGTGGCGCGGATCGCGCGCGGGTTGAAGCGTTGGCAAGGATCACGTTGACGGTCGTGCCGGCCGCTGGCCGGCAACCCGGGAATGCGTGAATGATGCAGTTGCCGGCCAGCGGCCGGCACTACCGGTAATGAAAAACGCCGCCCTGGGGCGGCGTTTTCCGTTCTGCTTACTTACCGCCCAACCGCTCCCACAGGAAGCTGTAGGCCAGCGCCGACATGTGCGCGGCCTGCGCATTGTTGGCTGCGCCGCCGTGGCCACCTTCGATGTTCTCGTAGTAGGTCACGTCCTTGCCGGCGTCGATCATCTTCGCCGCCATCTTGCGGGCATGGCCCGGGTGCACGCGGTCATCGCGGGTGGAGGTGGTGAACAGCACCGGCGGGTACTTCTTCTTCGCGTCGAACAGGTGGTACGGCGAGAAGGTCTTGATGAACTCCCAGTCGCTGGTGTCCGGGTTGCCGTATTCGGCCATCCACGACGCGCCGGCCAGCAGGTGGCTGTAGCGCTTCATGTCCAGCAGAGGCACCTGCACGACCACTGCACCGAACAGTTCCGGGTACTGGGTCAACATGTTGCCGGTCAGCAGGCCACCGTTGCTGCCGCCCTGCACGCCCAGGTGCTTGGCGGTGGTGATCTTGCGCTTGACCAGATCCCGTGCCACGGCGGCCATGTCTTCGTAGGCCTTGTGGCGGTTCTGCTTCAGCGCTGCCTGGTGCCAACGCGGGCCGTACTCGCCGCCGCCACGGATGTTGGCAACCACGTACACGCCGCCCTTCTCCAGCCAGGCGCGGCCCATGCCACCGGAATAGCTCGGGGTCAGCGAGATCTCGAAGCCACCATAGCCGTACAGCAGGGTCGGGTTGGAGCCGTCCAGCTTCATCGCCTTGTCATGCACCACGAAGTACGGCACGCGGGTGCCGTCCTTGCTGGTGGCGAAGTGCTGCTCGATCACCTTGCCCTTGGCATCGAAGAAGGCCGGCATGGTCTTCAGCGTTTCCGGCGCCTGCCCGATCTCGGCCAGGGCCAGGGTGGTCGGGGTGAGGTAGTCGGTGGCGGTCAGCCACACCGCGTCGCTGTCGTTGCTGTCGACCGCGGCCACGCCCAGCGTGCCGAAGGCCGGCGCGCCGACGAAGCGGCTGGTCTGCCAGCCATTGGCGCCCGGGGTCAGCACCGACAGGCGGTTCTTGACGTCATCCAGCACGTTCAGCACCAGGTGGCTCTTGGTCCAGGTGGCGCTGGCCAGCGAGGTGGTCGCGGTCGGGGTGAACAGCACCTCGAAGTCGCGCTTGCCGGCCAGGAAGTCGTCCAGCTTCGTCGCCAGCAGCGAACCGGACGCGTAGGTCTTGCCGCCCACGGTCCACGGATCGCGCAGTTCCAGGGTCAGCCACTGCTTGTGCAGGCCCTTCTCGGCCGAGTTCGGCGCGTCGATCTTGGTCAGCGTGCCGTCGTCGCCACGCAGGTAGATCTCGTTGTTGTAGAACGCCAGCGTGCGGCTGACCAGGTTGCGCTCGAAGCCCGGGGTGTCATCGTGCATCGCCGCGATGTACATGTCTTCCGGCTTGCCTTCATACACCACGGTGGCCGAGGCCATCGGCGTGCCGCGCTTCCACAGTTTGGCCACGCGCGGATAGCCCGACGTGGTCATCGTGCCGGCACCGAAGTCGGTGTAGACGAACACCGTGTCGCGGTCGACCCAGTTGAGGCCGCCCTTCGACTCCGGACGGAAGAAGCCGTCCTTGATCCAGGTCTTGTTGGCCAGGTCGAATTCGCGGGTGACGTCGGCGTCGGCGCCGCCGCGCGACAGCGCGATCAGGCAGCGGCTGTAGTCCGGGCGCAGGCAGTCGGCACCGTGCCAGACCCAGTTCTCACCCTCGGCCTTGTTCAGCGCATCCAGGTCGAGCACGGTCTCCCACTGCGGCGAGGCCTTGCGGTATTCGGCCAAGGTGGTGCGCCGCCACAGGCCGCGCTCGTGCTGCTGGTCCTTCCAGAAGTTGTAGTAGTAGTCGCCGATCTTCTGCACGCCGGGGATCTTGGCATCGGAGTCGAGCACCTCGCGGATGCTGGTCTCCATCTGCTTGAAGGCCGGGGTCTGCGCCAGGCGCGCCTCGGACTTGGCGTTCTGTTCCTTGACCCAGGTCAGCGGCTTGTCGCCGGTGACGTCTTCGAGCCAGGCGTAGCGATCGGTGTCTTCAGCGGCCACGGCGGTCCCCACCGAGGCAGCGGTCATCATGCCGGCCAGCAGGCAGGCGGAAGCAAGTCGAGACATTGCAGCTCCAGGCAGTCATAAGCCGTGGAACGCTAGCATGGATCGCCGCGGCCGCCCCCGTGTCGAAGGTCAGGCCGCGGCGGTCGAGCCGCGACGGCCTCGCACCGCCCCGCCGCTACGGCGACGCGCCTGTCCACCGGTACGACGCGCCAGCCGCAGCCACGACAGGCGCGGCAACGGGAAGCGCAGCAACGCCCACCAGGCCACCAGCGGCATGCCCACCAGCCACATCGGCAGCCAACCCAGCCAGGCACTGCTGCCGCGCGCGGCCGGCCAGACCAGTACCAGTGCCACGCCGGCCAGGGCCAGCTGCTGCACGCTGCGCAGCAGGCGGGGGTCGGCACGCTCGAGAATGACGCGTTCAGTTGCAGGGCGGCGGACGGAACGTGCGTTCATGGGGCTTCTCCGGTGGACAATGCAACACAGCATGGGCAAGGCCCTTCTCACAGGTTGCGACACCATTGACGGATCGCGTGCACACAGTCGACCATGCGCGTGCAAGCCCACTGGAGCCCGCTCCCGCATGACTTCGATCCGCCCGCTCTGCGCCGTGCTGCTGGCCCTGTCCCTGGCGGGCCCCGCCGTGGCCGCCAGTGAGCCGCCGTCGCCCCGTGCCAGCGCTCCGCGCGCCGCCGACCCGGATGCGCCGATCGACCTGAAGCGTTTCATGGGCACCTGGTACGTGATCGGCCGCGTGCCGAACTTCATCGAACGGGGCCATGTGGCCAGCGTCAACGAGTATGAGCTCCGCGACGCGCACAAGGTCGGCATCACCTACCGCTACCGCGATGGCTTCGGCGAACCGCTGCAGGAAGTCCGCGCGCGTGCCAGCGTCGACCCGGACAGCGGCAACCACGGCTGGCGCACCTGGTTCTACCGCGTGGTGCCCACCCATTCGCGGGTACTGGAAGTGGCCCCGGACTATTCGTGGGCGCTGATCGGCTATCCCGGCCGTGAAATGGCCTGGATCTTCTCTCGTACGCCGGACATGGACAAAGCCCTGTACAAGGAGCTCGCAGAGCGACTGCGCGACGAGTACGGCGTGAACACCGACAAGCTCAAGCGCGTGCCGCAGCACCCGGAGCAGGTCGGCAAGCTGGGCTACGAAGTACCGAACGTGCGTTGATTGCAGGTGGGATTGCCGGCCAGCGGCCGGCACTACCATTTCCAGGCAATGGGGTAGAGCCGGCCGCTGGCCGGCTGCCGCGATGCACCGGGCGACGCCGGGGCAGCGCCCCGGCGCCTCGTCATTTGCGGCTGTAATGCGCGACCAGGCGGTCGCCGAGCATCTGCAGCAGCTGCACCAGCACCAGCAGCAGGACCACGGTAACCAGGGCCACGTCGGTGTGCGAACGCTGGTAGCCATCGCGGAACGCCAGGTCACCAAGGCCGCCGGAACCAATCGCACCGCCCATCGCGGTGAAGCCGATCAGGGCCACGGTGGTGACCGTCGCACCGGCGATCAGGCCAGGACGCGCTTCCGGCAGCAGCACGCGGGTGACCAGCTGCCAGGTGGTGGCACCCATCGCCTGGGTGGCCTCGATCACGCCACGGTCCACTTCGCGCAGCGCGCTCTCGACCAGGCGCGCGTAGAACGGCGCTGCGCCGATCACCAGTGGCACGATCGCACCACGCACGCCCAGCGACGTCCCCATCAGGAACAGGGTGACCGGAATCAGCACGATCATCAGGATGATGAAAGGCACCGAGCGCAGCAGGTTCACCACCAGCGCCAGCACGCCATAGGCGAACGGACGGCGCTTCATCTGCGGTGCGCCGAACAGGTACAGCAGCACGCCCAGCGGCAGGCCGATGGCCAGGGTCAGCGGCAGCGAACCGAGCAGCATCAGCAGGGTGTCGATGGTGGCCTGGCCGATGTCGGCCCACTTGCCCGCATCCAGGTGGCGGAAGAAACCGCCGGCAGTGGCGATGATCATCGACGCAGTTCCTCAACGTGCACGCCGGCGGCCACGAACGCGGCCTGCGCGGCGGACTGGTCACCGCCCACCAGGGCGACAACCAGCTGGCCATACGGGGTGTCCTTGATCCGGTCGATACGGCCGGACAGGATGTTGTAATCGACACCGGTCTCCCGCGCGACGCTGCCGAGCAGGGGTTCGTAGGTGTCTCCGCCGAGGAAGGTCAGGCGCACGATGCGGCCACCGACGGCATCGAAATCACGGTGCAGCGCGCCTTCATCCACGTGCTCCGATTCGCTGACGAAACGGCGCGTGGTCGGGTGCTGCGGGTGCAGGAACACCCGGGTGACCGGCCCGGTCTCGACCATCTGGCCGGCATCGAGGACGGCGACGCGGTCGCAGACGCGGCGGATCACGTCCATCTCGTGGGTGATCAGCACGATCGTCAGGCCGAGCTCGCGATTGATCTTCGACAGCAGCGACAACACCGAGGCGGTGGTCTGCGGGTCCAGCGCACTGGTGGCCTCGTCGCACAGCAGGATCTGCGGGCGTGTCGCCAGCGCACGGGCGATGCCGACGCGCTGCTTCTGGCCACCGGAAAGCTGTGCGGGGTACTTCTGCGCATGCGCCTCCAGGCCCACGGTCTGCAGCAATTCGGCCACGCGCGCGTCGATCTCCGCCTTCGGCGTGCCGGCCAGCTCCAGCGGGAAGGCGACATTGCCGGCCACCGTGCGCGACGACAGCAGGTTGAAGTGCTGGAAGATCATGCCGATTCGCCGGCGCAACGCGCGCAGGCCATCCGCGTCCAGTGCGGTGACATCCTCGCCACCGATCAGCAGCCGGCCACCGCTGGGTTCTTCCAGACGGTTGATCATGCGGATCAGGGTCGACTTGCCGGCGCCGGAGTGGCCGATGATGCCGAATACCTCACCGGCCTCGATGGTCAGGTCCAGCGGCTGCAGCGCGCTGACTTCTCGGCCGGCAACGGCATAGGATTTGTGCAGGCGCTGGAACTCGATCACGGGCGTGGCTCACCGGCTGGGTGACGGAAGGGGGCGTGCAGCCTACCAGCGCAGGCGGTCGCGCGCCCGCGCCATGGGCCAGAATGTTATTCCTTTTGGTTCTAAGTCGCCCGCACCGACACGTTGGCTGGGGTCAGAGCCCCTGCGGGGATCCGACCCCAAGGTCGGATCCCCGCAGGGGCTCTGACCCCATTCCCCGGCCAAACCGACTCAGGGATGGTCCAGCGGCTTCGGCGGCTCCTGCCGGTTCACCCGCTCACGGTGCAGCAGGTACAGCCCCGAGGCGACGATGATCGCCGCACCCACCCAGGTATAGCTGTCTGGCAGCTGGCCCCAGAAGGCCAGATCCCAGCCGATCACCCAGACCAGGCCGCTGTACTCCAGCGGCGCGATCATCGAGGCCTCGCCCAGCTGGAACGCCTTGGTCAGGGCGATCTGGCCGAGCGCGCCGGCCAGGCCCATGCCGGCGATCAGCGGCGCATGCGCCAGCTGCAGCGGCACCCAGCCGGGAAGGGCCAGCAGGCCGGCGCCGATGGCCATGATCACAAGGAACCAGACCACCATCGACTGCGAGGTATCGGTGCGGGTGAGCAGGCTGACCGTGATCGCCGCCACGGCATAGGCGGTGGCGGCGGCCAGCACCATCAGGCCGGGCACCGAGATGAAACCGTCCACACCCGGCCGCAGCACCACCAGCACGCCGACCAGGCCGATGCCGATGGCCACCCAGCGCCGTGGCCCGACCCGCTCGCCCAGCAGCGGCACCGACAATGCGGCGATCAGCAGCGGGGCGACGAAATAGATGGTGTAGGCGGTGGACAGCGGCAGGTCGCGCAGGGCGAACACGAAGCAGCCGATCATCGCCATGCCCAGCGCGCCACGCAGCAGGTGCAGCCCCCAGCGACGCGGGATCAGCGAGCGCGGGCCGGCGCTGGCCAGCACCCAGACCAGCACGAACGGCAACGAGGCCGCGCCGCGCAGGAAGGTCACTTCCAGGGTCGGATAGCTGGTCGACAGCTGCTTCATGCCAGCATCCATCAGCGAGAAACAGGCGACCGCAGCGACCATCCAGGCCACCGCACGCGAAGGGGAGCGTTGCACGTTCATGGCCCATTATCGCCGACCACACCGGCTTGTAGAGTCGAGCTTGCTCGACTGCCGCCCTTCTGTAGAGTCGAGCCATGCTCGACTGCCTTGTGAAGAGCAGTCGAGCATGGCTCGACTCTACAGAAAGCAGGCATGCGGGCCGGCGCGATAGAATGGCCACCACTGAATCCTGCGGAGCATCGCCCATGCCTTCCTTCGACGTCGTGTCCGAAGTCGACACCCACGAGCTGACCAACGCCATCGACCAGGCTAACCGCGAACTGGCCACCCGCTTCGACTTCAAGGGCGTGGACGCCAAGTTCGAGCGCGATGGCGATGTGATCAACCAGACGGCGCCGACCGAGTTCCAGCTCAAGCAGATGAACGACATCCTGCGCGCCCGCCTGGCCGCGCGCGGCATCGACGTGCTCAGCCTGGAGTTCGGCGACATCGAAACCAACCTGGCCCAGGCCCGGCAGAAAATCACCGTCAAGCAGGGCATCGAGCAGAAGATCGCCAAGAAGATCGCGGCGGCACTGAAGGACGCCAAGCTGAAGGTGGAAAGCCAGATCAACGGCGACAAGCTGCGCGTGCAGGGCAAGAAGCGCGATGACCTGCAGGACGCCATCGCCGTGCTCAAGGCCGGCAAGTTCGAGCTGCCGCTGCAGTTCAACAACTTCCGCGACTGATGCCCCCGCCGGGCCCTGCCCGGTGGACTACGCGGTCAATCGCGCAGCAGCTTGTACAGCGTGGTGCGCGAGATTCCCAACTGGCGTGCGGCCAGGCTGAGGTTGCCGTCAGCGGCCTGGGCCGCGCGGCGCGCGGCCTCACGCTGCTGGTCACGCAGCCGCGGCGCGCCTGGATCTGCCGGGGTGCTCCGCACAGTAGACCGGTGCGCCGCCCCCCGCGGCCCCTGCAGACGCTGCAGGTAGACCGCACTGCCCTCGCCCAGCCGGACCCGATGCGCTGCGCCCGGTTGCAGCAGCCGACGCCGTTGCGCCGCACTGGCACCAGCAAACAGCGCTTCCAGACCCAGCAGCGGCAACGGCCCGCGCCGTGGCAGGCCCAGCAGGCGCCGTGCAACGCGGTTGGCTGCACGCAGCTGGCCATCCTCCTGCACCGCCAGCAGCCCCTGCAGCGGTGACGCCAGCCAGCGCGGATCATGTTGCACGGCCAGCAGGTGCACGTCGGTAAGGCTGTGGAACAAGCGGTTTTCGCTGGCCAGCGCAGCCTGCCGGAAATAGCCCTGCAGCAGGGCGGGATCGCGCTCGCCAAGACCGGTGATGTCGATCACTCCGCAGACCCGACCGTCGAGATCGTGCAGTGGCTCGCTCAGGCAGAACACCGGCGCGAACCGCTGCAGGTAATGTTCGTTGCCGCGCACCAGTGCCGGCACATCATCGGCCAGGCTGACCGCTGGCGCGGTGGTGCCGATCTCGGTCTCGCCCAGCTGTCGCCCGACCTGGATCGGCCGCAGCAAGGGAGCATCTTCCAGCCCGTGGGCCTGCTGCGCGATCACCATGCCATCGCGGTTGGCGCAGAACATCGTCCAGCCACGCCCACCGAAGGCCGCCCAAAGCTGTTCCAGCTCCGGCTGCACGCAACGCGCCAGGCGCCGGTCATCGGGATGGGACAGATGGCGGCCATCGCCCAGCAGCGGCCGATAGTCCGGCTCCTGCCCCGGCTGCAGGCCCGCCGCGCGCGAACGCAGCCATGACTGCTGCAGCGGCAGCGGCAACACGCCCAATGAGCGCACATCGCCGTCGGCGAAAGCGGCACGTGCCGCCACCAGTTGTTGCTGCCCGACTGTCGTGGCCATCATGGAAGCAGCCTACACCCGCCAGCGGCAACGCCATGTTACGTCTCGGCAACGGAGCGTTTCCGTTTCAAGACGCGTTCAAACAAAGGGGCAGAGCCATTATCTTCTGGAAACGGATCTGCCCCATGCCGGCCAGCGACCGGCACTACCAACAGGGGAAACTACGCCGCGATGCGCAGCACCGGCTTCAGGGTAATGCCACGGGTACTGTCTTCTGCGGCCTGGTTGATCTGTTCCAGCGGATAGAACTTCACCAGCTTGTCGAACGGGAAGCGTCCCTGCTGGAACAGGGTCACCAGCTGCGGAATGAACACCTGCGGCACACTGTCGCCCTCGACGATGCCGCGGATGCTGCGACCGCCGAGCAGCAGGTTGTTCACATCGAAGCTGGCCGTCGTGCCCAGTTTCGGCGCGCCCACCACGCCCATCATGCCCAGCCCACCCAGCGCCTCGACGCCAGCGGACAGCACGTCCGGACGACCGGTCGATTCCAGCGCGAAGTCAGCACCCCCACCCGTGATCGCACGCACCGCCTCGACCACATCGGTCTCCCGGCTGTTGACCACGTGGGTGGCCCCCAGCTCCAGAGCAAGCTCCAGGCGCGAAGGCACCACGTCGATGGCAATGATGGTGGTGGCCCCGGCCACCTTGGCCGCCATCACCGCGCTCAGGCCCACCGCACCGGCACCATAGCTTGCAAAGCTGCTGCCCGACCGCACCTGCAGCGAGTTGAGCACCGCACCGGCACCGGTCTGGATGCCGCACCCCAGCGGGCCCAGCAGTTCCAGTGGTGCGTCATCAGGCACCTTGATCGCATTGATCTCGCGGGCCAGCGCGTAGGTGGCAAACGAGGACTGGGCGAAGAAATGATCGTGCAGCGGCTGGCCCTGCGCATCGGTGATCGCGGTACGTCCGTGGCCATCATCGCCACCGAAGTTCAGGGCGAAGAAATCCCTGCAGTAGGCACCGTGTCCACCCCGGCAGGGATTGCAGTGACCACAGGCGCCGTAGGTCAGCACCACGTGATCCCCCGCCTTGAGGTCGCGCACGTTCGGGCCAACCGATTCGACGATGCCCGCCCCCTCATGGCCCAGCACCGCCGGCAGCGGCACCGGATAGTACTGATCGCGCACGATCAGGTCGGTATGGCACAGGCCGGTGGCCACCACCTTCACCAGCACCTCGTCGTCCTGCGGACCGCGCAGCGTCGCCTGCTCGATGACGAAGGGCTGCTCCTTGCCGCGTACCACGGCGGCGGTGATCTCACGCGTTGCGTTGTTGTCGTTCATCGTGATGGCTCCTTCGATCAGATCGGGTATGCGGGCGCTTCGCCCTTGACGGTCAACCACTGCCACTGGGTGAACTCCTCGCCATTGGCCGGGCCACCGATGCTGGTGCCGTTGCCGGACGCGCCGACGCCACCGAAGGGGTTGATCACCTCGTCATTCACGGTCTGGTCGTTGATGTGCAGCAGACCGGTACGCAGGCGCTCGCCGATCTTCAGCGCGCGGCCGACGTTGCTGGACACGATCGCCATCGACAGCCCGTACTCGCTGTCGTTGGCCAGGCGCACGGCTTCGTCGTCATCGTCGAACGGCACCACCACCGCCACCGGCGCGAAGATCTCCTCGCTGAAGGCCGGATTGTCGGCCGCAACGTTGCCGAGCACGGTGGGTGCGAAGAACAGCTCCCGGTGCGTGCCGCCCGCTTCCAGCGTGGCACCGGCCTGCACCGCCTGCTCGACCACGCGTGCGGCATGGTCGCGCTGGCCAGCATTGATCAGCGGGCCGATCGCCACGTCCTCACGTGCCGGGTCGCCTACCTTCAGCGCGTTGGCCTTGGCCACCAGTTTCTGCAGGAACGTGTCGTGGATCTTCCGGTGCACCAGCACGCGCCCGGTCGCCATGCAGATCTGGCCCTGGTGCAGGTAGACGCCCCACGCGGTGTTGGCCACCGCCAGGTCCAGGTCCGCATCGTCCAGGATGATCAACGAATTCTTGCCACCCAGCTCCAGCGAAACCTTTTTCAGGTGCTTGCCCGCCGCTTCGCCGACCTTGCGCCCGGCGGCGGTGGAACCGGTGAACTGGATCATCGCCACGTGCGGGTCACTGGTCAGTGTAGCCCCGGCCGCGCCATCGCCGGGCAGCATGTGCAGCACGCCTGCCGGCAGGCCCGCCTGCTCGAACAGGCGTGCGATCACCACGCCGCCACATACCGCCGTACGCGGGTCCGGCTTGAGGACCACAGCGTTGCCCAGCGCGATCGCCGGGGCCACCGCGCGCATCGCCAGGTAGAGCGGGAAGTTGAACGGCGAGATGACCCCGACCACGCCCAGCGGCCTGCGCCGTGCCAGGTTCAGCCGGCCCGGTTCGGAGGGAAGGATCTCGCCCACGCTGCGCGACGGCAGTGCGGCGGCTTCATGCAGCGCCTTGATCGTCACCTTGGCCTCGAAGCCGGCCTTGAGGCGGGTCGAGCCGCTTTCGCGGACCAACCAGTCGATGAGGGTGTCGATGTTCTCCTCGGCCAGCCGCGCAGCCTTGCGCAGCACCTCGGCGCGCTGTTCGTAGGGCGCCGCCGCCCACGCCTGCTGCGCCTGTGCCGCGGCGGCTGCCGAACGCGCGAACTGCGCCGGGTCGGCCAGGCCGATCTCGCCCAGCTCCTGGCCGGTGGCCGGTTCAATCACCGGGTGCCGTTGCGGGGCAGCCTGCCAGTGGCCATCAAAGAAGGCGCCGGCCCAGAGGGCGTCCGGCAGCCACGGGGAAGATGCAGTCATGGGTGTCCTCCTGTGTCGTGCATCCATTCCACGCCCGTCGCCCCGGGCTGGCAATCGGCCATCCATCGGTAGCGCGCAACGGTTTGAATCTTCGGGAATTTCCAGCTTCGCCACTGTCCAGTTCCTGCACAGTGGACAACGCAGCACCGGCACACTGCCTACAATGGCGGCCCCGCCAGCCGACGTGCCCGCCATGACCGATTCCCACCTGCCCACCGATGACCCGATCGCCGCCACCCGCCTGTGGCTGGAGCGCATCGTCATCGGCCTGAACCTGTGCCCGTTCGCCAAGGCGGTGTACGTGAAGGACCAGGTCCGCATCGTGCTCAGTGATGCGACCACGCCGGAAGCCCTGGTTGAACAGCTGGCCGAGGAACTGGTGCTGCTGCGTGACACGCCCGCCGAGCAGATCGACACCACCCTGATCGTGCACCCACAGGTGCTGACCGACTTCCTCGACTACAACGATTTCCTCGACAACGCCGATGCGGCGATCGAGGCGCTGGACCTGCAGGGCATCCTGCAGGTGGCCAGCTTCCATCCGGACTACCAGTTCGACGGCGTGGCCGCGGACGACGCCAGCAACTACACCAACCGCGCGCCCTTCCCCACCCTGCACCTGCTGCGCGAAGACAGCGTGGCGCGCGCGGTGGATGTCTATCCGGACCCGGACGTGATCGTCGAGCGCAACATCCAGACCCTGGACCGCATCGGCGTGGACGGCTGGCTTCGCCGCCTGCGTGGCGAAGACCTGACGTGAGCACGGTGCCGCCGATTGCCACATGGCCGGCCGCGCCGCTGTCGGGCAAGGCGGTGCTGGTCACCGGCGGCGCCAACGGCATCGGTCGCGGCATCGCCCAGGCCGTGCTCGGTGCCGGCGGACGCGTGCTGATCGGCGACCTGGATGAGGAGGCCGGCGAGGCGTGTCTGGCGGAATGGCAGCGTGGCGAGGATGCCGCGTTCCAGCGCCTGGACATCACCGACGAAGCCAGCGTGCGCGATTTCATCGCCGTGGCCCAGCAGCGTTTCGGCCGCATCGACGGGCTGGTCAACAACGCGGGGATCGCCGGCCCGCACGGCACGCTGCTGCAGGACATGGACTGGGACGAGTGGCAGCGCCGGCTGTCCTCGCTGCACGGCGCCTTCCTGTGCAGCAAGCACGCGTTGCCCGCGCTGACTAACAGCGACGCTGGTGCGATCATCAACATCGCCTCCACCCGCGCCTGGCAATCCGAAGCACACAGCGAAGCCTATGCCGCGGCCAAGGGTGGGCTGGTGGCCTTCACCCATGCACTGGCGATCAGCGCCGGCCCGGCGGTGCGGGTGAACAGCATCAGTCCCGGCTGGATCGGCACTACCGCCTGGCAAGCGCCGTCGCGTCGCCACGAATCGGAGTACTCGGCCATCGACCATGCGCAACACCCGGTCGGCCGGGTCGGCCGCCCCGAAGACATCGGTGCACTGGCGGTGTACCTGCTGTCGTCGCTGTCCGGTTTCACCACTGGCCAGGACTTCATCGTCGACGGCGGCATGACCCGGAAGATGATCTACGCCGAATGACCCCAAGGCGCGACGCCTGGTAGAGGCCAACCTTGGTTGGCCTGGGCTTTTCGCCAACCAAGGTTGGCGCCTACCAAGGCGTTACGCCATGTCCGAACATTCCGGTAGATCCACGCCATGCGTGGATAGCGGTAACGTGCCAACCAAGGTTGGCACCTACCAAACACCTTACGCCATGCCCGAGTGGCGCAGCAGCGCGTCGATCTGCGGTGCGCGGCCGCGGAAGGCCTTGAAGNCTGGGCTTTTCGCCAACCAAGGTTGGCGCCTACCAAGGCGTTACGCCATGTCCGAACATTCCGGTAGATCCACGCCATGCGTGGATAGCGGTAACGTGCCAACCAAGGTTGGCACCTACCAAACACCTTACGCCATGCCCGAGTGGCGCAGCAGCGCGTCGATCTGCGGTGCGCGGCCGCGGAAGGCCTTGAAGTTCTCCGCCGCCGGGCGGCTGCCACCACGCGACAGGATCTCATTGCGGAAGCGTGCACCGGTTTCAGCCAGTGCCTGCGGCGCTTCCTCGAATGCGGCGTAGGCATCGGCGCTGAGCACCTCGGCCCACTTGTAGCTGTAGTAACCCGCGGCGTAACCGCCAGCGAAGATATGGCTGAACTGGTGCGGGAAGCGGTTCCAGACCGGCGGGTGGTTCACTGCCACTTCCGCACGCACGCGGTCGAGCAGTGCCAGCACGCTGTCCTGCGCCGGTTCGAACTGGCTGTGCAGCAGCATGTCGAACAGGCCGAACTCCAGCTGGCGCACCGTGGCCATGCCGCTGTGGAAATTGCGCGCGGCCAGCATGCGCTCGTACAGCGCGCGCGGCAGCGGCTCACCCGTTTCAACATGCGCGGTCATGCCCTGCAGGTGGTCCCATTCCCAGCAGAAGTTCTCCATGAACTGGCTGGGCAGCTCCACCGCGTCCCATTCCACGCCGTTGATGCCGGCCACACCCAGTTCGCCGATGCGGGTCAGCAGCTGGTGCAGGCCGTGGCCCATCTCATGGAACAACGTGGTTACTTCGTTGTGGCTGAAGGTCGCCGGCTTGCCGTTGGCACCACGGCCGAAGTTGCACACCAGGTAGACCAGCGGCGTCTGCACGCTGCCATCCCCACGCACGCGACGGTTACGGCAATCATCCATCCACGCGCCACCGCGCTTGCCTTCGCGCGCGTACAAGTCCAGGTAGAACTGGCCAACCAGCGCGCCCTGCGCATCGACCAGGCGGAAGAAGCGCACATCTTCGTGCCACACCGGCGCGCTGTCCTCCTGCACGCGCAGGCCGTACAGCTGCTCGATCACCGAGAACAGGCCGCCCAGCACCTTCGGTTCGGTGAAATATTGCTTCACTTCCTGCTCTGAATAGCTGTAGCGCGCCTGCTTCAGGCGATCGGCGGCGAACGCCAGGTCCCAGGCCTGCAGGCTGTCGATGCCGAGCTGTTCGCGTGCAAACTGCTCCAGCTCGGCGCGGTCCTTGGCCGCAAACGGTTTGGCGCGCGAGGCCAGGTCGCGCAGGAAACCGAGCACCTCGGCCGGGTCCTGCGCCATCTTGGTGGCCACCGAATAGTCACCATACGAACCGAAGCCGAGCAGTGCGGCCAGCTCCGCGCGAAGGGCGAGGATGCGGTCGATGTTGCCGCTGTTGTCCAGCGCGTCGTCACCGAATTCGGACGCACGCTGCGCGCTGGCACGGTACAGAATCTCGCGCAGGTCGCGATCTTCGGCCCAGGTCTGCACCGGCAGGTAGCACGGCATCTGCAGGGTCAGTTTACAGCCGGTCTTGCCGTCCTTTTCCGCCGCAGCGTGCGCGGCGGCCTTCACGTCCTCCGGCAGGCCGTTCAGTCGCGCTTCGTCCTCGATGATCAGCGACCACGCGTCGGTAGCGTCGAGCACGTTCTGCGAGAACTTCGCCGACAGCGCCGACAGCTCCTCCTTGATCGCCGCGAAGCGCTGCTGTGCCTCGGGCGCCAGCTCGGCGCCGCCAAGGCGGAAGTCACGCAGCGTGTTGTCCAGCACCTTGCGCTGGGCCTCGTCGAAGCCCGCGGCCTCCGCGCTGGCGGCCAGTGCCTGGTACTGGCGGTACAGCGCCAGGTTCTGGCCCAGCGCACTGGCGAAGCGGGTCACCCGCGTCAGGTTGCTGTTGTAGGCCTCACGCAGTTCCGGGGTGTTGACCACGCCCTGCAGGTGGCCGACCAGGCCCCAGGCGCGCCACAGGCGCTCGGTGGCGTCATCCAGCGGGGCCACGAAGGTCTCCCAGCGCACCGGCTGCACCTGCTCGGCCGCGCTGACGGCGGCTTCGGCCTCGGCCAGCAGCACGTCCAACGCCGGTGCCACGTGCTCGGGGCGGATGGCCTCGAAGCGCGGCAGGCCGGAAAAATCGAGCAGGGGGTTGGCAACGGTCACGGCAGATCTCCAGGGAACGGGCCCGGCGGGCGGGCAGCCCAGTAGATATGGCGCTGGCAGGCGTGGCTGACAAGGGGGCGCGGCATTCACATCGGCCTTACGGTCACGCATCGAAGCTCTGGCTGCGGGGGAGTCCGCAGCGGTAGGTACTGAACGAGGCCCCACATGGAAGGTCTGGCTGCAGTTGCATCCGCCCCACCGGCGCGGTCGTTGGCGTTGTCCGCCAGCCCGGCCGAACTGACCTGGATCGCCGCGCTGTGCGATGCCGGCGATGACGCCCCGCGCCATCTGCAGCAACTGCAGGCGGTGCTACAGCAGGGCGGCACCTTCAACGACGCCCAGGAGTGGTACCCGTTCGAGGTGATCGAGCGCGGCGCCAGCCAACTGCGGCTGGGCCATGAGCGCGAGTTCGTGATCTGCGTGCTGCTGTGGCTGCAGGCGCTGGCCCAGGGCCGTGCCAGCAGCCTGGACCCGAGCCTGCATCTGGATGACCGCGCGATGGACATCGAGGCATTGCCCGATGCACTGCGCGATGCGGTGCTGGATGCGTTCACTGCGGCGGGGTATTGAATCTGTAGCGTCGAGCCATGCTCGACGGCTCTTTCCCGGAGTGTCGAGCACGGCTCGGCTCTACGAGGGCGCTACAGCGCTTCCAGGCTGCACCACGGCAGTTCGGGCAACCCCTGCCCGGCCACCGCCGCTGCCAGCTGCGCATCGGCACCGTCGACATCGATGCCCTGGCGCACGTACCACGCCGGGTCGTAATAGCTCTGCGCGTAGCGCTCGCCGCTGTCGCACAGGATGCTGACAATGCTGCCCTGGTGGCCCGCCTCACGCATCCACTGCGCAGCCTGCAGCACACCGATGAAGTTGGTGCCGGTGGAGCCACCCACGCGTCGACCGAGCTGGCGGCTGACATGGCGCATCGCGGCCAGGCTCAGTGCATCGGGCACCTTCACCATTGCATCGACGCTGGTCGGGATGAAGCTCGGCTCCACCCGCGGCCGGCCGATGCCTTCCACGCGCGAACCACCGCTGCAGGTCAGGCCCCGCCAGTCCTGCTCGCCGGCCACGGCAGCCTGGTAGCCATCGAAGAACACCGACACTTCCGGGTCCGCGCACAGGATGCGGGTGTCATGCCGGCGGTAGCTGACATAGCGGCCCAGCGTCGCTGCGGTACCGCCGGTACCGGGGCTGCACACGATCCACTCCGGAACCGGGCTGGGCTCCTCGGCCATCTGCTTGAAGATGGATTCGGCGATGTTGTTGTTGGCGCGCCAGTCGGTAGCGCGCTCGGCATAGGTGAACTGGTCCATGAAGTGGCCGCCGGTTTCGCGGGCCAGCTTCTCCGATTCACCGTTGAGTTCGCAGGCACGCTCGACCAGGTGACAGCGGCCCCCGTGGAACTCGATCGCGGCGATCTTTTCCGGCGAAGTGGTCGCCGGGATCACCGCAATGAACGGCAGGCCGAGCAGGCGCGCGAAATAGGCTTCGGAGACGGCGGTCGAGCCGCTGGAGGCCTCGATCACCGGCCGGCCTTCGCGCAACCAGCCGTTGGTCAACGCATACAGGAACAGCGAGCGCGCCAGCCGGTGCTTGAGACTGCCGGTGGGATGGCTCGACTCGTCCTTCAGGTACACATCGATGCCCTCGAACCCGGGCAGCGCCAGCGGGATCAGGTGGGTATCGGCGGAACGGTTGAAATCGGCTTCGATCTTGCGGATGGCGGCGGCCACCCATTCACGCTGCGACATGGCGGGCAATGCTCAGAACGGAACGGTGCGATCCGGCCATTGTACGTCGCGGTGCCGTCAGGTGACGGCCGGTAGAATGGGCCCATCCGGCCGGCAACGGCCCTGTCTGAAGGACCTCCCCCATGACCATTCCCGCCCTGCGCGATGTCCCCGGCGTCGCCACCCAGGCCCCAGCCGAAACCAGCGGCTTCGTGTTCAACCACACCATGCTGCGGGTGAAGGACATCACCGCCTCGCTGGACTTCTACACCCGCGTGCTCGGCTACCAGCTGATCGACAAGCGCGACTTCCCGGAGGCCCAGTTCAGCCTGTACTTCCTGGCCTACGTGCCGGCCGGCGCGGTGGTGCCGGAAGACGATGCCCAGCGCCGCGTGTGGATGGCCGGCCTGCCGGGCGTGCTGGAACTGACCCACAACCACGGCACCGAGACCCAGGACGGCGCGGTCTACCACGATGGCAACAGCGACCCGCGCGGCTTCGGCCACATCTGCGTGTCGGTGCCGGACATCGAGACCGCCTGCCAGCGATTTGAAGACCTGGGCGTGACCTTCCAGAAGCGCCTGACCGACGGCCGCATGAAGAACCTGGCCTTCATCAAGGACCCGGACGGCTACTGGGTCGAGATCATCTCCAACGTCTGACCCAAAAAGGGGACGGAGGGGATTAAGTCGTTTCTGGCACTATTGGCTGGAAGCGACTTAATCCCCTCCGTCCCCTTTTTTGCGAGGTTCGTATGGAAACGATGGAACTGCACCGCGGCCGCTTGATCGACCATCTGCAGCTGGTGGTGCGTGACCTGGCCGCCAGCCGCCGCTTCTACCAGGCGGTGTTCGACACCATCGGCGTGCCGCTGGGCGGCGAAGGGCCGGACTTCTTCTGGGCCGATGAGCTGTTCATTTCCAGCGCCAGCAGCGAGGCCGCCGCCGGCCAGCTGACCGGGCGCCACCATCTGGCCTTCCAGGCCCGCGACAGCGCCACCGTCGATGCCTTCCATACCGCCGCGATCGCCGCCGGCGGCACCGATAACGGCGCGCCGGGCGAACGCCCTTACCACCCGGGCTACTACGGCGCCTTCGTGCTCGACCCGGACGGCAACAACATCGAAGTGGTCTACCACGGCCCGGCGAACTACAGCGCCGATTCGGTGAAGGTCACTTTCTGATTTCACCGGTGCCGTGAACGAAGAAGCCGGGCAATGCCCGGCTTCTCTGCCTCCAGCGCTGCAGCCCTCAGTGGGCGGCCATGTAGATGTCCTGCAACACGGCCTTTTCCAGCTCCAGCTCGCCCAGCAGGTTCTTCACGATGTCGCCCAGGCTGAGGATGCCGACCAGGCGGGTGCCGTCGGTGACCATCAGATGACGGCGCCGCGAATACGTCATCAACGACATGGCCTGCTTCAGGGTGGCTTCCGGCGCGATGCCTTCCAGACCGGTGGACGGCAGGCTGGAGATCACCCGGCGGCCGGCCTGCGGGCCGTCGTCGGCCAGGGTACGCACGATGTCCTTCTCGGAAATGATGCCGACCGGGGCATCGTCCTTCATCACCACCAACGCAGCGATCTTGTTCGCGCTCATCTTGTGGGCGGCGGCACCGATGGTGTCTTCGGCGTCGATGGTGATGACAGCTTCTTTCTTGGATTGCAGGAGTTCGCGGACGTTCATTCTTGTTTCCTGGTGCAGGTCACTGAAGTCAAAAAAGTGTGCTCTTCCGATACGCCCCCTCCCCGGGAACAGACCTTTCAGCGCACGTCTGGCGCACCCGACTGCCGCGTGGAATGGATCGGCAGACGTCGTGCTGCAACGCGAACGAGGTGGGCTCAACCGCTCAACCCGGACCTCGGTCAAATCGATTCTACGACTGCGACCATCAGTCACTACCGGCATCGATAGGACAGTTCGTCGTGGGAACCAACTGACGATCCAGAGAATGGCACCGCGGCTGAAACCGCCGCTGAATACAGGCCATGTCGCGCATTAAAGATTGGTTGCCTGCTGCCGACGGCGGACAGAACACCCGGCGGCCGTCCCACTTGGCATTGCCAGCGACGCAAACGAAAGGGGCCCTCGTGGGGCCCCTTCGCATGCAGCATCCAATGGATCCGGCGGGGTTACTCCACCGTCACGCTCTTGGCCAGGTTGCGCGGCTTGTCCACGTCGGTGCCACGCGCCAGTGCGGTGTGATACGCCAGCAACTGCACCGGGATGGTGTGCACGATCGGGCTGAGCACGCCGGCATGGCGCGGCGTGCGGATCACGTGCACGCCTTCGGACTCGTTGAAGTTGCTGTCCTGGTCAGCGAACACGAACAGCTCGCCGCCACGCGCGCGCACTTCCTGCATGTTCGACTTCACCTTCTCCAGCAGGCTGTCGTTGGGCGCGATCACCACCACCGGCATGTCCTCGTCCACCAGCGCCAACGGGCCGTGCTTCAGTTCGCCCGCCGGATAGGCCTCAGCGTGGATGTAGGAGATTTCCTTGAGCTTGAGCGAGCCTTCCAGCGCGATCGGGTAATGCAGGCCACGGCCGAGGAACAGTGCGCTGCTCTTGCGCGCGAAACGTTCCGCCCAGGCGGCGATCTGCGGCTCCATGTTCAGTGCATGCTGCACGCTGCCCGGCAGGAAGCGCAGCTGCTCCAGGTAGTCCGCTTCCTGCGCCGCGTCGATGCGGCCATGCAGCTTGCCCAGCACCACGGTCAGCTGGAACAGTGCGGCCAGTTGGGTGGTGAAGGCCTTGGTCGAGGCCACGCCGATCTCGGCACCGGCGCGGGTGTAGCAGACCAGTTCGCTGGCGCGCGGAATCGCACTTTCCGGCACGTTGCAGATCGACAGCGTGTGCTTGTGGCCGAGCGACTTGGCGTACTTCAGCGCTTCCATCGTATCCAGCGTTTCGCCGGACTGGGAGATGGTGACGATCAGGTGCTTCGGGTTCGCATAGGCGGCGCGGTAGCGGTACTCGCTGGCGATCTCCACGCTGCACGGCAGGCCGGCGATGGCTTCGATCCAGTAGCGTGCGGTCAGGCCGGAGTAATAGCTGGTACCACAGGCGATGATCTGCACGCCTTCGATGCCGGACAGCACCGCTTCGGCGTTCTTGCCGAACAGCTCGGCCGGGAAGCCACCGGCGTCGATCGCCGCCTCGATGGTATCGCCCAGCGCGCGCGGCTGCTCGTGGATTTCCTTCTGCATGAAGTGGCGGTACGGGCCCAGCTCCAGCGATGCCAGCGATACATCGGACAGGTGCACGTCGCGCTCGATCGGCTGGTCGTGCTCATCGAAGATGCGCACGCCATCGCGGCGGATCTCGGCGGTGTCGCCCTCTTCCAGGAAGATCACCTTGCGGGTGGCCGAGATCACCGCCGAGACGTCGGAGGCGACGAAGTTTTCGCCCTCGCCCAGGCCGATCAGCAGCGGGCAGCCCATGCGCGCGCAGACGAAGCGCTCCGGCTCGGCGCGGCTGACCACGGCCAGCGCATAGGCACCGGTCAGCTCCTTCACCGTGTGCTGCAACGCCACCAGCAGGTCGTCGCCGCCCTTCAGGTGATGGTGGATCAGGTGCGCGATGACTTCGGTATCGGTCTGCGACTCGAACGTGTAGCCCATCGCGCGCAGCTTCTCGCGCTGCTCTTCGTGGTTCTCGATGATGCCGTTGTGCACCAGCGCCACGCCCTGGCTGATGTGCGGATGCGCGTTGGCCTCGGTGACACCCCCATGGGTGGCCCAGCGGGTGTGGCCGATGCCCAGCACTGCATTGAAGCCTTCGGCTTCGGCTGCCGTGGCCATTTCCGACACGCGGCCGGTACGACGGACGCGACGTACTTCGGGGCGCTCGGCATGGTCGATCACCGCAATGCCCGAGGAGTCGTAACCACGGTACTCAAGCCGCTTCAGGCCCTCGATCAGCACCGGCACTACGTCGCGATCGGCGATTGCACCCACGATTCCACACATGTCACGCGTTTCCTTGAAGACGATCGGCGCATTCTAGCCCGCATGTCCGGCTTCCCCCTCCTGTCCGCTTAATGAAAGTGTCCGGAAAGGTGTCCGCGGACACCCGGACACTTCAAACCTCTCTCCAACCCATTGATCTGAAATGAAATAAAGTTGGCACGCTACGTGCTTGGTATTGGCTACCACCGTCAGGCACGCACCCGATGATCCGCGACACTTCCGCACAGGACCAGATCGTTTCCTCCGCCCCGGCCAGCACCACCCGCGCCAGCTGGCAGCGCTACCGCTGGCCGGCGTTGGGCGCCATCGCGCTGCTCGCCGGCATCGGCTGGGCCGTGCACGCCTGGTCCAATGCCAGTCGCTCCTACGACAGCAGCCGCGTGCGAATTGCCGAAGTGAAGCGCGGCGACCTGGTCCGTGACATCGCCGCCGACGGCCGGGTGATCGCCGCCAACAGCCCGATCCTGTACGCCATCTCGGCCGGTACCGTGGACCTGAAGGTGGTTGCCGGTGACGTGGTCAAGAAGGGCCAGGAACTGGCGGTCATCGACAGCCCGGAACTGCGCAGCAAGCTGGCCCAGGAGCAGGCCACCCTGGCCGGCCTGGAAGCCGAGGCCAGCCGCGCCGCGCTGGACGCCACCCTGGCCCGCGCCAAGTCGCGCAAGGAAACCGACCAGGCCACCATCGAGCGGCAGGCGGCCGACCGCGACCTGCAGCGCTACCAGCGTGGCTACGACGGCGGCGCAGTCCCGCAGATCGATCTTGCCAAGGCCAAGGACTCGCTGAAGAAGGCCGACATCACCCTGGCCAACGCCACCACCGATGCCCGCCTGCAGAGCCAGGGCGCGGACCTGGACGCCCGCAACAAGCGCCTGCTGGCCGACCGCCAGAAGGCCGTGGTGGCCGAGGTGCAGCGCCAGGTCGATGCACTGACCCTGCGTGCACCGTTCGACGGCCAGGTCGGCCAGGTGCAGGCCATCCAGTCCACCAACCTGGCGGCCAACGCACCGGTACTGGGCGTGGTCGACCTGTCCAAGTTCGAGGTCGAGATCAAGGTGCCGGAAAGCTTCGCCCGCGACCTGGCGATCGGCATGCCGGCACAGTTGACCGGCGGCAATGGCAAACCGTTCCCGGGCGAGATCAGCGCGGTGTCGCCGGAAGTGGTCAACGGCGAAGTCAACGCCCGCGTGCGCTTCGCCAGCGCGCAACCGGAAGGTCTGCGCCAGAGCCAGCGGATGTCGGTGCGCGTGCTGCTCGATACCCGCAAGGACGTACTCAAGGTCGAGCGCGGCCCGTTCGTCGAACAGGGCAACGGCATCGCCTACGTAATGGACGGCCGCACCGCGGTGCGGCGTCCGGTGGAACTGGGCGTCAGCAGCCTGGGCGAAGTGGAAATCAAGTCGGGTGTGCAGCCAGGCGACCGCATCGTGGTCTCTGGCAGCGACCTGTTCAAGGACGCCGAACGCGTCTCCGTCAACTGATACCTGATACCTGAATCCTGGAGAGAGGACACCCCATGTACATGCTCGAAATGCGTTCGGTCGCCAAGGTCTTCCGCACCGAACAGGTGGAAACCCACGCACTGCGCTCGCTGGAACTGCAGGTCAAGGAAGGCGAGTTCGTCGCCGTCACCGGCCCGTCCGGCTCCGGCAAGACCACCTTCCTCAACATCGCCGGCCTGCTGGAAACCTTCACCAGCGGCACCTACATGCTGGACGGCCAGGACGTGAGCACGCTGGGCGATGACGCCCGCAGCCGCCTGCGCAACCAGAAGATCGGTTTCATCTTCCAGGGCTTCAATCTGATTCCCGACCTGAACCTGTTCGACAACGTCGACGTGCCGCTGCGCTACCGGAAGATGAGCGCCAACGAGCGCCGCGAACGCATCGAAAAGGCGCTGACCCAGGTCGGCCTGGGCTCGCGCATGAAGCACTATCCGAATGAACTTTCCGGTGGCCAGCAGCAGCGTGCGGCGATCGCGCGTGCCCTGGCCGGCAGCCCGCGTCTGCTGCTGGCCGACGAACCGACCGGCAACCTGGACACGCAGATGGCCCGCGGCGTGATGGAACTGCTGGAGGAGATCAATGCCGCCGGCACCACCATCGTGATGGTTACCCACGATCCGGAGCTGGCCGCGCGCGCGCAGCGCAACGTGCACATCGTCGATGGCCAGGTGACCGACCTGGTCCGCGAGCCGGTGCTGGCCACCCCGCCGCGCCACATCGTCGCCGTCAACGAGTGAGGGCCCGACCATGTTCGCCTACTACGCCCGATTGGCGGCGCGCAGCTTCCGCCGCAACAAGGTACTGACCGCGCTGATGGTGGTCGCCATCGCACTCGGCATCGGTGCCTCGATGACCACGCTGACCGTGTTCCACGTGCTCTCCGGCGATCCGATTCCCGGCAAGAGCGACCGTCTGTTCTACGTCCAGCTCGACCCCGGCGGACGCGGTGGCTATGTGCCGGGCGAAGAGCCGGAGACCCAGCTGACGCGGTTCGACGGTGAAGCGCTGCTGCGCGAAGCCAAGGGCGAGCGCCAGGCGCTGATGAGCGGCGGCGGCGGCACCATCGAACCGACCAGCGCCACGCTCAAGCCGTTCACCATCGATACCCGATGGACCTCGGCTGACTTCTTCCCGATGTTCGAAGTGCCGATGCAGTACGGGCGTCCGTGGACGCGTGAGGACGACACCGCCCGCGCCCGGGTCGTGGTCATCTCCAAGGCGCTCAACGACAAGCTGTTCCAGGGCGCCAACAGCGTGGGCCGTGACATCCGCATGGAAGGCCAGTCCTACCGCATCGTCGGTGTGATGAAGGAGTGGAGCCCGGAACCGCACTTCTACGACCTGACCACTGGCAGCTACGGCAAGGATGAAGACCTGCTGCTGCCGATCACCACTTCGTTCGACCTGAAGCTCGGCAACAACGGTAACATGAACTGCTTCGGCGAGAACCCGGACGACAACAGCCATTCACTCAATGCGCCGTGCGCGTGGCTGCAGTACTGGGTAGAGATGGATCCGGCCAAGGCCGGCGACTATCGCCGCTACCTGGAGAATTACTCCAACCAGCAGCGCGAAGCCGGTCGCTTCCAGCGTCCGCCGAACGTGCGCCTGCGCAACGTGATGGAGTGGCTCGACTTCAACGGCGCAGTACCCAGCGATGTGCGCCTGCAGCTGTGGCTGGCACTGGGCTTCCTCGGCGTCTGCCTGGTCAACACGGTCGGCCTGCTGCTGGCCAAGTTCCTGCGCCGCAGCGGCGAAATCGGCGTGCGCCGCGCACTGGGTGCCAGCCGTGGGCAGATCTTCCTGCAATGCCTGGTGGAAGCCGGTGCGGTCGGCGTGGTCGGTGGCGTGCTCGGTATCGGCCTGGCCCTGCTTGGCCTGTATGCGGTGCGCCAGCAACCTGTCGACTACGCGAAGCTGGCCCACCTGGACGGCAGCATGCTGCTGCTCGCACTGGGCCTGACCCTGCTCGCCAGTCTTGCCGCGGGTTTCCTGCCCGCCTGGCGCGCCATGCAGGTAACTCCGGCCATCCAGCTCAAGTCGCAGTAAGCACGAGAACGAGGACTCCCATGGACATCCGCCCCATCCTCAGCACCCTGCGCCGGCACAAGACCGCCGCCGCCCTGATCGTGCTGGAAGTCGCACTGACCTGTGCCATCGTCTGCAACGCGTTGTTCCTGGTCAGCCAGCGCATCGAGAAGATCAGCATGCCCAGCGGCATCGCCGAGAACGAACTGGTGATGCTGCGTGTCAGCGGCATCGGCGAGCAGACCAACGCCATGGCCCGTACCCGCGAAGACCTGGCCTCGCTGCGCGCCATTCCCGGCGTCACCAGCGCCACCATCATCAACCAGGTTCCATTCCGCAATGGCTCCTCCAGCAGCAGCATCTCGCGCGTGCTCGACCAGGAGCGCCCGACCACGAATGCCTCGATGTACACCCTGTCCGAGGGTGGCTTGGGCACCCTGGGCATCAACCTGATCGCCGGCCGTGATTTCCTGCCCAGCGAATACAAGGACATCAAGGAAGCCACCAAGGGCGGCGCCAAGGAACAGGCGATCCCGGTGATCCTCACCCAGA
The DNA here is from genome assembly GCF_009659995.1 of Stenotrophomonas sp. MH181796. NCBI lineage: Bacteria > Pseudomonadati > Pseudomonadota > Gammaproteobacteria > Lysobacterales > Lysobacteraceae > Stenotrophomonas > Stenotrophomonas sp. MH181796. The sequence continues at coordinate 306,026 of NZ_RAHU01000001.1, forward strand.
GTACCGCTGCCAAGATGGAACCCAACGGCAGCGCCTTGAACAAGACCTACTACATGGGCAAGCAGCCCCTGAACGTGGTCGGCATCGTCGACACGCTCAGCACGCCCAACGGCTGGAGTGACAACTGGACCAACTCGATGCTGCTGCCGTTGCGGCCCACCTTCGATGACGGTGGCACCTACGTGCTGCGCACCGATCCGGCGCGCCGCGAGGAAGTGCTCAATGCCGCCGCTGCCGCCTTGGAGCGCAACGATCCCAACCGGCTGATGCGCGACAAACTGAGCTACGAAGACCAGCGCAAGGATTTCTTCAAGAACGACCGCGCAATGGTCGGCCTGCTGATCACGGTCAGCGTCTCGTTGCTGGTGGTCACCGCCCTGGGCATCATCGGCCTGGCCAGCTTCTGGGTGCAGCAGCGCAGCAAGCAGATCGGCATCCGCCGCGCGCTCGGCGCGACGCGTGGGCAGATCCTGCGCTACTTCCAGACCGAGAACTTCCTGCTGGCAACGCTGGGCATCGTGCTCGGCATGCTCGCGGCCTATGCAATCAACCTCGCACTGATGAACATGTACGAGCTGCCGCGCATGCCCTTGTTCTACCTGCCACTGGGTGCGCTGCTGCTGTGGGTGCTGGGCCAGATCGCGGTGTTCGGGCCGGCCCGGCGCGCTGCAGCGGTACCGCCCGCGGTCGCCACGCGGGGCGCGTGAGATGCGTGCGCGCTGGTTGCTGTTGATGATGCTCCTGCCACTGCCGGCTTTGGCCGGCGGTGGCAGCTCGCAGACACTGGAATGGCGCCAGAACGATGCACGGCTGGCGCTGCGCTCGACCGAGGGCCAGGTGCGCGTGGACGCGGCCAGTCCGGAAGCCCGCTTCGGCGTGCGCAGCGGCGATCGCATCCTGCGGGTGGACGACACCGCCGTACGGCGGATCGAGCACCTGGCCGACGCCCTGCGTCACTCCAACGCTTCGACTGCGTATCTTCTGCTGCGCCGCGACAGACGCGAGTTCACGGTCTCGGTGGATGCTGCCGCCTGGCGACTGGCGCTGGTTGCTCCACCGCCACCGACACCACCGCCTCCCCCACCGCGGCGCTGAGACCGGCCCGCCCCCTGCGGCCACAGGTTTGGCTATGCTTGATGGGTGGCGCCGGGCTCTCCCGGTGCGTGGACACGAACGGCTCCATCGGCGCCGCCCATCCCTTTCCGCAGAACTGCTTGATGCCTTCGATCCTGATCATCGACGACAACGCCAGTGTGGGCACCGCACTGGACGTGCTGTTCTCCCTGCACGACATCGATACCCTGCAGGCGCAGAGCCCGGCCGAAGGGCTGGCCCTGCTCGAATCGCAGCCGGTCGACCTGGTGATCCAGGACATGAATTTCAGCGAGGACACGACTTCTGGCGAAGAAGGCGAAGACCTGTTCGCACAGATCCGCGCACGCCACCCGGACCTGCCGGTGATCCTGCTCACCGCATGGACCCACCTGAGCAGCGCGGTGGACCTGGTCAAGGCCGGTGCCGCCGACTACCTGGCCAAGCCCTGGGACGACCGCAAACTGATGACCACGGTCAACAACCTGCTGGAACTGTCCGAGGCGCGCCGCGAACTGGATCGGCGCCGCAGCCGTGAACTGCGCCAGCGCAACGCGCTGGAAGAGAAGTACGACCTGTGCGGCGCGGTCTTCGCCGATCCGGCCAGCGAGCGCGTCATCGCCCTGGCCTGCCAAGTCGCGCGCTCGGAACTGCCGGTACTGATCACCGGCCCCAATGGTGCCGGCAAGGAAAAGATCGCGCAGATCATCCAGGCCAATTCGCTGGTGGCCAAGGGCCCGTTCATCACGGTCAACTGCGGTGCACTGCCATCGGAGCTGATCGAGGCCGAACTGTTCGGTGCCGAGGCCGGCGCCTACACCGGTGCCAACAAGGCACGCGAAGGCAAGTTCGAAGCCGCCGACGGAGGTACCTTGTTCCTGGATGAGATCGGCAACCTGTCGCTGGGCGGGCAGATGAAGCTGCTGCGTGTGCTGGAAACCGGCCGCTTCGAGCGCCTGGGCTCCAACCGGGAGCGCCAGGTCAAGGTGCGCGTGGTCAGCGCCACCAACGCCGACCTGCCGGCCATGATCCGCGACGGCACCTTCCGCGAAGACCTCTATTACCGCCTCAATACGGTGGAACTGGTGCTGCCCCCGTTGGCCGAGCGCGCGGGCGACATCGTGCCACTGGCCGAGCGCTTCCTGGCGGCCGGCAAGCCATTGTCCAGTGCTGCCAGCGCCGCCCTGCAACGGCACCCGTGGCCGGGCAACGTCCGCGAACTGCGCAACGTGATCCAGCGTGCCGAACTGCTGGCGACCGGCAACCGCATCGAAGTGGCCGATCTCAATCTGCCACGCGCCGCCCCGGCGCCGCGCCCGGCACCGAGTGCCGGCCATGATCCCGACCGCGCGCGCATCGAGGACGTACTGGCACGCAACCACGGTGTCATCGCCCAGGCCGCCGCCGAACTCGGCCTGAGCCGCCAGGCGCTGTACCGGCGCATGGACCGGCACGGCATCCCACGCGAATGAAACGGCGTTCGTTCACCTTCCGCCTGTTCCTGCGCCTGCTGCCCGTGCTGGCGCTGGCCGCGGCATTGCCGTGGCTGCTGGCGTACTGGATGAACCATGGCTGGGTGGTGACCACGGTGTCGACCATGATCCTGCTGGCGCTGATGTGGTGGACCCTGCGCCGTGCCACCGCACCCGTGCGCTCGCTGATGCGTGCACTGTCCGGCACCACCAGCAGCTACCGCGACGGCGAGTACAACTTCGGTGTGTACTGGCCAGGCAACGACGAACTGGGCGATCTGGTGCAGGCGCACCGCGAGTTGGGGGACGTGCTGCGCGAGCAGCGGCAGGGCCTGGTGCAGCGCGAACTGCTGCTGGACACCATGGTGCAGAACACACCGGTGGCGATGCTGCTGATTGCCTCCGGCGGCGACGGCATCGCGCGCGTGGTGTTCTCCAACCTGGCCGCGCGCAAGCTGCTGCATGGTGGCTGGAAGCTGGAGGGCCAGCGCCTGGAAGAGGTGCTGGAACAGGTGCCCGTGGAGCTGCGCGATGCCATCGCCCGTGGCGGCGACAGCCTGTTCGCCGTGCATGCGGAAGGCGAAGACGGTGATGAGGATGACGAGCAGGTCTACCACCTGTCGCGCCGCGCGTTCCAGCTCAACGGCCGTCCGCACGATCTGCTGCTGGTGCGCCTGCTGACCGCCGAGCTGCGCCGCCAGGAAGTACAGACCTGGAAGAAAGTAATCCGGGTGATCAGTCACGAGCTGAACAACTCGTTGGCACCGATTGCCTCGCTGGCCCATTCCGGCGGTGTGCTGGTGCAGCGCGAGCGCTTCGATCGGCTGCCCGAGATCTTCACCACCATCGAGGACCGCGCACGCCATCTGGAAGGCTTCATCCGTGGCTATGCTCGCTTCGCCAAGCTGCCGCAGCCACAGTTGCAGACCGTGCACTGGGCGCCGTTCCTGTCCAGCCTGCGCCAGCAGATCCCGTTCACCATGGAACGCGAGCCGGACGAGGAACTGAACAGCCGCATCGACATCGCGCAGTTCGGGCAGGCACTGTTGAATCTTCTGAAGAACGCGCATGAAGCCTGCGCCGAAGCTGATCCGCCCAACGATGATGTACAGGTGCAACTCACGCGGCTGCCGCAGTGGCTGCGCCTGGACGTACTGGACCGCGGCAAGGGCATGAACGAGCAGGTGCTGCAGAACGCACTGATGCCCTTCTATTCGACCAAGCGCAATGGCACCGGGCTGGGGCTGGCGCTGACCCGCGAGATCGTGGAAGCGCACGGTGGACGGGTGTCGCTGCAGAACCGCGGTGATGGAGGGTTGTGCGTGTCGATCCTGTTGCCGGTGGGTTGAGTGGGCCGATCAGGTAGATCCATGCCATGCATGGATGTGCCGACCAAGATCCGCACCTACCAGACCCGCCGCATCGCCACCCGCAGGTGCATCGGGAATCCGAGCGCAGCCTCTTCGGCCATGACTGCGCGCAGGCCGTCGTTCCACTCAGCCTCAGGCACCACGTCGAAGCCTTCGCTGGCATAGAAGGCTGCATTCCACGGCACATCGCTCAACGTGGTCAGCACCGCTGCAGCGAAGCCGGCGGCCCTGGCCTGCGCCAAGGCATGCCGCAGCAACGCTCGGCCATGGCCGCGACGCGCATGTGCCGGGTCCACGTCCATCTGCAGGACATGGAACTCACCGCACAGCTCGCCCGCCAGCAGGTAACCCGCAATACCGCCCTCGGCGGCATCGACTACCCACAGCTGCTCACGCAGGAGGCCGTCCTGCAATGCCGGCAGGTCCAGGCCGTGCCCGGCAAACACCGGATACGCCTCGTGGCCCTTCAACAGCTCGCCGGCACGCTGCTCGATCGCCGGCAGCACGCCGAGTTCGTCGGCGTGCGGGATGCGGGGCTCAGGACTTCTTGACCGGGCGCTTCCAGCCATCGATGGTTTCCTGTCGTGCACGTGCCAGTGTCAGCTTGCCGTCCGGGGCGGTGCGGGTGATGACCGAGCCGGCGGCGATGGTCGCGCCCTCGCCGATCGTCAGCGGCGCCACCAGCGAACTATTGGAACCGATGAACGCGTTGTCGCCGATGGTGGTGGTCGACTTGTTCACGCCGTCGTAATTGCAGGTGATGGTGCCGGCACCGATGTTCACCCTGCTGCCGATCACCGCATCACCCAGGTAGGTGAGGTGGTTGGCCTTGCTGCCAACGCCGAGGGTCACCTTCTTGGTCTCGACGAAGTTGCCCACGTGCACGCCATCGGCCAGCACGGTACCCGGGCGCAGGCGCGCGAACGGACCGACCAGTGCTGCGCCTTCGGTGACCACGCCTTCCAGATCACAGTGCGCACGTACTTCGGTGCCCGGACCGAGAGCGACGTCCTTCAGGCGGTTGAATGGACCGATGGTCACCCCATCGCCCAGCACGATATTGCCTTCGAGAACGACATCGACATCGATCAGCACGTCACTGCCCACGGTGACAGTGCCACGGATATCGAGACGTGCCGGATCGCGTACGCGCGCGCCCTGCGCGCACAGCGCTCGCACCGCGCGGCGCTGCCAGGCACGCTCCAGCTGCGAAAGCTGCCAGGGATCGTTTGCCCCTTCGGCTTCCTGTGCGTCGGCCACCAGCGCCATCTCGGCCGGGGTGTACTCGTGCGCGGCAAAGGCGAACACGTCGGTCAGGTAGTACTCGCCCTGTGCATTGCTGTTGGACAGCTGCGACAACCAGCGCCGCAACGCGGTCGACTCGGCGGCAATGATGCCGGTGTTGATCGTGCGCACGCGCAGCTGATCGTCATTGGCATCCTTCTGCTCGACGATCGAACCCACCTTGCCTTCGGCATCGCGCAGCACGCGGCCGTAACCGGTCGGATCGTCAACATCGGCGACCAGAACGGCCAGCCGCCCCGGCTGCGCCAGCAGGTCGCGCAGGGTCTGCGCGCGGATCAGCGGCACGTCGCCGTACAGCACCAGCACCTGCGCGGCATCCGGCACCTGCGGCATCGCCTGCGCCACTGCGTGGCCAGTACCCAGCTGCTGCGCCTGTTCGGCCCATTGCAGATCGGGCTGGTCGGCGAAGTACTGCCGCACCGCTTCACCACCATGGCCATGGACCACATGGATGGCCGCCGGCTGCAGCTCGCGGGCCGCGTCGATCACGTGCGCCAGCATCGGTTGGCCGGCGATCGGCTGCAGCACCTTCGGCAGCACCGACTTCATGCGCTTGCCCGCGCCGGCGGCGAGGATGATGACGTGCAGGGCTTGGGTCATGGGAACGGCAGTCCGTGGTTCGTTGCCGGTGATTCTAGAGCGTGGGCCGTTAACATGGGCATCCTTCCTCCTTCACCATGCCGATGGGCCTCGTCCGCCAGGGAAGCACCTATCTCATCATCGGGCTCGTGCAGCTGCTGCTCGACTGGCTGGTGTTCGTCGCCGCCACCGCGCTGGGCATGCCGGTGGCGCCGGCCAACGTCGCCGGACGCCTGGCCGGGATGCTGCTGGGCTTCTGGCTCAACGGCCGATACACCTTCGCCCATGCGGATGGTGCACGCCTCGGCTGGCGTCGATTCTCACGTTTCTTCGGGGTGTGGGCTGCACTTACCGCTGCCAGCACGGTGCTGGTGGCTTTGACCAGCCGCCATCTTGGATTGGATTGGGCCTGGCTGGCCAAGCCGCTGATCGAAGGTGGGATCGCCCTGATCTCCTTCCTGCTGCTGCGCCATGTGGTCTTCCGCTGACGCTCAGTGGACCGCATCCGCCGCGAAGCGCTGCCACAGGCCGTCCCGCCACAGCTGCAGCGGGCTGTACCCGAGCTCCACGCTGTGCCGCCCCGCAGGTACACACACCGCATGGAACAGCCCATTGGCTCGCAGCAGCGGCAGAGACACGCCGCCATTCAGCCGGGCCTGCCAGCCGCGAGCGGTCACCTCATTGATCACCAGCCATGCCGGCTGCTCAGCCTCCACCTCAAGCACGATACTGCCCGGCTTGTAGGCCTGCGACAGCAACCGCAGTCGGCCTGCTTCGTGCTCTGGGCACTCCGCGTGCTGCCCGCCAGGCAGCCAGACCACCTGGCTGAAGTCGGTCTGGTTGAACTCAGCGGCCGGTGGCAGGCGTTCACTGTGCCGCCGCACCCGTTGCGGGTTGAGCGTACGCGGCAGCACACTTCCGCGTAGCGCCAGCTGCACGTCGCTGCCTTGGTCATCGGACCCTGCAAACGGCTCCGGTGACAGCAACCAGCGGACCCCCAGCAGGTCGTACACGGGTGCGTCCATGTCCGCAGCCCAAGGGGTCGTCGCCTTCTGCTGGAAGGCAGCCACGGGCTCCGTCGGCATGCCCACCATCTGCTGGTAGTCACTGGACAACAGTGGGTTGTATCCATTGGCTAGCGGAATCGCATGCACCGCTGCGCCATTGGTCAGTACGCCGATGCCGAAGATGATGGCGCGTTCCGGGAGGCCAGCCCCCCGCTCGGCGGCAAGCAGGGCATACGCGCGCTGCGTGGCGCCATTGCGGTCCGCGGTCATTACCGGCGGACGGGCGCCGGACGTGTTGAAGCGCGCTCCCACGTTGAACAGCAGCATGTCGAACATGACCAGTGCGATCAGCCAGCGCACCGGAGCCGGATGCCGGCGCAGCAGCTGCACCGCGGCGATACCGATGCCGCCGCTGGCCACCAGCCACGCAAAGGCTTCCAGGTGCCCGTGGCTCATGGCCAACCATGAGGCAACGAACATCAGGACGACGGCCAGCCCCAAGGACACCCGATGCGGGCACAGGGTGCGATCCTGCAGCGCGGACTGCAGCGACTGCGCGCCCAGCCAGGCAGCTGCCGGCACGCCAAGGAACAGTGCATCGGAGGGCCGTCTGAACAGGTCAAGGCCCGGCAACCAGCTGAAGAGCCAGGCGAACAGGGGGGTAGCTCCTCCCAGTGCGACCAGCGTGGTGAAAAGCAGTACTGCCAGCGCCAGCCGGGTTGCGCCCGGTTGCCTGCGCATCACGCCCCCCCCCCACGCCAGCCACAGCGCCAGTGGCACCGAGCCGAAGTAGAGGTAATCGGTGCTGATATCGCCGAAGGACCAGCTGACCCCACGTCCCTGCGAGAACAGGTTTCCAGAGAGCAGTGTCGCCAGCCCCTGCCAGTGCATCGCGCCGCGCAGTGCCGTCTCCAGGGTCATGCCGTCGCGATTGGTGTCCCCCAGCCATGCCAGCGTGGAAAGCCATTGGGGGGCACACGCCACGGCGGCGATCAATGCCACCGCTGCCAGCTGTGATGCAAGGCGGAGGCGGTTGCCGGGCGCCAACAGTACGGCGCCCATTGCGTACAACGCAGAGGCCAGGATGATGAAGTAGGTCACCTGGGTCAGCTGCAGCGCACACAGGCCACCTGCCGTTCCCGCCAGCAGCACGTCGCGCGCGCGGCCTTGGCGCCGGACCCTCGACAAGCCCAGCCACAGCCAGGGAAGCAGGCTGTAGCTGACAATCATCGGGGTGTGCTGCAGGCGGGAGGCGGCCACTCCACCGAACATCAGCACCATTGCGAAGAGCCATTGTGCAGGAGCTGAAAGACCGAACGAACGCGCCAGGCGCAACGCGCCGAGGCCGCCGATCAGCACATGCAGCAACACCACCACGGTGAACAGATGCAGCGAGGCAGGTGCCAGCATCATTGGCAGGACCATGGTCGGCTGCAGGGTCATCATCTGCGGGTCGGCGACCTGCGGATAGCCGCCGAACAGATAAGGGTTCCACCAGGGCGCCTGCAGGTGCCGAAGCTGCTCGGCACTGAAACTGACCGCCGGGAAGAACTGCTGCACGGCGTCGTAGGGGATGACCTTGGTACCGATCAGCCACGGCAGGCACAGCAACAACCAGCTTGCCAGCCACAGGGTCTCAGGCCGAGTCCAGGGCGAACGGGTTGAATCCACCGCGTGGATGCTCGTCGTCGATGCGTACTGCATTCCGTGCATGCCTCCCTTCTCCTGAACGAAAATCGCCGGCACTGAGCCGGCGATCTTCCATCACTACCGGCATTGCTGCCGATGGCCTCCGAGCACGTTTCAGTGCTTGAGGGTCTTGCGCAGGCGCTCCAGCGCCTGCAGCTGGACGACGGCTTCAGCCAGCTTCTGCTGGGCTTCAGCCACTTCCATCGCTTCGCCGCGGTTGGCCAGGATGCGCTCGGCTTCTTCCTTGGCCTTGCGGACCGAGGCTTCGTCGATGTCCTGCGCGCGGATCGCGGTGTCGGCCAGCACGGTCACCACCTGCGGCTGCACTTCCAGGATGCCGCCGGAAATGGCGAAATCCAGCTGCTCGCCGTTCGGCGTGGTCACCACCACCTTGCCCGGCTTCAGGCGGGTGATCAGCGGCGCGTGCTTGGGCGCGATGCCCAGTTCGCCCAGCTCACCGGTGGCCACGACCAGGGTCGCTTCGCCACGGAAGATTTCCTGCTCGGCGCTGACGATGTCGCAACGGATCGTGCTCATGCAAATCTCTTCGCTGTTCGCGGCGGCGCAATGCCACCGTGGGAGTCCACCGGCGCGGGCGGTTGCCCGGCGCCGGCGTCAGGTCGGGCAGGATCGCTCCCGCCCGTCCCGGATCAGGCCTTCTCGGCCATCTTCTTGGCCTTCTCGACCGCTTCTTCGATGCCGCCGACCATGTAGAACGCCTGCTCCGGCAGGTGGTCGTACTCGCCATCGACGATGGCCTTGAAGCCACGGATGGTGTCCTTCAGCGGCACGTACTTGCCCGGCGAACCGGTGAACACTTCGGCCACGTGGAACGGCTGGCTGAAGAAGCGCTCGATCTTACGGGCGCGCGACACGGCCTGCTTGTCCTCTTCGGACAGCTCGTCCATGCCCAGGATCGCGATGATGTCCTTCAGTTCCTTGTACTTCTGCAGGGTCTGCTGGACGCGCTGGGCGGTGTCGTAGTGCTCGTGGCCGATGACCAGCGGATCCATCTGGCGGCTGGTGGAGTCCAGCGGATCGACGGCCGGGTAGATACCCAGCGAGGCGATCGAACGCGACAGGGTAACGGTCGAGTCCAGGTGGGCGAAGGTGGTCGCCGGCGACGGGTCGGTCAGGTCGTCCGCGGGAACGTAGACGGCCTGGATCGAGGTGATCGAACCGTTTTTGGTCGAGGTGATGCGTTCCTGCAGGACGCCCATTTCCTCGGCCAGGGTCGGCTGGTAACCCACGGCGGACGGCATGCGGCCCAGCAGTGCCGACACTTCGGTACCGGCCAGGGTGTAGCGGTAGATGTTGTCAACGAACAGCAGGACGTCCTTGCCCTTGCCGTTTTCGTCCTTCTCGTCGCGGAAGTACTCGGCCATGGTCAGGCCGGTCAGGGCGACGCGCAGACGGTTGCCCGGCGGCTCGTTCATCTGGCCGTACACCATCGCCACCTTGTCGAGGACGTTGGAGTCCTTCATTTCGTGGTAGAAGTCGTTGCCCTCACGGGTACGCTCACCCACGCCGGCGAACACGGACAGACCGCTGTGCGCCTTGGCGATGTTGTTGATCAGTTCCATCATGTTGACGGTCTTGCCGACGCCGGCGCCGCCGAACAGGCCGACCTTGCCGCCCTTGGCGAACGGGCACATCAGGTCGATGACCTTGATGCCGGTTTCCAGCAGCTCGGTGGCCGGGGACTGGTCTTCGTACGACGGGGCCGCACGGTGGATTTCCCAGCTGTCGCTGGCGGCCACCGGGCCGGCTTCGTCGATCGGACGGCCGAGCACGTCCATGATGCGGCCCAGGGTGCCAGCACCGACCGGCACGGAGATGCCGCGGTTGGTGTTGGTGGCGACCAGGTTGCGCTTCAGGCCATCGGTGGAACCGAGGGCGATGGTACGCACCACGCCGTCGCCCAGCTGCTGCTGGACTTCGAGAGTGATTTCGGTGTTGTCGACCTTCAGTGCGTCGTACACCTTCGGCACCGACTCACGCGGGAATTCGACGTCGACGACCGCGCCGATGATCTGAACGATCTTGCCCTGACTCATTGCTGCATCCTCTAAATGTGTGCTTTGAACGAACGCGGTCAGACTGCTGCCGCGCCGCCGACGATTTCGGAGATTTCCTGGGTGATCGCTGCCTGGCGCGCCTTGTTGTAGACGAGCTGCAGGGTGCCGATCAGCTTGTTGGCGTTGTCGCTCGCCGCCTTCATCGCAACCATGCGTGCCGCATGCTCGGAGGCGACGTTTTCCAGCAGGGCCTGGTACACCAGCGACTCGATGTAACGCGTCATCACGTGCTCGAGCACGGTCGCGGCATCGGGTTCGTACAGGTAGTCCCAGTCGTGGTGAGCGACCTGCTTCTCAGCCGGCGGCAGCGGCAGCAGCTGATCGAAGCTGGCCTTCTGCGTCATGGTGTTCACGAAGCGGTTGTAGACCAGGTACACGCGGTCGACCTTGCCTTCGGTGAAGGCGTCGAGCATGACCTTGATCACACCGATCAGCGACTCCAGCTTCGGCACGTCGCCGATGTGGGTCACGCTGCCGACCATGTTGACCTTCACGCGGCGGAAGAAGGTCGATGCCTTCTGGCCGATGGTCACCAGGTCCACTTCCGCACCCTTGTCCTGCCATGCCTTGGCTTCGCCCAGCATCTTGCGGAACAGGTTGTTGTTCAGGCCGCCGGCCAGGCCGCGATCGGAGGAGATCACGATGAAGCCGACCCGCTTGACCTGCTCGCGCTCGACCAGGAACGGATGCTGGTAGTCGGTGCTGGCCTGGGCCAGGTGGCCGATCACCTGCTTCATCGCCTGCGCGTACGGACGCGAGGTCTTCATCCGATCCTGCGCCTTGCGGATCTTGGAGGCCGAGACCATCTCCAGGGCGCGCGTCACCTTGCGGGTGTTCTGCACGCTCTTGATCTTGGTTTTGATTTCGCGTCCGCTTGCCATCTCTTGTTTCCCGTGGCGCGGGGCTGTTGCCCCGCGTTGTTCAACCGTTTGTCATCTGGTCCAGCGGAGCCAGCGGCTCCGCTCTACAGGACCGCGATTACCAGCTGCCGGTGGTCTTGAACTCGGCGATGCCCTTCTTGAAGGCACCTTCGATGTCGTTGTCCCAACCGCCGGTGGCGTTGACCTTGCTGACCAGCTCGCCCTGGGTGTTGGCGAAGTGGGCGTGCAGGCCTTCTTCGAACGCCAGCAGCTTGTTGACCGGCACGTCGTCGAGGTAACCCTCGTTGACGGCGTAGATCGACAGCGCCTGGTTGGCGATCGACATCGGCGCGTACTGCTTCTGCTTCATCAGCTCGGTGACGCGCTGGCCGCGCTCCAGCTGCTTGCGGGTCGCTTCGTCCAGGTCCGAGGCGAACTGCGCGAACGCAGCCAGCTCACGGTACTGGGCCAGCGAGATACGGATGCCGCCCGACAGCTTCTTGATGATCTTGGTCTGGGCCGAGCCACCGACGCGCGAGACCGAGATACCGGCGTTCACGGCCGGGCGGATGCCGGCGTTGAACAGGTCGGTTTCCAGGAAGATCTGGCCGTCGGTGATCGAGATCACGTTGGTCGGAACGAAGGCGGACACGTCGCCGGCCTGGGTTTCGATGATCGGCAGCGCGGTCAGCGAACCGGTCTTGCCGGTGACCTTGCCTTCGGTGAACTTCTCGACGTATTCCTCGGACACGCGGGCAGCGCGTTCCAGCAGGCGCGAGTGCAGGTAGAACACGTCACCCGGGTAGGCTTCACGGCCCGGCGGGCGCTTCAGCAGCAGCGAGATCTGGCGGTAGGCAACGGCCTGCTTGGACAGATCGTCGTACACGATCAGCGCGTCTTCGCCGCGGTCCATGAAGTACTCACCCATGGTGCAGCCCGAGTAGGCGCTGATGTACTGCATGGCAGCCGATTCGGAAGCGGTCGCGGCCACCACGATGGTGTGGGCCAGCGCGCCGTTCTCTTCCAGCTTGCGCACGATGTTGGCGATGGTCGAAGCCTTCTGGCCGATCGCAACATACACGCACTTGATGCCGGTGCCCTTCTGGTTGATCACCGCGTCGATCGCCATCGCGGTCTTGCCGGTCTGGCGGTCACCGATGATCAGCTCGCGCTGGCCACGGCCGATCGGGATCATGGCGTCGACCGACTTGTAACCGGTCTGCACCGGCTGGTCGACCGACTTGCGCCAGATCACGCCCGGAGCAACGCGCTCCACCGGAGCGGTCAGGTCGGTGCCCAGCGGGCCCTTGCCGTCGATCGGCTCGCCCAGCGCGTTCACGACGCGGCCCAGCAGTTCCGGACCGACCGGCACTTCCAGGATGCGGCCGGTGGTCTTGGCGACGTCGCCTTCGCGCAGGTGCTCGTAGTCACCCAGGACCACGGCGCCGACCGAGTCGCGCTCCAGGTTCAGGGCCAGGGCGAAGGTGTTGTTCGGCAGTTCGATCATTTCGCCCTGCATCACGTCGGCCAGACCGAAGATGCGCACGATGCCGTCGGACACGCTGGTCACGGTGCCTTCGTTGCGCGATTCCGCGGCCAGCTTGACCTTCTCGATGCGGTTCTTGATCAGTTCGCTGATTTCGGAGGGGTTGAGCGTGGTTGCCATCGTCAAGTCCTAGTGCCGGCAGCGGGGCCGGACGTTAAATGAATTCAGTTAGCGAGCGCGGTCTGCAGACGGGCCAGCTTGCCCTTCAGCGAACCATCGATGACCACGTCGCCGGCGTCGATCACGGCGCCGCCGATCAGCGAGGCATCCACCGCGGTGGTCACGTCGACCTCGCGGTTGAAGCGCTTGCGCAGCGCGACCTTGATCGCATCCAGCTCGCCGGCCGACAGTTCGGCCGCCGAGGTCACCGTGGCCTTGACCACGTGCTCGGCTTCGGCGCGCAGGGCGTCGAACATGCCGGAGATTTCCGGCAGCAGCGGCAGACGATGCGAGTCGGCCAGGATGGCCAGGAAGCGCGAGTAGGTCTCGCCGTGGGACACCGGCGCCAGCAGGGCGACGGCGTCGTCACGACCCAGCTCCGGGTTGGCGAGCAGGGCCGCCACGCGCGGGTCGGCGGCGACGTGGGCGGAGAACGCCAGGGCGTCCGACCACGGCGCGAACGCGCCTTCGTCGCGCGCGGTCGCGAACGCGGCGCGGGCGTACGGGCGGGCAAGCGTGAGGGCCTGGCTCATCCTTAGATCTCCGAGGCCAGCTCGTCGAGCAGCGCCTTGTGGGCGTTGGCGTCGATTTCGCGCTTGAGCAGCTTTTCGGCACCGGTCACGGCCAGCGCGGACACCTGCTTGCGCAGATCTTCACGGGCACGGTTGGCGGCGGCGTCGATTTCAGCCTGGGCCAGTTCCTTCTGACGGGTGGCTTCGGTGATCGCTTCGTTACGGGCAGCATCAACGATCTGGTTGGCACGCGCGTGGGCCTGATCGATGATCTCGTTGGCCTTGGTGCGGGCTTCCTTCAGCGCTTCGTTGACCTTCTCCTGCGCCTGGGCCAGATCTTTCTGGCTGCGGTCGGCAGCAGCGAGGCCTTCAGCAATCTTCTGCTGGCGCTCTTCGATCGCGTTCATCAGCGGCGGCCAGATCTTGGTCGCGATGATCCAGATCAGACCAGCGAAGGCCAGCGCCTGCGCAAGAAGGGTGAAATTGATATTCATGGTTAGCTCGATCGCTGGTTTCGGGGTGGACGCGCCGCCGTAGCGGCGCATCCGGCCTTCATCCGAAACCGGGTGCATCAGCACCCGGTCGTCTCAAACCGCTGTATCAGCCGGCCAGAGCCTTGGTGACGGCGCCAGCAAAGGCAGCCGACAGCGGGTTGGCGAAGGCCAGCAGCAGGCCAACGGCGACCGAGATGATGAACGCGGCGTCGATCAGGCCGGCGGTGATGAACATGCGGACCTGCAGGACCGGGATCAGTTCCGGCTGGCGGGCGGCCGACTCCAGGAACTTACCAGCCATGATGGCCAGACCCAGACCGGCGCCCAGCGCGGCCAGGCCGATCATGATGCCGACGGCAAGGGCGGTGGAGCTCTGAATCTGCGCGAAGTTGGTCAGGACGGCGAAGTACATGGTTATCTCCAGGAACTTAAGTTGCTAAGGGTGATGAAACGGATGAAGGTTGAAACGCGTTGAAGCTTGAAACTCAGTGAGCGTCTTCCGACAGGCTCAGGTACACGATCGACAGCATCATGAAGATGAAGGCCTGCAGCGGGATCACCAGCAGGTGGAACAGCATCCAGCCGAGGCCGAACGCACCACCGGCAATGGCACCGAAGAAACCGGCACCACCCAGCACCCAGATCAGCAGGAACACGATTTCGCCGCCGAACATGTTGCCGAACAGTCGCATCGCCAGCGAGATCGGCTTGCTCAGCCACTCGACGATGTTGAGGATCAGGTTGAACGGCATCATCCACTTGCCGAACGGCGCCGTCAGGAATTCCTTGATGAAGCCAAGCAGGCCCTTGGACTTCAGCGCGAAGAACAGCATCAGGAAGAACACGCTGATGGCCATGCCCAGGGTGGCGTTGACGTCGGCGGTCGGCACCGGCTTCCAGTAGTGGATGCCCGCCCATTCCAGCGGCTTGGCGATGAAATCGGCCGGGATCATCTTGATCAGGTTCATCATCAGGATCCAGAAGAAGATCGTGATGGCGATCGGCGTGACCAGCTTGCTCTTGCCGTGGTAGGTATCCTTGGCCTGGCGGTCGACGAACTCCAGGCAGATCTCGACGAAGGCCTGCCACTTGCCCGGCACGCCGGCGGTGGCCTTGCGGGTCCCCAGCCAGAACGCGACCACGATCACCAGGCCCATCAGGACCGCGGTGAGGAAGGTATCGACGTGGATATGCCAGAACATACCCTCACCCTTGCCGACCGGCGCGGTCAGGTTGTGCAGGTGATGCTGGATGTAGCTGGTAGGGGTTAGAGCCTCGCCCGCCATGTGTCCGGAACCTTCAGTTAATTGAATTCTGTCAACGCCTGGCCATGGCCAGGACCTGGAACATCAAGCCGACGGCGATACCGGCCAACAGCGCCAATGCAGGCAGCTTGAAGACCAGGAACCCCACCAGCAGGACGCCGAAAACCACCACCCACTTGGCCACGATCGCAATGATCAGGCGAGCCATCGCCGATCCTGCGGCCAGTGCCCCACCGCCCAGTGCCATCCGTGCCGCCACCCAGCCACCGGCCGAAATGGCCACACCGGACGCCAGCGCGCCGAGGGCATATTTCGGACCTACCAGCAGGAAGGCCAGGGCCAGGACAGCCACTGCGGCCAGCGGGTAGACCGCGGCGCGCAGCATCAGTCGCCGACCCGCATCAACGGAGTTCAGCACAGGACGTCCCGCGTGGTTGCAAGTGGAGGGCTGAGGCGGCTAAAGCAGGGGGGCCTCATCGAGCCGCCAAATTATAGCAATGGGACAATTTGCGAGACAACCGCTCCCTGTTCATCCCGGGAGGCCGCAAGTTGCGGTAACGGTTACATTTTTGCGTGCCACCCTGGGGACAATGACGTCCGTATGATGTTGCAGCGCAGTATTGAACTTTGGTCGCAGGCTGCGGAACTTTCGCCGAATGCGCCGGTCCGATCTTTCGACCTGCCTGCAGCAACCTCGTCGACGCTCCGCCCCGCAGGTCCCACGATGGCCCCGAAGCCCGGCTCCGGGGCCATCTTTTTGCATCGTCGCGACAGCGCTGAACCGTGCACACCTCGTGGACCATACGTTCACGGATGGTGGACGGGCCTGTCCGGCACAGTGGCCTTCATTCTGATGAACCACTGCAAGGACTCTTCGATGCGCCCCGTACCCACCCTGCTCGCCCTCTCCCTGCTCGCCGCCGGCGCTTCGTTCGCCACTGCCGCCCACGCCGCTGAAGGCGACGACCGCTTCGCCCTGCGCCTGGGTGCGATGAACATCGACTCGGACAACACCCTTCGCGGCAAGACCAACGTCGCCGGCCAGGACATCGGCTTCTCCGAGGACTTCAAGCTGGGTGGCAAGGAGTGGGAACCGCGCATCGACGGCATGTTCCGCATCAGCAACCGCCAGCGCCTGCTGTTCAACTACTTCAAGTACGACAAGGACCGCCGCGAGACCCTCGGCCAGGACATCTCCTTCGGTGACGTCAACGTGCCATCCGGCAGCTTCGTCAAGGGCGAACTGAAGTACCAGGTCGCCAGCCTGGTCTATGACTACTCGGTGGTGGACACCGATACCTTCGACCTCGGCCTGCAGCTGGGCGCCGAGTACGCCAAGGTCAGCACCAAGGGCTACGCCGACCTGGGCACCGTGTACGACGGCCAGTTCCTCAACGAGAAGGCTGACGGCATCGCGCCGGTGGTGGGTGCGCGCATGACCTTCACGCCGTCCGAGCGCTGGATGATCACGCTGCAGGGCCAGTATCTCAACACGCGCTGGGGCAGCTTCGATGACTACAAGGGCGACCTGAGCCGCGCCAACGCCATCGTCGATTACCGCTTCACGAAGAACTTCGGTGTGTTCGCCGGCTACGACTGGTTCAAGCTGGACGTGGACAAGAAGGGCAGCGATGGCACTGTCGGCCTGAAGCAGGAATTCAAGGGTCCGGTGGCCGGCGTCAGCTTCGTGTTCTGATCCCCCGCCCCTTCCACGGCACTCGCTCTCCTGGCGCGGCCTCCGGAACATCGGGGCCGCGCTTTTTGTGGGCTCCTGAAAGGACAGCAGAAGCGGGTTGGTCGAGCGCTGGAGGGAGCGGGGGCTGCGTGCGAATGTCCCCCGGCGCCGGCCTGCGGCCGACGCCTCCTCCTTTACTTCGCACGCAGCCCCCGCTCCCTCCGCGTGTCGGCATCAATGTGTCCGTTGCTGTGGCTCTCGGCCATCCGCAAGCAGAGCCGCTGCGCGGGTGGCAGGCGTTTGGACAAAGTAAAGGAGGAGGCGACCGCCGCAGGCGGACGGCGGGGGACATTTGTCCAAACGCCTGCCACCCGCGCAGCGGCCCGGACACTCGCGATGTGCTGCCGAAGGCGTCCCCACAGCCAACAAAAAACCCCGGCAGAGGCCGGGGCTTTTCGTTCGGAACGGCGCGGGCGCCCTACTTCTTCTTCGGCATGTACAGATCGGTGATCGTGCCGTCGTAGATTTCCGAGGCCATCGCCACCGACTCGCTCAGCGTCGGGTGGGCATGGATGGTGTGGCCGATGTCTTCCGCCTCCGCACCCATCTCGATGGCCAGGCCGATCTCGGCCAGCAGGTCACCGGCATGCACACCGACGATCGCACCACCGATGATGCGGTGGGTCTCTTCGTCGAAGATCAGCTTGGTGAAGCCCTCGGTGCGGCCGATGCCGATCGCGCGGCCACTGGCGGCCCACGGGAACTTGGCCACGCCGACCTTCAGGCCCTTGGCCTTGGCTTCGGTCTCGGTCACACCGACCCAGGCGATTTCCGGGTTGGTATAGGCCACCGACGGAATCACGCGGGCCACCCACTCCTTCTTGTGGCCAGCAGCCACTTCGGCGGCAAGCTTGCCCTCATGCGTGGCCTTGTGGGCCAGCATCGGGTTACCGACGATGTCGCCGATGGCAAAGATGTGCGGCACGTTGGTGCGCATCTGGCGATCGACCGGGATGAAGCCACGGTCGGTGACCTGCACGCCGGCCTTCTCGGCATCGATCTTCTTGCCGTTCGGCGAACGACCCACGGCCACCAGCACGCGGTCGAAGGTGCCCTGCGCCAGCGCAGGCGCCTGGCCTTCCTCGGCGGCGTCGAAGGTCACGGTGATGCCCTTGGCATCGGCGGTGACGCCCGAAGCCTTGGTCTTCAGGTGGACTTCGATGCCCTGCTTCTTCAGGCGGTCGGCCAGCGGCTTGACCAGGTCCTTGTCGGCGCCCGGCATCAGCTGGTCCATGAACTCGACCACGGTGACCTTGCTGCCCAGCGCGCTGTACACGGTGGCCATTTCCAGGCCGATGATGCCGCCGCCGACGACCAGCAGCGAGCCCGGCACTTCGGCCAGCTCCAGCGCGTCGGTGGAGTCCATCACGCGCTTGTCGTCCCACGGGAAGTTCGGCAGCTTCACCGCCTGCGAACCGGCGGCGATGATGCACTTCTGGAAGCGCAGCAGCTGGGTGCTGCCATCAGCGGCGGTGATTTCCAGCTCGTTGGCCGAAACGAATTTGCCGACGCCCTGCACGCTGCGGACCTTGCGCTGCTTGGCCATGCCGGCCAGGCCCTTGGTCAGCTGGTTGACGACCTTTTCCTTGTACTCGCGCAGCTTGTCCAGGGTGATGGTCGGCTTGCCGAACTCGACGCCGAAATCACCGGCATGGGCCACTTCGTCGATCACCGCTGCGGCGTGCAGCAGCGCCTTGGACGGAATGCAGCCCACGTTGAGGCAGACGCCACCGAGGCTGGCGTAACGCTCGACCAGCACCGTATCCAGGCCGACGTCGGCGGCGCGGAAGGCGGCGGTATAGCCGCCCGGGCCCGAGCCCAGCACGACCATTTCGCATTCGATGTCGGCCGGCTTGCCGCTGGACAGCGCCGGCTTCGGCGCAGCCGGTTCGGCCGGGGCGCGGTGCGACGGGGTCACCGGCGGCTTGCTGGCCGGGGCGGCCGGAGCCGGCGCGGCGGCCTTGGCCGGGGCTTCGGCGGCGCCTTCGGCGTCCAGCACCACGACCACAGCGCCTTCGGACAGGGTGTCGCCCAGCTTGACCTTGATTTCCTTGACCACACCGGCGGCCGAGGACGGCACTTCCAGGGTGGCCTTGTCCGACTCCAGGGTCACCAGACCCTGATCCTTCTTCACCGTGTCGCCGACGGCGACCAACACTTCGATCACCGGCACATCGCTGTAATCGCCGATGTCGGGAACCTTGACTTCAATCGTGGCCATGGTGGGTTTTCCTCAAGCCCGCCCGGCGTGGCCGGCGGGCTGTCACTGCGTTTCGACAGGCGGCCGCGCCAGGGGCAGCGGCCGCACGATGGGGGCGAAGCGGATGCCTTACAGCAACACGCGGCGCATGTCGGCCAGTACCTGCGACAGGTACGTGGTGAAGCGTGCGGCCAGGGCGCCATCGATGACGCGGTGGTCGTAGCTCAGCGACAGCGGCAGCATCAGCTTCGGTGCGAACTCCTTGCCATTCCAGACCGGCTGGATGGACGACTTGGAGACGCCGAGGATGGCCACTTCCGGTGCATTGACGATCGGGGTGAACGCGGTGCCGCCGATGCCGCCCAGCGAGCTGATCGAGAAGCAGCCGCCACTCATGTCGGCCGGGCCCAGCTTGCCGTCGCGCGCCTTCTTGGCCAGTTCGCCGGTTTCCTGCGCGATCTGCACCACGCCCTTCTTGTCCACGTCGCGGATGACCGGCACGACCAGGCCGTTCGGCGTGTCGGCGGCAAAGCCGATGTGGAAGTACTTCTTCAGGGTCAGGTTTTCACCGCTGGCATCGAGCGAGGCGTTGAATTCCGGGAACTTCTTCAGCGCCGCGGCGCTGGCCTTGATCAGGAAGGCGAGCATGGTCAGCTTGATGCCGGCCTTCTCGTTTTCCTTGTTCAGCGCCACGCGCAGGCCTTCCAGGTCGGTGATGTCGGCCTGTTCGAACTGGGTGACGTGCGGGATCATGGCCCAGTTGCGGGCCAGGTTCGCACCCGAGATCTTCTTGATGCGCGACAGCGGCTGGACTTCGGTCTCGCCGAACTTGCTGAAATCGACCTTCGGCCACGGCAGCAGGTTCAGGCCACCACCGGCAGCGACAGCAGCACCGCCGGCAGCCGGCACGCCGCCGCTGAGTGCGGCCTTGACGAACTTCTGCACGTCACCCTTGGTGATGCGGCCGCCCTTCTCGGTGCCGCTGATCTGCAGCAGGTCCACACCCAGCTCGCGGGCGAACACGCGCACCGCCGGGGTGGCGTACGGCACCTTGGCCGGCAGCACGCCATCGGCGTTGAACTGCACCGGCGGGCTGGACGGGGTACCGGCCGAGGCGACCTCGCGGGCCGCCAGCTTGTCCGGCTGCGCCGGCACAGCGACCGGCTCGACCTTGGTGGCGGTCTCGGCGGCAGCCGGAGCGGCAGCAGCGGCTGCCTTGGTCGGCGCCGGTGCAGCAGCGCCCTCGGCCTCGATGATGGCGACCACGTTGCCCTGCGACAGATTGTCGCCGACCTTGACCTTGATCTCCTTGACCACACCGGCCACTGAAGACGGCACTTCCATGGTGGCCTTGTCGCTTTCCAGCGTGACCAGGCCCTGGTCCTTCTTGACCGTGTCGCCGACGGCGACCAGCACTTCGATGACCGGAATGCCGGAATAGTCGCCGATATCCGGCACCAGCGCTTCAACCGCACCACCGCTGGCAGCCGGAGCGGCCGGCGCAGCTGCGGCCGGGGCCGGCGCGCTCTGGGTGGCGGCAGCCGGGGCAGCGGCCTTGGCCGGTGCCGGGGCGGCAGCCGCCGGCTTGGCGGCTTCGGCTTCACCTTCGGCCACTTCGATCAGGGCCACGACCTTGCCTTCGGACAGGCTGTCGCCAACCTTGACCTTCAGTTCCTTGACCACGCCCGCCACCGAGGACGGCACTTCCATGGTCGCCTTGTCGCTTTCCAGCGTCACCAGGCCCTGGTCCTTCTTGACCGTGTCGCCGACGGCGACAAGCACCTCGATTACCGGGATATCGCTGTAGTCACCGATATCGGGGACAAGTGCTTCCTTGATTTCGGCCATGGGGATAACTCCGGCAATCTGGTGTAGGGAAACGTCTATTGTGCGGCCAGCGGGGTCCAGCGCCAACCGTTACAGGTGTTTTCAGTACGCACGCAGCCGGGACACGCTGTTGCTCATGGGTTGCGGCCATGACCAGTCGGTAGCGTATTGTCCGGACGATGTCCGCTTGATGTCGCCAGTGCGTCGGCCACCGGCTGCCAGGCCTGGCGCAGGCGCGGCAGCGACCACGCCGCATTGGCCGGGCTGGTGGACGGCAGTGCCAGCAGCCTGGGCGGGGCCTCCAGCCGTGGCAGCACCCAGCGCTGGAACGCCTGCAG
The DNA here is from genome assembly GCF_009659995.1 of Stenotrophomonas sp. MH181796. NCBI lineage: Bacteria > Pseudomonadati > Pseudomonadota > Gammaproteobacteria > Lysobacterales > Lysobacteraceae > Stenotrophomonas > Stenotrophomonas sp. MH181796. The sequence continues at coordinate 327,554 of NZ_RAHU01000001.1, forward strand.
TGACGCAGCACCATTGCAGCCGATCAGCTCCAGCTCAGGGAGGGTGGCGATCAGTTCGGGCAGCGCATTGGTCACTTCCGTGCCACGCACGATGTCCGCATCCAGGCTGCCACGCCGCTCGCACTGACCGATCACATCCCACAGACCGATACCTGCGGCGTTCAACGCCTGCAGCCGCTGTGCATAGGCCAGATCCGCATCGAAACCGCAGATATCCGCCATCAGCGGCCAGAAGCGGTTGCGCGGATGGGCGTAGTAGCGCTGCTCCTGCAGCGACGCCACGCCCGGCATCGAGCCCAGCAGCAGCACCCTGCAATCCACGTTCACCTGCGCTTGCAGGCCGATGCACATCGTCGCCGCGCTCACATCTTCTCCAACTGAATGAATGCCACTGATGGCCGGAAACCCCATGAATACAGGCTTTTCGAGCTGATCGCTGAACAAGGAAAACTATTTTTTAACGTGCGTCGGATTCGATTCATGTTGGGGCGACTACGGTGTGCTCGCCCCGCAACCGGGGGCCCAAAACAAGAAACATTAGGAGATACCCCCATGCGCTCCATCCGTATCCTGAGTCTCGCCCTGCTGACCTCCGCCGCCTTCGCACCGGCCGCTTTCGCCCAGGACAGCAGTAGCACCGACACCGCTTCGGGCAAGCATTTTGCCGTTGTTGGCGGCATCTCGCTGCTGCAGCCGAAGAACGACCCGATCACCGGCGTGAAGAAGACCGATGGCGGCCCGGCGCCGACCGTCAGTTTCAGCTACTACATCAACGACAACTGGGCCGTTGAACTGTGGGGCGCCGCCGACAAGTTCGACAACAAGTTCAAGGGCCCGAACAACGCCCGCCTGGGCTCGGTCGAGCAGCAGCCGGTCGCGCTGAGCGGCCAGTACCACTTCGGCCAGGCTGACAACGTGTTCCGTCCGTTCGTGGGCGTGGGCTACTACCAGTCGAGCTTCAGCAACGAGAAGCTGGGCAACGGCGCTGACACCGACATCCGCTTCAAGGATGCCAAGGGCGTGATCGGCACCGTCGGCGTCGACATGAACATCAACTCCACCTGGTTCGCCCGTGCTGACGCCCGCTACATGCGCGCCCGCCCGGACATCAAGGTTGGCGGCGAGAAGATCGGCGAAGCCAAGATGGATCCGTGGACCGTCGGCTTCGGCATCGGCGCCCGCTTCTGATCCAGGCAGCACCGCTTCACTGATGCAACGCGACGGGCCCTTCGGGGCCCGTCGTCGTTTCCGTCACCTGCTGTCTGTAGAGTCGACTGTCAGTCGACTGCTCTTGTAGAGCCGCGCCCATGCTCGGCTATCGAAAAAGCAGTCGACTGACAGTCGGCTCTACACAGACACAGGAGGCGGAGGCACGATGGACGACGTCGACCTGCTGGTGATCGGTGGCGGCATCAATGGCACCGGCATCGCCCGTGACGCCAGCGGCCGCGGCCTGCGCGTGCTGCTGTGCGAACAGCACGACCTGGCCGCGCACACCTCCAGTGCCAGCAGCAAACTGATCCATGGCGGCCTGCGCTACCTGGAACAGGGCGAGTTCGGCCTGGTACGCAAGGCCTTGGGCGAACGCGAGGTGGTACGCCGGCAGGCGCCCTATCTGGTCCGCCCGCTGCGTTTCGTGCTGCCGTGGGAACCCCACCTGCGCCCACGCTGGATGCTGCGCGTGGGACTGTGGTTGTACGACCACCTCGGCCGGCGCAGCCCTGCTTTTCCAGCATCTCGCGCGCTGGATCTGCAGCGGGATCCGCTTGGCCTCTGGCTCTCCCCGGATCTGCGGCAGGCCTTCAGCTACGCCGATGCGCAGGTCGATGATGCGCGCCTGGTAGTGCTCAACGCATTGGACGCCGCGCAGCGCGGCGCGCAGGTCCACGTGCGCAGCCGCTGCATCGAACTGCGCCCTGTGCAGGGCCGTTGGCAGGCCGTGCTGGAATCCTCCGATGGCCAGCGGCATGTGACCGCGCGCGCCATCGCCAATGCGGCGGGCCCATGGGCCGGCGGTCTGCTGGAGCAGATGGAGGCACGCAGCGGCGGCCCCGCGCTGCGGCTGGTGCAGGGCAGCCACATCGTGCTGCGCCGTTCCTGGCCCGATGACAGTGCCTGCCTGCTGCAGCAGCCCGATGGCCGCGTGGTGTTCCTGCTCCCGTTCGCCCACGATCACCTGCTGGTCGGCACCACCGACACCGACTACCGCGGTGACCCGGCGCGCTGCAGCGTACTGCCTTCCGAGGTGAGCTACCTGTGCGCATCCGCCAACCGCTATCTGCGCGAACCGATCACTCCGCAGGACGTGGTCTGGCAGTTCGCCGGTGTACGTCCCCTACTGGCCGACCCGGACCCACGTGCGGCGAAGCTGAGCCGCGACTACCGCCTGCAGCTGCAGTCCGATCCGGCGCCGGCGCTGCATGTGCTGGGCGGCAAGCTGACCACCTACCGCGTGCTGGCCGAGGAAGCGCTGGACCTGCTGCGCCCTGCCCTGCCACAGATGGGGCCGGCCTGGACCGCAGGCGGAGACCCGCTGCCGGGCAGCGACTGGGGCGACGCCGCGCAGGCGCGCTCCCGTCTGCAGGCGCTGGCACCGTGGTTGCCCGTGGAGATCGCACGGCGTTGGGCCGAAGCCTACGGCAGCCGCAGCGCCGCCCTTCTGCAGGGTGTGCGGGGCATGGACGATCTTGGAGAGGACTTCGGCGGCGGCCTGCATGCGCGTGAAGTGGCTTTCCTGCGCGACCACGAATGGGCCTGGGACGCCGAGGACGTGCTGTGGCGGCGGAGCAAGCTGGGGTTGCGGCTGGATGCTGCGCAGGTGGCGCGGCTGCAGGCGTGGATGCGGGGGCGGATCCCTTTCCCGCGGAAAGGGCTCTGACCCCGGTGTTTCCACGTGTGCCAACCAAGGTTGGCAGCTACCAGGGCGGCCGCGCGCGACGCGACCGATGCATTAGGATTTCCCCATCGCTACCGGAGACGCTGCATGACGCCCCGCTACGTGCTGGCCATCGACCAGGGCACCACCAGTTCGCGCGCGATCCTGTTTGACCGTGCCGGCGACATCGTCGGCAGCGCGCAGCGCGAATTCGCGCAGATCTTCCCGCACCCCGGCTGGGTCGAGCATGACCCGCGCGAAATTCTCACCAGCGTCTATGCCACGCTGACCGAACTGCTCAGCCGCGGGCAGATCGACCCGCGCCATATTGCGGCACTGGGCATCACCAACCAGCGTGAAACCACCGTGGTCTGGGACCGTGCCACCGGCCAGCCGATCCACAACGCCATCGTCTGGCAGTCGCGGCAGAGCCACGCCATCTGCGAGCGGCTGAAGTCCGAAGGGCATGAGGCGCTGATCCGCGAGCGCACCGGCCTGCTGATCGACGCCTATTTCTCCGCCACCAAGGTGCGCTGGATCCTCGACCACGTGGAGGGCGCGCAGCAGCGCGCCGAACGTGGCGAGCTGCTGTTCGGCACCATCGACAGCTGGCTGGTCTGGAACCTCAGCGGCGGCCAGGCGCACGTGACCGACTACAGCAACGCGGCGCGCACGCTGCTGTTCAACATCCACACGCTGGACTGGGATGACGACCTGCTGGCGCTGCTGGACATCCCGCGCGCGATGCTGCCGCAGGTGCGCGATTCCAGCGCGGTGTACGCGCATACCCGGCCGCAGTTCTTCTTCGATCACCCGATTCCGATCGCCGGCATCGCCGGTGACCAGCAGGCGGCGCTGTTCGGCCAGGCCTGCTTCCAGCCGGGCATGGTCAAGAACACCTATGGCACCGGCTGTTTCATGCTGATGCACACCGGTACGCAGGCGGTGCGTTCGCGCAATGGCCTGCTGACCACCATCGCCTGGGGCCTGGACGGGCGCGTGGAATATGCGCTGGAAGGCTCGATCTTCATCGCCGGCTCGGTGGTGCAGTGGCTGCGCGACGGTCTGCGCATGATCGAACGCGCCAGCGACAGCCAGGCGCTGGCCGCGCAGGTGCCCGACAGTGGCGGTGCTTACCTGGTACCAGCATTTGTCGGCCTCGGTGCGCCCTATTGGCGCAGTGATGTGCGCGGCGCAATGTTCGGCCTGACCCGTGGCACCCGCAAGGCGCACTTCGTGCGTGCCGCGCTGGAGGCGATGGCCTACCAGACCCGCGACGTGCTTGATGCGATGCAGTCCGATGCTGGTATCGCGCTGACCGAGCTGCGCGCCGATGGCGGTGCGATCGGCAACGACTTCCTGGCCGGGTTCCAGGCCGACATCCTCGGCGTGCCGCTGCTGCGGCCGCGGCTGACCGAGACCACCGCACTGGGCGCGGCCTACCTGGCCGGCCTGGCGGTGGGGTTCTGGACCAGCCGCGAACAGATCGCCGCGCAATGGGGCCTGGACCGGCGCTTCGAGCCACAGATGGAGGTGGCGCGGCGCGAGAAGCTGTATGCGGGATGGCAACAGGCCGTGGCGGCCACCCTCGCCTTCCACGTCGACTGACGGTAGTGCCGGCCGCTGGCCGGCAACCCCATGATCCTTGGCGGCGTCTGCAGATCGCCGGCCAGCGGCCGGCACTACCGCATGGCCAGAGCGTCCGTAGCGCCGGTCAGAACGCCGGCAGCACCGCGCCCTTGTACTTGGTCTCGATGAAGGCCTTCACCTGCGGGCTGGTCAGGGCCTTGGCCAGCTTCTGCACGCGGGCGTCGTCCTTGTTGTCCGGGCGCGCGACCAGGAAGTTCACGTACGGCGAATCCTTGCTTTCGATCGCCAGTGCGTCCTTGGTCGGGTTGAGGCCAGCGTCCAGCGCATAGTTGGTGTTGATCAGGGCCAGGTCGACCTGGTCCAGCACGCGCGGCAGCATCGCCGAGTCCAGCTCGCGGAACTTCAGGTTCTTCGGGTTGGCAGTGATGTCGCGCTGGGTCGACAGCGCGTTGGTCGGATCCTTCAACTCGATCACACCGGCCTTGTGCAGCAGGATCAGCGCGCGGCTGTTGTTGCTCGGGTCGTTCGGGATCACCACGTCGGCGCCTTCGCGCAGTTCGGCCAGCGACTTGATCTTGCGCGAGTACGCACCGAACGGCTCGATGTGCACGCCGATCACCTTCACCAGATCGGTCTTGCGGTCGCGGTTGTAGGCATCCAGGTACGGCTCGGTCTGGAAGTAGTTGGCGTCCACCTGCTTCTGCACCAGCTGGTCGTTGGGCTGCACGTAGTCGTTGAACACGCGCACGTCCAGGTCCACGCCTTCCTGCTTGAGGATCGGCTTGACCACCTCGAGGATCTCGGCATGCGGCACGGCCGTGGCGGCCACCACCAGCTTCTGCGAGGGCTCGCCGGACTTGCCGCAGGCGGTCAGGGCCAGCGCAGCGGCGAGCAGGGGCAGCAACAGGGTCTTTTTCATGGGCGGAAGGGTTCTCGGGGGGAGTGTCAGGAGTTGTCGTAGTTGCTCAGGGCGAGCTCGAGCAGCGCCTTGGCCTGCTCACGCAGCATCACCGGCTCGACGATCTCGGCATCCGAGCCGTAGTGCAGCACGTCCATCAGCAGCTCGCGCGAGACGCTGTACGGCACCTTCAGTTCATAGCGGCCATCGGCCAGGAAGCGGCCCTGCTGCTTGGAATGCCAGTGCTCGTCGGCCACCCAGCGCGCGGCCTTGGCGCTGAACAGGATGGTCGCCCAGCCCTTCGGCGCACCGGAGAAGATGCCGTAGCTGGCGCCCAGCTGCTCGTCCAGCTCGCTGTCGGCCACGTCACGGGCGGTACTGTCGATCACCCGCGCCTTGTGGATGCGATCCACGGCAAAGCTGCGCAGGGCCTCGCGGTCATGGTCCCAGGCATCCAGGTACCAGTTGTCGCGGTAGTGGGTCAGGCGCTGCGGCGAGACCGTGCGCCGGGTCGGCTCATCGGTGGAACGCGCACGGTACTCGAACGCCAGCTGGCGGCGCTCAAGCACGGCGGAGGCGACGCTGCGGAAGCTGCCTTCGTCGAACTTGCGGCCACGGTGCGGAATCACCCGCACGCGGTCGACCGGCCAGCTGGAGACGCCGGCCTGGGCCGCCAGCAGGCTCTCGATGCGCTGCTGCAGCGGTGCCAGCACCGACGACAGCACGCCGCCGCCGGTCCGCGCCAGCAGGTGCTGCGAGGCCAGCAGGGCATGCAGTTCCTCCGAACTCAGCCACAGGCCGGGCAGCTCGAAGCGGTCGCTCTCGTCAGCCTGGTAGCGGAAGCCCGCCTCGCCGTCGCCCTCGATCGGTGCCATCAGCGCATCGCGCAGGAAGGCCAGGTCGCGGTAGACGGTGGCGCGGGAACAACCGAGCTTGTCCTGCAGGGTCGCCACCGTCACCGGATAGCGCGCGGACTTGAGCAGACGATGCAGGGCGGTGATGCGTTCGTATCGGTCCATACCCCCGATTATGTCCGAGTCGCGGGTCTTGTGTGGGACGTTTGGGCTATCGTGTTCGCCCCCACCCCTCTGGAACACCCGATGCGCCGGTTGCCTGCCCTGTCCCTGCTGGCCTGCCTGCTGCTGGCCGCCTGCGATCGCACACCGGCACCGGCCAGTACCGAAGCCCCGGTACCGGCCGCGGACCCGGCGCAGGCGGTCCTGGGCGCCAGCCAGCGCTTCGCAGCCCTGCGCAGCTTCCACGCCGAGCTGGAGGTGCTGGGCGCGCCACAGCCGGTGCGCAGCGCCATGGACTTCGTCGCCCCCGATCGTTTCCGGGTGCAGACACCGGCCGGGCCGCAGACCATCATCGGTGACACCATGTTCCTGCAGGCCGACGGTGCGGTCCGCCAGGTGCCAACCCCGCCGGGCCTGCTCGAGCAGTGGCGCAACCCGTTGCCGGCCGACGCCCTGCCCGCCGACCTGCAGGCCGAGGATCTGGGCAGCCAGTCGCTGGATGGAGTCGAAACCCGTCACTATCGGCTGCGCGGCGCCCAGCCCGGCGAACGCCTGGAATACTGGGTGGATGCGCAGGGCCTGCCGCGCCAGATCGTGCGCAGCGGCAGCAGCAATGGCCGCAGTTTCCAGCTGCGCCTGCGCTATTCGCGCTTCAACGACCCGGCATTGCGCGTCGATCTGCCCTGAATAGGCAATCGTGGCAACGTTCGCTGAAGCGCGCATTGGATCGATTCGGACCGCCATCACGCTTCCAGTATCATCACCGGCTGTCAATCGCTTCGGAGAAGCCCCGATGTCCCTGCGCGTGTCCCTGCTGATCCCCCTGCTGCTGTGCGCGCCTCTCGCGTATGCGCAGGATGCCTCCGAGCTGGCGGCGATGTCCTCGCCGTGGAGCGGCAGTGGCGGCGAGCTCGGTTTCGCCTCGGCACGTGGCAACAGCAGCACCGAGAGCTTCAACGGCCGCCTCCGCCTGCGTTACACCGACGGCGACTGGGTGCACAGCATGGACCTGTTCGGCCTGCGCTCCAGCTCCAAGGTGACCGAGACCAACGACGACGGCACCACCACCCGCCGCAACAACACCACCGCCAACCGCTACACCGGCAGTGCCGGCAGCGCGCTGCAGCTGGGCGAGCACCGCCAGCTGACCGCGACGGTACGTACCGAACGCGATGACTTCGCCACCTACGACCGCCAGAGTTCGTTCGGTCTGGGTTACGGCACCCGCCTGTGGAACACCGAGCGCTTCTCGTTCGACGCGCAGATCGGCCCCGGTGTGCGTCGTACCCACAGCACCGAGGACGACCGCACCCGTACCGGCATGATCGGCCGCGGCCTGTTCGACATGAAGTACTCGCTGACCGACAACACCGACCTGGTCAACACGCTGCTGGTCGAATCCGGTTCGTACAATACCTTCGGCCAGAACGACTTCGGCGTTTCGGTGAGCATGAACGAACACCTGGCGCTGAAAGCCGGCTGGCAGGCGCGCTACAACAGTGACGTGGCCGAGGACAAGCGCAAGACCGATACGCTGACCACGATGAACGTGGTCTACAAGTTCAAGTAAGAAACGGGCGCCAAAGGCGCCCGTTCTTCTTTCGGTAGTGCCGGCCGCTGGCCGGCAACTGCATTCAACCGGGGGCGCGAGGTTGCCGGCCAGCGGCCGGCACTACCTGCAATGCTCAGACGTTCAGCAGTTCGCCGGCACCGGCATCCAGCAGCATCGTCGCCACGCGCTGGCCCAGTGCTTCCGGGTCGCTGGCCGGCCCTACGGCCTCGGCACGCACCGCACGACCATCACTGGCACTACCGACCAGGCCCTGCAGGTGCAGGTCGGTGCCCTGCCACTGCGCGATCGCCGCCACCGGCACGTGGCAGCTGCCATGCAACGCACGGTTCATCGCCCGCTCGGCTTCCACGCAGGCACGGGTTTCCGCGTCATCCAGGCCGGCGAACAGCGCCATCAAGCGCGCGTTGCCACCATCGCACTCCACCGCCACCGCGCCCTGCGCCGGAGCCGGCAGCCACTGCGGTGGTTGCAGGCGCGCGACGATGCGCTCGCCCAGGCCCAGACGCTCCAGGCCGGCCACGGCCAGCACGATGGCGTCGTAGCCACCGTTGTCGAGTTTGGCCAAGCGGGTGTTGACGTTGCCGCGCAGGTCCAGCAGTTCCAGGTCCGGGCGCAGCGCGCGCAGCTGGGCCTGGCGGCGCAGCGACGAGGTACCGACCCGCGCACCGATCGGCAGCGCGTCCAGCGAGGCGTACAGGTTGGAGACGAAACCATCGGCCGGATCGTGGCGGGTCAGCATTGCCGGCAACGCGAACGGTGCGTCCAGCTCCATCGGCACATCCTTCAGCGAGTGCACGGCGCAGTCGGCCTCGCCACGCAGCATGGCCAACTCCAGCTCCTTCAGGAACAGGCCCTTGCCACCGATGGCGGCCAGCGAGCGGTCCAGCACCTCGTCGCCGCGGGTGCTCATCGGCACCAGTTCCACATGCAGGCCGGGATGGGCCTGGCGCAGGCGGTCGGCGACGTGTTCGCTCTGCCAGAGGGCGAGCGGGCTCTTGCGGGTGGCGATGCGGACGGTTTCCATCCGGTCATTATCGCGCCTTCGGCGCGGATACGGCCAACGGCGGAGCCCCTCGTGGCTGCTGCATCGGCTGAATCTATGGCGCTTGGCCGGGGCGGTGGGGTCATGCGGGGGCGCCGTAAACCCGTCCTTGGGGGCTTGGCCGCGGCATCCATGCCGCGGACACCCCGCCTGCCCCCACCGCCCCGGCCTCTGACAGTTTCCGTGCGCGTCAGCCACGGAAGATCAAAAGAAAAAAAAAGCAGAAGCAAAAGCAACAGCCGACGGCTTCTGGGGTCAGATCCCTTTTCCGCAGGAAAAGGGATCTGACCCCTCTTTCCCAGCCGATAACACCAATGCTCTTGCCGTCCGTCACCGGGAAGTTCGTGAGGGTGAGGCGGGATGGGCGAGCGGGACCGTTGGCGCCATGGATGGCGCCATCGAGCCCCCATGGATGGGTTTACGGCGTGTCCCGCCCGCCCATCCCGCCTCACCCAACACGCAACAACACAGAGCCGACAATTTGCTGTTGCTGTTGCTTCGGACGTTGCTCGTAAGCAGTCGCGGCCGCAGGCCGCGCGGAACACTCACAGATGCCGCAGTTCCTGCTTCAGCGTCGCCACGCAGCGGCGGCTGACTTCCAGCGGCTGCTTGCCATGCCGCAGCACCGCCTGCACCTGCCCGCCCGAGCCGCGGCGCAGTTCCACCAGCTCGTGACGCGCCACCAGGCAGTTGCGATGGATGCGGATGAAACGGCTGGCGAACTCTTCCTCCAGCGACTTCAATGATTCCTCGATCAGGTCCTCGCCGCGTGCGTGGTGCACCACCACGTACTTTTCCTCGGCCTGCAGGTAGTGGATATCGTCCAGCGGAATCAACCGCAGGCTGCCGCGCAGGCGTGCGCACAGCACGCTGCGTGCCTGCTGCCCGCTGTGTTCCTGCGGCTGGCCGTCGCGGCCGGCCAGGAACGTGCGCGCGCGTGCGATCGCCGCCGCCAGCCGCTCTGCGCGTACCGGCTTCATCAGGTAATCGATCGCTGCGGCCTCGAACGCCGACAGCGCATGCGCATCGTAGGCGGTGCAGAACACCACGGCCGGCCGCGGCTCGAAGCTGGCCAGATGGCGGGCGGCTTCCAGGCCGTCCAGCCCGGGCATCGCGATATCCAACAGGACCAGGTCCGGTTGCAGCTCCGCGCACGCGTGCAGGGCCTGCTCGCCGTTGCCGGCCTCGGCCACCACATCCACGCCGTCCTGCGCGGCCAGCAGGCTGCGCAGGCGCTCACGTGCCAGCGGTTCGTCATCAGCGATGACTACCCTCACGATCATCCCCTCACTGGATCGGCACTGTCACCTGGCAGGCATAGTAGCCCTCGCTCCAGCCAGCCGTCATCCGCGCGGCGCTGCCGAAGCGCCAGGCCAGCCGATGGCCGATGCTGTGCTGGGCATGGCCGGCACCACGTGCCAGCGCCAATCCCGGGGCCTGTGGATCGGGCGCGGGATTGCGCACGCGGATCTGCAGCTCGTTGCCCGCACGCAGCACCTGCAGCTCGATGGTGCCGCCTTCGGGCAAGCGCGAGATGCCGTGCAGCACCGCGTTTTCCACCAGTGGCTGCAGTACCAGCCTCGGCAATGGCAGGTCCCACGGCAGCGGTTCATCGCGTTGCCAGCGCACCTGCAGGCGTTCTCCAAGGCGCAGGGATTCGATCGACAGATAGCGCTCGGCCAGCTCGCATTCGTCACGCAGGGTGGAATCACCCTCGCCTGCCCCAAGGGCTGCACGGAACAGATCGGACAGATCGAGCACCGCACGTTCGGCCACCGCCGGGTCGCGATGCAGCAGGCTGGCGATCAGGTTCATGCTGTTGAACAGGAAATGCGGGCGGATCCGCGCCTGCAGGGCGTCTGCCTGCGCCCGGGCATTGGCCTGCACCTGTGCGGCCCAGCGGTCACTCACGTAGAAATAGCGCAGGGCCAGCGCGGTGATCAGCGCAGTGGTGGCCGCGCTGCCCAGGGTAAAGCGCCAGAAGCTGATTCCCCGGGCAAAGTTGTCCCCCAGCACCGCGTACAGCGCATGCACGATGCCGGCGCAGATCACCGCGATCAGGGTCGCCAGCGTGATCGCCGCGACGGCCCCCAGCAGCTGCGGCAGCCTCGACAGCACCTGCCGCAGCAGGCACAGGCTGGCGGTCACCGCCAGCGCCAGCCACAACGCGAAGCCACTGGCCGACAGCAGTTCGCCGAAGGTCCAGTGACGGCTACCGTCGGGCGCAAGCGCCAGCACCACCACCACCAGCTCGGCCAGGCCGAGCATCGCCGCCAGCCGCGGCAGGCGGCACAGTTCCGGCATCCACGGCGGTGTGCTGGCCGGGGCCATGGCTCAGGCAGCGCCCAGCCGTTCCTGCAACCAGTCACCCAGCGCCTGGATCTCTTCGGCGCAAACCTGGTGGGCCATCGGGTAGCTGTGCCATTCCACTTCCAGGCCCAGCGCCTGCAGAGCCTGTGCGCTGTGTACGGCCACCGCCTGCGGAATCACCGGATCGCTGCTGCCATGGGCCATGAACACCGGCACCTGCACGGCCCCCTCAATGCGCTTGGCGCTTTCAGCTTCGGGCAGGTAGGTGGACAGCGCGATCAGGCCGGCCAGCGGCGCGGTGCGCGACAGCGCGGCGGTAAGAATGATCGCGCCCCCCTGCGAAAAGCCTGCCAGGAAGATCTTCCCGGGCGCGATGCCGCGCTCGATCTCGCGCGCGATCAGCGCGTCCAGCTGCACCACCGATTCCTGCACGCCCACCATGTCGGCGCGCGAACGGAAATCCATGCCGACGATGTCGTACCAGCCGCGCATCGGCACACCGTTGTTGATCGTGATCGGCCGCACCGGCGCATGCGGGAACACGAAGCGCAGGGCCGGCCAGTGCGGGCGCACCAGTTCCGGCACGATCGGCGCGAAGTCATGGCCATCGGCCCCGAGGCCGTGCAGCCAGATCACCGACCATTGCGGCGAGGCGCCGGTTTCCTGTTCCACCGTTTGCAGCATGATGCGGCTCCTTCAAGTTCGAGCCGCATTATGCCGCTGGCGCAGGGGGATCAGTACAGCGGCGGCTGCTCGGCCGCTTCCCGGCGCAGTTGTGCCGCACGCACAAGCACCGGTGGCGGAATGTTCTCTTCGGGAATATCGAGCAGGCCAAGGCGATGCAGGAAGGCACCCGGGCCGCGTGAAGAGGTCAGCGCCACCACCGGCACCGCCAGCACCATGCCGATCACCACCGGTGCCATCCACGCGGCCAGCGACGGCGAAACCGCCCAGGCCAGCACGCCCATGAAGGCACCGAAGACACCCAGGCCGCCATAGCCGCGGATCAGCGCCAGCCACGAGATGCCGCCATCGTCACGCTGCTGCGCGTCCCAGCCCGAGTCGCGCCCGGACAGCACCTCGGCGACGCCGCGCGACTGCACGTACATCACCACCGGCGCCATCAGTGCGGCCAGCACCGTTTCCACCAGCATCGACACGAAGGCGCGGATCGCACCGCCACAGCCACGGCGGTCGACCGGGTCCAGCAGCATCGCCAGGTAGCCCAGCACCTTGGGCAACAGCAGCACCGCCATGGTGGCCGCGAACAGGCGCACCACCTGCTCTTCGTCCTGGGCGCGCCAGTACACGCTGGGCGACAGGTGCAGCAGGGCGTTGAAATCGATGCCCTCCTGGAACAGCGGGATGGCGATGCCGATCAGCATCAGCATCGCCCACATCGGCGCGGTGAAATAGTGGCCGATGCCGATCAGCATGTGCGTGCGGCTGATCCAGTGCAGCCCGCGGCTGCCGACCACCTTGCCGTGCTGCAGGTTGCCCTGGCACCAGCGGCGGTCGCGCACCAGCAGGTCGGTAAGGGTCGGCGGGCCTTCCTCGTAGCTGCCGCCCAGGTACGGCACCATGTGCGCAGCCCAGCCACCACGGCGCATCAGCGCTGCCTCAACGAAATCATGGCTGAGCACGTGGCCGCCGAAGGGCTTGCGTCCCGGCAGCGCCGGCAGGCCGGCGTGGTCGGCGAAAGCGCGGGTGCGGATGATCGCGTTGTGGCCCCAGTAATTGCTCTCGGCACCATGCCACCAGGCCACGCCGCGCGCGATCACCGGGCCGTACACGCGGCCACCGAACTGCTGCATGCGGGCGAACAGGGTGCGGCCGCCGATCACCGACGGCAGGGTCTGGATCAGACCGACGTCGGCGTTGTGCTCCATGCCAGCCACCAGGCGTACGATGCTGTCGCCGGTCATCAGGCTGTCGGCATCGAGGATCAGCATCTGCGGGTAGGCACCGCCGAAGCGGCGGACCCAGTCGGCGATGTTGCCTGCCTTGCGTCCGCTGTTGTCGCCGCGGCGACGGTAGAACAGGCGCGTTCGGCCATCCGGCACACGCTCGCGCAGCTCGGCGAACACCTGTTCCTCGGCGCGTGCGATGTCCTCGCGGCGGGTGTCGCTGAGCACGAAGAAGTCGAAGCGCTCCAGCTGGCCGGTGGCGGCCACTGATTCGTAGATGGCCTGCAGGCCCGCCAGCAGGCGCCGCGGGTCTTCGTTGTAGGTCGGCATCAGCAGCGCGGTGCGGCTGTGCACGGTCGGCAGCGGTTTGTCCGGATCGATGCCGAGGCGGTAGCCACGATCGAACACGGCGGTCAGGAAGCCGGCCAGGGCACTGGCGAAGGACAGTGCGATCCAGGCGAACAGGCCGACGAACAGCACCAGCAGGCACGCTTCGAGCACGCTGATGCCATTGGCCGACAGCACTCGCCACATCATGCGGGTGGCGATGGCGGTCATGCCCAGGGTGCCACCGAAGATATACAGCCGGCGCAGGCCGATCAGGCGCGGCGAGGTGCGGTGGCGGCGGACCTTGAGCTCGCCTTCGCGCAGGGTCTGCTCGGGCATCTGCAGCGGCGACTCGGCCGGCAGCAGCGCCCAGCCGGCGTCGAGCCGGGGTGCATCCGCTTCCGCGTGGATGGTTTGACCCCCCATCACCGCTTACTCCCCACGGTCGGCATGGCCGGCCGTCCCGGCCGGGCTGCATGCACGAAGGTTCCCGGCGCGCCTTCCCGGCGCCCGCACTTGTCCTGGCTGTGCCGGCGCTTGGCCGCACAGTCGATGTCTGTCACTACCGGAACCCACACGATCTCCAACGGGGCGGAATCGAAAATGCGGCTCAGTCTAGGGCGCCGGATGTAAGCCGCGTGCGAAGGTCTACGCCCGCATTTATCCCCATTCAGCAAACAGCAGGCGTGCCGTGACGGTGCGGCAGGTTGTCGCTTTGTCACCGGGGGTACTGGATCGCAACAAACGCGAACGGTTATCATTTCATTAACCAGGCAGGTTGCCGTCTTCCGCACGGCTGAGACCCACCCAGCTACGCCGGTCCACACCGCGCGCCGACGACCCATGGAAGGGGCTGCCTGCGGTCCGCCTGCGCCTGCCGTTTCCACCGGGTCCCTACTCTCTCCGATGGAAGCCGTCATGTCCCTGCCGTCCCGTTCCCGTTCCCCGCGCCTGCCGCGCACCCACCTGGCCACCGCCCTGGCCACCGCCTGCCTGCTGGCCCTGCCCGGCCTGGCCGCCGCCGAAGCTAGCGCAGATGCCTCCACCAAGGACCTGGATACCGTGGTGGTCACCGCCTCGGGCAACCAGCAATGGATCAAGGATGCCCCGGCCAGCATCAGCGTGATCAGCCGCGAGGACATCGAGCGCCAGCCGGTGCACGACCTGGCCACCCTGCTCAGCCGCGTGCCGGGCGTAACCGGCGGCCTCAGCGCGGCGGGCGAGCAGTCCAAGATCAAGCTGCGCGGCATGCCCTCCAACTACACGCTGGTGCTGGTGGACGGCAAGCGCATGGGCAGCTCGGCCTCGACCAATTACCGCCCCGACCTCGGCCGCCAGGATCTGAACTGGATCTCGCCCGACCAGATCGAACGCATCGAGGTGGTGCGCGGACCGATGTCGTCGCTGTACGGCTCCGACGCCATGGGCGGCGTGATCAACATCATCACCAAGCGCATCGGCGATGACTGGAACGGCAGCGCCACCCACAGCTATACCCGCCCGGGCGATGGCAAGCGCGGCGATACCCAGCAGATCGGCGCGACGTTCTCCGGCCCGCTTGGTGAACGCTTCGGCCTGCGCATCGGCGCCAACAGCATGCGCCGCGACTCGGACCGCTCCAACGGCGGCGTCTACGGCAATGCCTACGCCGGTGAGAAGGACCGCAATGTTGACGCCCTGCTGCAATGGAAGCTCAGCGACGCCCAGGAGCTGTCGCTGGAAGCTGGTCATGGCGTGCAGCAGGCCTTCATCGATGCCTCGTTGGAAAAACAGGACGAAGGCGCCTGGGGCGCCAGTGAACTCAAGCGCAGCTCGCTGGCCCTCAATCACGATGGCAAGTGGAGCTTCGGCAACTCGAAGCTCAGCGCCTACTGGACCGAGTACAAGAACGACATCGGTGCCACCGGCCGCTCCGAGGCCACCGATACGATCATCGAAGGCAGCCTGACCACGCCGTTCACCCTGGGGGTTGAACACCAGTTTGCCGTGGGCGGCCAGTGGAAGCGCCAGGAACTGACCAACACCGATACCATCGGCCGTGCGCCGATCGACTATGCCGGCAATGCCGTCAGCGGCTCCAACCTGGAAGTGGACACCTGGGCGCTGTTCGTCGAGGACGAACTGAAGCTGCACCGCACCCTGGCGCTGACCCTGGGCGCACGCCTGGACCACCATGAGAAGTTCGGCAGCCACGTCAGCCCGCGTGCCTACCTGGTCTGGCATCCGGCCGAGCAGTGGACGATCCGAGGCGGCGTTTCCAAAGGCTTCCGCGCGCCCAGCCTGACCGAGAATTCGGCCACCGCCGCCACCCAGTCCGGTGGTCGTGGCTGCACCTCGCTGATTCCGCTGGGCTATACCCGTGGCGGCTGCTACATGGCCGGCAACCCGGACCTGGATCCGGAAACCAGCACCAACCGTGAGATCGGCATCAGCTTCGACAACGATCTGGTGGATGCCGGCCTGACCTACTTCCATACCGACTTCAGGAACAAGATCGAGTACGCCCCACTGGGCCAGTTCAACGGCATCTGGTGGACGCGCATGAGCAACGTGCAGCGGGCGCGCACCAGCGGCATGGAAGGCAACCTCAACTTCCGCTTCGGTGAGCACTGGCGCTGGCGTACCTCGGCCACCTGGATGAAGGAGGCCAAGAACCTGACCACCGGTAGGAACCTGATCGATACACCGGAATTCTCCGGCTACTCGTCGCTGGACTGGACGCCCGGTACGGTGTTCTCCAGCAGCCTGTCGGCGCAGTACACCGGCAAGCAGACCGGCACGGCG
The DNA here is from genome assembly GCF_009659995.1 of Stenotrophomonas sp. MH181796. Classification (NCBI taxonomy): domain Bacteria; kingdom Pseudomonadati; phylum Pseudomonadota; class Gammaproteobacteria; order Lysobacterales; family Lysobacteraceae; genus Stenotrophomonas; species Stenotrophomonas sp. MH181796. Next base: position 343,876 of record NZ_RAHU01000001.1, read on the forward strand.
ACGACCTTCCTCAAGGCCTACACCCTGTATGACCTGACCGCAGCGTGGAACGTCAACGAGGTGCTGACCCTCCGCGGCGGCGTCAGCAACCTGGCCGACAAGAAGCTGTATGCCGAAGGCTCCACCGACTACTTCGTGGCCGGACGCAGCTATTTCCTGAGCATGACCGCGCGGTTCTGACCGGCGGCGCGCACCGCGATCGCGCTGGCGACAGGCCAGCGCGATCGGCGGTGTTGCGGATCACTCGCTTTCCAGGGCGGCCTGGGCCGCATCCTGCGTGGCAGCCGTGCGCGCACGGTCCATTGCCACCGCCAGTTGCTGGCGTGCGAGCAGTTGTTGTGCCTGCACCACTTCAGGTGTCGGCAGGAGCACCGGTCCCGGTGCGTTTTCCGGTGTAGCAGGTGTGGTCATGCAACCTCCATGGACATCCCGCCGCCGCACGGATTCAGCTGGGGCGGCAGCGGAACTGCGCACCCTATCCTAAAAACAAGGCGGATGGGTGACGGTGCGGCGCACAGCCGCAGCTTCACACGGCAAAGAACGTCACATTTTTGACGCCGGAGGGTAGTTTCCTGAATTCGCGACATCTATCATGGAACCGTTTTCCTACAAGGACGTATACGTCAATGAACACAGTCGACCTCTCCCGCTTCAGCCCGAAGTGGCAGTTCCGCTTCAACTTCTTCCAGCAGCACGGCGCGCCCAAGGAGCCGGGTTTCAAGCAGGCTTGGAAGGCGTTGTCCTTCGGCGACCGGCTGAAGGTCAACATCAATTTCTTCGCCTTCTTCTTCGGCTTCATCTACCTGCTCATCCTGGGCATGTGGCGCAAGGCGCTGGTCGTGCTCGGCATCAACATCGTGCTGACCCTCGTCGCCCTGTTCCTGCCGGACATCGTCGCCCGTGCGCTGTTCATCGCCATGAACTTCCTGGTCGCCTCCAGCACCAACTACAGCTACTACCTGGAACAGGTGAAGGGCAGGGCCAGCTGGAACCCCTTCGAAGGGATGTTCTGAGCCATTGCAGCTGCCGGACCTGATTCCGGCACACCGGCGAGCAGAAACGACGACGCCCGGCTTTGGCCGGGCGTCTTCTTTTGCGCATGCCGGGACTCAGGCCGCGTGGCGTGCCACGGCGACCGGCTCGGCCTGCAGGCGGAAACGCGAGACCGCCACCGCCAGCTGCTCGGCCTGTTCTTCCATCGCCCGCGCGGCGGCGCTGGCTTCTTCCACCAGCGCGGCGTTCTGCTGGGTGGTCTCGTCCATCTGCACCACGGTCTGGTTGACCTGCTCGATGCCCGCCGACTGCTCGCGCGAGGCCGCCGAGATCTCGGCCATGATCTCGTTGACCCGGCCGACCTGGCCGACGATTTCCTGCATGGTACGGCCCGCGCCGTGCACCAGCTGCGCACCGGCACCGACCTGCGCCACCGAGGCGTCGATCAGCTCCTTGATCTCCTTGGCCGCACCCGCCGATCGCTGTGCCAGCGCACGCACTTCGCTGGCGACCACGGCGAAGCCACGGCCCTGCTCGCCGGCACGCGCCGCTTCCACCGCCGCATTCAGCGCCAGGATGTTGGTCTGGAAGGCGATCCCATCGATCACCGAAATGATCTCGGCAATGCGCTGCGAGGAGGCTTCGATCTGCTCCATCGTCTGCACCACCTGGCTGACCACCTGCCCGCCTTCGCTGGCAACGCCGGCCGCGGAACCGGCCAGGGTATTGGCCTGCAGCGCGTGGTCGGCGTTCTGGCGCACGGTGGAGGTCAATTCCTCCATCGAGGCCGCCGTTTCTTCCAGGTTGGCGGCCTGCTGCTCGGTACGCCGCGACAGGTCGCTGTTGCCCGCGGCAATTTCACCCGCGGCCAGGCGGATGCTGGCCGCCGACTGCTGGATCTGGCCGACGATCCGGGTCAGCTGCTGCACGGTGCTGTTGGCATCGTCGCGCATCACCGCGAACACGCCGTGGAAGTCGCCCTGCATGCGCGCGCTGAGGTCGCCTGCGGCGATCGCGCGCAGCAGTGTCGACAGCTCGGCCAGGTTGTGGTCGCTCACCTGCATCATGGTATTGAGGGTTTCCACCATGCGGCGGAAGTCGTGGTCGAAGCACAGGGCATCGCCACGCACCGCGAAGTCACCGGCAGCGGCCGCAGCAGCCAGCTGCTGGATCTGTTCATTGATCGCGGCCAGGTTCCGCTTGGTGGTGGCCATCGCGGCGGTGAACACCGCCTTCTCGCCCGGCAGCGCTTCCATGTCCTGACTGAGGTCGCCAACGGCGTAGCGCTGCATCACTTCAACCAGGCGCTGGGTGACCGCGTTGCTGGAGGCCACCAGCTGGTTGCTATCGGCCACCATGCGGCCGTACTCGCCCGGGAACGCCGCGGCGTCCATGCGGTAACTGAGCTCGCCGGCATCGTGGCGGCGCGCCATTTCCGCCTGCGCCGCCATCACCGCCTGCAGCTGGCCGCGCATGCCCTGCATCGCGTCCAGCAGGCGCCCCACTTCGTCATTGCTGCGTGCCGGCAGGGTGCTGTCCAGCTTGCCAGCGGCGACATCACCGGCCACGCGCACAGCTTCGGCCAACGGACGGATTGCCAACCGGCGCAGCAGAACATAGACACCCGCACTGAGGGTCAATGCTGCCACCACACCGACCAGCAGGGTCAGCCACAGCAACTGACGTGCCTCTGCGACGATCACCGAATGCGGCATCACCACGCCCAGCGCGAAGCGCTGCGGGGCGTCGCCCACGCGCAGCGGCACGTACACGCGCACGTTGCCGGCCGCATCGGGGCTGAAAGCCTCGAACGGACGGTCGGCAGCGATGTCGGCCAGCATGCTGCGGGTCAGCGCGTCGCTGCGTGGCTTGCCGATCTCAGCGGCATTGGCCGAGGCCAGCACCACGCCCTTCGGCGACAGCAGTTCGACGCTGCCAGCCCCCATCGGCTTCAACGTCGCCAGGTGCTTCTGCAGCGCCGCCAGCGAGAAATCGACGGTGAACACGCCGAGGAACCTGCCATTCTCGACAATGGGCGTGCTCAGCGTGCTCATCAGCACCTGCTGGCCGGCGATGTCATAGGCATAGGGCTCGCTGACCTTGGGCAGCTGGTCGCGGCTGGGCACCATGTACCAGTCACCGGAACCGCTGGCGGTCTCGGTGTAGTCGGTCATCTGCGACTGCTGCGGCTTGCCGTCGTGCCAGGCCCAGTAGCTCATGTAGCGACCGGTGGCGTCGTGCGCTTCAGTGTTGACGAACTCGGCATCCTTGCCGTCGAAGGCATCGGCCTCCCACATGGTGCTCTTGCCCAGCCACTCCGGGTGGGTACGCAGCTGTTCGCCGAGTACTGCCGCCAGGCTGGCGCGATCGGGCACGTCACCGCGCGCACGCTGGGCGAGCACGGTTTCGACCATGGCATCGTTGCTGGCGAAAGCGGTGCCCAGGTCAGCCGAGACCTGGCGCGCTTCGGCGGTGGCTTCGCTGGACAGGGTCTGGCGCGAGGCGTTGATCAGGCTGGCGCTGGCCTGGCGGTAGATCAGGAACGCGGTCAGGCCGAAGCACAGCAGTGCGATCACAGCGGTGCCCAGCATCAGCTTGTGGGCAATGCTGCCCGGGCGGCGGGCAGCGGCGGAGCGGGAAGGAGGCATGGAAAGGTCCGCAAGGCAGTTCAGGACGACCGGCGCCGCGAGGGCACCGCGCAGGCGCGCGATCCATCGCGCAGGCCACCGGCCGCCGGGGCATGCCCGGCACTGGAAGCGCACCGGGTTAGCGGCCGCCTGCCAACGAGGTTGAGGCGGCCGGCCTGCACATTCCTGAACCTGCTCAGGGTCGGGTCAGGAACCCGCCCCGCGGCCGCCCTATTCGGCCACGCGGTCCTTGATCCATTCCGCCCGCGGCAGCACTTCGATGCTGCCAGCGGCGTACTGCTGGAGCACATCGTCCGGACCGAAGCGCGGCTGCCAGCCGAGTTCGCTGCGCATGAGCGCACTGTCGTAGACGCGGTCGATGCTCAGCGGCAGCGGCCAGCCACGGCGCTCGAACTCGGCCAGCAACTGCGGGGCGCGGCGGGCCAGCACCCCGCGTGGTTGGGTCGCCAGTTCCAGGCAATCCTCGCGCCGGAACGGCGTCGGTGCGCAGGCAATGTAGCGGGCGAAGGCAGCGCCCTCATCGTGCAGCAGCGCGGCATGTGCGCTGGCCACGTCGCGCGCGTCGATGCCACGGTGCAGGCGGAACATCGCCATGCGCTCGGGCGGTTCCGGGAAGCAGCGGCCCATGCGCAGCACGCGCACACTGAAACCGGGCGCGGTTGCGGCTTCGGCCAGAGCCTCGGCCTGCAGCTTGGTGCGATGGTAGATGGTGCGCGGCAGAGGCTCGGTGTCCTCGTCGATCCAGCGGCAGCCGCCGGCCACCACCGCGTGACCGTAGAGGGCGGTGGTGCTGGTCAGCACGAAGCGCCGTGCACCGGCCTCGCGTGCCGCCTGCAGCAGGTGCGCGGTGGCGTCCACATTGATCTGCTGGAACACCGCATCCGGCACCAGCCCGACGTGCGGGGCATGCAACGCTGCGGTATGGATGACCGCGTCGACACCCTGCACCGCCCGCGTGACCGCCTGACGATCAGTGACATCGGCAATGATTCGCGTCGTGGCGAACGGGCTGCGATCCAGCCCCACCACTTCATGGGCCGCCGCCAACGCGCCGAAGATCGCCCGCCCGATCCGCCCGGAACTGCCGGTCAACAGAATCTTCATTGAGTCCATTCACTCGAAGCGCCCGGGAACTACCGGGATGCTTCGATTCTAGGCATGCAGCCGCGCATCCGCGATAGGACGGCGTTGCAGATATGCGTTCATCCTGACGACTTCATCGGGGCCAGCAGCTGCCGTGCGATGAACAACGGATCATCACCTCCTGGCGTATCAGGCATGACGCCGCGCTTCTCCCAGTTGCCGCCGGTGCGCAGATTGATCGGCTGCCGGTCCGGAATGCTGATCTGATAGCCATCCGGCAGCAGCACAGGATCATCGAACATATGCGCGGCGCCGCCGCTGCGACTGCCGACGATCTGCGCTCGTCCCAGCGCCTGCAGCGAGTACGCCACGAACTCGGCGGCCGAACCGGTACGGCGGTCGATCAGCACCACTAGCGGCTTCAGGTACAAAGGCAGGCTCGCTGGCGGCAGCAGTACGGGGGTACGCCTGCCACGCTGCTCAAGCGCCTGCACTGCGGTGACGCCTGGCTCCAGCAGCGTGCGCACCAGCAGGTCCGCGCTGCCATCATCACCGCCCCCGTTCTGGCGCAGGTCCAGCACCAGGCCATCGGTGTCGGCCAGCAGGCTGAACGCCGCCGCCAGCTTGGGCCGGGCCAGATCCAGCGGGTAGAAGCTGCTCAGGCGCAGGTAACCGATGTTGCCCTCCAGCACCCGCACTTCGCGCACGCCCGCAGCATTGCCACGCGCATCCGCGCGCCAGGCCATCAGCCAATCGTCCTGCCCGGCGCGGGCATCCACCCGTTCCACATGGAAGTGGCCGTCGAACACGTCCAGGTCCTGGTTCAGGCGCGCACTGAAGACCTTCGGGTCCGCGCAGCTGTCCACATAGCGCTGCTGGCTGGACCAGCCGCGCACGGCCCCGGCAATGCGCGCGCCCTCGGCCACGTCCAGGTAGTGCGCCTGTATCGCCGTGGCCGCCGCCTGCAGCACCGCGTCCTGGGCCGGGCAGGACGCCGCCAGCACCGCGCCCAGCATCCACGAAACCGCCATGACCGCACCCCACGTTGATGATATGTAAGTGCTTATATATCATCGCGCCCATGGATCTCCAACACGCCACCCTGGGCACCCTGCTGCGCGCCCTGCTTGATCAGCTCGATCCGGCGGTCGAACAGGCCTATCGCGACCTGCAGCTGGACTACCGGCCGCGCTACACCCCGGTGCTGCGCACGTTGATGGCGCAGGGCCCCTGCCGCATCAAGGACCTGGCACTGGCCTGCGGGCTCAGCCATTCGGCGCTCAGCCAGACGGTTTCAGCGATGGTGCACGACGGCTGGCTGCATACCGCCATCGGCGAGGACAGCCGCGAGCGCATCCTGCAGCTCAGCCCGCAGGCGCTGCAGGTCCTGCCGGCGCTGCAGGCACAGTGGCAGGCTACGGCGCGCGCGGCGCGCAGCCTGGATACCGATCTCGGGCAGTCACTGGAGCAGGTGCTGCGCGACGCACTGCAGGCGCTTGAACAGCAGCCGTTCGCACAGCGGCTGCACGACGCACGCCAACGCTGACATCGCTACTGCTCGGCCGCGATCTCGATCTCGCTGAGGAAGGTCCAGTTGCCATTGGCCAGCCGCAGCTCCAGTGTACGGCACTGCGCAGCCAGGGGCGCCGCGTTGCCCAGCACGTATTCCTCCTCGGTCGATCCACTGAGTCCGGCCTGGGTGAACGGCGCCGACAACATGCCGATGCTGGTTGCTGCAGTACCCGGCTCAGTGCACATCACCTCCACCGACGTCGGCGTGACGATGCCCCATCCGGGGCGAGTCATCGTGTGCAGGCCGATCCAGTCCACCCGCCGACGCTGGCCGAGGTCGATGGTGATGCTGACGTTGCCGTGCACGCCCACCCAGCCGGCATCCATCGGATTGCGCGGGTCCCCCACCCGACGATCGAACAGCTCGTGGCCACTGCTGTCCGGATAGTTCGCATCCGGTGCCACGCTGTAGCTGTACGCGGTCTGCACCGGATCGACGAGGTAGGACGCGCCGAGCCCATACAGCCCGCGATAGGTGTTCATCATCCGCGGCGATTCGGCATAGCCCTGGCCGGGACCGACCACCTCGGACATGTGGTACTGGTTGAGCCAGGCAACGCGCTTGCCGGCCGAACGCGCACTCCACAACTGCTGGTTGATGCGCTGCACCGAAGCGGAGCGGTAGGCGCCGGACAACCCGTTGCCGGCCTCCAGGAACAACGGACTGCCATGGTTGAACAGTTCGATATCGGCCCACAGGCCGCTGGCACCCAACGCCGCCGACAGCGCCTCGTAATACGCCTCGGTGGAATGACCCGGGCGATCCCACTGGAACAAGCGCGCATGCGAGGCGGCGCCGATGCCGTCCTGCCAGATCTGCACATCCACCCCGGTAGCCGTGCGGAACTGCGCCGCCGCACGCGCGACACTTGCCGGATCCACGCTGGATGACGCCAGGTAGGGGGCGACCATCACCGGCCTGGACGGGGTACTGCCCTTCAGCGCGGTCACGATCGCACGATAGAAGGGCGCACGGTCAGCCGGTACCTGTGCCGGCTCGTCGGTGATGTACCAGCCGGCGAAGGCCGGATGCGATCCGTACTGCTGGCCAAGCTGGGCCAGCGACTGCGCGGCGTCCTGCGCCACAGCCGTTGCGTTCTGGCCTTGCCAGAAGGTGCCGCACTGTCCCGAACTGTAGGTGGTACCGACCACGACCTTCATGCCGCGCGCGGCCGCCGCATCGAGGACGGTGCCCAGCTTGCCGGGGAAACCGGCGATCCATTCGAAATCCTGCACACCGCTGGCGCACCCCACACCCGCACGCGTGGCACGCACCTGACCGAGGATGAGGGTGTCGTTGCCCAGGTCCTGCAGTTCATCCAGGAACAGCGGCAACTGCGTGGCCGGTAGTTGTTCGTCGGTAGCCGAATAGCCGACGTGGACAAAGCTGCCGGACAACAGGGGACTGGCCGCATGGACGGGGGCGGTACAGGCCAGCAATGCGATCAATCCAATCCTGTTCATGTTCTACGTCCCTGTCGTGGCCAGGCGAGTGGCGTTGTTGCGCATCCTATCAACAGGGGCGGTGGCCCCATCATGATCATCGGTGGATGCGCGTGTGCTTCTACGCAACACTCCATCCTCACTGTGTTCCTGCGGCCCTGCTGTCGCAGTTGAGCGAGATCGCGGCAGCGAAGGCGGCGCCCGCCTGAATGGCTGCGTCTTCAGCCCCGTGCGCAGGGCGCGTGAAAGCCATGGCGAAGATGGCGACCTGGACTTAGCGTGCGATGGCCAAGCATGGGTGCCGTCGTCTACGAAGGCGGCGCCCACACCGCAGGAGATTTCACATGACTGAGCAGAACCCGCGCAGCTCCAACCGGGGTTTCGCATCAATGGACCAGGAAAAGCAGCGCGCCATCGCTGCCAAGGGCGGGCGTGCCGCACATGCCTCTGGCAACGCGCATGAATTCAGTCCAGCCGAAGCACGTGTCGCTGGCCGCAAGGGCGGCGAGGCGATCAGCCGCAACCGCCAGCACATGGCCGCGATCGGTCGTGAAGGTGGACACGCTCGCCACGCCAATGCGCGCCAGCAGCAACAACAGCCTCAGGAGATCGAACGCACCGCAGAGGGCCGGCAACGCCAGCAGGGCTGAATGCTGCGCGTCAGGCCGGTGCGCGCTGCCGATGCAGGCCGAAGGCTGCAAGCAGGGTCAGCGCGCCGGCCACGGCCATGGCCCAGCCGAAGCCGCTGGCCATCGCACTGCGATACCACGCCAGCAGTGGTGGTGCCGCCTGCAGCGGGGTAGGCTGCAGGATCAGTTCGCGCGCGTGTGCGGCCAACCCCGGCTGCCCTGCGGCCTGCGCGGATGCAGCGAAATGCCACACGGCACGCAGGCTCATCAGGCTGCCCAGCAGCGCGATGCCCAGGCTCATGCCGGCCTGGCGCAATGCGTTCATGGTGGCTGAAGCGATACCTGCGCGCTCGGCCGGCACGCTGGCCATGACCGCCATGCCGGTCGCGGGAACCGCCAGCCCCATTCCAATGCCGAGCAGCATCAGCAAGCCGCTGGCATATCCGCGCGAGGTCAGCGGCTCGAACGCGGCCATCGCACAGAGCGCCACGCCGGCCAACGCATAGCCCGAGACCAGCGCAGCCTGCAGCCCCACGCGCACGACCAAGCGCCCGAACAGCAACGAGACCACACCCATCAACAGGAACTGCGGTGCCAACTGTGCGCCTGCCAGTGCTGCGCTGTGCCCCTGCGCCTGCTGGAAGAACAGTGACAGGAAGAACAGGCTCGCGTAGGCGGTGAAGCCCAGCACGAACGATGCCAGATTGAGCATGCCGAAACGGCGATCGGCAAACAGGTCCAACGGCAGCAGTGGGCGTGCCACCCGGCGTTCGACGATGCCGAACAGGATCAGGCCAGCGCCCGCGATGCTCATGGCCGACAGGGTCAGTGGCGCCAGCAGGCCGTGCTCGCCGATCGCGATCAGGCCGTAACTCAGCGCACCCAGCGCGACCATGCTGAGCAGCTGCCCGGCAGGATCCAGCGCGGCATGCTCTGGATGCCGCCGCTCGGGAATCCCCCAGGCACCGAGCATGAGCGCCAGCAGGCCCAGTGGCAGGTTGATCAGGAAGATGCTCGGCCACCCAGCGCGCTGTACCAGCACCCCGCCCAGCAACGGCCCAAGCACCAGGGCCAACGCACTGAACGCCGACCAGCCACCGATCGCCCGCGCGCGCTGGCGCGGATCAGGGAATGCATGACTGAGAATCGGCATCGCGCTGGGAATCAGCAGCGCGCCCGCGATGCCCTGCACCGCGCGTCCAGCCACCAGCGTCGCAAGATTGCCGGCACAGGCACAGAGCAACGAGCCAAGAGTGAAGGTGGCGACGCTGAGCAACCACATCCGCCGATGGCCGTAACGGTCCCCGAGCGGCCCCGCCGACAGCATCAGCGCCGACAACGCGATCGCATACGCATTGATCACCCACTGCAGGCCGGCCATGTCGGTATTCAACGCCTGCTGCAGGGTCGGCAGTGCGACGTTGACGATGCTGATGTCCAGCGAGGCGAGGAACGTGCCGAGGTAGGCGGCCAGCACCAGGGCCGGACGTTGGAAGCGCTGCATGTGCGGATCCCGGGGGGAGGATGTGCGCGCATCGTAGCCATTGACTGACCGTCGGTCAATGACTGGCGGTCAGTCAATGCCGAAGGGCAGCTAGAATGGCGGCCGTCGCACCCGGACCTTGCCCACCATGCAGACCCCAGCTGTTGCCAGGCCTCGCACCAAGCCCGCGGAAACCCGCCAGGAAGAACTGATGGATGCCGCGCAGGCGCTGTTCCTGTCGCAGGGCGTGGACGCCACCACCATCAGCGACATCGTTGCTGCGGCCGACGTGGCCAAGGGCACCTTCTATACCTATTTCGCCTCACGCACCGAGATCCTGCAGGCACTGGCGCAGCGCTATACCCAGCGTTTCATGCAAGACGTCGACCGCGCCGTGCAGCAGTACCCTGCCAGCGATGGCGTGGCGCGCCTGCGTGCCTGGATCCGCGCCAACATCGAGCTCTACGTGCGCACCCATGCGCTGCACGATGTGGTGTACGCCAACCATCACCACCACCAGCGTGGCAACGCCGAACGCAACGCAATCCAGCAGCAACTGTTGGCCATCCTCGACGCCGGCATCACCGATGGCCTCTGGCAGCTGCCCGCGCCGCAGGTCACCGCCTCACTGATCTATGCCGGCGTGCACGGCGCCACCGACGACCTGATCGCCGCACCAGCGCAGGATGCCGATGCCTTCATCGGCGCGGTGGTGGACGATTGCCTGCGCATGGTCGGCGTGTCGCCAGCCCCGAAGCGAGGCGGCACGCGCCGCTGAAGTCCTCGCCGCTGCTCAGGAATGGGCGAGGATGTTCAACAACCGGCCGAACGGATCGCGGACGAAGAAGCGGCGCACGCCCCAGGGTTCGTCGACCGGGCCGTACTCCAGCGCAACGCCTGCCGCGCGCAGGCGGTCCAGCACCTCCTGCAGATTGTCCACTTCGATCGACAGGTCCGGCACTGCGGTGCCCGAACCCCCTTCGCTGGCGAAGCTGACCTGCGCCAGCGCGCTGCCCTGCCCGCCATGAGTGACGATCCAGCCGTGGTCCATCACCACCGGCATGCCGAGCAGCTCGCCGTAGAAGGCAGCAGCCCGTTGCGGCTCCGCCGTGGCAATGTTGGCGACAACACGTTTGACGGCCATGGCACTCCTCTGCCCATGAAGACATGCCGAGACTACCGTATCGCTGACGGCATCCTCGATTGAAACAGAAGAGCCCCGTCGATGACGGGGCTCCACGGAACGCAACGCTCAAACGGCGCGACTCACACGCCCATGCACAGATCGACCACGCAGGTGTTGTACGCCTGCTGGCATTCACCGGCATCGGCACCACTGGCCAGGCACATCTGGTAAGCCCGCCAGCACGGCTTGTCGCAGGGCTCGACCGGCCCTGCCACCGCCACCGAACCGGTACATGCCAGCGCGAACACAGCGCCTGCGATCACTTTCCTGAAAACGCGCATTGCATCACTCCCTGATACGCCTGGTGAGCCCAGGCTGGGTCACGGTAGCGGGACCGCCGGGAGACGAAGTGAATGCCCATGTCACGAAACCTTAACTCGTTCATTAAATTTTCTTCACACCACTGGGGGTGATCGGCGCGCTGCGGGGTTAACGGCCTTTGATGTCCGTCAATCAAGGAAGTTGTCCGATGAATCACCCGCTGTACGGCCGTTCGTCCCGCTCCCTGTCGCACCGCCCGCTGGCGCTTGCCGTCGCCAGCTCGCTGTTGCTGGTCACCGCACTCCCGACCATGGCCAGCGAATCACTCGATGCCTGGCAGCAGCAGCGCCAGCTACAGGCTGCGTGGGCGCAGCCCGCTTCCAGCACGGCGCCTGCAGCCACGGCCACTGCACCTGCCGCCAGTAGCACCGCCGTTCTCGGCAACCCAGGCGATCCGGCCAGCTGGCGCAGCGATGAATTCAACGCCGATTGGGGCCTGGGTGCGATGGGCGCCGACTACGCCTATGCACGCGGTCTGACCGGCAAGGGTGTACGCCTTGCGCTGTTCGACTCGGGCTCCGCGCTGGCGCATCCGGAGTTTGCAGGACGCAATACCTCCAGCATCACCATCGGTGCCGACTGCGCGACGCCGGGTGTCGTCGCAGGTACCGGTGCCTGCGGGCAGACCCGCGGCGAACAGCCCGGCTACAACTACTACGGACTCGGCGCCGGCGTTCCGGCCTCACTGGCGGCACGCCTGATCGCCGCCGGCCAGCCCTATGGCTTCAGCTATGCCGATCACGGAACACATGTGCTTGGCACCATCGGCGCCAACCGCAATGGCACCGGCATGCATGGCGTGGCCTTTGGTGCGGATCTCACCGCCGCCCGCGTGTTCGGTGACACCTACTACGAGTGGCGCCTGGACCCCGACAATTTCTATCGGCCGCGCGCGGTGTACCGCACCGATCCGGATGATGCCGCCACGCTGGACATGTATGCGCAGATCCAGGCGCAGGGTGTCCGCGCCATCAACCACAGCTGGGGCATTTCCACCCGCAACATGACCGCCGCCGCGCTGGACCAGCAGTACGCCAGCATCGGTGCCGACTACGGCGTGTACGGCAGCATCTACGCCAGCAACGGCGATACACCCAGCTCCACCCTCATCCAGGTGTGGTCGGCCGGCAACGGCAGCGGCGCGGTTGCCGGCATCACCGCCTCGATGCCGCGCTGGAAGCCCGAACTGGAACCGTACTGGCTGGCGGTCGCCAATGTCCGCCGGCCCAACGCCGCCGCAGGTGAAACCGACTACGTGATCGATGGCAGTTCCAGCATCTGCGGCGTTGCCGCCAACTGGTGCATCTCGGCCCCCGGCACCGACATCCTCAGCACCATCGTCTCCGGTGATATCCAGGGCCGCATCGAGAACACCTCCGCCTACGTGCGGCTGATCATCGATAGCGAGAACACCAATTACGTCTATGGCACCAAGACCGGCACGTCGATGGCCGCGCCGCACATCACGGGCGCTCTTGGCCTGCTGATGGAGCGCTTCCCGTATCTGGACAACGCACAGGTCCGCGACGTGCTGCTGACCACCGCCCGCGACCTGGGCGATCCGGGCATTGATGAGATCTACGGCTGGGGCATGGTCGACCTGCGCAAGGCCATCGAAGGCTACGGTTCGCTGCGTGTGGACACCAACGTGGTGATGAACCAGAAGGCCGGTGGCCTGAAGGTGTGGGAAGGCGACGCCTGGGATGACTGGACCAACGACATCGGCGGCCCCGGCAAGCTGACCAAGTCCGGCATCGGCTGGCTGCGCCTGAGCGGCAACAACACCTTCAACGGCGCAATGCTGCAGGACGGCACGCTGGAATTGAACGGTGCCAACACGCTCACGTCAGCGATCGAGGTCCAGGGTGGCCAGTTCCTGCTCAACGGCAGCCTGGTCTCCACCGCGCTGAACACCACCGGTGGCGTAAGCACGGTCAGCGCCAGCGGCCTGCTGAAGGACAGCAACCTGACCGTCAACGGTGGCGTGGTGTCCTTCAACGGCACGCAGACTGGCGGCACCACCACGGTCGGTGTCAACGGCCTGCTGAAGGGTGTCGGTACGCTGGGCACCACCCGTGTGGACGGCATCATCGCGCCCGGAAACTCGATCGGCACGCTGACCATCAACGGCGACTACGTGCAGGGCGCAACCGGCATCTATGCGGCCGAGCTCGCGCCGGGCGGGCGTAGTGACCAGCTGCACGTGACCGGCACCGCCACCCTCGGCGGCACCCTGGTCGCACTGCCGGAGCCGGGCACCTACTACCTCGGCGAACAGTTCAACTTCATCCGCGCCGATGGCGGCGTTAGCGGCCAGTTCGCCAAAACCGACTTCAGTGCGTTCTCGCCCTTCCTGCAGTTCAGCCTCGCCTACGGCGCCAACGGCACCCGCATCGACGTGGCGCGCGGTGCCTCGCTGGCCAGCGCCGCCAACACGCGCAACCAACGTGCAGTGGCGACCGCTGCCGACCTGTTGGCGATCAACCAGGGCCTGCCCAAGCCGCTGACCCAGCTGTTCCCGCAGCAGGTCGGCAGCGTGCTCGACGGCCTCAGCGGCGAGCTGCATGCGGCCACCGCGCTGGCGCTGGTCGAAGGCAGCCGCTATGTACGCGACGCCGCACTGTCACGTCGTGCCGGTGCAGTCGCCCCGGGTGCCGATGCGGGCGACGCCACCGGCGCATGGGTGCAGGCGATCGGTGGCAACAGCAAGCTGGACGGCGACGTCAACACCGCCCGCACCGAAGCCAACAGTAACGGCCTGCTGATCGGCATCGACCGCGAGTTCTCCGGCTGGCAGGTCGGCGTGCTGGCCGGCGCCGGCCGTACCGACGTGAAGCAACAGGAGCGTCGAGCCAAGTCGAAGATCGACAACTCCCATTTCGGTGCCTACGCGGGCCACAACTGGGGTGGTTTCGGCCTGCGCGGTGGCGTGGCCTGGAGCAAGCACAAGGTGAAGAGCACGCGTGATGTCGACTTCGCTGGCTTCAGCGACAGCCTGAGCGCACGCTACAACGCGCATACCCGCCAGGCCTTCATTGAAGCCGGCTATCGCTTTGGTGGTCCAGAGGCCGGACTGGAGCCGTACCTGCAGGTCGCACGCGTGGAGGTCGACCTGAAGCAGATCAACGAACGCGGCGGTGCGGCTGCCCTGCACGGCAAGGTAGACGACACCGGCACCACGATCGCCACGGGGGGCGTGCGCTTCGACAAGGGCCTGAAGGCATCGTTCCAGCAGGACAGCTGGCTGCACCTGCGCGGCGGAGTCGGCTATCGCCGCGCCTCCGGCGACCGCAGCCAGGTCGGCAACCTCGCCTTCGCCAACAGCAGCACCACCTTCGTGGTCGAGGGCGCTCCGATTGCAGACAACGCCGTAGTGGCCGAGCTGGGCCTGGCGGCGTGGCTGACGCCGCGCCAGCAGCTGGAGCTGGGCTACAGCGGCCAGTACGGCAGCGAGAGCCGCGATCACAGTGCGAACGTGCGCTGGTCGGTGCGCTTCTAGTACCACGCACATGATCGCTTGACGGGTTGGGGCGGCCTCAGGGCCGCCCCTTTTTTATTCACTGCCCAAGGCTATGCGCGGCACCGCAACGCCGCCACAGCAATCAGACTGGCCAGTGGCAGCAGCAGGCCATAGGCCACCAGCGGCCACACCGTATCCCCCGGCAGCAGCACGGTAGCCAATGTCCCGAAGCCGGCCACGATCACGCTCTGCACGGCGTAATACAGCGCCACCGCCATGCCGGACACATCGGCGAAGTCTCGCAGCGCGCCGTTGGCGGCCACCGAGACCACCATCACCAGCCCTACGGCAATGCCCCACATGGGCAGCACGACAGTGGCGAATGAGAATGGCAACGCCGTACCGAGTGCCATCAGCAGCCCACCTGCCACCATCACGCACAGGCCACGCACGAAGGTTCCGCGCGTATTCCAGCGTGCGATGAAGACGTTCGCCATGCGCGAGGTGATGATCATCATCAGCGCCACCGTTGCGAATGCCAGGCTGAACGCGATCGACGAGTACTGCATGCGCCCGACCAGCACGCGCGGTGCGATCGAGAAGAACACAAAGAACGTCCCCATCGCGGCACTGAACCCCAGCGTGTATGTCCAGAAGGCGCCACTGCCAAGCATCCTCCGCAGTGCCGGACGCGCCTCTCTGCTGCCTGCTGGTCGGGTTTCCTGCCACTGGCGCTGCGCGCGCAGCCAGGCGATCAGGCCAAGCACACCCAGCAACACGAAGATCGCACGCCAGCCCGCTGCCGTGGCCACCAGCGCACCCAGCATCGGCCCCAGCGCCGGCACGAAGGCCAGCATCGAGGCGAACAGCCCATACAGCGACGCGCCTTCGCGTGTATCGGCATACACATCACGCACCGTGGCAAAGGTCGCCACCAGTGCCGCCGACGCCCCCACCGCCTGCACGGTGCGCCAGGCCAGGAATGCCCCGCCACTGCTGGACAGCGCCAACGCAAACGACGCGACGATGAACAGCAATGCACCCAGCAGCAGCACCGGCCGCCGCCCGATGCGGTCGGACAACGGGCCGAACAGCAACTGGCCCAGGCCGAGCACCAGCAGGTAGATGCTCAGCGTGAGCTGCACCACCGCTGGTGATGTCTGCAATGCCTGCGGCATCACCGGTACCACGGGAAGATAGATATCCATGGCCAGCGAGGCCAGGAGGTCGAACGGCGCCATCAGCGCAATGGCCGATGGCAGGGTATGGGCCCAACGCGGGGTCTGACGATTGAACATGGGGAATCTCCGCCCAGAGTGAATCCGGCGGTGATCCATCCACCTCGCGTGCATCGCAGGGGCGATCACCGCAACAACGTCTGCATCGTTGTTGCGGCTCAGCGAACTGTCTGCGGACCGTTCCCGTTGTTCATGGTGTCCATCGAATGCGAATGCAGGTGGCGCAAGTGTAGCAATCGTCCAGCTGCCGGGCGGAGCTCAGGCCAGGGGCAACATGTCGATGCGCCTGCACGGCGTTTCCTTCACCTGCTCGATCAGCCGTCGCACCACGGGCGAGGTCTCCCCACGCCGGTACTGCACAGCGATGGTCGAGACGATGGTGGGACCGGCCAGTGGCAGGTAGATCATCCCGGGCAGCACCAGCGTGCGTTGCAGCACCGATGGCACGATCGCCACCGAACCGACGCCGACCGATACCTCGGCCAACACCGCCGCCAGATGCCCGGGCTGGGAACGGATACGTGGAATGAAACCGCCGCGACGCCCGACTTCCATTGCACCCACCGGCTGCTCCGGCATGACGAAGCCCTCCCGGGCCAAAGATGCCGGCTGTACCGGCGCCCTGGCCCGCGCCAGCGGATGGGTTTCCGGCAGCGCCACGCAGAACTGGTCTTCGACCAGGGTGTGTTCGCCGAAACTGTCGGGTACATCCATCGGAGGCCGGCAGAACACCACATCGACCCGTCCTTCCTGCAGCAGCTGCGGGAGCTCGCCCATCGGCCATTCGCTCACCTGCAGTTCCACGCCCGGGTAGCGGCTGCGGAACCGGCTGAGCTGATCCTGCAACGCGCCGGCATACAGCGCCGAGCCGACGTAGCCAATCTCGATCTTGCCGATCTCCCCCCGCCCGGCGCGCCGGCCCATGGTTTCGGCCTGTTCGAACCGGCGCAGCACATCACGGGCTTCCACCAGGAACACCTCGCCTGCGGAGGTCAGCAGCACCTCCCGCCGGCCGCGGTCGAACAGGCGCGTGCCGAGGCGACGCTCGATGTCCTGGATCTGCACGCTCAGCGTTGGAGTAGCAATTCCCAGGCGCAGGGCAGCGCGACCGAAGTGCAGCTCCTCGGCCAGGGTGACGAAGTACTCCAGGTGACGGCGTTCCATGGGCGGCATTTCGTTAGGTTCAAGCTAACGTAACCAGAAAACACCGAGAATGAAACAAACACCGATCATTGATGGAATGGCCGTCCTCCCCTTCCTGCGAGTGACCGGTGCCGCCCTCTCCTCCCCCTTCGCCTGCACGGCACACGCTGCCTGACGCCGTCCTGCTGGTGGCCTCGCTGGGCTGTACGATGACCGTGCTGGAGACCAATGCCGTCGCGGTCGCATTGCCCAGCATCGCGCGTGACCTGCACGCCGGATTCGCCGATATCGAGTGGGTGATCAGTGCCTACATCCTGTCCTTCACCTCCCTGCTGCTGCCCGCCGGCGCTGTCGCCGACCGCTACGGCCGCCGCCGGGTGCTGCTGATCGGCATCAGCCTGTTCGCCCTCACCTCTCTGCTCTGTGCACTGGCGCCCGGTGCCACCCTGCTCTACCTGGCGCGGGCACTGCAGGGCATTGGTGCTGCCTTTCTGCTGGCACCCTCGCTGTCGATCATCGGCCACACGTACCACGAGGGGGCTGCCAAAGACACCGCATGGGCGTTCTGGGGCACAGCCATGGGCGTGATGATGGTGCTCTCACCGCTGATCGGCGGCCTGTTGTCCGCGCTCTGGGGCTGGCGCGCGGTGTTCATCGCGATCCTGCCGTTCCTGGCCCTGCTCGGCTACGGCACGCTGCGCTGGATACCCGAGTCGTCCGACAGCGTGGTCCGCCCGCTCGATCCGCCCGGCATCATCACGTTCAGCGTTGCCATCTTCGGCATCGTGTTCTTCCTGGTGGAAGGACTGGCAGAAGGATGGTCATCGGCCCCGGCGCTGAGCGGGCTGGGCCTGGCCATCATCATGGCTGTTGCCTTCGTCATCGTTGAACGGGCACGGTCACATCCCATGGTCGATCTCGGGCTGCTGGCCAGTCCGCGTTTCGTCGGCGCACTCATTGCCATGGTCGGCTATTCGGTCAGCGCACAGGTCATGGCCTCGATGCTGCCGCAGTACCTGCAGAACGGCATCGGCCTGAGCGTGCTGGCCGCGGGCGCCGGCATGCTTCCCTTCGCCGCCGCAATGCTGCTGTTTCCCAGCGTGGGCCGGCGTCTGGGCCGCCATCTGACCAGTTCGGCCGTGCTGGCGATCGGGCTGTCGGTCACCGCCGCAGGCAATGCCGTGGCCGGACTGGCCGCGTGGCAGCACCGGCCGTGGCTGGCACTCGTGGCAATGGTGGTGATCGGCGCCGGCGGCGGCATCCTCAATGGCGAGACGTCCAAGGCCATCATCGGCGCGGCACCACGCGAGCGCGCCGGCATGGCCTCCGGCATCAGCGCGACCACGCGCTTTGTCGGCATCCTGCTCGGTTTCACCGTGCTGTCCAGTGCCTTGAGCCTGGGCATCCGCAGCGCACTGTCCGCGGCGGTTCCCGCGCGCGACGTACTGCCCATGGCCGATGCGATCGCTACCGGAACCTTCGCCGATGCACGCGCCGCCACCTTCGCACAGGCGATCTACAGCCATGGATTCGCCAGTGCACTGTGGACGTCGGCCATCGCCGCGCTGCTGGCCGGCCTTGCGGTGTTGCTGCTGGGCCGTGGCACCACGCAGCGATGATGTTGGAGCGCTGGTTGCAAAGATGGCCGGGGCAGCCACGCTGCCCCGACCGTGGCGGCCCCGGGGAGAAGGCCGCCGATGATCGTCAGGCCGCCTTCATGGCGTGCTTGCGCGCACGCATCACGTTGTGGCACTCCTGCACTTCAGGCAGCAACTGGGTGACTTCCTGGCGCACGGCCGGCGGCAGTTCGTTGTCCTTCAGCACGTCCTTGAACGCGCCAAGCAGCCGGTCTTCGGACTCTTCCAGCTCGGCCACGTAACCATAGTTGGTGTCGCCGAATGCGGCGCGGACCTTGCCATAGAACTGCTGCATCGAACCGACCACGGTGCCGTGCTCGGCCGGCTTGCCACCGCTGGCAGCAACCGAGCCGCTCAGTCCGGCGACGATGCGGCCCTTGACGCCGGCAATGCGGGTGAACAGGGCCGACAGCTCGGCGTCCTTTACCTTGGTCGCCGCTTCTTCATAGAACGACTTGCCATCACGGGCAATCTCGATCAGGTCGTTGAGGCGGTGTTCGATGGTGGACTGGGTGCTCATGGAATCGCTCCTGTGTGCTCGATGGTCTATGGAGAATGACAGCGCGAGTGCGTTGCCTTCGGAACCACTGTGGAGGTTTGAATGTGCCGATTGGGTGAGTACGAATTGATGCATGCATCACCACCCTCAACGCGCCCTGACTCCTTCATCCCGTCGCATTTCCGCGTTCACGGTACCTGAGCAGAACGCCGACGACTCACCATGGCGCGATGACGATGATCAGCGTCACCAGCAGTGCGATGGCAAGCACCAGCAACAGCACATGCCACTGCTTCCACGTAGGTCTTGGTTTGCCGGGGGTATTCATCGGATGTCTCCTGGAGTCTGTCATCAGCCCGCAGCCAGACTGAAGCAGAGCACCCTCGGTGCGCGTCGCGGTTTCGTGCATGGCCTGTGCATGAACGCTGTATCCGGCGCGCGACGATAACGCGTCCATAACGTAATCGAGTTGTAAACGGAGTGTTAGGTTCCTTCCGATTCCGCACAGCGGGATTTCAGATCGGTTTCCACGCAGCGATGCGGAAACCCATTCAACTGGATTTGGAGAGAGCCAAATGCACTACAAGTACACCCTGCTTTCCCTGGCAGTGGGCACGGCCTTGGCCGCTGCCTGGTCACCGGCCGCGCATGCGCAGGATGACAGCGATAAAACACCGAAGAACCTCGATCGCATCCAGGTGACCGGCTCGGCCATCCGCAGCGTGGATATCGAAACGCAGCAGCCGATCATCGCCATCACCCGCGCGATGATCGAGCAGCAGGGCTTCACCACCATCGCCGACCTGCTGCAGAACCTGACCTCCACCGGCGCGCCAACCATTTCGCGTGCGCGCGCGTTGGCGTCCGGCGAGAACGTTGGCGGCTACTACGTCAACATCCGCAATCTGGGTGCCACGCGCACCCTGGTGCTGGTCAACGGCAAGCGGCTCGGCGCCACCACCAGCGGCCTGCAGGATCTCAGCCAGATTCCGATGAGCGCGGTGGAACGCATCGACGTGCTGAAGGACGGCGCCTCCTCGCTGTACGGCTCGGATGCAATCGCTGGCGTGGTCAACATCATCACCCGCAAGAACTACGAAGGCCTGGAAGTGTCCATGCAGCACGGACAGTTCAGCCAGGGCGATGGCAAGGACAGCACGTTCTCGCTGGTCACCGGCGCCCGTGGGGAGCGTGGCGGATACACCCTCGCACTGGAATACCAGAAGTCAGACCCGGTGTTTGCCCGCGACCGCGAGTTCTCCCGGTACGGCGGCGCCGGCCCCAACTATCCGGGCGCGGACTGGAGCAACATCAGCCAGAACGGTTCGTGGTGCGACCCGGCGCTCTACAAGTGCAATACCGGTGATGCGGTGTTCAAGACCCTCAATCGTGGTGGCGATCCAAAGAACCCGAACGACTACCACCCGATAACGCCGGCCGAGTTCGCCAACGGCAACGAGCAGATGCACCTGCAGACCGGCATCGAGCGCCGCTCGCTGTTCCTCAGCACCGACTACGCGCTGACCGACCAGATCAAGTTCACTGCCGACATCGGTTACAACGAGCGCACCACCGACCAGCAGATCGCGGGCTACCCGTACCAGTCGACCAAGTTCGGCACGCCGCTGGATGCGGCCAGCGTGTTCAACCCGGTCGACCACAGCATTGCGTTCAATCGCCGCCTGTGGGAGGTGCCACGCACCACCGAGAGCAAGCTGAAGTCGCTGCGGGTTGCACCCAGTCTGTCCGGCTACTTCGAGCTGGGCACCAAGACATACGACTGGGAAGTCGGCGCGTTGTTCAACCGCAATGAAGTTACAAAAACAGGCCGTGGCGACATGAGCCTGATCGCTTCCCGGCAGGCATTGGGGCCCTCCTACCTCGATGCCAACGGTGTGGCCCGGTGTGGCACGGCGGCATCGCCGGTCTCGGGTTGCCTGGCCTGGAATCCTTTGCTGCCGTTCGGAGTCGCGGGGGCTGGCTCTCTCTCCGATCCCGAACTGCAGCGCTTCTTGTTCCCGACGTTCAACGATACCGGCATCACCAAGACCCGCAGTTACTTCGCCAACATCTCCGGCCCGGTGATCGAACTGCCCGCCGGTGACCTGTCCGTCGCGCTAGGCTACCAGTACCGCAAGGAAGAAGGCCGCTTCGTGCCTGATGCCTTCGCCCAGTCGCGCCAGAGCACTGCACTGGGCGCCTCCACCACCGCCGGTGACTACAGCCTCAACGAGTTCTTCGCTGAAGTGAACGTGCCGATCCTGCGCGACCTGCCGTTCGCCAAGGAACTGACCGTGAACCTGGCTACGCGCTACTCCGACTACAGCAACTTCGGCAGCACCACCAATTCCAAGGCGAGCTTCGCCTGGCGTCCGATCGAAGAGCTCATGATCCGCGGCACCTTCGCCGAAGGCTTCCGCGCACCGAGCATCTCCGATCTGTATGGCGGCCTGGGCACCAGCTTCGAAACCTATGTCGACCCGTGCGGCATCGGCGCCACCAACAGCGTCAACGGCAACGCTGCCTGCAACGCTGCCGGCGTCCCGCTGGGCTACCAGCAGCTGAACCAGAGCCTGAAGCCCTGCGCCAGCTATCCGTGCGCCACGCCTGACGAGTTCACCACCGGCTCCGATCCGAAGCTGCGCCCGGAAGAGTCCAAGAGCAAGACCGTGGGCGTGGTCTGGAGCCCGCGCTGGGTCGACGGGCTGGACATCAACCTCGACTGGTACAGCTACAAGATCACCAACATGATCATCCAGGACAGCGTCGACCGTATCCTGCGTGACTGCTACGTGCTCGGCAACGCGTCGCGCTGCGGCAGCGTCAAGCGCGCTGGCGATGGCCACATCACCAGCATGTTCTACGGCCTGGCCAATCTGGGCTCGATGGAAACCGAAGGCTGGGACCTGGGCATCCGCTACCGCCTGCCCGAGTTCTCGTTCGGCCGCTTCACCATTGACCTGCAGAACAGCTATGTCTCCAAGTACGACGAGCAGAACCAGAATTCGGCCGGCGATACGATCATGATGGGCCGGATCGGCCAGCCGGGTATTTCCCGCCTGCGCTCGAACCTGGGCGTGAACTGGCAGCTCGGCAACTTCAGCACGCAGTACACCGTGCGCTACTACTCCGGCATGGTGGAAAACTGCGTACCGAACCGTCCTTGCACCCTGCCCGACCGCTACGCCTACGGTGAACCGGATGCCCTGCGCAAGGTCGGTTCGAATGCCTTCCACGACATCCAGGTCAGCTACAAGCTGCCGTGGGATGGCACCGTGGCGCTGGGTTCGAACAACGTGTTCAACCACCAGGGCCCGATCATGTTCTCCAAGCCGTCCAGCTCCTTCCCCTACTACGGTGGCTTCGATATCGGCCGCACCGTGTACGTGAAGTACTCGCAGCGCTTCTGACGGGCATGTCCGTGCTCGTGGCCGGCGGAAGGGGAGTCCGCCGGCCACGATGCACACCGCCTCCACCCAATCTCCATTGTTCTTCGACGGAATCTCCAAGGTTCCCGGCAACACTGATGTCATGACGGCTGAGGAGCAGGACCGCATGGATTGCCACGCGCCCCGACACTGCACGTCCGTCTCCAGGTTCACCACTGAATGTGACGGTGTGGCCGGGTTCCGATCTTCCGGACATGCCGCCGCAAGGGAAGTACGAGATGACGACGGCAGTTCGCACCGGCCTGACCGACCTGGTCGCTGACGCGCAGCGGTACCTGCGCAGGATTCTCCCGGGGCTTGCCTCGGCGGTGCATCCACTTGCTTCATCGCATGCCATTCCACACGCCATGGCATCGCGTTACCACCTCGCCGGGCTGATGCTGTACGGGGAAACCCCCGCCATGCTCGCCGTGGCCCGCGAACCAGGCGAATCCAGCACCCGCGTGATCCAGGATGTGCGCTGCCTGCGCTCTGCAGCGAATGCACTGGTGCTGTACGTCTCGCCCTATCTCACGCCGACCCAGCGCCGCTTCCTGGTCGAGAACCACATCGACTTCGTGGTCCCGCACACTCAGTTGTTCGCGCCCAGCCTGGCCATTGAGTTCCGCGACGACCCCGATCATGAGAAGAAGGCCATCTCGCTGCTGCCTTCGGCGCAGGCCGTGCTGATCCATGTGCTGCTGAGCGGCCAGTCGCGCTGGTGGTCACCGCGCGAGATCAGTGCCGTCGCCGGCTACACCTCGATGACGGCGTCGCGCCTGTCTGCCGAACTGGTCGGTCGCGGCCTGGTCGAGCGCTCCACCGGTGGCCGCGAGCGCTTCCTGAAGCTGGCCGGCAACCGCGACGAGGTCTGGGCCAGGGCACAGCCGTTCCTGCGTTCCCCCATCCTGAAGGAAGTGGATGTCTGCTGGGGCCCGACCGCCGAGGCACTCCGCGATGCGGGGCATCCGGCGCCGACGGCAGGCCTCGACGCGCTTGCTGAAACGTCACCGCCCCCGATCGGTGGCACCCGCGCACTGCACATCGATGCGTGGCGCCTGCTGGGCGCACTTCCCCTGCCCGGTCCGGACTGCCTCCAGAGCGCACGGCTGCAGATCTGGGCCTATCCGCCGGCATTCACCAGTATTGGCGATGTGGTGGACCCTCTTTCGCTGTATCTCAGCCTGCAGGGCAAACGCGGCCATGATGCAGACGCGCTGCAACAGCGGGTGGAACAGGCGCTGAGCGGAGACACGTATCCCGCATGACCGAAGCCCTATGCGGGCTGCTCGCTCGGCACTGCAGCAGCGCGCCTGGCGCTGTACTCGGCGAACACCACGCCGGACACCGCCAGCAGGCCACCGCCCAGTACCCAGCCACTGAGCGATTCTCCCAGCAGCAGTACAGCCAGTGCGGCGGTCACGATCGGCACCAGGTTGAAGAAGCCAGAGACGCGCGCAGCGCCCAGGCGTGACAGTCCGGTCATCCAGGTCAGCGGCGCCAGGATCGAAGCGCACACGGCGGCGAAGCCGATGCAGCCGACCGCCGTGAGGTTGTTCACCCCGGTGCCGACCAGCAGCTGTACCGGCAACAGGATCAGCGATGCAGCGGTGGCCTGCAGGAACAGCGACTCCAGCACCGACAGCGGAATCTTCCAGCGCTGCATCAGCACGTTGTAGGCGGCGAACGCCAATGCACCGATCAGCATGATCGCGTCGCCGCGGTTCAGGCCCTGCGCTGCCAACCGCGCCAGGTCGCCCTGCGAGACCACCGCCACCACACCGGCAGTGGAGATCACCGCGCCAAGAATGGAAGTGCCTCGCACCGGATGGCCCATGAACACGCGCGACAGCGCCAGCGCGATCAACGGAATCAGCGCCTGGATCACCCCCATGTTGGTGGCCGAGGTGAAGTGCGCCGCATAGTAGGCCAGGCACTGGTACATCACCCCACCCAGGCAGCCCAGCACCAGGAAGCGCCCGAGATTGGCGCGCACGGTCGGCAGGTTTTCGCGCAGACGTGGCAGCGCGAACGGCAGCAGGACCACCGCCGCGACCAGCCAGCGGAAGAAGCCGATGTCGATGGGGCCGACCGAGCCCGAGGCGAGCTTGGTGACGATGGTGTTCGCGCCCCACAGCAGGCAGGCGAGGATCGGGAAAAGATAGTTCACGGAACGCGGGTGTACGTGGGGGATTGCCCAGCGTACGCTTGGCGCATATCGAGGACATCCCGAAAATGCGCCACACCGACCCCGGCTTGCGGCAACCGATGGAGCCAATCCCCACCTTCCGCCAGCTGCCCGGTCCGATCTACTTCCGGCAGGGTGCGATGGAGCCCACGGACTGGGGGACGCACAGCCATCCGTGGGGCCAGTTCAACTTCGTCGCGCAGGGTGTGATGGAGATGAAGATCGACGGCGAATGGATGGTGTCCCCGCCGCACTACGCGATCTGGATTCCACCGGGAATGGCCCACTACTCGCGCAACCGCTCGCAGCTGGCCTACCGCTCGGCCTATCTGTCGCCGGCCTTGTCACGCCGCTTGCCTGATCGCTGCCGTGCACTGGAAGTCAGCCCGCTGCTGCGCGAGCTGCTGCACGAACTGGCACGGCAGGGCGTGACCGATCCGCGGACCCCGGCCCAGCGGCGCATGGCCGCCGTGGTGATCGACCAGATCGTCAATGCGGCCGTACTGCCCAGCTTCCTGCCGATCGCCAGCAGCGATGCACTGAAGCAGGTGATGGCGTACATGGAGAAACACCTGTCGATGGCCGAATCGGTTGCCGAAATCGCGCAGCGCCACCACATGAGCGTGCGCAAGCTGGAGCGCATGGCACGTAGCGAGCTGGGCATGTCGCTCGGCGACTGGCGTGGACGGGTGAAGTTCGTGCGCGCCACCGAGGCGCTGTGCACCCGCCGGCCGATCAGCCGGATCGCCGAGGAGCTGGGCTATTCCGGCGTCAGCGCCTTCGCCGAGATGTTCAAGCGGCACGCGCAGTGCACGCCGGATCAGTACCGGAAGCTGCATCGGGCGGGGTGAGGGCGGCCTAGAGAGCGATCAGCAGGTCCGCAAGCAGCCTCGGCAGGAACAAGGCGGCCAGAACGCAGGCGAACAGGATGAGAATGACCTTTGCCGTCAATGGGCGACGGCGGGGATTGCTGAAATAGAGGTGCAGATCGCGCAGTTCATCTTCCAGTCCCCTCCG
This sequence comes from Stenotrophomonas sp. MH181796, assembly GCF_009659995.1. Taxonomy (NCBI): domain Bacteria; kingdom Pseudomonadati; phylum Pseudomonadota; class Gammaproteobacteria; order Lysobacterales; family Lysobacteraceae; genus Stenotrophomonas; species Stenotrophomonas sp. MH181796. Next base: position 369,844 of record NZ_RAHU01000001.1, read on the forward strand.
CACGCCTGCGTTCTGTGTACCGGGTTCGAGCAGCTGGCGCTCAAGCGCCTTCAGGCGCTTCATCAGTTCACGCGGTGGTGTAGCCCGCAGGATCAGCTGATTGAGCTCCTGAAGCCGGCGCGACTGCGGCATCAGCGCTGCCACGAGATCATCCGGCGGAAGCTGTGAGACCCATCGCTGGGCGTCCGCATCCATCTCAGCCTGCAGCACATCGCGTTGCTGCTGCAGTTCGGCCAGGGAAGTGCGGCGCTGCCACATGAGGAGGCACAGGAGTGGTGGGTGGGGGGCAGTGTATCGCCCGCCGTCCCGGGAAGGGTGTCGATTTCCCGCCCCGTCGTTCGTCGGAACAGGAAAGGCAGGCCCTTCGACCTGCAGGAGTGCCACGATGTGCCCGATCCTCACCGCCTTCGCTACTTCCCCGGACCGCGGCCAGGGCCTGGCCCGTGACATGCGCGTGCGCTGGGCGCTGGAGGAGCTGGGCGTGCCCTACAACGTGCAGCTGCTCGGCTTTGCCGAGCTGAAGCAGCCCGCGCACCTGGCCCGCAACCCCTTCGGGCAGATCCCCACCTGGCAGGACGGCGGCCAGGTCCTGTTCGAATCCGGCGCGATCGTGCTGTACCTGGCCGAGCAGCATGCCGGCCTGCTTCCTGCTGATCCAGATGCACGCATGCGCGCGATCATGTGGGTGTTCGCTGCATTGAATACGGTGGAGCCGCCCATCGTCGAGCGCTCGATGGCCTGGGTGCTGGAGCGCGAACAGCCCTGGTATGCGCAGCGCCTGCCGATGCTCGATGAGCGTGTGCGTATGCGGCTGGCGCAGCTGTCCGCCTGGTTGGGATCGGCGTTGTGGCTGGAGGGCGAGTTCAGCGCCGGCGACCTGATGATGGTTTCGGTGCTGCTGCGCCTGAAGAGCAGCGGCCTCCTCGATGAGTACCCGCAGGTGGTGGCCTATGTGGGCCGTGCAACGCAGCGCCCCGCCTACCAGCGTGCGTTTGCTGCGCAGCTGGCGGTGTTCCAGAACGCCTGACGCTACGCCCGTGGGCAGGCCTCAGTGCAGACTGCGCCGACATGCGGCCTGCACCAGCATCAGCTGCGCCACCAGGATCAGCATCGCGCAACCTGACAGCAGCCACGGGTCGATGTACCACTGCGCGTTGAAGCTGAAATCTCCGGCGGAAATGCGCTTCCAGCCGTTGAAGTGCTGCATCGCCGCGACCATGAACGCGAAGCCACCCGCGGTGTACGACAACCACGGCACGATGAGGCCGCCCGGTCGCGCGAACAGCGTCAGCACACCCAGCACGCCGATGACCGTGCGCTGCACGCGGCAGTATGGGCAGACATAGGCCATCCCGCTCCATTCCACCGCCCAGGCCAGCAGGCTGACCAGCACGGCCGCGCCTGCGGCTGTGTACAGGACTTTCGGCGTGATCGTCATGCCACCCTCGTGTGCCATCCCGTGCTCCTTGGTTGAAAGACCCGGGCAGCGTAGCAGTGCCGCAGCCTCATCCCTTCTTGATGACGGTCCGCTTGCCGATGGTGCTGGTCTTGCCGGCGGTCGGCTTGGCCAGGCCAGGAATCAGGAAATCGGTGGCCTTGTGACCCATCGACACCTTGGACGCCAACCAGCGCGGCATGCGTCCGCGACCGGTCCAGGTCAGGCGCTTGTATTCCGGGTCGCGATACTTGGGCGCGACTTTGCCGGATTTCCGGCGGGCGGGCTTGCGGGCGGGCGCAGGTGTTTCCGAGGCTTCGCCACCGAAGAGTTCTTCGAGGGTGTAACCGGCCTCCGCCGCGGCGGCCTTCAACATCCGCCGCACCGCGCTGGCCGGGCGGCGGCTGGAAATGAGCTGTTTCCGCTGTTCAGCGGCAACCACCAAGGCGCCCAGCTCCCGAAGGCTGAGCGATTCAATATCAATCGTCATGGGAGAAAGGTCTCCTGCGGACGGCCAGCTGTCAAGGCGTCTTGCCCTTGGCGTAGACACGGGCTTCACTGCCGGTGGGCTCCGATCGCCTTCGCCGGCCACCTCCGAGGACACCGACGTGAGCCACTCATCCCATTCGCTCGCTTACCTGCTTGCACGCATCCTGCTGATGGCGCTGTTCCTCATCTCCGGCCTGGGCAAGCTCGGTGATCTCAGCGGCACCCAGGGCTACATGGAAGCGATGGGCGTGCCCGGCATCCTGCTCTGGCCGACCATCGCCTTCGAGATCGGCAGCGGACTGTGCATCCTGTTCGGCTTCCAGACCCGGCTGGTGTCGATCGTGCTGGTGGGTTTCAGCCTGGTCACCGCTTTCATCTTCCATCACAACTTCGCCGACCAGACCCAGCAGATCATGTTCCTGAAGAACCTGGGGCTGGCCGGTGGCTTCCTGCTGCTGGCCTGCACTGGGGCTGGGCGGTACAGCATTGATGGCAGGGGGCGGCGCGGGTGAAATTCATCGCTGTGCGCGCCGCCTGATCCGGAAATGATTCCGGTAGGCCGAAGGGGACATGCCAACGATGCTCTGGAATGCCTTGCGAAATGCGCTCACATCGTCGTATCCCAATGTCGAGGCCAGTTGCGCAACAGGGATATCGCCGAGCTGCAGCGCATCCCTGGCCTTGGCCATCCTGACCTGCCGGATGTAGTCAGCCGGATTGAGTCCCGTGGCCTTCTGGAATCGCCGGATGAATGTTCTTTCGGTCAGGTGGGCACGCTCAGCCAGGGTACTGACCGTGTGGCGCAATCCGGGTTCGGCAAGGATGGATCGCTGGACAGCCAGCAGCGCTGCGTCATCGTGATCCAGCTTTGGCAGGAATCCCTGCAGTGGCCGCTGGTCCTGCCGGATTCCGTCACTGAGCATGAAGCGTGCCGTTGCCAACATCACGCTGGAGCCCATCGTGCGATCGACGATCAACAGGCCCAGATCATTCCACGCAAGGATCGCGCCTGACGTAATGACGTCGCCATCATCGATGACGACGTTCTCGGTGGTCACCTGGACGTCGGTGTAGGTGCCGGCAAGCAGGCCCGCGAACGCCCAGTGCGTCGTGACCCGTCGCCGTGCAAGCAGGCCGGTCTGGGCAAGCACGAAAGCACCCGCGCAGACGGAGCACATGATCGTGCCGCCTGAATGGAGCGTTTTTAGCCACTGCGCCTCGTTTGGCATCGCGGACATGCGCTCAGGCATCGCCACGCTCGGCGGCGAGATCACGAAGCCAGGGGCGTTCACATCGCCGGGATCGCTGTCCCAGCAACATTCCATGCGGCCCGATTGCGGGTTCCATTGCCAATGCGTCACCCGGATGAAGCACCGCCGGTCATCCTCGTGAGGATACGCAGCCCATTCATTCGCGATCCGAAACAGATCGGTCAGGCCATGGATGGCCGCCATCTGGCAATCCGGGTAGATCAGCAGAGCGACTTCGATCCGCTTGTCAGTTTCGATACGCATGAATGTCACCTCCGCCAATTTCAATTGATAGAGCGCTACCTAGAATGGATTCGGGCGGAGTGATGGCTGCCTCAGCATAGAAGGAATCGCATGCCTGGGGCCACTCCCGCGAGATTCACCGTCAGCGTCCCTGCTCCTGCACCGATGCAGGCCGCCGCGACGCAGGACGTTCTCCAAACCCAACAGCGAGGAACCCCGAAATGGCTACGGTTACCACCAAAGACGGCGTCGAGATCTTCTACAAGGACTGGGGTCCGCGCGACGCCAAGGTCATCCATTTCCATCATGGCTGGCCGCTCACCGCCGACGATTGGGACGCGCAGATGCTGTTCTTCGTCAACAAGGGCTATCGCGTGGTCGCGCACGATCGCCGCGGACACGGCCGCTCCAGCCAGGTATGGGACGGGCATGACATGGACCACTATGCCGACGATGTTGCTGCAGTGGTCGAAAAGCTGGGCACCCAGGGTGCCATGCATGTGGGCCATTCCACCGGCGGCGGCCAGGTGGTGCGCTACATCGCGCGCCATGGCGAGAAGAACGTGTCCAAGGCGGTATTGATCAGCTCGGTGCCGCCGTTGATGGTCAAGACCGCAGCCAACCCACAGGGCACGCCCAAGGAGGTCTTCGACGATTTCCAGGCACAGCTGGCCGCCAATCGTGCGCAGTTCTACCATGACGTACCGGCCGGACCGTTCTACGGCTACAACCGCCCCGGCGCGAAGCCGTCGGACGCGGTGATCTGGAACTGGTGGCGGCAGGGCATGCAAGGCTCGGCCAAGGCGCACTACGACGGCATCGTTGCCTTCTCGCAGACCGATTTCACCGAAGATCTGAAGGGCATTTCCATTCCGGTGCTGGTGATCCACGGCGATGACGACCAGGTGGTGCCGTATTCCGACTCCGGCGTCCTTTCCGCGAAGCTGGTAAAGAACGGCACGCTGATCACCTACGAGGGTGCACCGCACGGCATTCCGACCACGCACGCCGACCGGATCAACGCCGACCTGCTGGCGTTCCTGGAGAGCTGATCGTGAAGGATCCGGGAAGTGCTTCAGGCACTTCCCGGACCATCCGGCAGGCGGATTCCATTCGCGGCAACGAAAGCGCGCGACGCATGCCAATAGGCCTGTGGTGGCGTGTGCAGCTCCGGCTGCGACCAGTAGTCATCGAGGTGCAGCGCACCCATCACGCCGCCCCATGCAGCACGCGCATCGTGGACGCGCATCCGCCAACGATGATGCGGCGGAAAGTAGGCGTAGTGTTCGAGCGCCTGCTGCTGCGCCTGCTCTTCGGCAATGCCTGCCTGATGGATCAGCGTCCACGCATGCATATGGCGGGCATGGGCAAGCGCACCGAGATACTCGTCCTCATCCAGCAAGGGAACCGACTCACCGCGAGCCAGGCACAACGCATCCGACTCGGTGTCGTACGCCAGCGACGGCTGCGCCAGTTCCGGGTTCTGGTGCCAGTACCCTTCACCCAACACGTGCAGCATCGCCCAGTGCCAGGGCTCGTCGTGGAAGATCAGTGCGTGCTCGTACTCGCAGCCAGGGGCCTGGTCGGGATAGCGTTGGCGTGCGTGTTCGATTGCCAGCGCTTCGGGAATCTGGCCGTAGCGCACCAGGCACCAGGCGAACAGATGCCGGCTGTCTTCGATTTCAGTGGTGAAGTCTTCCACGGACGTATCGGTGTTGGGCATGGTCGATCCCTGCATGCGAGCCACCCACCATCGGGCCCGACAAGTGTGCCGGAATGCACCAGCGAGCAGATCATCTTCGAAGTCAGCTGACGGACCAGACCACAGCAACGTAAACGAAAACTGAATCCGGACCACGGGTGACTGGGGGAGGGTGCACCACTTCTCCGTTGTATGCAGGCGATCCAGATATGCGCAATACGAATTCAACGCAAGGAACCTGTCCCGGCATCATGGAAAACCGAAGTTCATCGCAGAAATTCGCTGCAGCACTCATCATTGCCGTACTCGCCACGGGAGCAGTAGCGGCCTTTCTCCTCCTTCGCCCCACGCCACAGCCCTCGCAAACAGCACCGAGTGTTGAACAGGCGGGCGGGCAGCGCAGCGATCCAGCCACCTCACCATCCCTAGTGGCATCGACCGCGTCACGGCCTGCAAGCAGCACGAGCATGCTGTTTCCTGGTGTTCCGCAGAATCGCGATGCCATGGAGCCCAAGGACGATGATCCATTTGATGGGCGTAGCCGCGAAGAGCAACGCTGGCTGGACGAACACGGCTATCCGAATACCGCACAGTGGGCTTCCTATTCCAGCGCGCCCGATGCGTTGCTGGAACAGGCCGCCAGTAACGGCGACAAGCTTGCCCGCACGATGCTGGACTCGCGAAGGCTCCCCGATCGAGCGGCCCTGGACCAGATGATGTCGTCCGCAGTGGACGGCAACTACTTTGCGCTGCAGTTGCTTGCGACACATTTCGCATCCACCGGTCGAGCGGGAAACATCAACGCATACGCGGTTTCGCGTGTCCTGGAGATGCGCGCAGACCCTTCCGCCGCGCTTGGCAGGGAAATCATGTTCTCTGCGCCACTCACTATCGAGGAGCGGATGCAGGGGGAGGCCGAAGCACTTCGTCTGAACGCTACTTTCAACCAGCTTTACCAGGGAAGAACCGGCAACGCGTTCGTTCCCGATTACCGCCCGTTCCCCGTTGACAACTCGCAAGGATGGCAATGAAACCTGTAAGTAAATTCGTCCTGGCCACCGCAGCTTTCACCGTTACCGGTGTTGCTCTGGCCTGCACCGTTCTTCCAATGCTCCCGTTCTCGATATCGGTCGACCTGAAAGATATCGCGGCAGCCAAGCAAGCCGGCGCCTCCTCTGCAGAGGCACCCAACAAGGCATTCCTCAAGAAACTGGATGAGACCGCTGAAAGGACCTTCGGTGCGGATGCATGGCGCAACACGTCTTTCGTCGGCAACGTCATGTACAAGACAAAAATCATGATGATGACCGGCTCAAGCATGATCACCGTCAGCAAGCCGTGCGGGAAGTCGGCAGAAGAGTCAGGCGGCACTGAAGACAGCTTCGCCTCGACACCCCCGTCTGGCGGCGGCGGAGGTGGTGGCAGCACTGGCGGTGGTGGCGGGATCGGCGGCTGGTTCCCCGGTGGTGGTGGGTGCTTCGGCAACTGTCAGCCGCCCCCGCCCGGTCGCGTGGGTCCGATCGAGAATCTTCCGCGATCCTGAGGGCACTTCAATGGAAGGGCATCGCCGCAAGGTGCTGCCCTTGGTGCCCCCCCTGATGCATCAGCCAGAAGCCATCGGGGCGTCGTCACTGGACTTCGTCGGACGTTGATGTGGTGTCCACCAGCACCCACAAAATCCTCGAAAATGATTGATTTTATTAAAAATCAGTCTAATTCAATCTACTTTTGAATCACTAATCGACTCACACATCGCTCTACTGCTCGCGGCATCCGTTCTGCCGTGAACAGACCTGGGGACGTATAGGACCCCAGATCCATTCAGCCGAATAGCCATCCTCAGCCACCAGAATCAGAGCGGGAGTAGCTTCGCTTTATCCAAGCCTCGTAGATGCTGCCGGCCTCTGCCCAATCGTCATAGGGTGAACCCGCGTCGGTTGTCTCCTTGAGAATTCGGCCTGTGTACGCTTGCTGCAGCTCCCTTTTTCGCCCGGCCGCCAGCGAGTCGATATTCTCTGGCCGTTCTCCAATGTCATAGCCCACCCACCAAGCACGGTTGTATCCGTTCGGCGTGGCAGCCAGTACCGCGAAGCCGGTGGCGGTGTGATCCGTGTTGGGTTCGGGATTCAATGCAACGTCATAGTCCGGAGCGTTCACGTACGGCCTCGCATTCGTTGATGCCGCCTTATGCTCGTCCAAGATAGCTTTGAGTGTTTGGCAGACATCCTCCCAGCCAAGGTAGCTGGTCGAGCCATCAATAGCGCTGATTGGTGCGCTGTTGATTCTCAGCCCATCCAGCGAGCCATCTGGTAGCCGCAAGAAGTAGCTTGTCGTATTCCCACAGTCGCATCCGGTAATGGGGCGGCCATTGAACCAGTTCACCCCCCAAATCAGCGGATTTGGTCCAGTAGCCAAGCGACAAGACTCCAATGCTCCCTGCTCTCGTGCACTCCACCATCCAGGAACCGGTCCGCCCCCTGCATCGCCAGCCGTGAGGTAAATAAAGACCACTCTGGCGCCCGATTGAATATCGAGATATGCCTGCTCCCCACGGAACAGCTGCCAGTCATCCTGATGCGGCCCAACGTAGAAGGTCACATTCGTCATCTGAGACTCCCAAGCTTCACCCCTAATGGGCTCTGCCAGCTTAGGTCGCGCGACGCTCATAGACTGAGACGCGGCGCTCCCAACTTCCAACATCTACTAGGCATGCTCATGGCTGACATTGATATCAGCTGGGTCCAACCAGCTCTCCAGAATCTGTCCACAGAAATTGAGGGTCTGAGATCTCAGCTATCGATCATGCGCGTCGATCTCTCAGGCAAGGACTGGCGTACTGCAGACGAGGCCGCCCACTACCCCGGCGTGTCGTCCCGTCAGTTTCGAAGGAACGCCCCTGATCTGGGCCTTGTGCCCAGAAGCTTCATGGGCAAGCAGCTCTATGCGAAGAACGAGCTGTACAGAGCAACCGAAAACTCCCGCAACTGGAAATCTCGAGGGAACACCTGGCGCCTCCCTGGTTCCTACCTCGCCCCAGATGGAGGAAGCGCTGGCTCGGCTGCGGCACCATGACGAGCGCAAGGGGAAACCCTAGTGGCTCCTTCCGACAAGCTAATGACCGTTGCAGAAGCGGCAGAACAAAGCACGTGCTCTGCCAAGACGATACGCAGAGCTATTGATAGCGGGCGACTGACCGCTGTAAGACTCAGGCAGAGAGCCAAGTCGGATCGTATCCATCGAGAAGACTTGGAGGCTTGGTGGAGGCAGTGCCGCCTGCGACCCGCAGCAGTCCCAATAGACCCATACGTGACATCACCCCATCGCTCGATACGGCGAAGGCAAGGGGTCGAGAGAAGGCCAGGAATCAGTGCCAAGGGCAACACGCGCTGCCAGCGCTCTTGCCTTGGACAAGGCTGGCCGCCCATTCGTCCTTGGTCTGCCACATCTTCTGGACACCGATGTGCACACGCCCCCCGCGTTCCTTGGCTGGGGAAACTTGGGCGATCTGCCGACCGCTCCACCTCAGCACCCAGTTGTCACTCAGCTGGCCCCAGCCAGAGGGGACGGGAGCGGTGCGGAAACCCTGGTAGCCGTGCATGGGAAGCATGACCAGAAGGATATTGCCGAGCGTCTCAGCCGCTGCGATTCGCTCAACCGCAAGTTTTAACCGCTCAGGAAGCCCTGCCCCCCCCCTACCACTGCTGCCTCGTAGGCGTTTCCCTATATGTCGGCGAGTGATTTTCCTATTGCGAATATCCAAGTCCGTTGAGACCTTCCAGCTGCCCATCGGGCATTCATCAACTTGACAGTGGAGTGATCATGAAGATCCAAAATGTCTTGCTTGGTTTGATCGTTGCTGCCGCTGCAGCGGCCGGGACCGTAGGCGTTGTGCCCACCGCCAATGCCGCTTCCTTCCACACTTCGTGCGTCCCCGCCGGCGGCGGCATGGCTCGCTGCACCCAAACCTTCTGTCATGAAGGAGCGTGCGTAGTCACTGATACCTGGACGCAACCGATGCGCGAGGTCATCGAGTTCCAGTGACACCCAGGCGCAGCGGTATATGCCGCTGCGCTATTCAACGGAGTGCGGCATCCAGTATGCGGCCCATGTCAGAGAGCCCCAAGATCTTTCACCACCGACTGCCCCTGCTGAAGGAACCCGATCAGCAGACGGCCGCCGGCGACTTGCCGACCCATCTGCTCATTGAGGTAATTGGCCTGGAGCCGTCCCGCCGTCATCAGGTCGGCGTGCACATGCTGGGCATCACGGCCTTGAGTGGATCACCTGGTGACGCGAACTGGCCGCCGATGGGCAGCACTGACGTAGCCTGCCGGCTGTCGATCTTGGCGTAAACCGTGGCCATCGTCCTGCCGCCTCTGATGGTACTAATTTGAAAATCGCTACATCCAAAAGGAAATTGAAATGAAGCGTCTTCGTATTGCCGGAATTGCTGCAGCTGCGCTGTTTTCGTTCTACTCCAGCCATGCGCTGTGTTCTTCAGAGTTTGAGACCGAGGACAACAGCACCCCAATAGCTACATACTCAAGGATGTTCGGGGTATCCAAGATTGAAGCTCAGGCGCGATTCCTCGTCATGGCGGAATCGACCAAAGTACAAGAGATCCTTCGAACCAAGTATCCAACGACATTCGGCGGACTGTATGTGGAGCACCAGCCCCAATTCCGTGTTGTTGTACGTTTCACAGAGTCCCCGGTAGAAAGTCTGCGTTCAGTGACCGCGGACCCCGCCTTCGTTGCTCTGCCAGCATCCCATTCGTTGGTTGAACTTGGTGCGGCTCAACAAGCCGTTGGTGAGGAGCTCCATCGAAATGGGATCAATTTCCTCTCACGCCTGGACTTGGAGCATTCAACCGTTGAATTTTCTGTTGAAGATCCGCAGCTGGTGGAACAGCCCATGCGTTCCCTACGCTCGGAAATTCCGTTCATTCGATTTAAGAGAACCACTGGCTTCTTGCAGCCCACGCTACTGGAAATATCGCTGAGCTCTGCCCAGAAGCTCAAGGAGCCACCGGGATCCTACTGCACCAGCGGGTTTGGCGTTAAGAGCGGCACGACTCGCGGCATCACTACAGCGGGGCACTGCGATAACACGTTGACGCATAGTGGAAATCCCTTGACCTTTCAGGCCGAAAAAAAATCCGGCTCAGAGGACATTCAATGGCATACCTATCCAGACACGAGCCGGTATCACTACGTTCCCTCCCACCGCGTCGAGGCAGGATCTCAGAGCCGTCTTATGGTCGCCGTAAGGCCGCGCTCAGAGATGAAGGTGGGGGACATTGTCTGTAAGTACGGAAAATCAACGTATGAGACGTGCGGCCTCATCACCGATCTTAAATTTCAAGCAACCTTTGAAAACGCTATCGGCGAATTCGTTCGGGTGGTTAGCCCGGAAGGCCGCACCATGACGGATTTTGGCGATAGCGGTGGCCCTGTCTATGGGACGCAGAAGCCTGATGGGCGCTTCTACGACACCGCGTATGGCATGGTTCATGGGCGGGGCAATTCAGGGACAGAGTTCTATAAAGATCTCTTCTTCATGCCTACCGACTATTTCGCCAGCTTGGGCCTGCAGATCCTTACCACTGCGGATGATCCGTAACTCACAGAGGAACCCCCGGCTCGCCGGGGGTTCATTTCCCGCACTCCGCCGATGCAGTCGTCTATTGGCCAAGAGCACCTAGGTCCACGTCACCGTCCCGCTAAAACGGCATTTTCCAATTAGCCGGTCGCCACGATTGTCGGTCAAATCCACCTAGAACCAAGTCAATCCATCGCCTGTTGCTGAAAATGTCCAGCTGGAGATCACCAGAGGTCGTCCTCTGGATCACATCGTCATTGACAACCGGCGGGTTACGACTCGAGCCCAAGTCTAAGGGGAAAGATTTTCAGGCAATTGATGAATGCACATCAGCATGAGTTGGCCATCCCGGCCAACTTATGCCTACGCCCACAACTCTGGACTTCGCTGGACGTTGATGTGGTGGGCCCATCAGCAATCACATTCATCCCCCAAGAGATTGTGAGGGAAGACCTTTTCTTCAGAAGGCCAGCTGCGGTTACTCGCACCGTTACTCACATTCCCCAAAAGGGGACGGGATTCGAAGCCTGACGATCGCTGTGAGCAGTAGAGCAATAGTCCCACGCTGTACAGGAAAGTACTATCCAGTCTTCTTCATGGCGCCGCGCTTGGGGCGACCTCCATGGGCCGTGGGGACAATTGGGCAGGGGACGTAGCCGATGGCCGCTACACAGAAGCCGGGACGCGATGGCGTCAAGTATTGGCGAGCCGTCGACGCCATTGAGGCGTTGGGCAGCGCGTCGCTGGCCGAGGTCAAGGAGTGGGACCTGTCGCACCACCCTCACGACCCGCTGGGCAACGCCCGCGCCGACCTGGAGCTGTTCACTGTCAACTCGCCCAGCCGAATCCATTACAACTACTCGCGCACCAACTGGCGAAGTGACCAGGATCACCCGCATGACCGCCTGTTCAAGCTGGTCGATCCCGGCCCGCCGCGGCGCACCCGCTACGTGTTGTTCAACCCAGCGGACCACGGACACGTGGACCTGCTAAAGGGCGGCGACGGAAAGTGGAAGGTCATGCCTCTGGTCATGGTCGACCAAGCGCGGGTGGAGGCCGAAGCGCAGGCAGGGGCGTTCGCCGCTCAAGTGGATAGCGACCACGACGCCCGCGTCTCGGCGATGCGCGCTGTGGCCCAGCGCCGCGGCCAGCCTTTGTTCCGCGCCAAGCTGCTGGACGCCTACGGCGGCCGCTGCGCTGTCACCGGGTGCTCCGCGCTGGAGGTGCTGGAAGCCGCGCACGTGCTGCCTTACAAGGGCGCGCATACGAACCGGGTGGACAACGGCCTGTTGCTGCGCGCCGACCTCCACACGCTCTTCGATTGCCACCTGCTCTGGATCACTCCCGAGCATACGGTGGCTTTGGCACCATCGCTGCTGATCACCGACTACGCTGTCCTGCAGAACAAGGCACTGGTCCTGCCTGCAGCATCGGTTCACCACCCCAACCCGGCTCACCTCGCCCATCACGCTGCGCGGTGCCAAGCTGGCCATCCGAGAGCATGAACCCATGCGACTGTTTGAGCTGCTCAAAGTGTCTGTGTTCCATCGAGCGAACCAGCGCACAGACCGTCGAGTTAAGCTTCTCAAGTACACGAATCGTTGCGGATGGTCGTACAGGTGAAACAGAAGAGCGTTCAAGAAACCTTGGCAGCACTCGCAGCCATGTTCGACAGTACACCCGAAAAGTCCAGCCGCAGCGACGTCATCTTTTTCAACGGGCTGAAGCGCGAATCGGTAGTCGATCTGCTGAAGGCAGCCGCCGGCGCCATCCAAGAGAACCAAGAACCTGCTGCCTGGTCCTATCTCGTCCAAGCATCGGAACACTTGGGGTACCTCATTGGCATCAATGAAGCCGAGTCCCTGACTACGCCAGAACAGGCCATCAATGCGAAGCTAGAGCAATATGGCCGCAAAGGCGGATTGAAGAAGGGCGAGAACGCCAAGCAGCTTCAAGACGCTGTCGCCCGCAAACTCATTGCCGCGACACCCAAGAACGGATGGAAGAGCCGCCCAGAGGTCCATCGGCAGTTTTTCGAACTGGCCGACGAGGTCTCCGGATTCAATGCAACTGACTATCAGTGGCGCGCGTTGCTCAAGCGCCAGGACATCAAGAGAATCTTGCCTCCGACGAGCAGGCGAACCCGCTGATTGCATCTGCAGTACCGGCCAATGCGCTCCTGATACATCGCGGACTCCTGGCGAGCGTGCGGCACGCTCGTCCGAGTGCATCACAACGACGTTGAATTGCCGCTATTATTCAACCCGATAGCCGCTATAAAAGCGGATTGCATCCAGTAGGGATCGGCACTTTCTCTCCGAATTTTTAGCGTGTGTCCCAAGCATCAGCTTGCCGACACACTCATGAATTCGCAGCCACTCCAAATCATTTCCCTGCTCGAGACTACGAAGCGCCTGAACCTTGCGCGCTCCACGCTCTACACGCGTCTCGATCGGAAATCACCCTACTTCGACCCTGACCTGCCGAAGCCCGTGCGCTACGGCTCAAGCGTCGGCTTCATCGAGCACGAAATTGACGACTACATCCTTGGCCTGATGCAGGCCAGAGGGGGTGTGGACTGACAGTAGATGCGCGACTGGTTCGCGACTGTCCTGCGGGGAGTTGTTTTAAACGCTACCTGCCACACCCCGCCACACAACGTGGCGGACCACCTCACAAGACTCTGGGTAAACAAAATGCAGCACAACATCAACGATGACCTTCAGTTCGAAGCCGACGACATCATGGGAGCGCTTCGGGAATTGCAATCCAACCCTCAGCACCGGAAGGGCCAGCTCTTCTCGCTGCTCTATCCGGCGATCGTCGAGATGCTGGAAAAGAACGTCACACAAAAAGCGATCCTGGCCACCCTCGCGGAAAAGGGGCTGAAGCTCCATCCTGCCCGCTTCAAGGAGATGATGGCGATGGAGGCCCAGAAGATCCCCAGCATTTCGGGCTCCCGCGTTGAAGAGGAGGGTAAGGAATGAACACTCCCTATCTGCCTCGCGCCTACCCCATCCACGCTATGTACAGCGCCATCCGGGACGCGATCCTGGAAGTCCAGCACAACCTGAAAGCGCCCGACGCGCTGATCGCCGGTTCGTTCCTCACGGCGATGTCCATCGCGTCGCAGGGAGATGTGGATGTCGAACTCCCCACTGGCCAGCTCCGCCCGGTTTCGTTGGATGTCTTGGTCATTGCCGATTCCGGCGAACGCAAGTCGGCCACCGACAGTATTGTTGGCGCGCCCATCTACGAGCACGACGAGAAGGTGGCAAGAGATCACGCCCTGGCCCTGCTCGCCTACAAGGCAGACCGGCGCCTTTGGGATGCCAAGGAGGCGTCCCTGCAACGCAGGGTAGCCAAGGCACTGGACAGCGGCACAGACGACGACATCGAACAACTGCGCGAAGAACTCATCAGCCATGGCGCGTGCGAGCCCGCCAAGCCTGTCCTCAGTCGCATCGTGCACCAGAACATCACCGAACGCCCCCTGATGGAAAGCATGCAGGGCGATGGCAAGTCGATCGCAATCCTGAGTGATGAAGGCGAAATCGTGCTCAAGGGAGGTGCCATGAACAAGTTTGGCACGCTCAACAAGGCTTGGGACGGCGCCAAAACACTGACGCTGGATCGCGCAGACGACAGCATCGTGGTCAACAATCCTCGCCTGACCATCAGCATGATGGTGCAGGAAAGGGTGTTCAGGGAGTTCATGAACAAGCGGGGTGAGGTGGCTCGCGGGTCCGGTCACCTCGCGCGATACCTCGTCGCGTGGCCCGCGTCCACGCAGGGCTTCCGCTTCATGTCGCTTGAGGAACCTGTCTGGGAGCAGCTGCCCCGATTCCATCAGCGTGTGAGCGAACTTCTCACGGCCGCACAGGCACGTCGTATCGCCGGTGATAACACCCGTAAGACGCTCACGTTCACGCAAGAGGCGAAAGAGCTTTGGGTGAACACTCAGAACGCGATCGAACCGCGCCTGCGCCAGGATGGCGATCTGTCCAGTGTTCGGGACTTCGCATCAAAATCGATGGAGATCACGGGACGGGTTGCCGCAATCCTGCACCATTTCAGCGCACAGGAGGGCAACCTGATCACTAAGGAAACTCTGGGCCGAGCGCTGGAAGTCGTGGGCTGGCACTTCCAAGAGTTCCTCGATGTATTTGGAGACAGGAATCACGAGCCTGAGCAGGCCAAGGATGTCCGCACTCTGGCCATGTACCTGTGGAGGCGCTACTGGTGTGCTGGATATGGGGCGGCTGTGCGCAACGAAGTACGAAAGAGCGGCCCGATCCGGAACCAGGGACGCTTCGAAGCGGCACTCCATCAACTGCAGATGGAGGACTCTGTCCGCGTGATGCATCAAGACGCCGCCCGAGGGAAAGGCAGGCTCTGGATCCACTTGAACGGGGCAGTCTTCAGCCAGATCACGACCCAGTAGGAGACCCTGCCAACTACAGCGACCGAGGCCGCCCCGTTAACGGGGCGGCCTCGCTCCTTATCCCCCTGCCGAAAGGCCGATTTGAGGGAACAACCGATTGCACGACGTGCGATTCTGCTACAAGTGCCGCAAATCGCCCCCAGCGCAGGCCTACCGGCACGCCGCTAGGGTCATGGCACTGACCCACCAACCCATCGTAGCCCCCACGGCAGGTCAGGCCGAATCGCTCTCGCCATTTCGACGTACCGAAACGTATTGAGCCTTCTCCTGCGGTGACATTCCTCGAATCCTCGCCGGTCCGAGATGGCGTTCAGCCCTTCTATCAGCGCCCTGCTCCTTGAGCGTCCGGTGATCGACCCTCGCAGCATGCCCGTTGATCTCAAGATGCTGATTGATGGTGTCCGCCACCGACTTTCGCATCGCGATGACCTCGTCCCTGAGCTGCATGCGATTGCGTCCTCCACTGGCTTTCCTGCGACCGCCATCCTCCGGTCGCTTACTGTTGTACCGAGTGAAGAAGCGATCTGAAGATCGCTCGACTCCATCATCCATGCGATCACACGTCATCAGGTGGAGATGTGGATTGGCCTCACCCTCCAGCGAGGATGATGGCGCATGGATTGCAAACTGGTATGGCTTTCCAGGCGTCAGCTTCGCAACGATATCGTCCACCAAAGCCGCGTTCTGCTCCGCTGTCAGCTCAGCAGGCAGCGCAATGATCGCCTCCCGGTATGCGGCACCGTTCTTGCGTTCGTACTTGTCCGCGGCCCTCCACATGACCTTCGGATTGTTGTCCGCCCACCGCGGCAGGTTTCCATGGCTCGCATGAACCAGATCGTCGCGTTTGCGGTGAAAGCCATTTCTGGCGATGTAATCCGCATGGTCACCTGCGGTTCCTTTGCCTCCACTCTTGATTTGAACATGAAACGTTGCCATCAGCGCACTACCCTTTTCTTGGTTGTAGAAATGAAAAGACCGGCCAGGTTGCCTTGGCCGGTCTTTGAGCAATTGAAGTGATTCGTGGGGAAACGGTAAGTGCGCGAAGGCTTTGCCCCCCCTATCAATATGGGACAAGCCAGCACTGATTACTGCGAACTACCAATCATCGAACCCACCCTTGCTCATAGGGTAGTGTTACGCAGGTATAAAATTACTTTTACTGGTTCTTCATGACACTGAAGTTGGATGGCGAAAGCGGCTCGCTTGAGCAACACAGCCAGACCTTCGGCGGTCCAGGCCTGAGATGCCTACCGACACGCGTCAATGAAGCATCCGCGCACTGCCGCTGGCAGCACCGGCAAACAGATAGGCGAACACGGCATCGCCCTTGCTCACCACCTCGTCTTCGGAATAGCCCATGTCGGCCATTCCGCTGTCCCACAGATGGTTCTCGATCTCGTGACGCAACTGCGCCTGCTTCGCTGCCATGTCGCGCAGGTGGCCCATCAGCAGATTGCGCTCCTCCAGCCTCGCCAGCAGCTCGACGGCCGCCTTCTTGACCGCCTCCCGGTCCTTCCGGCTGAGTGACTTCTTCCGCAACAGGTCGAACACGGCGAGCTGCTGCTCGGTCTCCAGGCCTTCCCGCTGGAAGCGCCTGGCTTCCTCGTCCATCTCGTCATGGGTAGCGAACAGCTCTCCCATCACTTTCTGGATCTCAGCCTCGTCCTTGTCGGTGTTGTACTCGGCAACGATGCGCTGGAACTTCTCGTACAGGTCGATCCGCGTCGGGTTCTCAAGCACCATAGCCTTCAGCCCTTCCTCGATCTTCTCCATGAGGTTCAGCGCGACCAGATTCTTCTGCTTGATGTTCTGGAACTCCGCCCGCAACCGGTCGAAGTCGATGGTGCTCAGGTCGAACTGCGCAGGCGCCTTGCTGGCCCCCTGCTCCAGGCCAATGCCAAGGTCCACCACGTCATAGAAACCCTGCAGCAGCCTGGTGATATCCGGCGACGTGCGTGCCGCCTGCAGCTTGTTGTAGATGGCGTTGAGGGCGCTCTCCTGCTCGTCATAGGCGAACAGGCCGGGATTCGGGAACAGGCCGCGATACTTGGCCGCAACGTCCTCCACGATCACCATGAAGGTCTTGCGCCGCTCATGGCTGGCCGCCAGCAGATCGCAGGCCTCCAGGATTTTCTCGCCCTTGTCCATGCCCTGGGCGTCGATCACGTCCTGCAGCTCGAAGCCAAGGTCCGCCAGGAACTCGGCCGCATGCTCGATGCTCGCGGCATACTCGGCAATCCCTTCGGCGTCGTCTTCCAGATAGCCGGGGTCCTCGCCTTCGCCAACTTCCAGCTTGCCGTCCCGGTCGCCCTGGGCGAACGTCGCCAACGCCTTGCGCAGGCTCTTGATCATGCCGTTGTAGTCAATGATCAGGCCGTTGGCCTTACCTCCCCCAACGCGGTTCACCCGGGCAATGGCCTGCATCAGGGTGTGGCCCCGCATTGGCTTGTCCAGGTACAGGGTGGCCAGTGACTTCACGTCGAAGCCGGTCAGCCACATCGCGCAGACGATGGCGACTCGGAACGGGTTCTCGGCCTTCTTGAACTCCTGCTCCAGGTTGCGCGAGGTCATCTTGGCCCGATGCGGCGCGATGTCGAGCGGCTCACCACGGTGATTGGTCCACTTCGTGAACTCCTCCACCTCGCCCTGCTCGCTGGACACCACCACGCAGAATTCGGTTTCGCGCATCCACTCCAGGCGTTCGCGCTTTTGCTGCATGATCCTGGGCAAGGGGCGCTGGGGATACTTGGCATTGAAGATCGCCTCGTCGGCGAGCAGCTCCACTTTCAGCATGTCGCCCAGCGCCTTCCACTTGTCGGCGATCAGGTCGTACATCTTCACGCAGGTGATCTTGTCGATGCAGACCATCAGCGCCTTGCTGTTGCCACCGGAAACGGCATTGCGGCGCTGCGAGTAGTGCTTGACGAAATCCTCCGCCACCGCGTCCAGGCGCGTGGGCGAGGTGAAGATGGTGTATTCCCTGGCCAGCTTCCTGTAGAGCTTGTCTTCCTTCTCGTCCGTCCACGGGTCTTCCGCCGTGGAGTCGAGCCTGGCTTCCTCGATGTAGCGGGTGATCTTTTCGTTCAGATCATCATCAACGATCTTCAGCTTCTCACCGTGGTTCTCATACTTCAGCGGCAGGGTCGCGCCATCAGCGACCGCACGCTGGAAGTCGTAGACAGAGACGTAGTCGCCAAACACTTCGCGGGTCAGCTGCTTCTCCGCCGCTTCGATCAGCGGCGTGCCGGTGAAGCCGATGAACTTGGCATTGGGCAATCCCTTGCGCATGTTCAGGGCCAGGCGTCCGTACTGGCTGCGATGCGCCTCGTCGCTGATGACGATGATGTCGCCGCGCTCCGAATAGGGCTCCGTCACGCGCTCGCGGTACTTCTGGATCAGGGTGAACACATGGCTGCGGTTGCTGTCGCGGAGCATGGCCCGCAGGCTGGCGCCGCTCTGGGCCTGGTCATCCTTGGCATTTGCGCGCCCGCAATGGGTGTAGGTGCCGGCGATCTGGTCATCCAGCTCGCTGCGATCGGTGACGACAACAAAGGTGTAGCCCGCCGACACCCTGCGCCGGATCTTCTCGCTCAGGAACACGATGGAGTACGACTTGCCCGAACCCTGGGTATGCCAGAACACGCCGAGCTGGCCCTTCGCCAGCTCGGCTTTCACCTTGTCATCGTCCGACTGCAGGCGCGCAATGACGCGGTTCACGCCCAGATACTGGTGATTGCGGGCCACGATCTTCGCGGCACCGCCTTCGCTGGTGTCGAACAGGATGAAGTTCTCGACGATGTCCAGCAGCTGCGCCCTGTCCATCATTCCGCGCAGCAGCAGCGGAAGCTGCATCGTGCTCTTTCCCGGCTCCGGATCGTCCTCGTCCAGCCGCTTCCACTGATAGTGATGCTCGGGCGTGGCCGTGATGCTGCCGTACTTGGCGATGTGGCCATTGGAGAACACCACGAACTGGTTCCAATGGAACAACTGCTCGACGCTGCCCTCGATGGCGGCCTGCTTGCCGGATTCGTCGGTGCCGCGATAGTCGCGGTAGTTCTTCTTGTAGGCGTCGTGGTAGTCCACGTCGAAGCGCTTGAGCTCGACGAACACCAGCGGCAGGCCGTTGACGAAGCCCACCAGATCAGCGCGACGCAGGTAGTTTCTCCCGCGCACCCACAGCTCGCGCACGGCCTTGAAGCTGTTGTTGTCCGGATCGACGAAATCGACCAGCCGCAGGCGGCGTTCCACGGCTCGCCCGGCACCATCCTTGAACCGGACCAGCGCACCGTTGCGCAACAGCTCGTACTTGTCCTGGTTGATGGCGACCAGGGTCTTGGCGTGATCGTGGGCGGTCGCCTGGTCGATGGCCTGCTGGTAGGCCTCTTCGGGCAGACCGGGATTGAGACGCTCCAGCGCGGCGCGCAGGTCGGGCTTGAGCACCGTCTCGGTGAAGTTGTTACGTCCGGTGAGATGCGGCCTGTCCTCGGTCTCGGCCTGGGCATGGATCGACGACCAACCAAGCTCACCCAGGATTGCGGCGGCATCCTTCTGGATCATGCCGTCTTCGCTGTAATCCCCCCGTGCGTTCATCGCCTTACGCCTCGCTGAAGTCGAAGCCGCACTGGCGGTGATGGCGCAGCGTCAGCAGATGGATGCAGTCCTGATGGATGGCATACAGCGCCAGGTATTCTTCCAGAATGTACTCGCGCAGCTCGATGTCATCGCCCAGCAGGTCGCGCACGGCTGTCCAGGCAGCGAGCACTTCGGGCGCTTCAGGGTTGTGGGCGATGAATTCGCGCCCGATGCGCGGCGTCTGAGCCAGGCGCTTGGGCAAGGCGTCATAGGCGTCGTCCAGCAGCTCCTGCGCCGCGGCATCCGCGCTAACGCCGATCAGGTACGCCACGGCCTCGTCCAGTCTGCGCTCGTAGGCCGCACCCAGGACGACCTGCATGCGTCAGGCGTCCGTCTTGCGTGCGGCCCTGGCCGCGTCCAGCCGGGCCTGCGACCGCGACCTGGCCTCCTCCACCGGGATCCCGGGCTTACCCGCGCGAACGTCCTGCAAACCGGCGGCCACGTCGTTCAGCAGGCCAAGTTGAAAGTTGGCCCGCGCTAGGGTTTCGCGCTCCAGCCGGTGGTAGTAGTCCAGCTTGCGTGCGTCCACCAGCGCCACATAGCTCTCGCCGTTGCGGGTAATGATCTTTTCGTGGCCGGCGCGGACTTCATCGGCCAGCCGGGTCAGGTCGGCACGGGCCTTATTGAAGGGCACGATGTCCTGCGAGGTAATAGGCATGGCGGGCTCCGGGAGTTAGTACATGCAAACCTTAATGTATTCGTTTATGTCTGGCAAATCCGTCCGCCGGGTTACGCCGCTTCTGGCTGCGGCAGCGGGAGCCCGGAGACGTGCAGCTGTCCGCTCATCAGCTTGGGCAGCAGGGCGCCGCGGGCTTTGGCCAGCATGCTGTTCTGACTGGCCAGTTGCTCGATCTGAGTGAACGAGCCGCCCACCATCTCCGCGAACTGCGCCAGCAAACTCTGTGGTGGTAGCAGCACTTCAAACTGTGAGAATGATTTTGTGTTCACACGCTGACGACCGTCGGAACCCGACATGCTACGAATCGCGTGCTCGCGAAAACTGTCCTCGCGTGCCATGCAGTAGACCCACCATCGATTGACCTTCGCATTGCGGAGAACGATGAACTCGGTCGACCCACTGGCGACCGCATCATCGCCTTCCAGAAACTGGACGAACCCGGTCTTTCCATTCTCGATGCAAGGGGTGATACGCGCCAGCAACGTATCACCGTTCCTGAACTTCGCCCCGCCACTGATGACTCGCGACGAGCGCTCCCCAACCACCATTGACCTTTCGGACAATGCGGCCATCTCGACGAATGGGCGTTCGACACCCTTCTCGAACGGTGTTCTCGGATTGATCTGTACAACATCGGAGAAAGCAGTTCTTGCCCATCCTTCCGGCACGCCATCCACCACATTGACGGCCTCATGGCCCGGAAAGCGCAGGTGCACGAACCATTCGCGGTACAGGCGGCGGGCAGCTTCCTCCAGCAGGGCGATCCGGCGCTGGTTTGTCGCGATGAGATCGTCGTAGGCGAAAAGCACCTGAGCGACCTGTCTCTGTGTTTCGACATCCGGCACGCTCACCGGCATTTGATGCAGTGTGTTCCGATTCACGCCTGGAACCGCCCCGGCCGCGTTCTGAGACCCTAGCTCCAGAGTCATCAGCAAATATGCGGCAAAACGCGGATGATTTCCCTTGAAATCTTCCACATACAACGCCGTGTTCAGCGGCCAATAGTCGCCTTCAATGTAATGCACTTCGCCGAGTGTTCCGTATCGTCCCGTCACCACGCCCGGCCCGGCAACTTTAGCTACGTTGTGCCAGCCAGTGATGCCCGAGGACGACACGATTGGGATATCGCCAGAAGTTCGACTATTTTTCGGCAAGTCGTGGCCACGTTTCAGGCGAAGCACATCCCCTAACCGCATTGACTTCCAACTCACGCCAACAACTCCTCGAAGTTGGCGCTGATCGTCGCTGCAAGCTCTGAAGCCTTCTCGTTCAACTCCACCAGCTCGTCATGGATGATCCGCATCCGGTCGACGAACCCTTCCTCGTCATCCTCGGTGACAACCGCCACGCCGACATAGCGTCCCGGCGTGAGCGACCAGTCGTTCTGCCCGATGCGCTCGCGGGTGACGGCCGCGCACAGGCCCTGAACGTCCACGAACACGCCGTCGGGAAATCTCGAAAGCAACCAGTGCCCCTGGGCGATGAAGTAGCCGGATTGCTTGAGCGCCTCCAGCGCCAGGTCGCGAACCGTGGCCTCTTCGTTCCGATTTCGGTCGGCGGCCAGCAAGGCGCGCCTGGCCTCTCGGATGGCCTTGGCATCGAAGGCGTCGCTCTTGCGCCCGCGCAGTTCCTTCTCAGCCTTGTCCAGCAGCTTCAGCCATTGCTTGTGTCGGGCCTCAAGCTGCCGGGCCGTGGCCTTCAGTTGCGGCGCAAGGTCTTCCAGCGCGGCCTGCGCGACCTTCACGCTGGCAAGTTTGTCCGGCCGGGCCTTCGCAACGACCTTGCGTGCAAGCTTCACCGCCGCCTCTAGGTCTGCGACGGCTTGCCCGGTGTCCTTGCCGTCCTCCCGAGCCGCGTCCAGCTCTGCCTTGAAGGCCTCCAGCGTTGTTTCATCGAGCCGGGCCTCGTCGTCAACGCCGTCATTGAGCTCGGCCAGCGTCGCGCCTGTGCCGAACACGGTCAGATTCCGGGCCAGCGCCTCGATTGCCGCCGTGTCGTCGGCCAGCCGCTGCGGCAGCTGCGCCAACCAGCCATCCGCTTGCTGCTGATGGCTGGCCACCAGCGCCGCAAACCTGTCGCCCTCCCCCCGATACAGCCACACCACCGCGTTGAGGTTGGCGAGCTGCTCCTCGGTGAAGACATGCGAACGCGCGGAGACGACCGTATAGACGTTGCGTGCATCCAGCATCAGCACCGTGTCCCTGCGCGACTCCGGCTTGCCCTTGTCGAAGAACCACAGCGTGCACGGCAGGCTGCGGGTGTAGAAGAACTTGTTGCCGATGGCGACCATCACGTCCACATCGCCGGTCCTGACCAGCTTCTCGCGGATCTCCTTGTCCTTGTTGCCGGCGTCCGATGCACTCGACGCCATCACGAACCCGGCGCGGCCGGTCGGGTTCAGATAGGAGTGGAAGTACTGGATCCACAGGCTGTTGGCATTGGAGATCGCCCCGGTCTTGGCGTTCAAGCCGGGCAGACCGAACGGCAAGCGGCTACCGAGCGCGACCTGGCTTTCGACCTTCTTGGTCTCCACGCCGTCCACGTTGAACGGCGGATTGGCCATGACGAAATCGCACTCGCCAATCAGCGGTTCAATCTGGTCGTAGAAGGTATTGCCTTGGCGGATGTTGCTGGCATCCAGTCCGTGCACCGCCAGGTTCATGCGCGCCAGCTTGGTGTTGGTGTCGCTCTTTTCCTGCCCGTGAAACACCACGCCGGAGTCCAGCGGATCCTGCCCGCGGCCCTCGATGAAATGGCCGGACTGCACGAACATGCCCGCCGACCCACAGGCCGGATCCAGCACGAGGCCGTGGTCGGGTTCGATGACGTTGACGATCATCCGCACAAGCGATGGCGGGGTGAAGAACTCACCGCCCTCCTGGGCGCCAGTCATGGCGAACTTGTTGAGGAAGTACTCGTAGATGCGCCCGAACACGTCGCCGGTAGCGTTGCGGATCGCCTCCCCGTCGAAGACCTTGATGAGCCGCGCCAGCAGGTCCGGTTCGAACGCGGGGAAGCCACGCGGCAGCGCGCCTCGCAGGACTTCATGCTCGGCTTCAATGCTGTCCATGGCCGCATCGATCGCTTCGCCGACTCCTGGGCCCGCCGGCAGGGCGGCGATGTTCTCGAAGCGCGCCGCCTCCGGCAGATAGATTGCGGCCTTGCCCTGGAAGCCGAGCTTGATGAGGGCTTCCCGCCGTGAAGCGGGAACCTTCGGGCCGATTCCGGCGGTGATCCCGGACAGGTAGGCATTGAAGCGGTTGCTGGCGTGGCGCAGGAAGATCAGCCCCAGAACCGGCATCGAGTATTCGCTGGCGGTGAGCTTGGAGTTGGCGCGCAGGTCGTCTGCCGATTGCCACAGGTCGCTTTCGAGTTGCTGGATGTTCATGGGGTGTTCTGACCCTTGTCGACCTGCTGTAGCTGTGCGAGAAGTTCCTTCCAGAAGTCCTCTGCAATCCCGGCTTGCTCATCCTGCAAGCTCTCAATCTGCCATTGCAGCTCTTTTTCTCGTTCGATGATTTCGACTGCGGCCTCAGTCAATGCCGCGTTCAGCGCAAAGACCTTGAGCTTGCGCAGCGTACTGATGGACATCATGGGAATGGTCGCGCCGGTCTTGATGCCGTCCAGCACCTGCTGGCCCATCTTCGACCGCAACCACAAACCCAGGCCACGGAGGTCCACGCCGGGCTTTGCCCCCCGCAGGACCACGAACGACTGTCCGGCAATCCAGCCACCATCCCCGGGTGGCGGCACGTTGTCGGGCACGATGCCAATCTTTCCAACGGTGCCTTTCACGACCAACAGCAGATCATGCGGCCGCAGGAAGATATCCATTACATCGCCGGAACGCTTGGCGGCCAGTTGCACTCTGACACTCTTCTCGGGGGTCCGGATGTAGCCTGCGCTGGGAAGATCGACGGCCCCGACCTCGAGAACATCGACTCCTGCTGACACATCCACTCCGCGGTCCCTGTTGGGTATTGGAATGAGAATGCGGACCACATCTTCCAGTGTTTCGGTTGGCAGGGTTTCCATCCGCGCTTGCGCTTCACGCTGCTGGTCTGGAATGACGTAGCGACCGACATCCAGCGTGGCATCGTTGTCGAAGATGGCGTCCAGACTGACGACTTGCGTATACGAGTCCTCTTCTTGACGTCCAGCAGCCGCTTGGATATCAGACTCGACGCGCACCTGCCTGCAGAAGTCCAGAATGAGGCCAGTACTCTGCAGCGCAACCCGCCCCCTGCCCATCGACGCACGGAAGTGCGGCAACGATGCATCGACGAATCCAACGCGACGGTGGCGTGCCTGCGTGTTCAACACCAGCATGGATGTTCCCAGCCCGCTGGATTGGAAGATGCCATTGGGCAGCGCAATGACCGCCTCGACCCAGCCTTGCTTCAACAGGTATTCGCGAACGTCCCTGTCCTTGCCTGAGCTGAAGAGAAAGCCATTAGGTACAACGATGGCGGCAATGCCACGTGTCTGCGCTGCAATGTGCTGCACCATCAGACCTGTCACGCTGGCCTTGACCACAGGAAAGCGGCTGTAGATGTCCTGCATCACCACGTCATCGACGCCGCCGGCCATGCCCATCGGTGGAATCGAAAGAGTTGCGTCAAATCTTTCCAGGTGTCCGCCATGAACTGCTGCAGGCGCACGCAGCGGATCGTTTGACGCAACGTCTGTAGGCGCTCCACGAAACAGGGCCAGCAATGCCGCAACTTGCGATCCGAGATGTGCTTCAGCGTGGACGCGGAGGTCAGGCTGATCCATCAGCACCCCGACAAGCTGGCCGCTAGTCTCCCAAGGCAAGTAGGCCGCACGCGTAGTCTCACCGACCGCTACATCTTTCATCAGACGCGCCAGCTCGACGGGCACATCGAAACCCTCGAAAGTGCCACCGACCAGGTCACCGGCGACATCGACCGGCGAGAACCTCTCGAATACACCGCCGTCGACCAGGTACTTCACCGTTCTCAGCGCAGCGAAAACCGCATCATTCGCCTGCTCGACGTATCGATTGGCATTGAAAAACGCCATTCCGAGCGCGCCGGGTTGCCAGAACAGTTTCTTCAGAACGCTCAACAGCCCCTCGACGCCTCCCTGAGCCACGGCGGTATCAAGCGTGACACTGGGCTCAAGCCTGTCCTTTGCCGACAGATGCGCCCACGTGAGCAACTGGAACGCGAGCAACTTGGACTCGTCGACGCTGAGAGAGGTGCTGCGGAAGTGCTCCATCACCTGGAACAGGACCTGTCCGGCATTGTCCTTGGACATAGTCACTGGCTCCTGCCCGCATAGTTATACGTGGTGATCTGGGCATCGCCCTCGGCAACGACCACCAAGCCGCCCTTGTCTACGATCTTCATGAGGGTGCGAAGCGCTTCGCGAAGCTGCTCCGACTTCTTGCGGCTCAGGACCACCTTGCTGCCCTCGTTTTCGCCGTACCCCAAAACCAGATCGATCATCGCCTGGTTGATGCCCCGCTGGCCCATCCGCTGCTGAAAGTGCTTCGTCTTATGCATTGCAGCTCCCTCCGCTGTTAAGCGTAGGCTGCACCTATGCGCGGCGCAAGTCAATGCGAAAGCTGCAGTAATTGCCTAATGCGGTTGTGTTTATTTAAATTATGTTCAGTTTTTTCGGTAGGCTAGCGTGCCAAAAGCACTCTATCCTATTGAAAAAAAAGAGAAAAGAGGAACAGAGGCCCTCCGCGCTCCCCCTTCTAGCCGAGCGGAAGCGGCCCCATTGCCACTGCCGCCGCAGGCGTGAAGCCCGAAGACGGCGGCGGAAGGACTTCGCACTCGCCTTTGGGCGCCGGCAGTTGCCGAATGACTCTGGCGGACTCTAGCCGGTCGATGAAGTCGTTGACGGGGGTGTAGAAGTTCGGAATCCGGTCGTTCTCTTCGTCAGTGAATACCCAGTAGGCCAGCCGCCTTTTGGGAAAGCCCGCGCGTTGGGCCTCGGCTCGGTTGGCATATTGGGTGACGAAGAGCCTGTATAGCGCCCTCTCTGTGTAGAAGCTCCGGCGAACCCAAGTGGCGACGTCCCTCTGGTTGAACCGATCACCTGGGGATCGTTTCGTGATGAAGTGGTCATGGGCCAGGAGCTGCCAGAGAACCGGATCCACTCCAAAGATCCAAGCATCCTTGTGGGCGCGCAGACAGGCCGAGCGCACCGCCGCCGGCACAGAGTTCAGGAGCTCGCTGACCCGATCTTCTGCACTGATCCGGTACTCGCGCAGGACCCGGTCGATTCGCTCAGGCGACGTCAGCTCGATTAGATGCTCCAGGTCCTCGGCGTGTTTCGCGCGCTTCTGTCGACGCACGTAGGCCTTCCGGCCCTCCTTGTCCTTGGTCTCTTGGGCCTCACGCTCCTGGCGTGCCTGGGCCGCCTTGACCATTTGGTCGCGCTGCTGGGCGATCTCCAGGTTCCGGGCTGCAACCTGCTCGTCCAATTCCAGCTTGGAGGCCTGCCACTCCGCAACTGCTTTGGGGCAGGAGATCCAGCTGCGATTGGCGGGGTCGACAAGCACCGCATGCTCGAAGGCCGCCACGTCGTGAGGAATGTCCCGGTGCAGCTGGGAGAGGTCGACTTCGACCATCCTCCGGCCCTCGGCTTGAACTCGCGCCGCCTTGATGTCGCCAACGGCATGGGTCACGCGGATCTCTATCAGGAGCTCGCCGACCTCATCTCGGGCAACCACGTCGGGCTGGTAGGTGCCAAACGATCGCTCAATCTCGATGTCGCGCAACTCCATGCCGCGGGTCGGATGATCGATCTGGCGGCCCCAGTGGAGCAGACCATCTGCGTCCCGGGCATGCGGCGGATTGGGCATGTCTATTGGGTCACCGGTCCAGGCCGGGATCACCAGCCGCCGATGATCGGCAATCAGTTGCTTGGCTCGCTCGTGGATTCCGGTCTCGCGACCAGTGTGGCAGCCAGTGTCGACCAGGTGAGCGAAGTGGGGGCGCTTGCGCCGGCTTTCTTGGGCCTTGGCGGACAAGGGGGCATGGCACCCCGGGCAAACGCAGCCGCACGCTTTGCCCTTCGGGACCTCGCTCGGCGCTAAGACACGGCCATCTTTCAGTCCAAATGGAACGCGAAACCCGCCGCGCCGTGCCAGCGGATTGCCCGACGGATTGCGGAGTGAGAACCGCTCTGGGATGGTGTCCATGGTGCTTTCCTTGATCGGAGGGAAAGCAGAAATTCGCGGCAGGCCATGGACGAAAACAGATCTAAACCCGCTCAAACGGGTAATCCGCAGGTTGAATCCCTCCAGTTGGCCCTTGGATGGCTTGATCGGGAGGGGGGCCAGCAGCGCAACGCTCGTGTCCTCCGGGAGGTCATGGACACGACCCTGACGGCGATCTCGCGCGGAGAACCGCCTCCTGAGACGGACACCACGACACTTCGAGCACTCTTTCACCAACTCGAAGGAACCGGCGATGGCCTCTCCAAGGTATTCCGGGCGACCGAGCTGGAGAAATGGTGGGACTCGCGACAGGAGCAGCTCCGACAGCGGTGCGCCCAGCAGGGCTGCGCCCTGACCCCCGACCTCGTGGTCAAGAAGGGTGGCGGCCGTGGCCTACCCTCCCGGCTGTCCTTCGGGTTTCGCCCGACGCGTGAGGCGGAAACTGAGGACAACACGACGCCCGAGGTCAACCCGACCTCGATGCGCTACCAAATGGATCCGGTCAAGCCTGCGCTGTGGCTAAGGCTGACGGTCGGCAGCCGGCCGTTCCCTGTGCAGTCCTGGCGTGGCTACGTGCTCATCGGCAGTGCCGCCATGAACATGGTGCTGATGGGAATCGCCTGGTTCTTGCTGTTTTCCTCATGGGGCCGGAGCGCCCCTGTGACCACCGCAACACTGGCTCAGCTCGGCCTCGTGATGCTGGTGACAGCCGGGCTGTGGTGGTTGTCGCGGCCGGTGTTCCAGCTGCCCACACAGCGGGTCACCATGGCAGGGCCGTCATTTCTGGCTCTGAGCGAGCTCTACGGCCAGCTTCGCACCATGCCGGCACCTGGTCGAAAGCTGAAGTCCCGCGAATTCGCCGTCGTGCGCCACTGGGGCACGTGCCCGATCTGCTCGGCCGAAGTGGATCTCGACCACGGACGGGCCGCGTTCCCGGATCGGCTGGTTGGTCGCTGCCATGATGCACCGCTGGAGCACGTGTTCTCGTTCGACCCGGTGCGCCTAGTGGGTCGGCCGCTGGTCGAAACAACGCGCGAAGAGACTAATTCACCCTCGTAAGACCAAAAAAATGAAGACTCGACCCCAGCCTGCCAGCCCCCATTGGCTGGCAGGCTAGTCGATCAGGTTGCGCTCCCCACCGGGCGTCGCGTGTGGCAGTCAAAGCCAGCCACGTTCCGCCAGGGTCACCGTCTGCAGTCCACCGACTACCACGTGATCGATCAGGCGCACATCGACCAGGGCGAGCGACTGCTTGAGGCGTGTTGTCACGGCGCGATCGGCAGCTGAGGGATGTTCCGAACCAGAAGGGTGATTGTGGGCCACGATCACCGCGGCGGCGTTGCAGCGGAGTGCATGACGGACTACCTCCCGCGGATGGACTTCGGCTCCATCGATGGTTCCGTGAAACAGTTCCACGTACTCGACCAGACGGTGACGGGTGTCCAGAAAGGCAGCGGCAAAGACCTCCTGACCCAACCCGCCCAGCTTGTCGCGGAAGAATGCCTTGGCGGTCTGGGGGTCCGAAAAGGCGGCCCCACGGTGCATCCTCTGCCCGACGACGGCGCGGGCCGCCTCCAAGACCTCGTCGGCGCTGGCAACCTTGTAGGATCGCGTGCCGCTTCGAACGTACAGCGGGGGCAAGCTCATGGGTGGTGACTCCATCTGGTTCTCCTCGATGAATTTTCGTGTCCTGATTCGACGGCAACAGAAAAGGGGCGCGGATGCGCCCCTTGTTCCCTGCCCTCACGTTGCCCTGCCTTGCCCGCAAGCCAGGCAGTTCCGACGAGCCCCCGCTACGCGACGGGGACGTCCTCCTGCCCGGCAACCTGACCGGGATCCCCCAGATCCAGCGGTCGCTTGACGCGCTGCATGACCTTGACCTTCTCCATGAAGGTGTTGAGGCCGTAAAGCGCGAAGCCGTACACCACAGCCCCACCAATCGCTTTCAGCATTGTCTTTCTCCTATTCGTTGACGACTAACCGGTCCCCAATCGGGCGACCTTGTTTTCCAGCCTGTCCTGCAAGTTGCCGCCTGCAGGCCCGTTCGTGACGCCATTCCCGCCCACACCCGCCTCGGCGGGATAGAACTCCTCCACCACGGCCGGTACGTCCTCCACCAGGTCCTCGAACGCACCGTTGGCAAAACCGTGCCTGGCGGCCTCATCCAGCGCCGCCTGATCGAATCCCGCGTCCTTGCGGGCTTGGTCAAGCGTCCTCGCCTCCACGATGGCCTGCTCCAGCGACAGGCCTGACCTGATCACCAGGTCGACGTAGTAGATCGCCGACCTGAAGCTCATCGTCGTGGACTTGCCGCGGAGCTTCAGTTCGAGCGGCATGCACGCCAGACGACCACCCGAGACGGCATCGAAGTACGCCAACCGGGCTGCCAACGTCCGGATCGTGTTGTACGACGTGGTGCGGAGCACGAAGCTTCCGAGTTCGTCCTCGTCCCCGACCCTCACGTTCAAGCGGGCGTACGCCTTGCACTCGCCCATGGCGAAGGGGCAGCCGTCGGGGCCAGGACAAGCTTCCTGCGTGATTCCGCCCTTGCCCATCCTCCGGCTGGTCTCCCCGTTGCCGACACACACCGGCCTGCCGGTCGTCCGGTCAAAGAGCGAATAGTCCGCGCGCAGGTTCAAGCCGGGATCGTTGAAGAGCAGGCAAACCGGAATCGAACGCAGCTTGCCGCCGGACTCCTTGCGCAACGTTTCATCCAGCGGATGCAAAATCCAGCCTTCCCGATTCTGGACCTGGCTCGTCAGAGTGAACTGGTCATCCTTCTCCGGCAGGCGTTTGCCGTTGCGCTCGACCACGCGGCCGATTGAGATCCGCCCGATCACGGGCGGTGTGATCGCCAAGCCTTTCAGCATGATCATGCTCCTTCGTTCTGGTTGGGGACGATCCGGAACCGCCGGGATCCGGGACGCTCAACGGTGAAACCGACCACGAGATCCGGGTGAGCCTCGGTCAACCTCTTGAGGTCGACGCTCGTGCCGTCCTTGGAGCGCCGGTAGGTGATCTCGCCGGTCGGGAAGATCGCCCGGGAGGCATCCCCCATCGACTGCTCCAGCTGCTGGCGCATCTGCTCTGCCCGCTTGTCCATCTGCGCAATCTCGTCGCGCAGCAGCACCAGCCCGTCGAAGGTGGCCGACAACTCGGCGTCTTCGCTGAAGTCGATGCTGGTGTCGTTGCCGGTGTAGAGGCTGCGTAGCGCCCGAGCGGCAGACTCGCTTCCATCGGCCGGCGGCGGGGTGTCCTGGGTCACGTGCTCCCAGAACCTGGCCTCCAGCACGATCAGGCGGGAGATCACCTCCTCGTCCCGTTCGATCCGATGGACCTCAAGCTTCTGGCCGCACAGGAGGACCGCCACATCTGCGGCCTGCTTGCCGGTCACGGCCAGCTGGTGCTGGACCTGGAGCTGGACGTACTCCGGCACACCGTCGCGCCAGAGCCGTGACCCGAACTCCCCAGCTGTCTTGCACTCGAGAATCTGGACATCCGGCACACCGACCACTTCCCGATCGATGTTGGCCAGCATGAAGCTGTAGGTCGGATGCTGAAGCACCGCATTGACGCGGCGCACCTTTCGCTCGGTCCGCTCGGTGTAGGCCGCGGCGACAAGCGGCTCCAACAGGGTGCCCCAATACATGGGACTGTCCTGACCCGGCTCTTCGCCACGAACGGCCCTGCCGGTCTTCTCCATCCAGAGTTCCAGCTGGCTCTTGTACGGACACAAGCCCACCGCGGCCGCCGCGTCTGAGCTGCCGATGCCTTGCTTGCGAACTTCCAACCACTGCTCTCGCTCCAGGGAGCGTGTATCGACCAGGCGAATCGCCGCTGATCTGCTCATTTCCGATTCTCCAATAGAAGAAGCCCGGCCTCCGTGGGGAGGCCGGGCTTATGGGGTTGCCTGACAACGTCGAAACTTAGGCCGGCGATGTCGCCATCGCTGCGGCCACCACGCCGTTGAGGATGCTCTGAGCGCTCTCAGGACCCCCTCCGGCCAAGAGGTGCTTGCCGAAGGCCACGCCGAAGGGCTCGGCCACCTCGTAGCACCAGACACCGGGGAACACCTCACTGCATGCGCGCCAGGCGCGAGTCAGAAGCTCGGCCTGGTCGATACATACCTGGACGTAGCCCAACTCCCCCTGGAACGGAACCTTCGCGTACGGGGCCCCGCTTTTGTCCAGCGCCTGTTTGGCGCCTATCGCGATGTACGCAACGTCGAGCTGATCGACTTCCATTGGTCAGGTCACCAGCTTCATGGCTTCGTCCCACGCCCGCCGCTTGATCTGGGCACCCGCCCCGAACCATGCCGCCTCCCTGCGATGGTCGTCGCTCCTGGCCCGCCGGTGGTGATCGACGAACTCGGTCACGCTGCTCAGAACACCCCAGGCCGTTCCCTTGGCACTCGCCAGATCCGAGCCCTTGCCTGCTCCGTCGTACAAGGCCCGGGCCACCGTGAACGCCTGTTCGTTGACCGCCACCCCTTGCCCGTCCGGGTTGGGGTAGGTCAGCACCCGGCGCAGGAGCCCATCCACCGAGTCGGGATCCACCGGGCACTCGACAAGCGCCTTCATCCGGGCCACGAACGAGTCCCAGCTCGACACGGTGATCCCCAACTGGCGCTTCACCACGTCGGGATCGAAGTGGCTGCGATGCGGCATCTTGACGGCTCCCGCGTTGCTGCCGAGCGCGATGGCCAAGGTGTTGTTGCACACGACCCGCACCGAAGTAAATTGGGCGGTGGTCGCCAGTGTCCCATCACAGGCCGTGGCCAGCAGCAGGTAGCCGTCAACGCGATCCTTCCTCTTCAGGACGGTGCTCTGGCCGGTCTTGGCCAAGGCCCAGAACTTGCGGCCTTCGCGCAGGACACCGGCCGATTCCAGCTCGAAGCCACCGACTTCGGTCAGATCGCGGTAAAACTCCAGGATCTCGCCCGGCTGGACCACTTTGTACCGCTTGGACACGACCGACAACGGCGCGTGCGTGTCGGACCGGTACAGGACCTTCTGGTCTGGGAAGGCGTTGATGGCCCCGATCCCGTTCTTGCCGACCACGTAGCGGACTTCGGACTCTTCGATCGACCAATCCATCCCGGCCTCTCGCTTCCAGACATCGATCGGCTGCTGCGGCGCCAGCTTGTGACCGAGGCCGTGCCAGGGCTGCTCGCCGGCATAGGCCATTGTTTCAACCAGGTGCATCGTCTCATCTCCTTAATCTCGGGCATAAACGCACAAGGCCCGGCGATTGCCGGGCCTTGTGGTCTGTCACGGGTTGGAACAGGGGAACTTCGGGCGTTTACAGTGGACGCATCTGGCAACACTCACCAGAGCTGCTGCGATTACTACAAGGACGCAGTAGATCGCCTCCGACCTGTCACTCATAGAGAATCCATGATGAAGGCGCACAAGGAGCGCTGTGCCCTTGCGCAAAGCCAGACCCTACTGGCTTCAACGGGGTGATATGTGGATGAAACATTTTTGAATCGAGTATTGATGCGTTGTTCAACCCCTCGGCCGACAGTGCGTGCGCTGATGCCGCTGCGTCACGGATCAGTTGTGGCGGGTCAGCCTCTGCCGGCACCGACCAGCCAACGTCCGCTCCCGACCCAAAGCGGACATCGCTGGCTCCAAGTCTCCGTCGCGGTCGACTGATTCTCGTGATCAACGCTTCGACCGCATACCTAGAAGCGGTACAGGAGCCGACCCTGGAGCAGCGGGCCGGCGAGCCCCCCCCCTCAGTGACTGCCGACGAACTCCTATTGCGGAAGGCACCGAGATCGGTGTCCGGAGACCATCGCTGGGCACAGTCGATTCAGCCAGCGGCGTCTGCTGCTGGTTCACAGCGGAACCAGCGCATAGCCTTGCTGCTGCAGCGTGATGATGCTGGTCAACGCCGAAAGCGATATTGCGATGCTGGGTGCCAGCGAGTTGCTGTCCAGCTGCCGGGAGTGCAAGGCCTGGCCGCACACGAACATTTGCACTCCCGCCGCCGACAGTTGCGCGATCAGCCCGAGGTTCGGGTTAGCGACCCCATGGCGGACGCGGTACGCGGGATCAGCCAGCGCTGAATCCGTTGCTCCTTCGCTGAGCAGCACGACGAAGTCCAACTGCTTCTTCGTCACTCCGCTTGCCTTGAGCAGGTTGACGGCGCGCGCGACCCGCTCCAAGCCCGGATCCGTCGCAGCGGGTGAAGCCGGCGCCACGGTCAGGCTGAATACCGCCCGCTGGCGCATTTTCGGGTCGGGTTGGTGGGCGGCGTCCGGCAGGACGATCGCTTTGCCATGCATGGCGATAGTGTGGGCGGGAGACGTCGCCGGCGTCGCCGCCTGCGCGAAGTAGGTCATGCCCGCCAGCACCAGGCCCAATAGCAAGGATGTGCCCCGCATCAGCGCGGTCCGAGCACGGTGGCCAGGTCATCTGGTGCCGGCATGCCGGCTCGGCGCTGGACCGTGCCGTTGTCGTCGCGGAACAGGATGCCCGGCGTGCCTTGGAACCCTAGTTGGACCATCAGTCTTTGGTTCGCATCGAGGGTGGCGCGCACATTGGCGGGCACGGAGGCCGCCGGCTTGATGCCGCCTGAGCTGTAGCTGGTTTCATTGCGACGGAGCGCCTCCGACGGCGAGCTGGCGGTCATGATCGTGGCAACCTTGTTGGCGCTGTCCGGACGGATCACACCGACCATGATGTGCCGCAGTTGCACCTTGCCCGAATCCACCCACGGCCGCGCTGCACTCCAGAACTTGTTGCAGAACGGGCAGTTCGGGTCGCTGAACGTGTAGATCACGCGGGGCGCATCGGCCTTTCCGTCGGCGATCCATTCGCTCGCCTCCAGCAGTGCCCAGGTGCGGGCCGACATCGGACCGGCGACAAGTCGCTGCAGCGCCTCGGCGCCGATGTCCTCGCCCTTTGCATTGATCAGCGTCCCAACGACGGCATGTTCGCCGTCGTTGGTCGCGTATACCGCCACGGGCTGCTGGCCTGCGACGCCTGCAAAGCCGCGAAGACCCGATGGGGCGTCGAACTCGCCGAGCACTTCGAAACCCTGGGCTTCAATGGCTTCGATCACGGCGGGCCTTTCAGTCTCCGGGTTGCTGGTGGCGTTCGTTGGGACAGCCGGTGCGGTGGAAACCGACTTTTCCTCGGCGGCCTGACTGCAACCGGTGGCGAGCAGCAGGGCGGACGAAAGCAGTATTGCAGTGGGGTTCACTCGTGCCATCACGGCACCTCCTTGGTTGGAAGGGTTGGGGGACTCGATGAGGGCGCAGCACCGAAGCGCCGCAGCTTTACGGCAAGGCTCGCATTCGAGAGTTCGCCCATGTGGGTGTCCACAAGCCGGCCGTCGGCATCGAAGAACAGCGTCGTTGGCAGGCCGCGCGAGCCGGACTCCTGCATTACGGACGAGAATGGATCGAGCAGCACATTGCTCAGTTGCAGGTGACTCTCGCGCAGGTAGTCACGGATCTCCGATTCGGATTCCCCCTGATTGACGAAGACGAACGTCACGTCGCCGCGTTCTTCCTGCGCCTTGGCCAGGACCGGCATTTCGCGGCGACACGGCGGGCACCACGTCGCCCACAGGTTCACGACCATCGGCTCGCCGGTCATCGCCGAAAGCTTCGTGCTGCCGCCGTCGAGCGTGCTCAGTTCGGTTGCCGGCAGTTTCATCACCGACTGCTGCATCAACAGCAGCGCGCCACCGAGAACGGCCCAGGAAGCCAGCCCTGCGATCGCACCGAACAGCAGCGGACGTCGCAGCGCGGGAGCGTTTCGCGCTCGCCATGCGCCGAATGCGAGGCCCGCGAGCACGCCCGCCCAGATCGAGAAGCCGCCGTCGCCGATGCGGACAATTGACCACGGATCCGCGAGGTACTGCGGCCACCATGCGAGCACGAAGGCTAGCCGCGCCGCGAGCACGCCGACCATCAGCATGTCGAGGAACGTCGAAAGCGGCTTGATCGCGGGTTGCCCGGGCAAGGGCACAACGAACTGCCGGGCGACCAGTGCGGCAATCGCGAGTGCGACCAGCAGCACCACCAGGGACATGGGAAACGGGCCAAGACTGACCATCATTGCGCTCCTTGCTGGACGCGCTGCAGGCGGGCCAGGAATGCTTCGGGGGTGATCTCGCCCACCGTGCGCTCGGCGCGGTGTTCTTGGCCGTCGGGTCCGATGAGCAGCAACGTCGGCGGACCGGCCACCTGCCATGCCTTCATCAATGCCCGATCGGCCACATCGTTGGCGGTGACGTCGGGCCTCACGACCTGCATGCCGGCGAGCATCGATGCCACCTGCGGATCACCGAACACTTCCCGTTCGATGACATGGCAGGAAACGCACCAGTCGGCGTAGAAATCGACCAGCGTCCATTGGCCTCGCGCACCGGCTTCGGCGATGCGACGTGACAGGTCGTCGGCCGTCTTGGCTTGGACGAAGGCGACCGTCGGCGCGGCTGTCTGCGCACTCGCATCGCTGGCACCGAGTCGTTCCAGGGGGCGCCACGGATCGCCGGAGCCGCTGGCACCGCCAATCATGAGTGCCAGTGCCCAGACCGCCGACGCGGCTGCAAAATAGCGCGGCAGCCACAGGCGCAGCGGGCCGCTTGCAGGCGGTGCGACCAGGGCCAGGAAACCCGCCGCCACGCCGAGCAGCCAGGCGCCCCATAGCACCAGCGCCGTCGCCGGTGCCAGCACCCGCGCCAGCATCGATATCGCCAACGCCAGC
Organism: Stenotrophomonas sp. MH181796; assembly: GCF_009659995.1. Lineage (NCBI taxonomy): Bacteria > Pseudomonadati > Pseudomonadota > Gammaproteobacteria > Lysobacterales > Lysobacteraceae > Stenotrophomonas > Stenotrophomonas sp. MH181796. The sequence goes on from NZ_RAHU01000001.1 coordinate 406,240, forward strand.
AGGACGTAGCCGAAGACCGCCTTGACGCGATCCATCCACGCGCCGGGGCGCGGCAGGATGCGTGCGCCGAACACCGCAATCGCGAGCAGGGGCAATCCCATGCCCAGCCCAAGCGCGAACAGCGCCAGGCCGCCGGTCAGCGCGCTGCCGGACTGGCTGATGTAGAGCAGCGCGCCGGCAAGTGGCGCAGTCATGCACGGTCCCACCAGCAGCGCGGACAGGAACCCGAGCGCGGCGGCGCCAGCGAGCGTGCCGCCGCGCTGCTGGCGACCGGCGCGATCCAGGCGGTCGCCGAGCCACGCCGGCAACTGCAGCTCGAACGCACCGAACATCGACAGCGCAAGCACCACGAACACCGCCGCGAAGGCGCCCAACAGCCACGGGTTCTGCAAGGCCGCCTGCAGGTTGGCACCGGCGATCCCGGCGGCCACGCCGAGCGCGGCGTAGGTCAACGCCATCGGCAGAACGTAGGCCACCGACAAGGCGAGCGCACGCCGCGTGGTCGGCTGTCCGCCAACGATCAGGCTGGAAACGATCGGGATCATCGGCAGCGTGCACGGCGTGAACGCGAGCAGCAGCCCCATGCCGAAGAACACCGCGACCGACGCGAACAGGCTGGCATCGGCGAGGCGGCTGGCGAAGCGCTGGTCCTCGCCGGCAACGGAAGGCGCCGGGGCGGCCTCCCTGATCGAGCCCGTGACGGATGATGCGCCGACGCCTGCCGAGTTTTGTGCGACGGAGGCCGCAGAGGGGGAGGTGGGCGGCTGCGGGGCGCTGTCGCTTGTCGCCTTTTCCGAGGGCGGCGTCGTCGCTGCGGTGTCCACAGCGGCATTGGTTGCCGGTGGCGTCTCGACCGATGGCAGATCGACCGGCATGGTCTGCGGCGGATAGCAGATGCCGGCATCTGCGCAGCCCTGCCAATGCAGCGTCGCCGAGCGTGCGTCGCCACCATTGACTATGATTTCGACAGTGTCATAATAGACCTCGGTGCGGCCGAAGAACTCGTCGGTTTTCGCCCTGCCGTTCGACAACTGCAGCGGCAACGCCTTGCCGCCGTCGAGAACAACGCTCAGGCGGTGTCGATAGAGGTAGTAGCCCGGCGCGATAGTGCCGCTCAGCCGGGTCGCGCCATCCTTCACGGCCGTTGCCTCGACCCTGAACACCTCGCTGACCTCGAGGAACTCGGGCTGCTGCTGCCCGCTCGGTGGTGCGAGCCAGCCTTGCGCCATCGCGGGCACGGGAACCGCCAACATCGGCAACATCAACAGGCTTAGCAACAACCGGCGCAGCAACAGCATCATTCAGTACTCCGGAGATCCAGGCCGGCCACGATGAAGGCGCGCGATTAAGTCACGATTAAAGGCCCCCCAGGCTGGAGCCATGACCCGGCGGTGGCGACGCCGGGTACCCTGCGCTAGGGTGCAGCGCGCATCTGGTTTCCGGAGTTGGCATCAATGAGGATCCTGGTCGTTGAGGACGACGAATTGATCGCCCGGGGCATAGTCTCCGGTCTTCGGGCTTTTGGAATGACAGCCGATCGCGTGGAGAGCGTCGCGCACGCCGAACTCGCGCGACAGACGACCCATTGCGACGCGATGGTGCTGGACCTTGGGCTGCCCGACGAGGACGGTATGCAGCTGCTGGTGCGCATGCGCCAGAGCGGTGATGAATTGCCGGTGCTGCTGCTGACCGCGCGCGATGCGGTGGAAGATCGCATCGCCGGCCTGCAAGGCGGCGCCGACGACTATCTGGTCAAACCGTTCGATCTCGGCGAGCTCGTGGCACGGCTGCACGCCTTGTCGAGGCGTGCCGCTGGCCGCAGCGTGAACCTAATCGAAGCCGGTTCACTGGCGCTGGATCCCGCCAGTGGGCAGGCTTGGCTCGACGGCATACCCGTCGACCTGTCGCGTCGCGAGACCGCACTGCTCGCCAGCCTGATGCAGGCAGGCGGGCGCTGCCTGTCCGGCGAACAGCTCAAGGACAGCCTGTACGGTTTCGAACAGGAGGTCGGCAGCAACGCAATCAACGTGCACATCCATCACCTGCGCCGGAAACTCGGTGCCGATGTCATTCAAACCGTGCGCGGACTCGGATATCGGTTCGGCAGGGCCGAGCCATGAGCCTGCGATTCCGCCTGGTGCTGACAATCGGCATCGCCTTGGCGGTGCTGTGGAGCGTGGCGGCGGCGTGGATGCTGCGTGACCTCGATCGCAACCTGCAGCATACCCTCGACGACCGGCTGGCGATGTCGGCACGCATGGTGTCCGGACTGCTGGCGCAGGGCGCGTTGGTGGGCGCCTCGCCGGTAGCGGCGGCTGATGCGGTGACCGTTGCCGGCAGTCGCGGGATGGCGTGCCAGATACGCTCGCTGCGTGGGGAGGTGATCGCCACCACCCAGGGCGCATCCAGCGCACTGATGGCGACCGACGCGCCGGGCTATCGCACGCGTGAGATCGAGGGTACGGCGTGGCGTACCTACACGCTGGAGGCGAACGGTTACAGCATTACCACTGCCGACAGTCTCGGTGAGCGTGCCGAACTGAGCCGCCAGATCGCGCTGGCGGCCGGGCTGCCGTTCCTGATTGCCGCGGTGGGTGGCTTGCTTGCGTTGTGGCTGGGCGCGGGCCGTGCGCTCGCGCCGCTCGATCGGCTGCGTCGCACGCTTGCGCAACGCCAGCCCGATGCCGACGAGCCCCTCGACGCGCAACCAATGCCGGGCGAACTCCGGCCATTGGTCGAATCCCTCAACCACCTGCTGCAGCGCGTTTCCGACGCGGTGTCACGAGAGCGCAGCTTCACCAACCATGCTGCGCACGAACTGCGCACACCCTTGACTGCGATCGACACTCACCTGCAGGTTGCGCGGCTGACTGGTGGCGAGGACTCACGACGTGCGCTGGCCGATGCCGGTGAAGGCGTGCAGCGTATGCGTGCGACGCTGGACCAGTTGCTGATGCTGGCGCGGGTCGAAGGACGGCTGCCGTTCGACGACGGACAGTGGATCACCGCCGCGCAGGTGGTGGAGCAGGCGGTGGCGGCCAGCAGTCCGGCGGCCAATGGCCGGGTCGTTGTCGTGGCTGGAAGCGGTAGTCAGGCGGTGCCGGCGGTGCCTCCCGCGCTGTCCGTGGCGGCGTTGCGCAACCTCGTCGACAACGCGTTGCGCTATTCGCCTCCGGGAAGTGCCGTAGACCTTGTTGCTGATGCCGATGCCACCACGGTACGGTTCCGTCTGACCGATCGTGGCGCTGGTCTCGAACCTGACGAGTACCGGCAGGCGACGCAACGGTTCTGGCGAGGACGCGCGACCGGCAGCGCAGGAGGCAGCGGGTTGGGGTTGACGATCGTCGAGGCAATCGCCGAGCGTCATGGCGGGTACGTGGTCTTGCGTCCCAGGGAGGGAGGTGGGACGGTCGCGGAGCTCGTCCTGCCGAGGCAGGACGGTTAGATTCGGCGGCCGTGGAATGCCTCCAACCCCCGACCCTCGCTAACCTTGGGGGCTTTCCGCCATTTCCTGACAGTACTGGCGAAGGTGCTCCGGCAGGTCCGGAGGACACTGCCCGCACGCCTTGTTACCCGGCACGGCATAGTCGATGAACTTCGGGTATGGCAGGTTCAGGTTTTCCATCAGCTCGATGAAATCCTCGAGCGTGCGTTCGGCGCCGAGCCGCGGGTTGCGCTGCTTCTCCTGCGCGATGCTCGATACCCACCGCCCCTGGTAGTCATGCGCCGGGTACACGAGCGTCTCGCCCGGGAGGCCGAACAGCCGACCGCGTACGCTCTCGTACAGTTCACGCGCGTCGCCGCTCTGGAAGTCCGTACGGCCGCAGCCGTCGATCAGCAGCGCGTCGCCGGTGAACACGCGGTCATTCATCACCAACGCGAAGTGGTTGTCGGTGTGGCCGGGCGTATGCATCGGGTCTATGCGCACGCCGCCGACCTGCAGGGGGACGCCGTCTTCCATCGGCACGTCGGTACAGGACAATGCATCGAGCGCGGGGGTAGCGATGCGGCTGCCTACCTCCCGCCGGAGCATCGACGCCGACGTGATGTGGTCCGCATGAATGTGCGTGTCGATCGTCATAACGAGATTCAGACCGAGCTCGTTGACTACCTGCAGGTCGCGCTGCCAGGCGGGCATCACCGGATCCACGAGGGCGGCTTCGCGCGTTTCGGGGCAGGCGATCAGATAGGTGTAGGTCGAAGACACCGGCTCGAAGAGCTGGCGGAAGATGGTGGCGGGACCGATCATGACCGGGCTCCTTCATTTTCCGCGAGCGCGACCACCGCCGGCTCCAGCGTCGCCAGACCGGCCTCACGGCCGCGCTTGAGCGCCGCTTCCAGCGAGCAGCCGCGGTTGAGTGTCGCGTCAAGCGCGATCATTGCGCCCACGCGGTTGGAACTCGCGCAATGGATCAGGACCCCGCCTTCGCGGCGCGCATCGTCCAGCGTCTGGCCGAACTCGCGCACCCGGGCTCGGTCGAGATCGGCGGCGCCGGCGATCGGCAGCGATACGTAGTGCACGCCGAGCCGGGCGGCCTCGGCGGCTTCGTCGTACTCCGCCGGCTCTTCTGGGGCACGCAGATTGATAACCGTACGCACGCCCTCGCGCACGAGTTCGGCCAGATGCGCAGGCGTGGGCTGCCCACCGGCGTAGTGATCTTCAGCGAAGCGCCAGGGTGTGTTCATGGGAGCCTCCGGAACGTTTGCGGGGAAGAACGAAATTCAGATCCAGCCGAGTTCACTCGCGGTGCGGTACAGCATGTACACCGCGACGACGACGATCAGGCCGGCAAGCACCGTGTTGAGCACGCCCTTGCGGTCGCCCAGGCGTGTGGCGAGGCGGGCGCCAAACAGACTGCCGACCGCGCCGCCGCCGATGAACGCCACCGCAAGCGACCAGGCGACCAGTCCGGAGCTCGCGTAGCTCAATGCGGTGGTCAGTCCGAAGGCGGTAACGGCGAGCAGCGATGAACCGACCGCGAACAGGATCGGCATGCCGGTCGAGGCGATCAGGCCCGGTACTACCAGAAAGCCCCCTCCAATACCGAAGAAACCCGACAGGAGCCCGGTGACCGCGCCCGAACCCAGCAGCTTCGGCGCGTTGCCCCGATTGAGCACCACCGCCGGATCCCCTTCACTTCCGCGCGAGCGGAACATCATGCCGGCGACCACGAGCATCAGGAGCGCGAACAATGCAAGCAGCTGCTGCCCGTCCATGGCCTTGCCGAGCATCGCCCCGAACCACGCGCCCAGCACGCCGGCGATAGCGAACGCCGCGGCGCAACGCCACTTCACGTTGCGCTTGCGGGCATGGTTGGTCAGGCCGATAAGTGCGTTGGCCGCAACCGCAAGCGCGCTGGTGCCGATCGCCACATGCGGGTCGCGCACCCCGACGAGGTAGACCATGAGCGGGACCGCGAGAATGGAGCCGCCGCCACCGACCAGCCCGAGCGTGAAGCCGACGACGCCGCCGGAAATGACCCCCATCACTAACTGGAACGTGGTCATTGGACAGCCTCCTGGCTGCCACAGTAGGCGGCGTATAGCGTATCGAGCACGCTTGCAGCAGGGCCCTCGGCTAGCGCGTAGTAGATGGTCTGCGCCTCGCGACGCGTCGTGACGAGCTGCATCTCGCGCAGTACGGCCAGGTGCTGCGACAGGGCGGACATGCTGAGCCCGGTAATCGGCTGCAACTCTCCTACCGAAGCCTCGCCCTCGACCAGCTGGCACAGCACGAGCAGGCGTGCCGGATGGGCCAGTGCCTTCAACAGTGCGGCCGCTTCATTGGCATGCTGCGCCATCTGCTCGGTCGAGGGCATCGGACGTATCTTCTTTGATGAACGGGCCATGGCGGATGTAGTTTAGTAAGTTCTTGACAAGGACAGGTGACGAATGTAATGTAGCAGTACCTAAAGTACAGAGCAAGAAGCTGTCAAATGAATCCGCAGGTGCAGAGCTTTTACGACCCGGCCACGTTCACCTTCACCTACGTGGTCTACGATCGTGACGGTGGCCATGCCGCCATCGTCGACCCGGTGCTCGACTACGATCCCGCCTGTGCCCGAACCTCGACCGCCTCGGCCGACCGCGTGCTCGCGTTCGTGCGCGATCATTCGCTGATCGTGGACTGGATCCTTGAAACCCATGCGCATGCCGACCACCTGACGTCGGCGGCATACCTCAAACGCGAAACCGGCGCGAAGGTCGCGATCGGTCGCGGTATCACCCAGGTGCAGGAGCGCTTCAAGGCGCTGTTCGGGATGGAGCCGGAGTTCGCCACCGACGGCCGCCAGTTCGATCGGCTGTTCGCCGATGGAGACACGTTCGCCATCGGCGAGCTCGAAGCGCGTGCGATCGCGACGCCCGGTCACACCGACGATAGTCTGACCTATCTCGTTGGTGACGCCGCGTTCGTGGGCGATACGGTGTTTGCCCCTGAAACGGGCACCGCGAGAGTGGACTTCCCAGGGGGCGACGCGCGCAAGCTCTACCGATCGATCCGCACCTTGTTCGATCTGCCCGCCGACACCCGCCTGTTCCTGTGCCACGACTACCCGCCGGCCGAGCGCGAGGCGCATCCGCAGAGCTCGCTCGACGAGCAGAAGCAGCGCAATGTGCATGTGGGCGGCGAGGCAGATGAGGAGACGTTCGTGAAGTTGAGGACCGAACGGGATGCAAGACTGGCGGCGCCCAAGCTGATTCTGCCGGCGTTGCAGGTGAACATTCGCGCTGGCGAGCTGCCGCCGACGGACGCGAACGGCATCCGCTACCTGCGGCTGCCCCTGAACCAATTGGGAGGTGAGGCATGACCACGTGGATGATCGCCCTGGCAGGCGGGGTGCTGATTGGACTGTCCGCGACGTTGTTGCTGTGGCTCAACGGACGGGTCGCGGGCGTCAGCGGCATCCTCAACGGCGTTCTGTTCCCGAAGGCAGGTGATGTGTCGTGGCGCGCCATGTTTTTGCTGGGCTTGATCGTCGCCGCGGGCCTATACATGGCACTGGTGCCCGGTGCACCACTGCCGCGGACGGACTATTCGCGAGTCGGGCTGGTGGTCGCCGGGCTGCTGGTGGGCTTCGGCACGCGCATGGGCAACGGCTGCACGAGCGGCCACGGCGTGTGTGGGCTCGGCCGACTGTCCATGCGCTCGCTGGCGGCCGTCCTGACCTTCATGGCCACGGCCATTGCAACCACCTTCCTTGTGCGCCACGTCTGGAGTTGATGATGAAGTTCTCGATTGCCGCGCTGCTGTCGGGTGCGCTGTTTGGTCTGGGGCTGGCAATGTCGGGCATGACCGACCCCCGCATCGTGCTCGGCTTCCTCGACGTGTTCGGAGATTTCGATCCGACGCTGGCGTTCGTCCTCGGCGGCGCCGTCACCACCACCGGGCTGCTGTTCCGCTTGGTGCTGCGCCGTGGCAGCCCGGTGCTCGCCGATACGTTCCAGCTGTCGAACCTGAAGCAGGTCGACCGCAAGCTGCTCGGCGGTGCGGCACTGTTCGGAATCGGCTGGGGTATCGCCGGCTACTGTCCAGGTCCTGCACTCGCGGGCCTGGGGATCGGCTCGGTCGAAGCGCTGTGGTTCATCCCGGCCATGCTGGCTGGCATCCTGTTGCACCGTGTCGTCAACCGCGCCTGAGGTTATGCCATGAAGCCTATTCCATTGCTCTTCCTTGTCGTTGCGCTCGCAGGCCCCGGCTGCGCCTCCGCCACGTACCCGACTGCACTGCCGACCGTTGCGGATGCGGTGTCACCTGCGCCGGGCATCGTGTCGGCGGGGCGGCTGGATGCCGACGACATCTCACGCGTGCGTGATGCTGGCATCCGCCACGTCATCGACCTCACCTTGGATGCGGAGACGCCAGATTTCGACGAGGCGGCAGCCGTCCGCGCGGCCGGCCTTCTGTACTCCAACCTGCCATTACGCGGTGCAGTGGATCTCACCCGTGAGAACGTGATGGCGTTTGATGCCATTGTTCGAGACGCGAAACGTCCGGTGCTCGTGCACTGTGCCAGCGGCAACCGTGTCGGTGCGATGGCAGCGCTCCGGGCCGCATGGGTGGACGGAAAGGAGGCCGATGAAGCGATCGCGATCGGAAGAACCTGGGGGCTCAAGGGTCTTGAGGAAGAGGTGCGCCGCAGGATCGAGGCCGACGCTTCCCAGGCCAGGAGCAAGGTCCCGGGCTAACGACCGCTGCGTGCCGGGTCCGGTCAGTGCCGGACTGCGTCCATGATCCGGTAAGCGTTCGCGCCGGCGACCTGCCGTTCTTCGTACCCGGCACCGAGGGCGTGCTGATACATCCGAAGGTAGCCCCCCAAGACGACGAGCACGTCATCACAAAGAACTATCCGAACTCGTTCCACAAGACGGACCTCAAGGAGACACTCGATTCCGACGGCATCGAATAAGTCACGGTTATTGGCCGATGAGCCACATGTGCATCGACGCGACAACTTGCGCCGCGGCTATTTTGGTTACAAGACAACGGTCGTGCACGACGCCTGCGCAACCCGCGAGCTCGAGTTCGATGGGAAGAGCGTGCCCGCCGAGCAAGTGCATACGGCCCTGATGTCAACGCTCGCATTCGGGTATGCGGAAGTCATTTCAGCCGACACCTATCTGGCCAAATGACATCTGTTGGGGCGTGCAGCGCGATTTGCTTGGCGGTAAGTCATCGGCCGCTCTCTCATCCCTGGCGTTGCTACGTGATGTCCGCTCTTGTCCGGAAGCGGTCGTCGCTTGAGGGGCGGCTTACGACCCAAGGCGGACGCGCATGCGTTTATCTTGTCTGTGGACGCATTCTTTCCACGGAACCCTACCGTCTGGTCCAGCAGGTCAGAGCAATCTTGCTAGCCGTAACCGCCATGCACCGTTGTGCCGACTGAAACGCGCATTGGCGGCGGGCCGGCCTAGATAATCGCATCCTCGACTAGCTGCGTAGCACGGCTTTTCGTCGGACTCGGCCACTCGTCGCGACTTAAATCTCTAACGTCAACACTACCAACTTCCCACGCCACTGCCTGAAATTTCGCTGCTCCTGTCGGATAGGGAGCGCCGCCAGAAACAGAAAATCGAATTGGCACTTTCAGGTTCGCTTGATGAAACGCAGCGATGGCTGCAGCAAAAGCGCTCTGGTGGGCGGCGTCCCTATGCAGAAACTTAAAGCTCTTGCTGGCGTTGTCTTTGGAGGGCATAACATCACGGGCTCCCCCCACAAAGGGTCTGCGCGAGAGAACTTTGTTGATATCTCTCGAATGACCAGCAAGTACTAGCAGACATGTTGCGTTCGGGTGCGCTCGCTTCATGAGGCAGAGACGGATGAAATCCGCCATCAAATTCGTCACCGAGCAGTGCGACGATCCGGCCCATTTTGCCTCAATAAGAACTTGTGGATCTGATGCAGGCTGTCTTCCGTCATCATAGATCAGTGCGAAGTCGACGCTACGCTTTCGACCACCGCCAATCTTGCGCTCGGCATCTGGGACGCGCTGGAGCGCGGCCAGAGGGTAGTCCGCATGGACCCGGGCTGCTTTGTGGTCCCCATGCAGAGAGCTGGCGACATTACCAATTGCGCTCTTGAACGAGCTCTCGGAAAACAGACCTGCCCTGAAACAGCAGGTTTCGAAGTGCATCCAACTGCCTAGCGCTTCAGCAAAGCGCCTTGTGTCCGTCATTCGCATGATTGTCACCTTGCCGGAAAATTAAACCTGCTCCCCGGGGTCTACGTCGCGCGATGGGCTGTGTGGTCAAGCCTTCGAACCACAGCAGACGCACTCCCCGGAGCTGCTGACTCAGCGAAAAGCACGACTTCGTCCAGTCGAATGCAACAACAACGCTGGCTCATTCACGCCATTTCAGTCAGGTCAGGACCGCACCATCATCAGCATCAAGCCGAACACATCGGCGCGTGCCTCAACTCGAATGAGCCCAAGTAGCTGGCGACGCAGTACGCGTTCTTCGACGCCAAGCGGCACCCCTACCACGAGTTGCTCCACGCGCATTGTCGTCAATTGAGCGACGATGCGCGAACTCATCTGTGACTCGAAGCCTATGCGCGACGTCTCAACTCGTCTAGGTAGTTTGCCCAAGCCCGCATCATCCTTCTGCGCTCTTCTAGGTGGGTAGTCCGGTTATACGCCCGCCCCAGCGGATCCCGTACCGCATGGGCGAGTTGATGCTCGATGAAGTCCGGCCTGAATCCAAGCACCTCGTCCAGCAGGGTTCTCGCCATGGCCCGAAAGCCATGGGCAGTCATCATCTCGCCGTCGAACCCGAGGTTGCGCAGAGCAGCGTTGATCGTGTTCTCACTGATTGGCTTCTGGATGCTGCGCACGCTCGGAAAGACGTACTGGCTTTTCCTTGCGTAGGGCCGGACATCCTCCAGGAGCTCGACGACCTGCCCCGCCAAGGGAACGATGTGCTGGGTCTGAGTCTTGCTGGTGATGTAACGCCACTCAGCCGCATCCAGGTCGATATCCTCCCAGCGCGCCGCACGGAGCTCGCCCGGCCTGACGAACAGGAGCGCCGAAAGCTTGAGCGCAGCGGAGACGATGGGCGACCCTTGGTAGCCGTAGATCGCCTTGAGAAGCTTTGCCACCTCCTCTGGCTCAGTCAGGCTTGAGAAGTGCTTGGTTTTCGTAGGGGTCAACGCACCGGCAAGACTCAGGGCGGGGTTGTTCTCTGCACGGCCGGTGGCGATGGCATAGCGAAAGACCATGCCCGCAGCGGCGCGAGCCCGATGCGCCGTCTCAAGCGCTCCACGGGCCTCGATCTTCCGCAGGGCCTTCAGCAGGATTGGCGCAGTCACGCTCCGAACGGGCAGATCAGCGATGCTCCCTAGGTCGCGCTCCAGCATCCGGCGCTCCCGAACGACTGACCCGGGGGTCAGCTTCTTGGCCCGTTGCGCCACTAGTTCTTCAGCAAGAGAGCCAAAGGTATTGCCGGCCTCTTCCTCCTGTGCCGCCCGCTCGATCTTCACCACGAGAGCCGGGTCCATGCCCTTCTTGAGCTGGGCCCGGGCCTTGTCCCGCTCGGCGCGAGCTTCTGCAAGGGAAACCGCCGGGTAATCGCCGATGGTCAGCATGTTCGCCTTGCCGGCGAACCGGTACCGATAGCGCCAGATCCTGGCCCCCGAAGGCCTCACCTCGACGCACAGCCCATTGGCGTCGGCTAGGCGATAGACCTTGCCCTGGGGCTTGAGGCTGCGCAGCTTGGTGTCCGTCAACATGGCTGTGAGTAACCGGTATGTGAGTAAGCGAAGACCTTCCGGTCATCTTACTCGCACCGTTACTCACGTTCCAGCTGGATGAAGGCGCACGCGACCGGACCTGGCTGGACATGAAAGCCGAGAATGAGGTCGTTTTTCTAGGATATTCGGACTGACCTGGACGTTGCCGGATCAGTAGATGGTGGGCCCACCAGGATTCGAACCTGAAACCAAGGGATTATGAGTCCCCTGCTCTAACCGTTGAGCTATAGGCCCTGCGCAGCGTCACAGTGTAGTGGAGGCCGCGCACGATCGGCTACCCGGCAGCAGCAAGAACCTCAGCAACGTGCCCCAACCGCTTCTCCGCCGCTTCCGCGAACCACGCCTGCCGCCGCAGGTGGGCGTGGAACAGCGCCACCGTCCTCCTGGCCTCTTCCAGCCCAATCTGGTTGCCGCCGCCGAAGCCAGCAAGCAATCCGGCACCCGACTGTGTCAGCAATGCCAACGTCGCTCGTCGGGCGAACCCCAGTGGATCCTCGCGCTCATCACGCAGCACATCGTCCCAGTCCAACAACGGGGGGAAGTCGCAGCCACGCGTATCCGAGCCACCCCAGCCGCACCCACCGTCAATCTCCGTCAGCCCCATATTCACTCTCCTACGATTCGTCGAACCTCTTCCGCCTCCTGTTGAGAGAGGCGACCGGGTGCTTCAACACGGTCGTAGGGCCGCCCGCAGCTTTCCCCTTGCAGGGTCTTGTATGGCTGCGCGCCACCCGGCCAGAAACCCTTGGGCTCACCGGAATGGCGAGAGTTGCGGTTTGGCCTTGGATTGCCTGCTGTTGCGGCAGACAGTCCGCCTACGACGGTGTGTTGAGCACCTGCGGAGGACTGTGTGGAAGGAAGGCTAGAGGCTTCAATTGGTGAATGCGACATTGCGTGCGCTTGTCACTCCCATCCGACTACACATTTCATTGAGGCACTTGGGGTTTCGGCTGAATGACCACTTCCCCCGGCAGCGAATCGCGGCGAAGGCCTCAACAATTCTCAAGCCAGTTGCGTCACAAGGCTCAGCAATGAGGCCTGTGTGCGTTCACGTGCGTAGCCGGATACGTCACCGCGAACAGCAGCCGAGCATGGCTCGGCTCTACAGGAGAGAGCAGGCAAAGCACACGCCATCCCAAAAAGAAAAACCCCGCACCAGGCGGGGTTTTTCTCAACGCTTCAACAGCCGCCGGATATCAATCGATATCCAGGAAGCTGCGCAGCTGTTCCGAACGGCTCGGGTGACGCAGCTTGCGCAAGGCCTTCGCTTCGATCTGGCGGATGCGCTCGCGGGTCACGTCGAACTGCTTGCCGACCTCTTCCAGCGTGTGGTCGGTGTTCATGTCGATGCCGAAGCGCATGCGCAGCACCTTGGCTTCCCTCGGGGTGAGGCCGGCCAGCACGTCGCGCACGGTTTCAGACAGGTTGATGTTGGTGGTGTTCTCGATCGGGGACTCCACGTTGGTGTCCTCGATGAAGTCGCCCAGATGGGAATCCTCGTCGTCGCCGATCGGGGTTTCCATCGAGATCGGCTCCTTGGCGATCTTCATCACCTTGCGGATCTTGTCTTCCGGCATGTCCATTTCCTTGGCCAGCTCCTCCGGCGTAGCCTCGCGGCCGTACTGCTGGAGCATCTGGCGGGAAATGCGGTTCAACTTGTTGATCGTCTCGATCATGTGCACCGGAATACGGATGGTGCGCGCCTGGTCGGCGATCGAGCGGGTGATCGCCTGGCGGATCCACCAGGTGGCGTAGGTCGAGAACTTGTAACCGCGGCGGTACTCGAACTTGTCCACGGCCTTCATCAGGCCGATGTTGCCTTCCTGGATCAGGTCGAGGAACTGCAGGCCGCGGTTGGTGTACTTCTTGGCGATCGAGATCACCAGGCGCAGGTTGGCCTCGACCATTTCCTTCTTGGCCTTGCGCGCCTTGGCTTCACCGTAGGCCATGGCACGGCTGATTTCCTTCAGCTCTTCCAGGTCCAGCTGGGTCAGCTTCTCGATGTCGATCGTCGCCTGCTGTTCGGCGATGATCTGGTCCTTCACTTCACGCAGGGCCGAAGACCACTTCTGCTTGCGCTTCAGTGCGTCTTCCACCCACTCCAGGTTGGTCTGGTTGCCTTCCCAGGAGCGGATGAAGTCCTTGCGCGGCATGCGGGCGGTGACAGTGGCCAGGTTCAGCACGCGGCGCTCGTGGGCCTTGATCGACGCCATGGTGTCGCGCAGCTGCTTGGTCAGCACGTCGGTCAGCGGCAGCGGCAGCTTCAGGGTGACGAACACCGCCGACATCTCTTCGCGCAGGCGCGGCAGGTTCTTCTTGTCGCCCTTGGTCGCCGCCTTCTTGAAGGCGTTGAAGGCATCGCTCAGCGCCTGCATGCGCGCAGCGACTTCCTCCGGATCCGGACCGGTCGGTGCGGCTTCTTCCTCGCCACCCTCGACATCATCGTCCTCGTCCTCGTCGCCTTCGGCGTCGGCATCGCTGCTGTCATCGGCAGCAGCCGCCGGCGGCGCCGGCTCTTCGTCGGCCAGGTCGTTGAAGCCAACGATCACTTCGGCCAGGCGCTTCTTGCCTTCCTTGTGGGCTTCGTAGTCGGTCAGCAGCGACTCGACCGAGACCGGGAACTGGCCCAGGGCGGCCTGGACCTGCGAAAGGCCTTCCTCGATGCGCTTGGCGATGGCGATTTCGCCTTCGCGGGTCAGCAGCTCGACCGTGCCCATTTCGCGCATGTACATGCGCACCGGGTCGGTGGTACGGCCACCTTCGGTGTCGAGCGCGCTCAGCGCGGCGGCGGCTTCTTCGGCCGCGGTGTCATCGACTTCGCGGTTACCGGTGTTGCCATCGTTGAGAAGCAGGGTTTCCACATCCGGCGCAACTTCATGGACATCAATGCCCATGCCGTTGATCATGCCGATGATGTCTTCGATCTGTTCCGGGTCGACCATGTCGTCCGGCAGATGGTCATTGACTTCGGCGTAGGTCAGGTAGCCCTGTTCCAGGCCCTTGCTGATCAGTTGCTTGATTTCGGATTGGGCAGGACGTTCGTTGGCCATGTAGTGCTCGCGCCACCGGCTAGGGAGAAATAGGGAACGTAGCATTATACCAGCCCGGGGCCCCACCTGCCGGGCGGTGGTCCCGCAGGCTCAGGGCCTGAGAAGGAAGGTCACGGGACCGTCATTGACCAGGCTGACGACCATATGGGCACCAAATCGGCCCGTTTCCACCCCTGGCGCGTGATTTTCACGACAGATCTCGACAAATCGATTGAACCCGCGTTCAGCCTCGTCCGGCGCTGCAGCGCTGGTGAAGCTGGGCCGCATGCCCGAACGGGTATCGGCCGCCAGGGTGAACTGGCTGACCAGCAGCAGGCCGCCGCCGGTGTCGCGCAGCGACCGGTTCATCTTCCCGGCCTCGTCGGCGAACACCCGGTAGCCCAGCAGGCGCTCGGCCATGCGCCGCAGCTGGGCCTCGGTATCGCCCGGCTCCATGCCGACCAGGGCCAGCAGGCCCGGGCCAATCTGCCCCACCGCTTCGTCATCGACATGGACGGCGGCCTGGCTGACACGTTGGATCAGGACGAGCATCGTGGGCTTCCAATGAACGGGGCCGGCCACGATAGCAGCGGCCTTGGCTAAACTGGCACCGATGAATCCGCAACGCAAAGCCCGGCTGGTCTACCGCGCCACCACCCTGTTCGCCCGCCTGCCCTGGCCAGTACTGCGGGGATTCGCGCGCGCGCTGGCGTGGGCCTGGATCAATCTCAACGCCCGTGAGAGCCGTGTCACCCGGCGCAACCTGGAACTGGCCTACCCGGAGCTGGACGGCGCCGCACGCGATCGCCTGCACCGCGATCTGCTGCGCTCCACCGCGCTGCAGGCCATCGAGACCCTGCGCCTGTGGAGCCAGGCGCCGGCCGACAACCTGCGCCTGCACCTGAAGCAGCGCCACGGCGAGGCCCTGTACGACGTGGCCCTGGCCAGCGGCAAGGGCGTGATCGTGGCCGCACCTCACTTCGGCAACTGGGAGCTGCTGAACCAGTGGCTGGCCTCGCGCGGGCAGATCGCCATTGTCTACAAGCCGCCGGAGGACGAAGCCAGCGATGCCTTCCTGCAGCTGGTGCGGGGCGGCCAGAACGTACAGCAGGTGCGCGCCGAAGGCCCGGCCGTGCGCCAGCTGTTCAAGGTGCTCAAGGACGGCGGTGCCACCGGCATCCTGCCCGACCAGCAGCCCAAGGCCGGCGACGGCGTGTTCGTGCCGTTCTTCGGCGTGCAGGCGCTGACCATGACCCTGGTCAACCGGCTGGCCGAGCGCACCGGCGCCACCGTGCTGTACGGCTGGTGCGAGCGCATCGGGCCGGACATGGAATTCGCCCTGCACATCGAGCCGACCGACCCGGCCGTGGCCGACCCGGACCCGCAGGTGGCCGCCACCGCGCTCAATGCCGGCATCGAGCGCATTGCGCGCCGCGATCCGGCGCAGTACCAGTGGACCTACAAGCGCTATACGCTGCGGCCACCAGGCAGCGGCGAGGAAGACCCGTACGCGACCGAAGAGCATCCGCACTGACGGCTGCCGCACTCAGGCCCACATGGCACCTGCGACCGGCGGCCGCGCCACGTTGAATACGACGCCGGCGCCCCCATAGAGACTGCGATGTCCGCCTCCCCCGGTCCTGCCATGCCTGCTGCCCCTTCCCTGTTCGGCGATCCCGCCGCGATCCGCTGCGAACGCGCGGTGGCCGAACTGCGCGCCGGTCGCCCGGTGCTACTCCACGATGGTCAGGGCCAGCGCCTGGCGGTGATCGCACTGGACAGCGCCACCGCCAGCAGCTTCGCCACGTTCGCCAGCGCCGCGTGCGAGCGCCACTACCTGTTCCTGACCGCCACCCGCGCCCGCGTGCTCGGCGTGGAGGCCCCGGAAGGAGCACGCCTGCCGCTGGCGGGTGTTGCCTTCGATGCGCTGCCCTCGCTGGGCTACCTGCGCGAGCCGGGCCCGATGCCGGACGGCTGGAGCGCGGGTGACGCCTTCGATGCCGGCGCGGTGGAACTGGCCCGCCTCGGCCTGCTGCTGCCGGCAATGGTGGCGGTGCGCCTGGACGCCGAAGACCGCACCTTTGACGGTGCTGCCGAAGTGGCCCTGTGCGACCTGGCCGAAGGCGCTGCCCATGCGGCCCACGATTACGAACTGGTGGCACGTTCGCCGGTACCGCTGCGCGACGTCGGCATGACCACCTTCGCGGTGTTCCGCGGCGGCGTGGCCCAGCGCGACCAGGTCGCGATCATCGTCGGCGAACCGGACCTGTCGGCAGTGGTGCCTGTGCGCGTGCACTCCTCGTGCCTGACCGGCGACCTGTTCGGTTCGCTGAAGTGCGACTGCGGCGACCAGCTGCGGCGTGGCCTGCGCAAGCTGAAGGAACTGGGCGGCGGTGTGCTGCTGTACCTGGACCAGGAAGGACGCGGCACCGGCATTGCCGCCAAGATGCGCGCCTACGGCTACCAGCACGACGGCCTGGACACCATCGATGCCGATGCACAGCTGGGCTTCGGTGCCGACGAGCGCCGCTACGGCAGTGCGGTGGCGATGCTGCGTGGCCTGGGCATTTCGCGCGTGGCCCTGCTCAGCAACAACCCGACCAAGGCACAGCGCCTGCGCAACGCTGGCATCGAGGTGCTGGACTGCATTCCGGTCACCGGCGAGATCACCGCCGAGAACGAGCATTACCTGCGCACCAAGGCTGATCGCGCAGGCCACATGCTGGATGTGGACGCGCTGATCCAGGCTGCCCAGTAACGCAGCCGACCTGCTACCGTCTGCGCGGTGCGGCCACGGCCGCCACCGCCCGCCCTGCCACCTGACGGAGCCCGCGTGACCGACGTTCCCCCGCCCTCCTCGCCCACCGATGCCTGGCAGTCGCTGCCGCAACGCGCTGCCCGCCTCGCTGCACTGGAAGGCGCCTTCGGCGGCCTGTTCGTGCCGGGCCTGCCGCTGGCCGCAGCCGCGTGGTTCTTCGACCTGCCCGGCGGCCTGTGGACGGCCGCCCTTGGGCTGCTGATCGGCATCGTCTTCGGCGCCTGGCTCGGCCGCCGGCGCTTGACCCGCACCCGCTGGCGGCTGGATGCCCAAGGGCTGGGCCTGCGCCGCGACCTGATGTGGCAGCTGGAAACGCGCGTCCCCATTTCGCGCGTACAGCACCTGGACCTGCGCCGGGGCCCGCTGGAACGCCGTGCCAGGCTGGCCACGCTGATCGTGCACACCGCCGGTACCCGCATGAGCGCGGTGACCGTCAGCGGCCTGGACGAGGCCGATGCCGAGCGCCTGCGTGACACCCTGTCGCACCAGCTCGACCAGGACGCCGACGCCCTGTGAGCCTGCCGCCGCCCCTGCCCGCATCGCTGCCTGCCGGTGGCGAGGACCATCGCCTGCATCCGTGGTCGTGGCTGTTCGTGCTGCTGATGCAGCTGCGCCACTACTTCCTGCCGCTGGTGGCGTTGCTGGTATTCGGCCAGCGCGGCGACCGCGATCCAATGTGGGCGCAGCTGATTCCACTGGCAGCGATCGTCGCGCTGGTGCTGGTGTCGGTGCTGCAGTACCTCAGCTACCGCTACCGCATCGGCAGCGATGCGATCACCGTGCGCAGCGGCCTGCTGGCGCGCAACCGCCGCGAGATCCCGTTCGCGCGCATCCACAACGTGGAAGTACGGCAGAACCCGCTGCATCGCCTGTTCGGCGTGGCCGAACTGCGCCTGGAGTCGGCCGGTGGCGTGCGTCCGGAAGCCGAGATGCGGGTGCTGAAGCTGGACCAGGCGCTGGCGCTGGAGCGATTGGTACGCCAGCGTGGACAGGCGCCACAGGCCGTTGACGCCGTTGATGCGCCGCCCATTGCCGAGGTCGACAGCGAGCACGTGCTGCTGCGCCTGTCGAGCTGGGACGTGGTGCGCATGGGTCTGCTCTCCAACCGTGGCTGGGCACTGGCGCTGGCCGCGTTCGGCGTGCTGTTCCAGACCGTGCCGCGGCCAGTGATGGACGATGCCATCCAGCGTGGTGGCCGCGAGGCCTTCGGCTATGCCAGCCACCTGCATCCCGGCGTAACCGGCGCGTTCCTGCTCTTGGCCGCCGCGCTGCTGGTGGGCTGGCTGGGGCTGCGCCTGCTGTCGGTGGTGCTGACCCTGCTGCGCTACCACGGCTTTACGCTCAGCGAGCAGGATCGCCGCTTGACCGTTTCGGCCGGCCTGCTCAGCCGCACCCGCAGCAGCGTGGCGCGTCGTCGCATCCAGGCCTGGACGCTGCGCGAAGGCACTCTGCCGCGCTGGTTCGGGCTGCGCCAGCTGCGTATCGACAGCGCCGCCGGTGGCCCCTCGCGCGAAGAGGACCGCGCCCTGCGCGAACTCGCGCCACTGGCGTCGAGCGAGCGCTGCACGGAGCTGGTGCAGCATCTGCTGCCACAGCTGCAATGGCCACCGGCGCAGTGGCAGTCCGTTCCGCAGCGCGGCTGGTGGCGGCTGTGCCTGGGTGCGCTGGTGCTGGTGCCGCTGCTGGCGGCGGCCGCGTACTGGCGCTGGGGCCCATGGGGCCTGCTGGTGCTGGCGTGGCTGCCGGTGGCGCTGCTGGTCGCGCACCGGCAGATGGCACGCATGGGCTGGTATCTGGATGACCACTACGTGGCGGTGCGGGGCGGCTGGTGGAAGCGCTGGTGGCGCTGGGCCGAACTGGACAAGGTGCAGGGACTGCGCCTGCAACGCTCGCCGCTGGACAAGCTGCTCGGCACCAGCAGCCTGCAGCTGGATACCGCCGGCGCGCACGGCGATGTGGCGCTGACCCTGCACCATCTGCCGCAGGCACAGGCCCAGCAGGTGATGGAGCAGCTGGCCGCGGCACTGGCTCGGCGCAAGCTGCGCTGGTGATGGGGCACCGCGCACCCCGGCCTTGAAACAGGTAGTGCCGGCCGCTGGCCGGCATCCGCCGACATTACCGAGATTGCCGGCCAGCGGCCGGCACTACCGCGAGCGGGGTCAGCGAGGCTTCAGCGCTGCGACGGGCCCCAATACCCCAGGTCCTTGCGGATCTGCAGATCGCGCACCCAGCTGCCGAACGGCTTGCGCCGCAACGCACCCATTTCACCGGACAGGAAATCCTCGGTGGCCGCGATCACCCGTTCGCTGGAGCGGCCATCGCGGTAAGGGTGGATGGCGTCGGCGTAGCGCACGATCTCCGCCTGCAGCACGGCGTCCGGGTGCAGCGCGCGCTGCAGCATCGCCGGCAGCTGCGCAGGATCATCGAAGTCGATCATGTGCGGCTTGGGCACGCGGTTGCGGAAGGTCACCACCGGCTTGTGCTGGACGATGAACTCCGAAACGATCGACGAGGTATCCGAGACCAGCACGTCGGCGGCACGCTGCGCGGCCATCACCTGTTCCGGCTCGATGAAGCGGGCATTGGCACCGGCCAGCGCGCGGTAGCGTTCGAACAGTTCCGGCGGGCACTTCGGGTGCAGGGTCAGCAGCCAGTAGTGGTCGCCGGCGGCGATATCAGCGGCGATCTGCGCATGCAGGTGTGGGGCCGCACTCAACCGTTCAGTGAAGGTCGAGCCGAACAGGATCACCGGGCGGTCTCCGGCCGGTGCGCGCAGCGCGGAACTCTCGCCACCGTCATCGCGGAACAGCGGGTCCAGCTTCGGCCAGCCGGTCTCGGCCACCGCGAAGTGGCCCTGCAGGCTGGCCATCTCCCGGAACGGCGCGGTGGTGGCCGGGCCCTGCGTGCAGTACAGGTCGAACATGCCGCGCACCCGGAAGTGGCCGCGCGCGCTGTCCCGCTTCTCCACGTTGAAGCCATGGAACAGCTGCACCTTGGCCCCGGACAGGAATGTCGGCACCCAGTTGGCCGCGCTGAACACCGCCCGCGGACGCATCGCCAGGGCCTGCTTGAGGCCGATGTTGGGCACCCCCGGCAGGCTGCTGCCAGCCGCGCCGCCTTCGAACCAGGCCGCCACCTCCTGCCCGGAGGCGTGCAAGGCCTGCGCCAACGGGGCGAGAATAGGCAGCGCATAACGCTCCGTCGCAAACAACAGGTACCCGGCCATCATGTCCTCCACGACCGCTCCCATCGAACGGCCTCGCATCTCGGCGTGCATTATCGCGTTCAACGAAGCCGGGCGCATCGGCGACTGCCTGGCCTCGCTGGCCTTCTGCGATGAGATCGTGGTGGTGGACTCGTATTCCACCGATGCCACCGTAGCCATCGCCGAGGCCGCCGGTGCCCGCGTGCTGCAGCGCCCGTTCGACGGCTTCCGCAGCCAGAAGGCGTTCTGCGTCGAGCAGGCCCGCCACGACTGGGTGCTGTGCCTGGATGCCGACGAACGGATCAGCCCGGCGCTGCGCACGGCCATCGAACAGGTCCGTGACGGCGGCTTCGCCGGCCATGCCGGCTATCGCTTCGCACGCCTGTCGGAGTACTTCGGCAAGTTCCTGCGCCATGGCAATGCCTATCCGGACCGGGTGATGCGCCTGTTCGACCGCCGCCGCGGGGGCTGGCGCGGCAAGCGCGAGATCCACGAGGCCGCCAGCGTCGACGGCAGCGTGGGCACCCTGCCCGGCGACCTGATCCACTACCCGTACCGGTCTTTGCAGCAGCAGTTGGCCAAGACCGAGAAGTACGCGCGGATGATGGCCGAGCACGAGTTCGCGCGCGGCAAGCGGGCCACACTGGGCAAGCTGGTGCTGGCCCCGGCCTGGCGGTTCTGGCGCGGATTCCTGTTCCGCGGCGGCTTCCGCGATGGCTGGCACGGTCTGGTCTACGCCTATGTACGGGCCAACTACGTGCGGCAGAAGACCATCATGTTGTGGATGCTGGGCAATGGACAGGCGGTGGCCGACCCGGCGCCTTCCGCGGACCGGCCTTGACCACGCTGTGTCACACTGCGCGGGCGTTGCCTGAAGACCCCCCATGAAAATCCTGTACACCAACTTCCACTACGGCGACGGTGGCGGTCACACCACGTACATCGTCTCGCTGGCGCGGGCCCTGCATGGCCAGCACACGCTCCATGTCGCCGCACCGGCCGACAGCCGCCTGCTGCGGACCATGGCCGATGAAGGCATCGCCCGCACACTGCCGATTGCGTTCGGCAGCGGCCTGCCAACGCTGCCCCGGCAGCTGGCCGAACAGCGCGCGCTGCGCAGGCTGGTGCGCGAAGAAGGCATCGACCTGATCCACGTCAACGGTGCACGTGACCACCGCTTCGTGATGCAGGGCCTGCTCGGCATGCGCCGCCCGCCGATCATCCTCACCAAGCACAACAGCAAGCCGACCAACACCCTGGGCAACGCCTTCCGTGCCCGCCTGGCCACCGACCGCGTGATCGCAGTATCGGCCGACACCAAGCGCCTGCTGGAACAGGGCCCGTACCGTCGCTGCCCGATCGACGTCGTCCGCAACGGCGTGGACCTCGAGCGTTACTCGCCACAGCCGGCCGGCACCGGTTGCGCGTTGCGCCAGCAATGGACGCAGGATCCACAGGCGCTGGTGCTGGTCAGCAACGCCGGCACCGACGATTACAAAGGCTGGATCGACCTGGCCAAGGCCATCGCGCGGCTACCCGATGCGGTGCGTCCGCACGTGCACATGGCCGTGGCCGGCCACCTGCCCAGCGCGCAGCAGCGCGAACAGGTGCAGGCGCTGGGCGAGGTCGCCGCACAGGTGCACTTCACAGGCCTGCTGGCCGATACCCGCGTGCTGATCGCTGCCGGCGACGCTGGCTTCGTACTGTCCCATGACGTCGAGACGATCTCCTTCGCCTGCCGCGAAATGATGGCCAGCGGCAAGCCGATGCTGGTCAGCGACTATGCGGGCCTGCCGGAGAACATCGAACCAGGTGTCGATGGCTGGGTGGTTGCCACCCGCGACATCGACGCCATCGCCGCACAGGTTCAGACGCTGTACGCACAGCGCGATGCGCTGCCGGAACACGGACGTGCAGCACGCCGCCATGCACAGCGGGAGTTCGGCCTGCAGACATTCGCCGACGCCACGCTGGCCAGCTACCACGCCGCCCTGGCCAGCACCTGAGCCGCGTTGCCCGAACGCTCAATCGGCGATCCCGGGTCCCTGCAGGCGGCGCTCGTGCTCGAGGTCCGCCGCCGACGGCCGGCAGGTGCCTGCAACCGCGTCGGCAGGCACCAGCCACCAGCGGCGACGATTGGAAATGCCCGCCATCTCGGCCCGCGCACGATCAATGCAGGCCTGCATCGCATCCTCGTTCACCAGCAGCCAGCGCTGCTGCGGAACCAGCCGCTGCCAGCGCACGGCCGCCTGCAGCTGTTCATGCCAACGCGCTTCGAATCCAAAGGTGGCCGCCGGGCGATCGGCCATCAGCAGGTTCTGCTCTTTCCATGCCACCAGTCCCAGCTCGGCCTGCGGGCCGATGCGTGCGCTGACTTCACGCATCAGGCCACGGGCCGAGCTGGAATCGTTCAACACCGGATAACCGACCAGGCTGTACAGCACCCAGACCCCGGCCAGGCTGGAAACCAGGGCCACGTGCCGACGCCGGCGCCCGCACACCCCTAGGCTCAGGGCCGCCCAGATCGCCATCGCCAGCGCCGCCCAGGCCAGCGCATCGGTGGCGCCGGGAAGCAGCCCGCGGCCATGGGTGAGGCGCACTTCGAAACCGGGATCACCCAGCAGCGCCAGCGCACCGACCAGGCCCAGCGCCAATGCCAGCACCATGGTGAAAGCGCCCAGCACGCGCTGCACGTCGCGCCGCCTCAGCAGCCCGGGCAGCAACGGCGCCAACGCCAGGCAGAACATCGGCAATGCCGGCAGGATGTAGACGTCGCGCTTGCCGTGCGGAATGGAGAAGAACAGCACGACCAGCAGCCACCAGGCCAACGGCAGCAGGTAGCGCGCATCGCGCCGACGCAGCCGCCGGAACCAGGCCGGAACTGCCCACGGCAGCAGCAGGAACGCGGGAATCCACATCGACGGCATGATCGCCAGGAAATACCACCACGGCTGGTGATGGTCCCAGGACTGCGTATAGCGCCGCGCAGTCTGCCGGAACAGGATGTCGTCCATGTAGGCGCGGTACGGCTCCGAGCCGGTGGCCAGGCCGGCCAGCAGCATCGGCGCCAGCCACAACGACACCGCCAGCAGGAAGACGAGCGGTGCCAGCCAGAAACGCAGGTCGCGCACATGCAGGCGCACCCGCGGCCAATGCAGCATGGATGCGATTGCGGCCGGCGCGATCATCATCAGCGCCAGCACGCCTACGCCCTTGGTGATCACCCCGATGCCGGCGAAGAACCAGCCGAGCCACCACCAGCGCCAGGCCGGACCCAGCAGCAGATGGCGCAGCAGGCCGTAGTTGGCCAGGGTGATGAACAGCACCACCAGCGGATCGATCTGCGCCTTCTTCGCCTGGAAGGTGAAGTGCAGCGCGAACAGCAGTGCCCAGCCCGCGTACAGCCCCACCTGCCGCGTCCACAGGCGGCGGCCGAGGTCGACCACGCACCACAGCGTGCCCAGCGCAGCCAGCAAGGAGGGCAGCAGGAACGCCACCCGCCAGTGGCCGACCAGGCTGTACAGCGTGGCCTGCCACCACATCAGCATCGGCGGCTTGTCCGAATACAGTTCGGGGCCGCGATGCGGGAACAACCAGTAACCGCTGTCGACCATCTGCTTGGCCACCAGCGCGAAACGTGGCTCATCCGAGGGCCACGGATCACGGAGGCCCAGACCGGCCCCCAGCACCAGCAGGGCCATCAGCACGAACAACCACGTCTGGCGCGACGCGTGGGTTTTCAGCATGGGACTCGAAACGGCAGCGGGGGTCAGGCTGCTTTTATCAGACGCGCGTAGAAGAAACCGTCAGCATCGTTGTCACCCGGCAGTCGCTGGCGTGCCACGCCTTCGCAATCCACGCCGAACTCGTCACCCAACGGCTGCGCCACGGCGTCCGGATGCCACTTCAGGAACGCGCGCACCTGATCGATGTTCTCGGCACGCAGGATCGAACAGGTGGCATACAGCAGCACGCCACCCGGCCGCAGCATCGACCAGCAGGCTTCCAGCAGGCGCGCCTGCACGCCGACCAGCGCGTCGATGTCTTCCGCACGGCGATGGAACATCACGTCCGGCTGGCGACGGATCACACCGGTGGCTGAACACGGTGCATCCAGCAGGATCGCGTCGAACGGCACGCCGTCCCACCACGAACCGGGATCACTGGCATCGGCAACCAGCGTCTGTGCATGCTCGCCCACCCCGGTGCGGGTGTAGGTGTCGCGTGCACGGGCCAGCCGGCGCGCGTCGATATCCAGCGCCAGCAGGCGCAGGCTGGGGTCACGCTCCAGCAGGTGCGCCGACTTGCCGCCCGGTGCCGCACAGGCATCCAGCACGCGCGCACCGGCCACCGGCGCCAGCGCATCGGCCGCGCATTGCGCCGACAGGTCCTGCACCGACAGCGCACCGTCTGCGAAGCCAGGCAACTGGTTCACGGCAACGGGGGCCGCCAGGCGCAATGCGTCGGTGCAGAGCGCACTGGCTTCGGCGCCGATGCCGGCGTCGGACAGCGTGGCCAGCACCTTGTCGCGACCACCATGCTGGCGGTTGGCGCGCAGCCACAGCGGTGCCGGCTGCAGGCTGGCGTTGAAGATCGCCTCGGCCTGCGCCGGCCAATCGCGCTCGATCGCATCGGCCAGCCAGTCCGGGAAGGCGTCGCGTGCAGGCTGCTCCGGGAAACCCTCGCGCTGCGCGCGGCGCAGGATCGCATTGACCAGGCCCGCCTGGCGCTCGCGACCCAGCGCGCGTGCCGCATCGACGGTGGCCGACAGCGCCGCGTGTGCCGGCAGCTCCAGCACGTCCAGCTGGGCGAAGCCGACCATCAGCAGCGTGCGCAGATCGGCGTCACGCGCCGACAGCGGCTTCTGCATCCATGCCTGCAAGGCAGCGTCATAGGTACTGCGGCGACGCAGGACAGCGAAACACAGTGCTTCCAGCAGCGCGCGGTCGCGGCTGTCGGCCAGCTTCGGCAATGCCCAGGCCAGCTCTGCCTTCAACGAACGGCCACGGGTGAACACCTGGGCCAGCACGCGTGCGGCCAGCATGCGCGTCGCCGCGCCCGGCGCCGCCTTGGCGATGGAAAAATCGTTCTGCTTCGACACCGCTTACGCTCCCACGCGCAGGTCGCGGCGAGCGTTGAGGTAGTCGGCGGCGGTGATCGCCTTGCCGCCTTCACGCTGCAGCACGCGCAGGCGCAGAGCGCCCTGGCCACAGGCGATGTCGATGCCATCGCGGCCGGCGGCCAGCACCGTACCCGGTGCCTGGCCGTGGTCCGCCTCCAGCGCCACCGCGCCATGGATGCGCACGCGTTCGCCGGCCAGCGTCGCCTCGGCGATCGGCCACGGATTGAACGCGCGCACGGTGCGCGCCAGCGCGCCTGCATCCTGCGCCCAGTCCAGCTTCGCTTCGGCCTTGTCCAGCTTGTGTGCGTAGGTCACGCCCTGTTCCGGCTGCGGTCGCGCGATCGGCTTGATGCCGGCGCGCAGCAGGCCCAGGCCGTCGGAGAGCACCTGTGCGCCCAGCTCGGCCAGCTTGTCGTGCAGCTGGCCACCGGTATCGGTGGCGGCGATCGGCAGCTCCTGGTGCAGCAGCACCGGGCCGGTATCCAGGCCGGCCTCCATCTGCATCAGGCACACACCGGTCTTTGCGTCACCGGCCTGGATCGCACGCTGGATCGGCGCGGCACCGCGCCAGCGCGGCAGCAGTGAGGCATGCACGTTCCAGCAGCCATGGGTCGGAATGGCCAACACCGCCTTGGGCAGGATCAGGCCGTAGGCCACCACCACCATCAGGTCCGGCTGCAGGTCGCGCAGTTGCTGCTGGGCGGCTTCACCCTTCAGCGACTCCGGCTGGTAGACCGGAATGCCGCGGGCCACGGCTTCGAGCTTGACCGGCGACGGCGCCAGGCCACGGCCGCGCCCGGCCGGGCGATCAGGCTGGGTGTAGACGGCCACGACCTCGTGATGGCGCGCAGCCGCGCGCAGCGATGACACCGCGAATTCCGGCGTACCGGCAAAGACAATCCTCATGGCTACCCCACTTGCAGGATGGATTCGTGCAGGAAAGAAAACGGCGCCGTCGGCCGGCGCCGTACAGCCCGCGCGCGTCGCGCAGGCACGGGCCACCCGAAGGGCGGCCCGGATTGGCGATCACGCCACGTGCTTGCGCTGCTTGGCCAGCTTCTTGCGCACCATCTCGCGCTTGAGCGGCGACAGATAGTCGATGAACAGCTTGCCGTCCAGGTGATCCATCTCGTGCTGGATGCAGGTGGCCAGCACTTCGCCGGCTTCCAGCTCCTGCTGCTGGCCATTGCGGTCCAGGTACTTCACGGTGATGGTGTCGGCGCGGGTCACGTCGGCGAAGATGCCCGGGACCGACAGGCAGCCCTCTTGGTACACCCGGCCTCCGTCCTTGGCGACGATTTCCGGGTTGATGAACACATGCGGTTCATTCTTTTCTTCGCTGACATCGATGACCATGAAGCGCTTGTGCACGTCCACCTGGGTGGCGGCCAGGCCAATGCCCGGGGCGTCGTACATGGTCTGGAACATGTTGTCGATCAGTTCCTGGAAGGCCGGCGTGGTGACTTCGGCGGCTTCGATCAACGCGGCCTTGGTGCGCAGGCGCGGATCGGGGAACTCGAGAATGGGGAGAAGGGCCATGGCTGTTTCCGGATAGGGGGCCGGCACGCCGGCATACGTCGCAGATTCTAGCTCCAACGCTTGCCTTGCGCCCCGGTTTCTGGACTATAGTGCGCGGACCTGTTGGGGAATCAGGGCTTCACACCTATGTTGCTTCGTTTTCGTACGGTCGTCGCCGCGGCGATGCTGACCGTGGCTGCCTATGCTACCGCCGTGGAAGTGAATGGCGGGCACCCGGACACCTATGTGGTCCGAAAAGGGGACACGTTGTGGGATATCGCCGCACGTTTCCTGCAGAAGCCGTGGCTGTGGCCGGAGATCTGGCAGGCCAATCCGCAGATCGCCAATCCGCACCTGATCTATCCCGGTGACGTACTCAGCCTGGCCTATCTGGACCGGGTGACCGTGGCGGCCCGGCCCGGCCCGCGCCAGGAGGCCCCGATCGACGCCATTCCGCTGGCCCAGGTCGAGCCGTTCCTGAAGCAGCTGAGCGTGGTCGACAGCGTCAAGCAGCTGCCCTACGTGGTCGGCCTGGAGGACAGCCGCCTGCGCGTGTCCGGTGGCGACACCGTCTACGTGCGCCTGGCCGATGCCCAGGTGGGCCAGCGCTGGGCCGTGGTACGCCCGACCGTGCGCTACGCCCAGCCCAAGCCGACCGAGGACCTGACCGCCAATGGCGACGTCACCCCCGGCAGCGGCAACCTGTGGAAGGCCTACAACGCCCCCAACGCACGGCGTGGCGTGCTCGGCTACGAGCTGGCCCAGGTCGCCACCGGCACCATCACCCAGATCGCCGGCGGCAAGGTCGAGGCCTCCACGCTGGTGCTGGACAAGAACGTCGGTGGCCGCGAAGTGCGCGCCGGCGACCGCCTGGTGCCGGTCGAAGCCAAGCCGTACGACCTGCAGTTCGTGCCCCACGTGCCCGCCGCGGGTGTCGAGGGCGTGGACGTGCGCGTACTGGCGGTGACCGACATGTTCACCGCCGGTGGCCCGCGCGACGTGATCGCGATTTCCGCAGGTCGCGCCCAGGGTGTGGACAACGGCACCGTGTTCTCGCTGTGGCGCCCCGGCCGCCACGTGGCGCACCGCATGAAGTACCCGACCTCGTCGCGCATGGACGACTCGCTCAGCACCGGCGCGGGCCGGGTCTCGCTGCCGGACGAATATGCCGCGCACGCGATGGTGTTCCGCACCTTCGACAATGTCAGCTACGCGCTGGTGATGCAGGGCGTGAAGCCGGTGCGGGTGGGCTACAACGCGCTGCACCCGGACGCGAAGTAGCGGTTGCCGGGCTGCCCCGGCCACCGCAGGGAGTGCCAGCCACCGGCCGGCAGGCACCTCCGGCAAAACCTGACAGTCACATGCGAAGGCGCCCTAGGGCGCCTTTGTTGTGTGCGGCCGATAGTGGGGGATGACCACGCATGCATATGAGGCGCTGCTGCGCCTGCTGATGGCGGGAGGCGCACTGGCGCCCCGACGGGCCCTGCTGCAGGCCGCAGGCGGTGCGGAAGCCGCCATCGCGCAAGGCACTGCGACCTGGCGCGCACACGGTTGCACGCCGGAGCAGTGCGCCGCGCTGGAACACCCCGATATCCGGGCATGGACAGCCGCACGGCGCTGGCTGGATGACGACAACCACCACCTGTTGGCCTTCACCGATCCGGGATTCCCTCCCCCCCTGCTGGATGTGCCCAACCCGCCTCTGGCGCTGTTCATCGCCGGCGACCCCAGCCTTGCCTGGCGCCCCTCGGTGGCGCTGGTCGGCAGCCGCTCGCCGACGCCAGGCGGACGCGCGCTGGCCGCCCGGTTTGCTGGCTGCTTCGTCGAAGCGGGCCTGGCGGTGACCAGCGGACTGGCGGCAGGCATCGACGCGGCCGCTCACCAGGCCACGCTGGACGCCGGTGGCTGCACCGTGGCGGTGATCGGCACCGGCCCGGACCGGACCTATCCGGACAACCATGCCCGGCTGCAGGCCCGCATCGCCGCCGAAGGCGCGGTGCTCAGCGAGTACCTGCCGGGCACACCGGCACGCCCCGGTCACTTTCCAGCCCGCAACCGCCTGGTGGCCGGGCTGGCGCTGGCGACGGTGGTGGTCGAGGCCGCCCAGCGCTCCGGCGCATTGATCACCGCGCGCCTGGCCGCCGAGGCCGGCCGCGAGGTCTGCGCCCTGCCCGGTTCGGTACTCAACCCACGCGCGGCGGGCTGCCACCGGTTGATCCGCGAGGGTGCGGCACTGGTCGAGCGCCCGGAGGAGGTCCTTGAACTGCTGGCCCCCGCCCTTCGCCAGCAGTTGCCGGGCTTGCAATCACGGCTCGCCACCCCCACTGAACAGGCACCGCCGGCGCTCCTGCCGGCGCGCTGGGCCGACGACCCTGACTACCAGTGCTTGTGGCGGGCCCTGGACCACAACCCAAGCGGTATGGATTCACTGATCACGCGCTGTGGATTGACGGCGCCCCAGGTGTCCTCCATGCTGCTGGCCATGGAACTGGCGGGAATCGTGGTGTGCGTACACGGCCGCTACTGTCGAACTCCCTAGTTTCTTCACCTCCACAGCGTCGCGCGACGCAGGCCGAGGGGCAATGAAAGAGAGCATCCTGGACGTACTGCTGTACCTGTTTGAACACTATTTCAGCGAAGATGCGGACCTGATCCGTGACCGCGATTCGCTTCAGAACGGCCTGATCCAGGCCGGTTTCAGCCCAACCGAGATCAACAAGGCGTTCGACTGGCTCGATGCCCTGGCCGCGCAGCGGCCGAGCGTGGCCCAGGCGCGGGTCGATGGCCCCGTGCGCGTCTACCACGGCCCCGAGCTGGACAAGCTGGACGTGGAATGCCGTGGTTTCCTGTTGTACCTGGAACAGCACGGCATCCTCGACGCCGACCAGCGCGAGCTGGTGCTGGACCGGGCCATGGCCCTGGACCAGGACGAACTGGACCTGGACGACCTGAAGTGGGTCGTGCTGATGGTGCTGTTCAACCAGCCCGGCTCCGAAGCGGCGTACGCCTGGATGGAGACGCAGATGTTCATGGACGAGCCAGAACCCCTGCACTGACCGTACACTTGGGGGCATAGCGCATTCAGGAGCGTCCCCGTGAGCGAGTGGTTCCATGCAGAAGGCAACCGGCAGCAGGGTCCGCTGCCGGCGGAACAGTTGGTCGAGTTGTTCCGCAACAACCAGATCTCCCTGGACACCCTGGTCTGGCGCGACGGCCTGCCGCAATGGCAGCCGTTGCGCACCGTGGTGGACGAACTCGGCCTGATCGTGCCGGCACTCGACGCTTCCGCACCAACCATCGAGCCGGAACCGGAACCGGAACAGGCACCGGCGGCACCGCCTCCGCCGCAGCCGCCGGTGCTGCCGCCGTCCACGCCGTATGCCGCCACCCCGCCGGCCGGCGTGTTGCCGCCACCGAAGAAGAAGCTGTCCGGCTGCGCCCTCACTGCGATCATCGGCGGCGGCCTGCTGCTGGTGCTGGTACCAATCCTGGCCATCCTGGCCGCCATCGCCCTGCCCGCCTACAAGGACTACACCGTGCGCGCCAAGGTTGCCGGCGCAGTGGCCGCGCTGCAGCCGTTGAAGGACCAGGTGCAGCATTTCGCCGATGACGAAGGCCGTTGCCCCGGTGCCAACGACGCTGGCTTCCCGGCCCCTGGCGACTTCACCCAGGTCGGTCTCTCGGCGGTGAACATCGGCCGCTTCAACAACGGCCACTGCGGCATCGAAGCCACCCTGGCGCTGCCCGGCAAGAGCCTCGATGGCGATCTGCTGTGGCTGGAATACGATCGCGACAGTGGCCGCTGGGAATGCAGCGGCGAAAGCGACGACAAGTACCTGCCGCCGTCGTGCCGCGGCTGAACCGCGCACACACCGGCACCTCCAAGGACGATCCAACAGGGAACATGCAATGACTGAGTGGTATTACGCAGAAGGACAGCAACGCCAGGGGCCCTTGCCGGTCGAGGAGATCCGCCAGCGCTTCCAGCGCGGCCAACTGAACCTGGACACCCTGGTCTGGCGCGAAGGCATGGCGCAGTGGGCTGCGCTGCGCCAGGTGGTCGACGAACTCGGACTGCAGACACTGGCTGACGCCAGCACGGCCACCGCCAGCGGCGGCTTCGACCTGCGTGGCGACTATGCCGCCATCGACAACGGTACGGCGCCACTGCCGGGCACCGGCGCCCTCAGCAGTTCGCCCTACAGCGCCCCTGCGGCGCTCGGCGGCGGCGGCCATGCCCAGCCGGTGATGGGGGGCGAGGTGGTCTATGCCGGCTTCTGGAAGCGCGTAGCGGCCTACATGATCGACTACTTCGTGCTGGTCATCCCGGGCAGCATCATCGGCGCCATCCTCGGCGTGGTGCTCGGCGCCAGCATGGGCGCGGTGGGCAGCGGCGAATCGGCCATCGAAGTGGTCGCCCAGCTGTCCAGCGCACTGATCAACTTCGCCATCGGCATGGCGTACTACACCTGGTTCCATGCCTCGAAGGGTGGCGCCACGCTGGGCAAGATGGCGGTCGGCATCAAGGTCGTGCGCAGCAATGGCGAACGCCTGACCAAGGGCCGCGCATTTGGTCGCTACTGGGCCATGCTGCTGAGCAGCTTCACCCTCGGCATCGGCTTCCTGATGGCGGCGTTCACCGAGCGCAAGCAGGGCCTGCACGACATGATCTGCGACACCCTGGTGGTCGACCGCTGGGCCTACACCGACCAGCCGCAGCTGCAGCGCCGGGAGCTGGGAACGGTCACCGTGCTGGTACTGGTGCTGACCGGCCTGCTGTCGCTGGTGGGCCTGGCCCTGCTGGTATTCGCGGTCGGCTTCATCGCCAAGATGGCCTCCTGAACGGCCATCCTCACGACTGGCTGCTTGACAGGGGCTGGCCGGGCGTGATTCCTCTAACAAGGTGAAACCTGAACGCCCGGCACATTACCGGGCGTTCAGTTTATGGATTTGCCCGTGGCCGCTTCACTAATGCGGCCGTTTGCTCCACCCTAGCGGCCCCTTCCCCACGGTTCGCCCCACAGACCCTGCTGCCATGCCCAAGCACCTGCTCATCGTCGAATCGCCGGCCAAGGCCAAGACGATCAACAAATACCTCGGCAAGGACTACACGGTCCTGGCCTCGTATGGGCATGTGCGTGACCTGATTCCGAAGGAAGGCGCAGTCGACCCGGACAACGGGTTCGCCATGCACTACGACGTCATCGACAAGAACGAGAAGCACGTCGATGCAATCGCCAAGGCCGCCAAGGGCGCCGACGACATCCTGCTGGCGACCGACCCGGACCGCGAGGGTGAAGCGATCAGCTGGCACATCGCCGAGATCCTGAAGGAACGCGGGCTGGTCAAGGACAAGCCGATGCAGCGCG
This sequence comes from Stenotrophomonas sp. MH181796, assembly GCF_009659995.1. NCBI lineage: Bacteria > Pseudomonadati > Pseudomonadota > Gammaproteobacteria > Lysobacterales > Lysobacteraceae > Stenotrophomonas > Stenotrophomonas sp. MH181796. The sequence continues at coordinate 438,549 of NZ_RAHU01000001.1, forward strand.
TGGTGTTCACCGAGATCACCCCGCGCGCCATCAAGGAAGCCATCAGCCAGCCGCGCGCGATCGCCAGCGACCTGGTCGACGCCCAGCAGGCGCGCCGCGCGCTGGACTACCTCGTCGGTTTCAACCTGTCGCCGGTGCTGTGGCGCAAGGTCCAGCGCGGCCTGTCCGCCGGCCGCGTGCAGAGCCCGGCGCTGCGCATGATCGTCGAGCGCGAGGAAGAGATCGAAGCCTTCATCGCCCGCGAGTACTGGTCGATCGCCGCCGAGTGCGCGCACCCGTCGCAGCACTTCAACGCCAAGCTGATCAAGCTGGACGGGCAGAAGTTCGAACAGTTCACCATCACCGACGGCGACACCGCCGAGGCCGCCCGCCTGCGCATCCAGCAGGCCGCGCAGGGCTCGCTGCATGTCACCGACGTGGCCAGCAAGGAGCGCAAGCGCCGCCCGGCACCGCCGTTCACCACCTCCACCCTGCAGCAGGAAGCCTCGCGCAAGCTCGGCTTCACCACCCGCAAGACCATGCAGGTGGCGCAGAAGCTGTATGAAGGCGTGGCCATCGGCGACGAGGGCACCGTCGGCCTGATCTCGTACATGCGTACCGACTCGGTGAACCTGTCGCAGGACGCACTGGCCGAGATCCGCGACGTGATCGCCCGCGACTACGGCATCGCCTCGCTGCCGGACCAGCCGAACACCTACCAGACCAAGTCGAAGAACGCCCAGGAAGCGCACGAAGCGGTGCGCCCGACCTCGGCCCTGCGTACCCCGGCCCAGGTGGCACGCTTCCTCACCGACGACGAGCGCCGCCTGTATGAGCTGATCTGGAAGCGTGCAGTGGCCTGCCAGATGATTCCGGCCACCCTCAACACCGTCAGCGTCGATCTGTCCGCCGGCAGCGAACACGTGTTCCGCGCCAGCGGCACCACCGTGGTGGTGCCCGGCTTCCTGGCCGTGTACGAGGAAGGCAAGGACAGCAAGAGCGCCGAGGACGAGGACGAAGGCCGCAAGCTGCCGGCGATGAAGCCCGGTGACCGCATCCCGCTGGAACGCATCCAGGCCGAACAGCATTTCACCCAGCCGCCGCCGCGCTACACCGAAGCGGCGCTGGTGAAGGCGCTGGAAGAGTACGGCATCGGCCGTCCCTCGACCTACGCCTCGATCATCCAGACCCTGCTGTTCCGCAAGTACGTGGAAATGGAAGGCCGCAGCTTCCGCCCGTCCGACGTCGGCCGTGCGGTGTCCAAGTTCCTGTCCAGCCATTTCACCCGGTACGTGGACTACGACTTCACCGCCAAACTCGAAGACGAGCTCGACGCCGTCTCGCGTGGCGAAGAAGAGTGGATCCCGCTGATGGCCCGCTTCTGGGAGCCGTTCAAGGAACTGGTCGAGGACAAGAAGGAATCGGTTGATCGCGCTGAAGCCAGTGGCGCGCGCGAGCTCGGCACCGACCCGAAGACCGGCAAGCCGGTCAGCGTACGCCTCGGCCGCTTCGGGCCCTACGCAGCCATCGGCAGCACCGCCGAGGACGCCGAGGAGAAGCCGAAGTTCGCCTCGCTGCGCCCCGGCCAGTCGATGCACACCATCTCGCTGGAAGACGCGCTGGAACTGTTCCTGATGCCGCGCGCGCTGGGTGAGGACAAGGGCGAACCGGTCAGCGTCGGCATCGGCCGCTTCGGTCCGTTCGCCAAGCGTGGCAGCACCTATGCCTCGCTGAAGAAGGAAGACGACCCGTACACCATCGACCTGGCCCGCGCCGTGTTCCTGATCGAAGAGAAGGAAGAGATCGCGCGCAACCGGATCATCAAGGAGTTCGAGGGCAGCGACATCCAGGTGCTGAACGGCCGTTTCGGCCCGTACATCAGCGACGGCAAGATGAACGGCAAGATCCCCAAGGATCGCGAGCCGGCATCGCTGACCCTGGCCGAAGTGCAGCAGCTGATGGAAGAAACCGGCAAGCCGGTGCGCAAGGGCTTCGGCGCCAAGAAGGCCGCCGCGAAGAAGGCCCCGGCAAAGAAGGCGGCGGTGAAGAAGGAAGCGGCGCCGAAGAAGGCCGCTGCCAAGAAGGCCCCGGCAAAGAAGGCGGTGAAGAAGGCTGCCGCGAAGAAGGCCCCGGCCAAGAAGGCCGTCAAGAAGGCCGCCAAGAAGTAGGTCCACGCCATGCGTGGATGAGGGGGTAGTGCCGGCCGCTGGCCGGCACCCTCCATAAGCATCAGATGCCGGCCAGCGACCGGCACTACCGGGTGCCAGGGTCCACCCCATCTGCACGCAGCGGGGGGATAATGAAGGCCCACGCCGGGCCGGTCGCCGCCATGAAAGAACTCACCCTCGACTCTGCTGTCGCCACGCTCCGCGCGGGCGGCGTGATCGCCTACCCCACCGAAGCGGTCTGGGGCCTGGGCTGCGATCCTTCGCACGAAGCCGCCGTGCACATGGTGCTGCGGCTGAAGCAACGCCCGATCGAGAAGGGCATGATCCTAGTCGCCGCCGAGTTGGCGCAGCTGGAAGGCTGGGTGCGCCTGCAGGCGCTGCCCGACGCCCGCCAGCGCGCGGTGCTGGCCAGCTGGCCCGGTGCCAACACCTGGATCCTGCCTGCCGGCCCGCGCGCGCAACCCTGGGTCACCGGCGAACACAGCGGTATCGCGGTGCGCATCAGCGCGCACCCGCTGGTGGCCGAACTCTGCCGCGCCTGGGGCGGCCCGCTGGTCTCCACCAGCGCCAACCTGGCCGGCGAGCCACCAGCCCGCAGCCGCGAAGAGCTGGATCCGCGCCTGCTGCGCCTGCTCGATGGCATCCTCGATGGACAGACCGGCGGCCTGGCCCAGCCCACCCCGATCCGCGACGCGCTCAGCGGCAACGTGCTGCGCTCCTGAGCCGGCGATTGCGCTGCCGCGGACAATCACGCACCCTGCCGCCATGACCCTGCTGCGCGCCACCCTCAGCCTGTGCCTGCTGCTGCCGTGGACGGCACCCGCCGCCGAGGCCGAGGACGTGCGTGTCTACCGCTGCGTTGCCAGCAACGGTGCCGTCGCCCTGCAGGACAGGCCGTGCAACAGTGGCCACCAGGAAGTACGCGACCTGCAGCGCCCGCGCGCTCCCGCCCCGCGCGTGGTGCGCAGTGATGCCACGCCCCCGCCGCCCAGCGAAACGCCGGTCATCCGCGAGCGCGAAGTCCGCCACGTCTACATCCAGCCGCCGCAGCCGATGTACGAATGCGTGAGCGAGGACGGCCGGCGCTATACCAGCGACAACAACGAAGGCAATCCACGCTGGGTACCGCTGTGGACCAGTGTCTGGCTGCCACACGGCCATCGTGGTCCAGCCTACCCCGGACCACGCCCGGCCATCGGCACGCCGGCCGGTACCCCCATCGGCGAAGGTGCGGGCTATCGCCCGCCGTCGGTGGGCGTGGGTGTGCAGGTTCCAGCCGGCAGCGTGCTGGTCCGCGACAGCTGCCATGCATTGCCGCCGCAGGAAGTCTGTGCACGCCTGCGCGACCGCCGCTGGGAACTGGACCGGCGCTACAACAGCGCACTGCAGAGCGAACGCACGGCCATCAGCAACGAACAGCGCGGCATCGACGCACGCCTGTCGCGCGACTGCGAGCGCTGAGCGCAGCGCTCCGTCGCAGGCTGTACGCTGTGCGCATGAACAGAGTGATCTGGCTGCTCCTGGTGCTGCTGCCCGGAAGCGCATTGGCCGAAGAGGGTGTGATCTACCGCTGTACCTCCAGCAGTAGTGACGTCCCTACCCTGCAGCGCACGCCGTGCCCGTCCGGCAGCAAGCAACAGGTGCTGCGCGTGCCCGCCCCGTCCAGTCCGCAACCTGCCGCGGTCGAGCCCTCATCAGCGCCGGCTCCTGTTTCCCCTCGGGTTCCGGCAGTGACCGAACCCGCGCCCGGCACGGCGGCCACATCGGCGCCACGGCGCGCGGACCAAGGGCGCACGATCATGGAAGCAGGCATGGTTGAACGCGAGGGCGAGAATCAGATCCTCGACAGCGCGACGCTGCGGCGCGATGCCGACGCCCGCGCCGCCGCCGGCGACGGACCACCGAAGCCGCCACTGCCGCCGATCTTCCAGTGCACCGACAGCCAGGGCAGTGGCTACCTGCACGAATACGAGCCTGCACCCGGCCGCTGCGAACTGATGACGGTGCAGGGTCTGGGCGGCGTCACGCCGGTGAATGCGGCCAGCTGCGAGGTGGTACGCGACCGCTGCGAGGAACTGCCCGAAACGCAGCGCTGCGGCAGCTGGCAGCAGCGCTTCCGCGATGCACGCGGCCGTGAGCGCTTCGCCGCCCCGGAGAACCGCGATGCCGCACGCAGTGAACGCGAGCGGCTGCAGGGCGTGCTGGAGGCCAGCAACTGCCCGGTGCCAGGGTGACGGCCACCCGGTAGTGCCGGCCGCTGGCCGGCAACCACAGGATCTTCAGATGAGTGCAGTTGCCGGCCAGCGGCCGGCACTACCTGCTGAAAGATCAGAACCCGTAGCGCAGGAAACCACCATCCACCGCGATGCACTCGCCGGTCACATAGCCGGCCGCCGGCAGGCACAGGAAGCCCACGGCTGCGGCCACTTCCTCCGGCTCGCCGATGCGGCGCATCGGCGTGCGGTTGATCACTTCCTCGTAGTAATCCGGGTCCGACAGCGGACCGGACGTGCGCCGCGTCCGGATGTACCAGGGCGCCACCGCGTTGACCCGGATGCCATCCTCGGCCCACTCGACGGCCAGGTTGCGGGTCATCTGGTGCATCGCGGCCTTGGTCATGCCGTAGACCACGCCGCTGCGCACATGGGTCAGACCGGACACGCTGCCGACATTGACGATCGACGACGAGGCGTGCCGGGCCAGCAGCGGATGCGCGTAGCGCGACAGCTCGAAGGCCGAGAACAGGTTGGTCTCGAAGATCCTGCGCCATTCATCCTCGGAGTATTCCGTCGCCGCCTTGGTGACATTGCCACCCGCGTTGTTGACCAGGATGTGCAGGCCATCACTATGATCCTCCACCCAGTCCAGGATCTGGCGGCGGTCCTCGTCGTCTGAGACATCGGCGGCCAGCGCATGCACCTGCATCTGCGGATACACGTCCAGCAGTTCGTCGCGCGCGGTCTCCAGCATGTCGATATCACGGCCGACGATCATCAGATCGGCGCCGAAGCCAGCCAGTTCATGCGCGATGGCCAGGCCAATGCCGGCGCTGGCGCCGGTGATCAGGGCGGTCTGGCCGTCCAGGCGCCACCGTTGCTGGGTCATGTGTTCTCCCGGGCCGCGCCCGCTGTGTTTCGATGCGGCAAGGATACGCGCTCACGGCCGCCCCCTGCCGAGGATGCGACACTGCCGGTACGCCCACTGCGGAGAGCCGCCATGCGCATCCTGATCCTGTCCATGCCCCTGCTGGCCAGCGTGCTGCTGGCGGCCTGCCAGCGGCCGCCGACACCGAACCCGGAGAAGCCGCCAGCACCGCAGGCGATGGCGCGCGCGATGCATGAGCCGCTGGACCGCGCCAAGGACGTGCAGAAAACCGTGGACGATGCTGCCGCGCGTGAGCGCAAGGCAGAGGCCGACGCAACGCAGTGACCTGTGGGGTCAGAGCCCTTTGCGGGGCAGAGGGATCCGACCCCACCAACGAAAACGCCCGGCCAGGGCCGGGCGTTTTCATTCGTCACCGTTGCCGATCAGAACCCGCAGAAGCAGTACGCCAGCGCCTTCACCGGCGTGCCGTTGCCCTTCTCGCGGGCCGCGTTCTCGACGAAACGCAGCTGCGTATCCACTTCCGGCATCGTGCGTGCCAGCATCATCCGCGCCATGCCCGAGTCGGACAGCATCCAGGCACCGGCGCGGCTGCCGGCGAAACCGCTGACGAACTGCGCGAACGGCGTCGCCGCCTTCTCGATGTAACGCACACGGTAGGCATCGGCCTTGCCCAGCTTGGCGCGGCTGGCGGCGTCGGCCACGGCATCCTTCAGGCCACCGAAGGCGTCGACCAGGCCGCGTTCCTTGGCCTGTGCACCGCTCCACACGCGGCCGCGGGCCACCTCGTCCACCGCCTCGATCGGCTTCTTGCGGGCGTCGGCGACGCGACCGGTGAAGTCGGCGTAACCCTTGTTGATCACCGTCTGGATGACCTGGCCCACGGCCGGATCCATCGGGCGGGTGACATCGAAGGCACCGGCGAAGCGGGTGGTACCGACACCGTCGGTATGCACACCGATCTTGTCCAGCGCGCGGCTGAAGTTCGGGACCATGCCGAAGATGCCGATCGAACCGGTGATGGTCGACGGATCGGCGTAGATGCGATCGGCGTTCATGCTGATCCAGTAGCCACCGGAAGCGGCCAGATCGCCCATCGACACCACCACCGGCTTGCCGGCGGCCTGCAGGGCCACCACTTCGCGGCGGATCTGCTCGGAGGCGAACACTTCACCACCCGGCGAATCCACGCGCAGCACCACCGCCTTCACGTTCTCGTCGTCACGCGCGGCACGCAGCAGTGCCGAGGTCGACTCGCCACCGATGCGGCCGGCCGGCAGGTCGCCGCCGCTGATCTCGCCTTCCGCCACCACCACGGCCACCTGCGGACGCGAGTCCACCGGGTTGCGGCGCGCATCGAGCTGGCCCAGGTAGGTGCCGAAGTCGACGTTGCGGAAACCACCGTCGGCATCGTCGTCGGCCACGCCGCGCTCGATCATCAGATCCTCGAATTCCTCGCGGGTCTTCAGCGCGGTCACCAGCTTCTGCTGCAGCGCAAACTTGGCCAGGTCGCCACCGGCGGCAGCAATGCCTTCCGGCAGCGTGTCGATGCCGGCGGCCAGCTGTGCCGGGTCCAGGCGACGCGCCTTGGCGATGTCCGCCAGGTAGCGCTGCCACACGTCGTTCATCCAGAACAGGTCGGCTTCCTTGGAGGCCGGCGAGGCGGCGTCGAGCACGTACGGCTCGGCCGCGGACTTGTACTCGCCCACCTTGAACAGGTGCACGTCCACGCCCAGCTTGTCCTGCAGGCCGGTGCGGAAGTACTGGCGGTAGCGGCCCAGGCCCTCGAGCACCACCGACCCCATCGGGTCCAGGTAGACCTCGTCGGCCTGTGCGGCCAGCAGGTACTGCGACTGGCCCATGCTCTCGCTGTAGGCCACCAGCTGCTTGCCGGAGGCACGCAGGTCCTGCAGCGCGGTGGCCACTTCACGCAGCGAAGCGAAGCCCGACGGCTGCAGCTTGTCCAGCTCCAGCACCACGCGCTCGATCTTCTTGTCTTCCTTGGCCGACTCGATCACCCGCAGCAGGTCGCGCAGCTGGATCTCCTCGGCGCCGTTGTCGCCCACCGCCTTGGCCAGCGCGCGGCTGACCGGATCGGCGCTGAACTGCTCGACCAGGCGGCCCTCCGGCGCGATCACCAGGGTGGTGCGGTCCTGCAGCGACTTGCTGGCACCGGCGCCCATGCCGGCGGCGATGACGAACATCACCAGCAGCAGGAACAGCAGGCCGAAGAACACCAGGTTGAGGATCAACCGGCGGGTGAAGTTCATGACGTCCCACAGCCCGATGAAGAAACTGGCGACGGGGTTGCGACGCGCCGGGGGCAGCGGGGGCACGGGTTGATTCATGGAACGCTCCGGATGGCTTCTTGCCGTGGTGCCAGCATAGCCGGTGCCGCGTGATGCGGCATCGGACACAAGTCAGGGGATCGCCCGCCACGGATCATCGTGGCGGGCGGGAGGTCAGGACAGCGCGGACTGGCCGATGCGCAGGCTGCTGCGGCGCAGGCGCCAGCCCATCAGGATGGCGGCGGCGGTCAGGCCGACGATCAGGCCGATCCACATGCCCTGCGGCCCCATGCCCAACCCCAGGCCGAGCCCGGCGCCGAGCGGCATGCCCAGGCCCCAGTACGCGAACATGGCGATGAACATCGGCACGCGGGTGTCCTTCAGGCCGCGCAGCGCGCCGGCCGACAGTACCTGGATGCCATCCGGGAACTGGAAGGTGGCCGCGTACAGCAGCAGGGTCGAGGCCAGGCCGGCCACCGCCAGGTCGTTGGTGTAGACGCCGACGATGGCATCGTGGCCGAACAGCAGCACTGCCGCCGACAGCGTCTGCGTACCCATGATGATCGCGTAGCCGGCCCAGGCCGCACGCCGTACGCCGAAGCCATCGCCACGGCCAACCGCATGGCCGACGCGCACGGTGGTGGCCTCGGCCACGCCCATCGGGATCATGAAGCACAGCTGGGCGACGTTGATCGCGATCTGGTGCGCGGCCGCTTCATTGGCACCGAGGCGGCCGATCAGCAGCGCGGTGACGATGAACAGGCCGCCTTCCATCAGCACGGTGATGCCGATCGGCAGGCCGGTGCGCAGCAGGTCCCAGATCGCCTTCCAGCGCGGTCCTTCGAAGTGCGAGAACAGCTGCAGGTGGGCGAAGCGCTTGGTGAACCACAGGTAGGTGGCGAACGCGATCGCCTGCAGCCACATCATCACCGCCGAAGCGATGCCCAGGCCTTCGGCGCCCATTTCCGGGAAGCCGAGCTTGCCGTTGGCCAGCACATAGCCCATCGGTGCCAGCACCAGCAGGCCGCCGAAGCCGAGCAGCATGGTCGGCAGCGTCCAGTGCATGCCCTCGCTGAGATAGCGCATGCAGAAATACAGGGTCAGCGCCGGGCCGCCCCAGCGCACCGCGTGCAGGAATGCGGTGGCCCCCGGCACGATGTCCGGCGCGATGCCGAAGGCCGGCAGCAGCGGCGGCACCACGGTGAGGAAGGTGAACATGATCAGGCCCAGGCCCAGCGCCAGCCACAGTGCCTGGCGGAACAGCGGACCGATCTCGCGCTCGCGGCCGGCGCCATGCAGCTGCGACACCGAGGCGGTGAGCGAGATCAGGGTGCCGATCGGGATCAGCATCGGCAGCCACAGCAGGGCGGTGCCGATGGTCACCGCGGCCAGGGTCGCCGTGGCGTGGTGGCCGGCAATCACGTTGTCGACGAAGGAGATCAGACCGGTGGACACATGCCCGAGCACAAGCGGCAGGGCGAGCAGACCGGTAGCGCCGACTTCCTTGCTGAAGCGCGGCGTGGAGGTTGCAGTAGACATAAGGTGCTTGACGCGAACTACGGTTGCGCGCGAAGGGCACAGGCACCGGGTTGCGGGCCGCCATCTTACGCGTGCGGCGTGCGCATTCCCATGACATGGCGTGAATGCTGGGTTTCAGCAGGCCCCGGCATCACGCGTTGCGATCACGTTACGAACAGAAAAAGGGGACGGAGGGGATTAAGTCGTTTCAAGCCCGACTGTGCCGAGTACGACTTAATCCCCTCCGTCCCCTTTGTTTACTGACCCGCCTGGCGCTTGAGCCAGGTGTCGCGCTCGGCGGGTGGCACCGCGAGGAACGCGCCGCGTACTTTGTCGCGCTCCTGCGGCGGGGTGCGCTGCGCGACCAGGGTGAGCTGGGCCAGCTGCGCCGGGCTGAGCTGGCGCAGCACGGCCAGCGCGGCCTCGCGCTGTTCCGGCGGCACGAACCCGAACAGGCCGTGCAGCTTGGGGAATTCCAGGCCCAGCTGCGGGCCCAGCCGCCAGCCTTCGCGGAACGCCTGGTCCTGCGCCTCGAACTGCTGGCGCATACGTTGCTGTTGATCAGCCGGCAGCGCATTGAAGCGCGCCGCGGCCTGGCGGATGCGCTCACGCTCGCCTTCCGGCAATGCCTGCCATGCGGCGTAGTCGGCGCGGCGCTGGCGCTGCTGCTGGGCATCGAACTGGCTAAACGCAGCGGGCGTCGTACTTGTGATGGCCGGGGCCGGGGCCGGGGCCGCCGATGAACTGCCCGGCACTGGCGGCGGCAGCGGTACGTTCAAGGTCTGCGGCGCGGCGGACAGCGACAACGGCAAGGCCAGCAACAGGCTGGGGAATACGGTCTTATTCATCGGCAGCAGCGGTCTCCAGCGTGGCGCTGGCCGGCTCCGGCCGGCTCGGCTTGGATTGCGACTCGTCCACCGGCAGCGGGCCGCCCGCGGCGGTCCACGCATACAGATCGGCATCGGCCACCAGCGGGTAGTCGCGGTCGGCCAGCATCACAGCGTCGTCCGTGGCCTGGGCCGGGGCCGCATCCGGCGCAGCGCTGACCGTGCTCGGCGGCAGTGCTTCCACCGTGACCGGACCCGCTTCACCGACCACGCCTTCCGGCAGCGGAGCATTGCTGCCGAACGAATGCCCCTGCCAATAGCGCCAGCCCAGCGCCGCGGCCAACAGCACCGCCACCGTCACCAGCAGGATCAGCGGACCGCGCCAGCGTGGCTTGGCATTCGTACGGCGGCGCTTGCCGCTGGCAGCCGCACGCTCGTCCCGCTGCGGTGCACGCCAGCTGGAGGTCGGGGGTTCATTGTTGGCAGCCGGGGCAGCCGGTTGCTGCAGCTGCTGCAGGCGCTTGGCCGGCAGATCGCGGATGCGCAGCTGCACCTGCTCGGCAAGCTGGCGCCAGGCCGATGCATCGGGCTGGCCGTGCGCATCGCGCGGGCAGGCATCGGCCAACAAGCGCTGGTAGCTGGCCTCGTCCTGGTCGAGCACGCGCATGGCGATGCCTTCGTCCAGGCTGCCGCCCACCCGCAGCAACAGCGCCAGGCGCGGCATCGATCCCATCTCGCCCAGCGCAGCCAACGGCGGCGCCCATTGGCCGCCCACCGGTTCGCGCAGTACCTGGCGCTGGCCCAGCAGGGTCCAGAAGCGGGTCGGCCACTGCGCCATCGGCAGGTCGCTGGCAACCGCCGCAAACGCGCGCATCACCGCCACCAGGGTCTGTTCGGCACGGGCAGCATCGCCGCACTGCAGTTCAGCCACCACCAGGGCACGGCGCTCGACGCCACGCAGGAACGCCGACAGCGCGCCGGCCGCGGTCGAGGAAACAGGGGCGGGCACAGCCGTCATCGGTCACTCCAAAGGTCTGCCGGCATGATAGCGGCAGGCCATCGGCGCCCGTAGGACTTGCGCCCGCAGGCACTTCGTGCTGCAGGTTGTGCACAGCACCAAGGCCCCGCTGCGGAAAACTGGGGCATCCAGCTGAATTCACTCTGTTTCAGCATTGTTTCACACTTAAGTTGTTGATTTTGAATGTTTTTACTATGTGGCGATTTTTTGACCAACCCGAGTGTGAGGCCGTCGCCATCGGCCTTCTGCGTTTCCGCTGCCGGTTAACGCACAACGTTATCCACAGAACATGTGGATAAGACTGAATCTCCAATGGACACCGATATTTAGGTGACATTTATGATTCAACGGGCGTCGCCCGGCTACACCCGCGCCCGCCATTCGCGCCCGCATGGGCCGTTACACTGGCCCGATGCTTTCACCGATTCCGACCCTGCAGGTCGCCCTGCCCGTCCCCCTGCCCCGCCTGTTCGACTACCTGTCGCCGGAGGGCGAGGCCCCCACGGTTGTGGTCGGCTGCCGTGTGAAGGTGCCGTTCGGCAACCGCGAGCTGGTCGGCGTGGTGGTCGGCCTCGGCCAGACCGACGACGGCCAGGGACTGCGCCAGGCCCTAGCCTGGTGCGACCCGCAACCGCTGCTGCAGGGTGAACTGTGGCAGAGCCTGCAGTGGCTGGCGCGCTATACCCACGCCCCCCTGGGCGAAGTACTGAGTACCGCCCTGCCCGGTCCACTGCGCCATGGCGACGCCCTGCCCGACACCCATCACTGGGGCTGGCAGCTGACTGCGGAGGGCCATGCCCAGCGCGGGACGCTGCGCGCCGGCAGCCGCCCGCGGCAGTTGGCCGAACTGCTGGCCGACGCCGTGGTGGATGAGGATGTACTGGGCGAACGCATGGAGGACTGGCGCACCGCCGCGCGCAGCCTGGCCAAGCGCGCGCTGGCCGAGCGCGTGGCGATGACGGTGGCACCGCAGCATGCGCAGCCGCTGCCCGGCCCCGCGCTCAACCCGGACCAGGCCGAGGCGGTGGCCGCGATCAACGCCGCCGACGGCTTCCAGCCCTTCCTGCTGGATGGCGTGACCGGCAGCGGCAAGACCGAGGTCTACCTGCAGGCGATCATCCATTGCCTGGCGCAGGGCAGGCAGGCGTTGGTGCTGGTGCCGGAAATCGGCCTGACCCCGCAGACCCTGGCACGCTTCCGCGGCCGCCTCGGCATCGCCGTGCACGCGCTGCACTCCGGGTTGAACGACAACGAGCGCGCGCGCGTCTGGGCGGCGGCTTCGCGTGGCGAGGCACGGGTCATCGTCGGCACCCGCTCGGCGGTGTTCACGCCCCTTCCCCAGGCCGGCCTGCTGATCGTCGACGAGGAACACGATGGCAGCTACAAGCAGCAGGACGGCATCCGTTACCACGCGCGCGATTTCGCCCTGGTCCGGGCCAAGGCGCTCGGCATTCCGGTGCTGCTCGGCAGTGCCACGCCCTCGCTGGAAACCCTGCACAACGCCTACGCCGGGCGCTACACCCACCTGCGCCTGAAGCAGCGTGCCGGCGATGCACGGCCACCGCGCGTGCGCATCCTCGATGTGCGCAAGCGGCCATTGCACGATGGCCTCTCGGCCGATGTGCTGGCCGGCATCGGCGAGCACCTGCAGCGGGGCCAGCAGGTGCTGGTGTTCAAGAACCGCCGTGGCTACGCACCAGTGCTGCTGTGCCACGACTGCGGCTGGACCGCGCCGTGCCAGCGCTGCGATGCGCCGATGACCGTGCATGGCGGCGGCCGTCGCCTGCAGTGCCATCACTGCGGCGCGCGGCAACCGGCGCCGCTGGCGTGCCCCGCGTGCGGGAGCCTGGCGCTGCAACCGCAGGGCATCGGCACCGAACGCCTGGAAGAGCACCTCACCGCCGCCTTCGCCGACTTTCCGGTGGTGCGCATCGATCGCGGCACCACCTCGCGCCGCGATGCACTGGAACAACAGCTCGCCAAGCTGGGTGACCAGCCCGGCATCCTGGTGGGCACACAGATCCTGGCCAAGGGCCACGACCTGCCCAAGCTGACCCTGGTGGTGGTGGTGGGCATCGACGAAGGTCTGTTCTCCGCCGACTTCCGCGCCAGCGAGAAACTGGCGCAGCAGCTGATCCAGGTCGCAGGACGCGCGGGACGTGCGCGTGATCCTGGCGAGGTCTGGCTGCAGACCCATCACCCCGGGCACCCGCTGCTGGAAACCCTGGTAAGCGGTGGCTACCACCCATTCGCCCAGGCCGAATTGAACCAGCGCCAGGCCGCCGGATTCCCGCCGTTCGCGCATCTGGCGCTGATGCGTGCCGAAGCGCAGCAGGTGGAGCATGCCAATGCATTCCTGCTGGCCGCGCGGCAACTGCTGGGGGAACAGAATGTGGTCGAGGCCTACGGGCCGATGCCGGCGCCGATGCCTCGGCGTGCCGGCTACCAGCGCACGCAGCTGCTGCTGTCTGCCCTGCAGCGGCCGCCGTTGCATGGGGTGCTTTCGCAATTGGTGCCGCAGCTGTACGCGCTGCCGGAAGCCCGCAAGGTGCGCTGGTCGCTGGATGTGGATCCGACGGATCTGTACTGAGGGGTCGGATCCCTTTTCGCAGAAAAGGGCTCTGACCCCGACCGCCACCGCTTACGTCAGCGGCGACATCACGCCGCGCTGGTAGGCCGGCCGCTCGCGCAGGCGCGCATACCAATCGGCCAGGTGCGGCAGTTCCGGGCGCTGGATCGGCAGTTCGAACCAGGCGTAGATCAGCGAGCCCAGCGGAATGTCACCCATCGCGAACGTCTCGCCCGACAGCCACGGCTGTCTGGCCAACGTGGCATCGGCCATCGCCAGGTAGTCACCGGCACGCACGATGGCGGCATTGATGCGCGCTTCGTCACGGTCGGCCGGGGCGGTGCGCATGATGCCCCAGATCAGGTCGGTGTACAGCGGCGCCATGCGCGAGGTGCTCCAGTCCATCCACTTCTCGGCCTGGGCGCGTTCCATCGGGTCTTCGGCGTACAGCGTGCCCAGCGCGTAGCGCGCACTCAGATAGCGCACGATGGCATTCGATTCCCACAGCGGCAGGCCATGGTCTTCGATCACCGGCACCAGGCTGTTGGGATTCATCGCCAGGTACTCCGGCGTCTGCGTGCCGCCGTGGCTGCCACCGACTTCGATGGATTCATACGGCAGGCCGATCTCCTCGGCGCACCACAGCACCTTGCGAACGTTGCTGGAATTGCGGCGGCCCCAGATCTTCAACATGCGGGTTTTCCTTGCTGGCAATGCGAGCGGCAACGATACGCCTGATCGGAGTGGAGATGTGCGTGCCGGATGCGGGATCTGGCATCTGGGGCTTGCCGGCCAGCGGCCGGCACTACCGGTTCTTTCTTGGCCAGCGGCCGGAACTACCTGTTCTTTTTTGGCAGCGCGCGGACGTAGGACGACTTGCCGTCCTTCTTCAGCTCGAACAGCCCGATCGCCGCCAGCAGGTCACTGAGCTTGCCGTAGCCGTAGTTGCGCGGGTCGAACGACGCCTGGTTGCCGATCTGGCTGCCGACCGGGCCGAGGTGCGACCAGCCATCCTCGCCCTCGGCCGCGGACACCGCGCGGCGCAGCATCTTCACCAGCCGCGTGTCGCTGCGCATTTCCGCACCACTCTTGCGCGGCCGCGCATCATCATTGGCGACAGGTTCGTTCGATGCCTGTTCGCTGGACGCCTGTTCGGTATCCGGCACGCTGGCATGGGTCTGGCCCAGCGCTTCCAGATAGGTGAACTTCGAGCAGGCGTTGACGAACGGCTCCGGGGTTTTCTTCTCGCCGAAGCCATACACCTTCACGCCATCGGTCAGCAGGCGCATCACCATCGGGGTGAAATCGGCATCGCTGGACACGATGGCGAAGCCATCGAGATTGCGCGCGTACAGCAGGTCCATGGCATCGATCACCATCGCCATGTCCGAGGCATTCTTGCCCTTGCTGTAGGCGAACTGCTGGATCGGGCGGATCGCATATTCGTGCAGCACGGCCTCCCAACCCTTCAACCGCGGGCTCTTCCAGTTGCCATAGGCGCGGCGCACGTTGGCCACGCCGTAGCGGGCGACTTCAGCCAGGACCTCGTCGATCTTCGAGGCCGGCGCATTGTCGGCGTCGATCAACAGGGCGATGCGCTTTTCCGGTTCGCTCATGGGCTCCTCACGGGCGGTTGCCTGAACCCGAGTATCGCCGATCCATGCGGGCGCTGACGTGACAGGGCGCCATCGTGCGAAGATGCCAGGCGCTTCCCCCAATGCCCCCACTGGAGTGAGTCGATGAGTCGCGAGCGCGTTCCCCACCTGGTTGTTGTCGGCGGCGGTTTTGCCGGCCTCTGGGCCACCCGTGCCCTGGCCCGCGAGCGCATACGCATCACCCTGGTCGACCGCCGCAACCACCATCTGTTCCAGCCGCTGCTGTACCAGGTGGCCACCGCCGGCCTGTCCGCGCCGGACATCGCCGCGCCGCTGCGCCACATCCTCGGCCACCAGCGCAATGTGGAAGTCCGCCTCGGCGAAGTGGTGACCATCGACAAGCAGGCCCGGCAGATCCGCATGGCCGATGGCAGCACGCTGGACTACGACAGCCTGCTGCTGGCCACCGGCGCCACCCACGCCTACTTCGGCAACGACCAGTGGGCTGATGATGCCCCCGGCCTGAAGACGCTGGACGATGCCATCGCACTGCGCCGCAAGCTGCTGCTGGCGTTCGAGCGCGCCGAAGCCGAACCGGACCCGGCGAAGAAGGCGGCATGGCTGAGCTTCGCGGTGGTTGGCGGCGGTCCCACCGGTGTTGAACTGGCCGGCACCCTGGCCGAGATCGCGCGGCATACGCTGCGCAACGAATTCCGCCACATCGATCCGGCCAGCGCCAAGGTGCGGCTGGTCGAGGCTGGCCCGCGCGTGCTGTCCTCGTTCCCGGAAGTGCTTTCGCTGAAGGCACGCCGGCAGCTGGAAAAGCTGGGCGTGGAAGTGCTGACCGGTACCCCGGTGAGCGACATCGACAGCCAGGGCTTCAAGCTCGGTGAGCAGTTCGTGCCGGCCCGCACCGTGGTCTGGGCCGCCGGCGTGGCCGCATCGCCGCTGGCGCGCACGCTGGACGTGCCGCTGGATCGCGCCGGCCGCGTGCAGGTGCAACCGGACCTGACCCTGCCCGATCACCCGGAGCTGTTCGTGGCCGGTGACCTGGCCGCACTGAGCCAGGCCGACGGCAAGCCGGTACCCGGCGTGGCACCCGCTGCCAAGCAGATGGGCAAGTACGTGGCCGAGGTGATCCGCGCACGCCTGCACGGCAAGCCCGAGCCCGGCCCGTTCAAGTATGCCGACTACGGCAACCTGGCCACCATCGGTCGCATGGCCGCCATCGTGCACCTGGGCCGGCTGCAGTTGTCGGGCATCCTGGCCTGGTGGTTCTGGCTGGCCGCGCACGTGTTCTTCCTGATCGGCTTCCGCAACCGCATCGTGGTGCTGCTGAACTGGGCCGTGGCGTACTGGAGCTACCAGCGCAGTGCGCGCATCATCTTTGGAGATGATCAGGACGACCGGCGGCGAAAGTAGATCCACGCCATGCGTGGATGTTTGAACCCTGTCTCCAACCACCACTCAAAGGACTGCCATGACCACCTCCACCAACCAACAGAAGCGTGCGCGCACCGCCCTTGAACAGTTGCTGGGCACCGAAGAAGGCGACGACAGCGTCGACCTGTTCGTCCAGCATCATCTGGATGAGATCGAAGCCGACTACTGGATCGCGCACCTGGGCACGCCCACGCCGGCGGCCAGCGCGGTGCTGGGCCTGCTGCAGCCGCGCGAACCGTGGGGAGACGATGGATCGGTGCACATCGATTTTTCGCTGCCGGGCGATGTCTCGCAATATGTGCTGAGTGTCGAGCTCGATGAGGACGACGAAGTGATTGGCGTTTCAATGGACAGTTGAGCGCGGTGGCGTCATCCACGCATGGCGCGGATCTACAGCATCAAGCCCATTTCTCCCGCACCCAACTGCATGCGCATGGATGATCGCTACGACCGGCGACCGAAGCGATCTTCGTGGCACGCGTCGCTCACGGTGCCTTCGGCTTCGGGTACCACAGCGCGTTGACGATGACCCAGCGCTGATCGAAGCGGCCCATGTGGAAGTAGTCGACGAACCACGGCGTTTCCAGCCGTACCGAGGCCGCGTTGCCGGTCACGTCCAGCACCGTGCAGCGGCGGTCCCATTGATCCTTCGGGGTCTTCAGCGCGCCCTGCTTCGTCAACGAGACCAGCTCTTCCTTCGACATGCGGCGCAGGCCCAGGCGTTCGTCCGGTGTATCGCCGAGGACCGCGCGCTTGGCCAGGTCCGGGTGCAGGGAGCGGGCGACGCGCTGCGGGTCGGCCTCCAGCTGGCCATCGACGTAATCGTGGCAGGTGGCTTCGATGGCCGCGATCATGGCCGGGTCGGCGGCGGGACTTGTTGCTGCGGAGAGAGCGAACAGCAGGGCAATCGCGGACATCCGGGTCTCCAGCTCTGGGCGCGGGGTGATCATGGCATGGGCCAAGTGGCCCATCCACGCATGGCGTGGATCTACAGAAGCGTCTCGGCCGGTTCCTGCAGCCAGGCCAGCTTGCGTTCGCGCGGCTGCTGCTTGAGTTGCCACTCGGCCCGCGAGGCGGCGGCCCGGTCCGGGTACTCGCGCACGGCCAGCACGCGCAGCGGCGGCCGTGCCCGGGTGTAGCGCGCGCCCTTGCCGGCCTGGTGGGCGGCGAAACGCGCCTCCACATCGGTGCTGATGCCGGCGTAGTAGCTGCCATCGCGGCATTCGAGCAGGTACAGGAACCACGGGCGGAGGGACGGGGCCATGCCCGGATTATGCCGTGCTGCACTGCAGCGGATATACTGGCGCCCGAATGCAGGAGAGAGGCGCCGCGCTGGCGCCCGCCGAAGGCGCAGGCTCCCATGATCGCTCAGGCCGGTGGGCTGGAATCCCACCAACCATGCATTCGACTCGCCGAGCTGGAGAGAGGTCACCGGGCATGCCCGGGACGATCCGCCGAAGGGGCACGCGGCCAACGCCGCTGAACTCTCAGGCAAAAGGACAGCGGGAGCGGCACCGGTCATCGTCATCCCGTCATTGCGCAGGCAGTGGCGGTAGTCGCGCATGGCCGGCCCCACCGCGCCCGGAGCCTGTCCCATGCTGCTGTCCATCATCTACCTGATCGCCATTTCCGCCGAAGCCATGACCGGCGCGCTGTCCGCCGGCCGTCGCCGCATGGACCTGTTCGGCGTGGTCATGATCGCCTGCGTCACCGCCCTCGGGGGCGGTTCGCTGCGCGACATCCTGCTCGGCCACTACCCGCTGGGCTGGGTGAAGCATCCCGAGTACCTGGGCTTCACCGTGTGCGCGGCGCTGATCGCCACCTGGGTGGCGCGCTGGATGCACCACTTCCGCCGCACCTTCCTGGTGCTCGATGGCCTGGGCCTGATCGCCTTCACCCTGATCGGCTGCTCGATCGCGCGCGAGGCCGGCCATGCCATGCCGATCGTGCTGATCGCCGGCATGCTGACCGGCGCCTTCGGCGGCGTGCTGCGCGACATTCTCTGCAACGAGGTGCCGCTGATCTTCCAGAAGGAGCTGTACGCGATCATCGCGCTGCTGACCGGCGCGGCCTACCTGTTGCTGCTGCACTGGGGCGTGGCCGACGCCACCGCGATCCTGTGCTGCCTCGGCGGCGGCTTCGCGCTGCGCCTGCTGGCGATCCACTACCGCTGGGAAATGCCGAAGTTCGTCTATCACGACGAAGTGCATTGATTGTTTGACGGTAGTGCCGGCCGCTGGCCGGCAACACGGCACACGCCCGCAGATTCCGGCAGGTTGCCGGCCAGCGGCCGGCACTACCGAATGCGTTGCATGACCATGGTCATGCGGCATTGGCCGGGGTGATTGGCTACCATTGTCACCCCGTCGCTGCCGCGACGGCATCCAGCCACGCCGCGCCCGCGGCCCCGCCAGACAACTCCCTCCCCGCTGCCCGTGGTGCCGTGAACGCGCCGACGGGCCCGCAT
The DNA here is from genome assembly GCF_009659995.1 of Stenotrophomonas sp. MH181796. Taxonomy (NCBI): domain Bacteria; kingdom Pseudomonadati; phylum Pseudomonadota; class Gammaproteobacteria; order Lysobacterales; family Lysobacteraceae; genus Stenotrophomonas; species Stenotrophomonas sp. MH181796. The sequence continues at coordinate 457,523 of NZ_RAHU01000001.1, forward strand.
GTCCCTGCGCGCGCAGGGCGCAGGATGCCCCATGTCTGTCGCCGAAAATTCCCGCTTCCGTCGTGCCCGCCTGTTATGGGCGGTGCTGGCCATCGCCCTCGTCGCCGTTCTGGCGTGGTGGCTGTGGCCCCGGAATGGTGCCGGCAGCAGCGACGATGCGCCGGGCAAGACGGTGCCGGTACGCGTGGCACGCGCCAGCGCCGAGCCGCTGGTGCTGCGCCTGAAGGCGGTCGGTACGGTCACCCCGCTGCACAGCGTGGTGGTACGCAGCCGCGTGGATGGCGAACTGCTGCGGCTGCATTTCCAGGAAGGCCAGCAGGTGAAGGCCGGCGATCTGCTGGCGCAGATCGACCCGCGCCCGTATGAGGTGAAGCTGGCACAGGCGCAGGGTACCCAGCAGCAGAATCTGGCCGAGCTGGAAAACGCCGAGCGCCAGCTGCAGCGCTACCGCGAACTGCAGAAGCAGAACTACGTGTCCGGGCAGGAACTGAGCGACCAGCAGAGCAAGGTGCGCCAGCTGCAGGGCCGCCGCCTCAGCGATCAGGCGTCTGTTGATGAAGCGCGCCTGCAGCTGCAGTACACCCGCATCACCGCGCCGGTCAGTGGCCGCGTCGGGCTGCGCCGTTTGGACGTGGGCAACCTGGTGCGCGCCAGCGATGCCGAAGGCCTGGTGACGCTGGCGCAGACCGCGCCGATCAGCGTGCTGTTCACGGTGCCCGAACCCGAGCTGCCTGCGCTGCTCGATGCCGTGCAGGCGCAACCGGCACTGGCGGTGGAAACCTGGGACCGCGAAGAACGCCGGCAGCTGGCCCGCGGCTCGCTGTCCAGCGTCGACAACCGCATCGATACCACCACCGGCACGTTGAAACTGCGTGCGCACTTCGACAACCACGATCTGGCGCTGTTCCCCAACCAGTTCGTCAACGTCCGCCTGCAGCTGGGCGAGCAGCCCGCGCTGCTGATTCCCGATGCCGCCGTGCAGTTCGGCAGCCAGGGCAACTACGTGCATATCGTCGACAAGGACAGCAAGGCACAGCGCCGCACCGTGGTGCTCGGTCCAGCCGATGATGGACGCGTGGCCGTGCGCTCCGGGCTGGCCGCAGGGGACAAGGTGGTGATCGAAGGCATCGACGGGCTGGAAGACGGCACGGCGGTGGAGATCATCACCGAGGAGGCCGCGACCAAGGCCGGCGCATGAACCTCTCGCGCCCGTTCATCCTGCGCCCGGTCGCAACGACTCTCCTGATGGTGGCGCTGCTGCTGTCCGGCGTGCTGGCCTATCGCCTGCTGCCGGTGGCGGCGCTGCCGCAGGTCGATTACCCGATCATCCAGATCACCACGCTGTATCCGGGGGCCAGCCCCGAACTGACCACACGCACCATCACCGCACCGCTGGAGCGCCAGCTCGGCCAGATTCCCGGCCTGAAACAACTGTCGTCGACCAGTTCCGGTGGCGCCTCGGTCATTACCCTGCAGTTCGGGCTGGAGGTGTCGCTGGGTGTGGCCGAGCAGGACGTGCAGGCCGCCATCAACGCGGCGGGCAGCTTCCTGCCCGGGGACCTGCCGGTGCCGCCGGTGTACCGCAAGGTCAACCCGGCCGACACCCCCATCCTGACCTTGGCGGTGACCTCGCAAGGCCTGTCGCTGCCGCAGGTGCACGATCTGGTGGATACGCGCATCGCCCAGCGCCTGGCGCAGTTGCCCGGCGTCGGCCTGGTCAGCCTGGCCGGGGGCCAGCGCCCGGCGGTGCGCATCCAGGTCAATCCAGCGGCGCTGGCCGCCAACAACCTGGGCATGGACCACATCCGCACCGCCATCGCCGCCGCCAACGTCAACCTGCCCAAGGGCAGTTTCGATGGCCCGATCCGCGCGGTGATGCTCGATGCCAACGATCAGATGCGCAGCGTGGATGAGTACCGTGCCCTGGTACTGGCCTGGCGCGACGGCGCGCCGCTGCGGCTGGGCGATGTAGCCACCATTGCCGATGGCGCCGAGAACCGCCAGTTGGCTGCGTGGAGCGGTACCACGCCGGCAGTGCTGGTGAACATCCAGCGCCAGCCCGGCGCCAACGTGATCGCCGTGGTCGAGCAGGTGCGTACGCTGCTGCCGCAGCTGCAGGCCACGCTGCCCGCCGGCGTGCAGATGAATGTACTGAGCGACCGCACCGAATCGATCCGCGCGTCGGTGCGCGGCGTGCAGAAAGAACTGGTACTGGCCATCGGCCTGGTGGTGCTGGTCACCTGGGTGTTCCTGCGCAATCTGCCGGCCACGCTCATTCCCAGCGTCGCGGTGCCGCTGTCGCTCATCGGCACCTTCGCGGTGATGCTGCTGGCCGGCTATTCGCTCAACAACCTCACGCTGATGGCGCTGACCATCGCCACCGGCTTCGTGGTGGACGATGCCATCGTGATGCTGGAGAACATCGCCCGCCATCTGGAGGAAGGCGAAAGCCCCCGCGATGCAGCGCTGAAAGGCGCAGCCGAGATCGGCTTCACCCTGGTGTCGCTGACTGTTTCGCTGATCGCGGTGCTGATCCCGCTGCTGTTCATGGCCGACCTGGTGGGTGCACTGTTCCATGAGTTCGCAGTGACACTGGCTGTAGCCATCGGCATTTCGCTGGTGGTCTCGCTGACGCTGACGCCGATGCTGTGCGCGCGGTTCCTGAAGCCGCACGCGAAGACTGCACATGCGCCCGATGTCTTCGACCGCGTCATCGGCCTCTACGACCGCCAGCTGCGCTGGGTGCTGCAGCGCCAGCCGCTGATGCTGCTGGCCACCGTTGCCACCCTCGCACTGACCGTGGCGCTGTACTTCGCCGTGCCCAAGGGTTTCTTCCCGGTGCAGGATGCCGGCCTGGTGCAGGGCATCAGCGAAGCGCCGCAGGCGATCTCATTCCAGGCGATGCGCGAGCGCCAGCAGGCGCTGGCGGCGGCCATCGAAGCCGACGAGGCGGTGGCCAGCGTCTCGTCCTACATCGGCGTGGACGGCAACAATGCCACGCTCAATACCGGCCGCCTGCTGATCGAGCTGAAACCGCACGGCGACCGCGATGGCGCCGCCGTGGTGATGGCGCGCCTGCAACAGCGCGTGTCGAAGATCCCCGGCATCACCCTGTACCTGCAGCCGGTACAGGAGCTGGGCATCGAAGACCGCATCAGCCGCACCCAGTACCAGTTCACCCTGACCACGCCGGATCTTGAAACACTGGAACGCTGGACCCCGAAGCTGCTGCAGGCGCTACGCCAGCAACCTGCACTGCGCGATGTCGCCAGCGATCTGCAGATGCAGGGCCGGCAGGCGCGCGTGGCGATCGACCGCGATGCGGCGGCGCGCCTGGGCGTGAGCGTGGAAGCAGTAGCCGATGCGCTGTACGACGCCTATGGGCAGCGCCAGATTTCGACCATCTTCACCCAGGCCAGCCAGTACCGGGTGGTGCTGGAGGCCGATCCTTCACGACAGCCCGGGCCGGAGGCGATCACGGGCCTGCGTGTGCGCAGCAGCAGTGGGCAGACCGTGCCGCTGGGTGCGGTGGCACGCGTGGATCTGGGCCCGACCGCTCTGCTGCGCAACCATGTCGGCCAGTTCCCGGCGGCCACGCTGTCGTTCAACCTTGCCCCGGGCGCATCACTGGGCGAAGCGGTGGAGGCTGTGCACGCCGCGCGCGCACAGGTGAACCTGCCGCAGAGCATCGAACTTCGCCTGCAGGGTGCCGCAGCGGCCTTCAGCAGCTCGCTGTCGTCCACACTGTGGCTGATCCTGGCCGCGGTGGTGGTGATGTACATCGTGCTGGGCGTGCTCTACGAGAGCTTCATCCACCCCATCACCATCCTCTCCACCCTGCCCTCGGCCACCGTCGGTGCGTTGGCGGCACTGTGGGTAAGCGGACGCAGCCTGGACCTGATCGCGGTGATCGGCATCGTGCTGCTGATCGGCCTGGTGAAGAAGAACGCGATCATGATGATCGACTTCGCGCTGGACGCGCAGCGCACACGCGGCATGTCACCGCGCGAGGCGATCCATCAGGCCGCGCTGCTGCGCTTCCGGCCGATCCTGATGACCACGCTGGCCGCGCTGTTCGGCGCAATCCCGCTGATGCTGGCCAGTGGTTCCGGCGCAGAGCTGCGGCAGCCACTCGGCTGGGTGATGGTGGGGGGGCTGCTGGTCAGCCAGGTACTGACCCTGTTCACCACGCCGGTGATCTACCTGGCCTTTGATCGCCTGCAGCGTGGCCGTGCGACGTCCCCGGTGGCCGTTGACGAGGCGCGCGCGTGACCCCCAGCGCGCGCCTGGCGCAGGCCTGCGTGCAGCGCCCGGTAGCGACGATCCTGCTGGCGGTGGCGCTGGTGCTGGCCGGCCTGCTGGCATTGCGCCTGTTGCCGGTGGCGCCGCTGCCACAGGTCGATTACCCGGCCATTGAAGTCAGTGCCAGCCTGCCCGGCGCCTCGCCCGAGTCGATGGCAGCCACCGTCGCCACGCCGCTGGAGCGCGCACTGGGCAGCCTGCCCGGCATCTCACGCATCGACTCGGCCAGCACCCAGGGCCAGACCCAGATCGAACTGAAGTTCGTACTCGGCCGCGACATCGATGAGGCAGCGCGTGAAGTGCAGGCCGCCATCAATCTTGCACGCGGGCAGTTGCCCAGTGGCATGCCCGGCATGCCGCAGTACCGCAAGGTCAATCCCTCACAGGCACCGATCCTGGCGCTGGCACTGACCTCGGACACGCGTTCGCCAGGCCAGCTGTATGATCTGGCCTCCACCGTGCTGGCGCAGAAGCTGTCGCAGGTACCGGGCGTGGGCGAAGTGCAGGTGGGCGGCAGCGCCTTGCCCGCCGTGCGTGTATCGCTGGACCCGAATGCACTGAACCATGCAGGCCTGGCGCTGGAGGACGTGGCCCAGGCCATCGGCCGCGCCAACGCCATGCGCCCGCTGGGTGCCGTGGGCGATGACCGCCAGCAGTGGCAGCTGGAAGCGCCGCTGCAGCTGCGCCAGGCCGCGCAGTACCGCGAACTGGCATTGAAGGTCAGCGACGACCGCACGCTGCGGCTGGGCGATGTCGCCGCCGTTGCCGATGGCGTGGAAGACCGTTACGCCAGCGGCTTCCACAACGAACGCCCCGCCGTGCTGCTGATCGTCAGCCGCCAACCCGGCGCCAACATCATCGCCACCGTTGATGCCATCCAGGCGCAGCTACCGCAACTGCATGCGCTGTTGCCCTCCAGCGTGGACATGCGGCTGGTGATGGACCGCTCGCCGGTGATCCGCGCCACCCTGCATGAGGCAGAGCTCACCCTGGTGCTGGCGATCGTACTGGTGGTGCTGGTGGTGCTCGGCTTCCTCGGCCACTGGCGTGCAGCGCTGGTCCCCAGCGTGGCGATTCCGGTGGTGCTGTTCGGCACGCTGGCGCTGATCGCGCTGATGGGCTTCTCGCTCAATACGCTTTCATTGATGGCGCTGATCGTCGCCGCCGTGCTGGTGGTGGACGATGCCATCGTGGTGCTGGAGAACATCGCCCGCCATCGCGAACTGGGCGCCGACCGCTGGCAGGCGGCAGTACGGGGTGCATCGGAAGTCGGTGCCACGCTGCTGTCGATGAACGTTGCACTGGCCGTGGTGTTCGTCTCCATCCTGTTCCTGGACGACTTCGTCGAACGCCTGTTCCGCGAATTCTCGTTGACCCTGGTGGCGGCCATGACGGTCTCTGTGCTGGTCGCGCTGAGCCTGGTGCCGATGCTGTGTGCACGATTGTTCGTGGATGCCGCACAGCAACCCTCGCGTTGGCAGCGCGGCAGCAACGCACTGTTCGAGCGCCTGCGCGGCGCCTACCTGCGCACCCTGCAGGCGAGCATGCGCCGGTTGCGCTGGCCGTTGCTGGCGTTCGTGGCCGTGATCGCCCTCAACGCCTGGTTGTTCCAACAGGTGCCCAAGGGCATCGTGCCCAAGCAGGACACCGCGCAGCTGCGTGGCTTCGCGCGCGGTGATGACGGCCTGTCCTTCCAGGCCATGCAACCGAAGATCGATGCGTACAGGAAGCTGTTGCTGTCCGATCCGGCCATCGAGGACATCATCGGCTACATCGGTGGTAGCAACGGGGTCAACAACGCCTTCATCATGATCAAGATGAAGCCGCTGGCCGAGCGCAAGGTGTCCAGCCAACAGGTGATCGACCGCCTGCGCGCGCGGCTGCCCAAGCTGCCCGGCGGCAATCTCTATCTGTGGGTCGACCAGGACATCCGCCTGGAGGGCGCAGGCAGCAGTGGCAAGTACGAGTTCCAGCTGCTGTCGGCCGATACCGCGCCGCTGCGCGAATGGGCGCCGAAGGTGGCGGCCGCCCTGCGTGGCCTGCCCGAACTGGTTGACGTGGAAGCACAGGGTGAAGCGGGCATGCGCCAGGTGGTGCTGGATATCGACCGCGAAGCAGCCGCGCGCCACGGCGTGGACCTGCGCACCGTCGCCAACATGCTCAACAACTCCTTCAGCCAGCGTCAGGTCGCCACGCTGTACGACAGCCTCAACCAGTACCGCGTGGTGATGGAGCTGGACCCGAAGCACACCCAGGACCCGGGCACGCTGTCACGCCTGCAGGTGATCGATGGCAACGGCCAGCGCATTCCGCTGTCGAGCATCGCCAGCTGGCGCTATGGCATGGCACCGGACCGGGTGTACCACAGCGAGCAGTTCGCCTCGATCTGGATCGAGTTCGCGCTGGCACCGGGGATGGGCCTGGAACAGGCCACGCAGGCGATCGATGGTGCGATGTCGAAACTGATGCTGCCGCGTTCGGTCCAGGGAAAACTGTCCGGTGAAGCCGGCGGGCTGGATCAGCTGCGCGCGCGCCAGCTATGGCTGGTGCTGGGCGCCACGCTGGCGGTCTACCTGGTGCTGGGCATCCTCTACGAGAGCTTCCTGCAGCCGCTGGTGATCCTGTCCACCCTGCCCTCGGCCGGTGTCGGTGCGCTGCTGGCGCTGTGGCTGTTCGGCAACGAGCTGAACCTGATCGCCCTGCTCGGCCTGTTCCTGCTGGTGGGCGTGGTGATGAAGAACACCATCCTGCTGGTGGATTTCGCGCTGGCCGGCGAGCGGCGCGGGCTGAGCGCGCAGGATTCAGTGATGGAAGCCGCGCGGTTGCGCCTGCGGCCGATCCTGATGACCTCGCTGGCGGCGCTGCTGGGCACGCTGCCGCTGATGCTGGCCAACGGCGAAGGCTGGGAGCTGCGGCAACCGCTGGGCATTGCGATTGTCGGCGGCTTGCTGGTCAGCCAGTGGCTGACGCTGTACACGACCCCGGCGATGTATCTGGCGTTGGCGAGGATTCGGGCGAAGCAGTGAATGTGGGGCGGGGAATTCATCCACGCGTGGCGTGGATCTACCGTCAATGCCGCACGACGAACCCGCCGGACCGGCCGCTGGATGGCGCCTGCAGCTCCTCGTTGAAGGCTGCCTTGATGGCCTCGACCACCACGTCACGGTCCATGCCCTCACTGGTCACCAGCGCGTCGGCAACGTGCTGGGCAACGTCGGCAAGAATTCGCCCCCAGGCACGTTCTTCGCGGATGTCGGGGCGATCCTCGTACAGCCCCACTTTCAATGATGCATGCAGCCCGCGCTCAGCGATCCACACGCGAATCATCTCGACCGAAGATTCGTCGCGTTGGGCAGCTTCAGGGATGATCAGTTCTTTCATGGCGGCAGCCGCAAGGAGAAGTGATCGCATTGTGGCCCACATCCATGCATGGCGTGGATCTACTGCGGACCTTGAGTAGAGTCGAGCTTGCTCGACTGCCGTTGGTGCACGTTTTTCCGCAGTCGAGCAAGCTCGACTCTACGTGTCCAAGGCGGATCATCGCACTGTGCGGACTGGACCACTTGGCGTGCCGGGTGCGACCCGACGGGCCCGCGACAAATGTGGCCTCCAGCGGGTCGTAGCCGTCATTGCCGGGGACGGCGAATCGTCCACGCATGGCGTGGATCTACTGCCACCCCGGCGATGTACCTGGCGCTGTCGCTCATGCGCAGCGCCAGGCGCATCGCCGGTGCAGATGGGCCGGTCTCCAACTCCGACCGGCCCTGATCGCGGCCGCACCCCCGCAGGCGCTGGCCGCCATCCACACACGCGCCGCACTCAGGCGGCTTCCATCAAGCTGCTTCGGACACCTTCACGTTGCGACGGGCGCGCACGGCCGCAGCCAGTCGCTCCAGCACCGTCACGGTGGTGTCCCAGTCGATGCAGCCATCGGTGATGCTCTGCCCATAGACCAGCGGCTGGCCTTCCACCAGTTCCTGGCGGCCACCGACCAGATGGCTCTCGATCATCACGCCAACGATGCGCTGTTCGCCGTCTTCCAGCTGAACGGCGATGTCGTCGATCACCTTCGGCTGGTTCTCCGGGTTCTTCAGGCTGTTGGCATGGCTGGCGTCGATCATCAGACGCGTCGGCAGCTTGGCCTTGGCCAGCACCTGGCAGGCCTCGGCAACACTGCCTGCGTCGTAGTTCGGCTGCTTGCCGCCGCGCAGGATCACATGGCAATCCGGGTTGCCGGTGGTCGACACGATGGCGGTACCGCCCTGCTTGGTGACCGACAGGAAGTGATGAGGATTGGACGCCGCACCCACCGCGTCAGCGGCGATCTTCACGTTGCCATCGGTGCCGTTCTTGAAGCCGACCGGGCACGACAGCCCCGACGCCAGCTCGCGATGCACCTGGCTTTCGGTGGTGCGTGCGCCGATCGCGCCCCATGCCACCAGGTCGGCGATGTACTGCGGCGAGATCACGTCGAGGAACTCGACACCGGCCGGCAGGCCGAGCTTGTTGATGTCGCGCAGCAGGCCGCGGGCGATGCGCAGGCCCTTGTCGATCTTGAAGCTGCCGTCCAGGTCCGGGTCGTTGATCAGGCCCTTCCAGCCCACCGTGGTGCGCGGCTTCTCGAAGTACACGCGCATGACGATCTCCAGCTCACCGGCCAGCGCGTCACGCAGCGGCTTCAGGCGCTGGGCGTACTCGATGGCGGCCTTCGGGTCGTGGATCGAGCATGGGCCAACCACCACCGCCAGGCGGTCGTCACGGCCATGCAGGATCTGGTGCAGGGCCGCGCGCGAGGCGCTGACGGTGTCGGAGGCTTCATCGTCACAGGGCAGCATCGCCAGCAGCTGGGCAGGCGGTGTCAGCGGTTCGATGGTGCGGATACGCAGGTCGTCGGTGTGCGGGGGCATTGCGGGAGATCTCCGGAACGTTGGGGGTCCCCAGCGTGGCGGCATGAAAAAAGCCGCCAGGTTCGCTGGCGGCTTTCGGGAATGCGTCTGAAGCTTTCTTCAGGGTGAGCGCAGTCCTTCCTCCGCCAGTGGCTTCGGAAAGTAATACCAGTAAAAGCGGGTGGCGGCTGCGTTCATGGGATCTATTGATAGCACAGCTTTTGCGCAGTGCAAAATGTTTCATCCGCAACTGGGGACGCGGTTCAGCGAGGTGCGCGCCAGCCCTGCCTACGCGGCGGCAGCCACGCGAAGTTGCTCATTTACCATGCACTTCCACGTCCAGCAGCAGGCCCTCATGGATGTCGGCCCAGCGCTCCAGCACGCGGTCCAGCTCCTGCCTGGCTTCGTCCAGCTGCTCGGGGTTGAGCAGGGAACGCGCGGTGTAGAGGTCGGAAACCAACCGCCGCAGGGCCGATTCCGGGATGGCCACCGACGGCCCTTCCAGCCCCGGCAACTGCAACGCCGGACTGTCGCCAAGAGGGCCGAACAGCGTGACCTGGAGCGTGCTCTGCATGATCGACTTCCCTGCGGATGGACATGGGCAATGTCCTGTTTACCGTGTCTGGGTGACAGGCGCATGTGCCACTCATGCCGAGGACCGGGATCTGTCGGCGTCTGCCACGCCGCTACAACCCCGCCAGGTCGGCCAGGTGCTGGGCCATGCTGTCCGTCGCGCCTATCGCATGGGTAGTGGTGAAGTACGCATGCCAGCCGGTCGCGGCAATGCCGGCGACCAGCGCATCGACCTCCTCGCGGCTGGCGCAGCGCCAGACCGCATAGAACTGCTCATCGCTGCCGTGCGGTACGTCCGTGGCAATGCGGCCCATCGCCAGCGGCGTGATGCGGGCTGGATCGAACTGCTGCATGCCGGCTCCGATACGGGCGAAGAAGGCATTCCGCTGCTCGGGTGGGAGTGTGGTCCAGGCAGGTGTGGCGGTGTAGAGCTCGATGAAGGTATGGGACATGAGGTTCTTCCTTGAGGTTTACGAGGTTGCGGGGTTGCCGGCCAGCGGCCGGCACTACCGGAACGAGCGCAGTGCGCGTTTGCGGATGTAGGTGTTGGCGTCGCTGTGGCGCTCGTGCTGCCAACGCGTGCACAGCTCGCGCAGCCACTGCGGCCGAGTCTTGCCGGCGTCATTGAGCCAGTTGCCGACTGAGTCCTGCACGTAGCGTTCCGGGTCGTCAGCCAGTGCTTCCAGCAGCGCGGAAGCATGCTCCGGGTGCTGCTTGAACAGCGCGATATGCGTGGCCCAGACACCGCGCGGACGCAGTGCTTCACAGGCGAAGCGACGCAAGTACGGCGACGCTTCCAGCGTCCACGGTTGCAGGTACTCAAGCGCCTGCATCGGCGCGGCAACGATGTCCGTGCGTAGCGCCAGCCACGCCCATTCGCGCACACCGAAGTGTGGGTCATCGGCCAGCGTGCGCATCTGCTGCAGCTTCTCTGCCAACGTTGCGCGGGCATCACTGCCGATCAGGTAGCAGGCCCAGCCGCGCACGGTATCGGAGCGGTGATGCTGCCAGAGCAGAGGCGCGCCCTGCCCCGCCTCACGCAGCAGTTGCGCGGCCAAGGCCATGCGCAGCGTGATGCCCTTGCCTGAGGCATCCCGCATGCGCTGCAGCGCTTCCGGCGCAAGCGCAGGCGCCACCACCTGCAGCAGTGCGGCGAAATCCACTGCCAGGCATTCGCCCAGATGGGTGGCGGGGACGTTGCCGGTGTTGAGTTCATGCAGCCGTTCCGCCGCAATCGCCGGGCTCATGCTGCGGGCTCTCGTCCAGCAGCGGTGTGCTGCCAGACCTTGTGCAGCAACCGCGACAGCTGCTGCTGTTCATCGGTGTCCAGACCATTGAACAGGCCACCGATCCACTGCGTGTGCTGATCGAACAGCGTCTCGGCCAAGCGTTTTCCCTGTGCGGTCAACACGATCTGGAGACGACGGCCATCTTCGGGGTCGCTGCGCCGCTGCAGCTGGCCTTCGCGCTGCAGGCCATCGAGGAGGCCGCTGATGGTGGCGCGGGTGACGCCAGCGCGCTCGGCAAGCTCATGGGGCGGCAGCGTGCCACCGGCGCCGTGCAGCAGGAACAGCACGATGAAGCGCCCTTCGCTGAGCCCATGTGGCGCCAGCCGGGTGGCGCAATCGTGGTCGATGGACGACGACAACGACAGCAGCTGGAAGCACAGGCGCAGCTGCGCGACATTGGCATGGCCGCGTCGCAGCGCCTCTTCCAGCAGGGCATTGTGCTTGGCTTCGATCATCATCCATACCGATATGATTAGGCGCCTAATCATAAATCGAAAGGGCGGGGCCGCGTCAATCCGTACGTGCTGTCAGGGAGCCGTCCCCAGCAGCAGGCGGGCGATCAATCCACCGCCATCACGTTGCAGCAGCTGCAGTTCGCCTGCATGCCGCCGTGCCACGTTGGCCGCCACTGCCAGCCCAAGTCCCGCTCCGCCGGTGGCGCGACTGCGCGAACTCTCGCTGCGCTGGAACGGTTGCAGCAGGCGTACACGGTCGCCCTCGGCGATGCCCGGTCCGCGGTCCATCACATCCAGCTGCGCCCTGCGCCCCACCACCGCGACCCGCAGTTCCACTGCGCCGGCATAGCGAGCGGCGTTGTCGATGAGGTTGTCGATCGCCCGCCGCAGCAGGAGCGCATCGCCCTGCCAAGGCAGCACGTCCGGTCCCTCGGCGGAGATTTCGATGCCGCGCAGGAGAGCACTCTGCACGCACTCTTCCAGCAACGCCGCCAGGTCAAGCCGCCGCAACTCCAGCGGTTGCAGTTCGCCGCGTGCGTAGTCGAGCACCTGCTCGATCATCGTATCCATGCGTTCGATGTCGGCCACCATCCGTGCGGCCTGTGCCGGTGGTGCGAACTCCGCACGCAGGCGCAGGCCGGTCAGCGGCGTGCGCAGGTCGTGCGCTACAGCAGCCAGCATGCGGGTCATGTCCTGTGCCTGTTCGCGCAGCCGCCCACGACCCGCGCTGATCGCCGCAGCCAGCACCTGCACTTCGCGCGGGCCGTCATCCGGCAAGGGTGTGTCGGCCTGCAGATCCACACGTGCACTGGCTTCGGCCAAGCGTCGCAACGGGCGCCCCAAGCGGATTGACGCCCATGCTGCCAACGGCGCCAGCAGTACGGCACCGCCCAGCAGGGCAAGCACCACCTGGCGGCGCCAGGCCGCCAGATCGCTGTGATCGCTGCCCACCACCCGCCAACGGCCATCGGCCTGGCGCACGCCCAGTTCGAACGGCGGCCATTGCATGGCGGTCAGCACTGCTGACTGCGCCTTCAGTACGCCGGCCCGCGCCGTGGCATCCAGCACCGCGCCACCTTCGATGATCTGCACATCGGGCGCCTTGCCTTGTCCACTCCATACCAGCCGAACATCCTCCACCGGCGAGCCCAGCTGCAGCGCCGCCAGCTGCGTAAGCCAGTCGCTGGCGCTGCCTTGCGGCGGCGCTGCCTGCGTCGCCAGATGCAGGCCCAGCGACGCCGGCGCCTGTTCCCCCCGCAGCACCTGCGTGGCCTGGTCCAACCGCATCGGCGGCGGCGCGGGGCGTGGCATCCAGCCCACCACCGCGACGCTGACCAGGGTGGCCAGCAACAGGCTGGCCAGGGCCAGCACCGCGATCCAGCGCGCAGTGGACCAGCGCGTATTCACAGCACCTGGACCTCGGTACCGAAGCGATAGCCTTCCCCGCGCAGTGTCTGCACCAGGGTTTCAGCGCCGGGCACAGCGTGTCCCAGCTTGCGGCGCAACCGGCTGATCGCCAGATCGATGGCACGATCGACGCTGTCGCTGGGTTCGCCGTGCATCAGCTGCAGCAACTGCTCGCGGCCGAGCACCCGCCCGGGGCGCTCGGCCAGCACCAGCAGCAGGGAGAATTCACCACGGCTCAAGGCCAGCTCAGCGCCATCCGGCGTGATCAGGCGGCGCTGCCCAGGAAGCAACCGCCATCCAGAAAAGCGCAGCTCGTTGGCCACCTGCTCACGCAGCTTGTGCTGGCGGCGCAACAGCGCCCGCACCCGTGCCAGCAGCTCACGCGGATCAAACGGTTTGGCCAGGTAGTCGTCTGCCCCCATCTCCAGACCGATCACCCGGTCCGGCGCGCTGCCCATCGCCGACAGCATCAGGATCGGGATCGCCCGCGCCTGCAGCCGGCGGCAGACCGACAGGCCATCCTCGCCGGGCATCATCCAGTCGAGGATGATCACGTCCGGGCGCTCGGCCTGCAGCAGCACATCCAACGCCGCCGCACCGCCCGCCACCCGCACATCGTAGCCATGCAGCTGCAGGCAGTCGGCGATGGCATCACGGATGCTGGCGTCGTCATCGACAACGATGACCCGGGCGGGAGCGTTCATGGGGTCAGTATCGGGCCGTTGTGTATCAGGACGGTATCAGCGCCGATATTCCCGCGATACGCCAGCGCGCGCCAATGGTCGTCATCGATCACAACGGAGATGCCCCTTGCGCCTCACCCTGCTTCCCCTGCTTGCCCTCCCGCTGCCTGCGCTGGCAGGCGATGCCCCCGAACACGTGCTGCCGATGTGGATGCAGGGCGGGCATCCGGCCGTGGCCGTCTCGCTGGACGGGCGTGCGGAGCCGTTGCGCTTCGTGGTCGACAGTGCAGCCGGTGCGACCCTGGTGGATGACCGCGTGACCCGGCGCTATGGTCTGGAGGACGCCGATGCAGCGGTGTCGCATGCGCAGGGTGCCAGTGCGAAGACGGCCCAGCTGCGACGGATGCGTACCACGTCCTGGCGGCTGGGCAGCTGGCAGCTGCAGGCCAGTGGCGTTCAGGCCGATCTGTCCTCGTTGGCGAAGGATGATGAGGCGGTCATTGATGGCCTGGTTGGCAATGACCTGACCGGACGCTGGGATACCCGCTGGGACTTCGGCCGCCAAGAGCTCGCGCTGTGGACCCCGGGCCGGCTCGCGCTGGATGGAAACGGGTGCCAGGCCAACGCGCTGCCGGATCGCAAGGCTGGATTGCGCCACTTCGGTTTCATCACGGTGGCACTGGGTGATGCCGGTGTGGAAGCCATCGCCGTAATCGATACCGGCGCGGCGCAGACCGTGCTCAATGCCGAAGCCGCACGCGCATTGGGCGTGCATACCGACGGCAGCGACCAGCGCGTGCGTGTTCGCGGGAAAGGCACTGAAGGCCTGGGTGGCGGAAGCCAGGCCACCTGGCTGTACACCCTGCCCAGCATGGCCAGCGCTGGCTGGCGACATCCCCCGATGGAAGTACGGATCAGCGAGCTGCCGGTATTCAAGGCCATTGGCCTGGAGGCACGGCCGGCGCTGATCCTCGGTGCCGACGCAATGCGCGGCGGCCAGGTGGACATCGGTGCCGCCGCCGCAAGGATCTGCCTGCGTCGGCCGGCCAACTGAGCAGCGGCCGGCGCCTGCGAACGTGCTACCAGTCCATCACCTGCGGCGCCGGCCCCGGGTGCGACGGGAACAAGGGCAGCACTTCTTCAGCCATCTCCTGCAGCACCTCGCCGGCAGGCCGCTCGGCGAACTGGATGCCCAGCGCGGCATGGTTGACGCCGGCCCGCTGCCAGGCCTGCAGCAGATCGATCAGGCCCTTGCGGCCGGTGCGCAGGGTGAAGCCACCCCGCAGCGGCATGCGTGGATGATCCGGATCGTCCACCAGGTCGATCCATTCGTTGGTCATGTGCGGACGGAAGCCGCCATCCGGAATCAGCGCGCGCCAGGCGCCGATCTTCGCGGCCAGCCGCTGCGGACCGGCGTTGTCATGGGTGGCCTCTGGATAGGTCAGCCACCCATCGGCATGCTGGCCGATCCACTCCAGTGGCTGACGTGCGCCACCGGTGACAACCAGCGGAACGCGGCCACTGACCGTGGGCGGCAGCAACTGCACGCCCTGCTCGGCACCGGCATGTGTCATCCGCCCATCCGTGCCCGGCTGCAGCCAACGGCGCATCTCGTTCATTGCGGTGGCGAAACGCTCTCCGCGCGCCGCGTGCTCCAGTCCATAGGCCGGGAACTCCAGCGGTCGATCACCGGACGCCACACCCATCACCAGCCGCCCACCGGACAGCTGATCGAGCGACGCCGCGGCCTTGGCCAGATCGATCGGATGGCGCAGTGGCAGCACCACGCTGCCGGTGGCCAGGGCCACGCGCTGCGTGCGCGCTGCCAGCCACGCAAGGTAGGTGAATGGATCGAACAGCTGGCCTGCATCACCGAACAGCGGATCGAACAGCGGCACGTCGCGCACCCATACCGCGGCAAAGTCGTGGCGGTCGATCTCCTCCACCAGCCGCGCCTGGCCCTGCAGCACGGCCATGTCGCCCTGGTAGAAGCGCAGCGGCAGGTAGATGCCCAGGGTCAGCGCGTCGGCGCGGAACATGCGCTGGTAGCCCGGGTGCGCGGCAAAGACCGGCGCCGACGCGCCCGGCATCGCAATGGAATCATTCATCAGCATGGCCTCCTTACGGACCGGTGGCCGGCTCGGGCAGCTGCACGCCGCGCTGTACCGCAGGGCGTGCTGCAACCCGCGCGTACCACGCATCCAGATGGCGATGCCGCGAGAAATCGATGTCGATGATGCGGGCGATGTGCAGCCAGCCGAAGTGGGCGATGTCGGCAATCGAGTAGTGATCGCCAGCCAACCACTCGCGTCCCTGCAGACGCTGGTCGAGTACCGCGAACAGGTCGTCGCTCAGGCGGCGGTAGCGTTCGATTGCCGCGGAATCGGGCTGTTGTGCAAAGTGCTCGAAGTGCACGCGCTGGCCGAGGATCGGGCCGACGCTGGCGGCATGGAACATCAGCCAGGTCAGCGTCTCCCAGCGCGCAGCCGGTTCGGAAGGCAGCAACGCATTGCCCTGTTCGGCCAGGTACATCAGGATCGCCGCCGATTCGAAGACAACGAGGCCGCGCGCGCGATCTTCCAGCACCGGAATGCGGCCATGCGGGTTGAGCCGCAGGAAGTCGGGATGGCGATGTTCACCATCGGCGATGTGGACGTGGTGAAGGTGATAGGGAAGACCCAGTTCTTCCAGTGCGATGGTGGCCTTGAAGCCATTGGGAGAACTGTCGGAGTACAGGTGCAGCGAAGGTTCGTTCATGGGAATCCTGGACGGCAGGGAGCGACGGCATGCATCGGCCGTTGAAGGTGGCCGGGCGATGCGGGAACGGGCGCTGCAGCAGCCGTGCAGGCAGTCTAGGAAAGGCCTGCGTCGCGGGGAAACGATGTCTCCTGCACGGGGAGTTGAGCGGGGCTCAACGTGCGCGACGCGCGCGCGACAGCCTGCAGTGCGGTCGATATGCTGTCGCAGCGCGGCGCGTGCCGACGCGGTTACAGGAGAGTTGAGATGGGTGCGGTGCTGCCGCTGCTGGGCCTGCGGGCCTTCGTTGAAACCGGCCGACATGGCAGCCTGACCACCGCCGCCGATGCGATGGGGGTGACACCTGGTGCAATCAGCCAGCAGCTTCGACAGCTGCAGGAGCGGCTGGGCGTGAGCCTGTTCGACCGCACCCGGCATGGCGTGGTGCTCAGTGCAGCCGGCGCGCGTGTGTATCCGGAGCTGCTGCAGGCCTTCGATCAGATCGCACAGAGCCTGCAGACACTCGAACGCTGGGAAACACGGTGCACGCTACGCATCAGCGCGGCACCGAGCTTCGCCGCACAGTGGTTGGCGCCGCGACTGGGCGGGTTCAGTGCGTTGCATCCGCAGGTGGACGTGCAGCTGGACTCGAGCGCGGCGTTGGTCGACCTGCGCCGCGAGGGGGTGGACATCGCGATCCGTCATGGACTGGGCCGCTACCCTGGCCTGCATGCCGAGCACCTGATGGCACCGGTACTGCTGCCGGTGGCCAGCCCTGCGCTGCTGGCCAGCGCGCCTGCCGTGGGTACAGTGCAGGATTGCCTGCAGCTGCCGCTGCTGCAGGACGCCGACCGCAGCGACTGGCGGCTGTGGTTCCAGGCACTGGATCTGCCCGTCGATGAACGACTGGAGCGCGGCCCTGCGTTCGATGACGACCTGTTGCTGATCCGCGCGGCGGTGGCCGGGCAAGGCATCGCCCTGGTGCGCGACATCCACGCGGCCGAAGAACTCGCCAATGGCCGGCTGCAGGTGGTGATCGACCAGCCCTGGCCACAGGCCTTCGCCTACTACGCGGTGACGCGTGCGGACGGCGAGGCCAACGCGGCGATACCTGCTTTCATGACCTGGTTGCATGCAGCACTGATGACGCCGCAGGCAGCAGGCACACACACCCTGCAGGACGCAGGATGAGCCGCTCGGAAAGCGATGCCATTGCAGCCGGCCACAAAAAAACCCCGCCTTGCAGCGGGGTTTTTCATTGCGGGGCGAATGCGGGGACTTAGAAGTCCATGCCGCCCATGCCACCCATGCCGCCCATGCCACCGGCGCCACCCATGGCCGGCTCGTCCTTCTTCGGAGCTTCGGCAACCATGGCTTCGGTGGTGATCATCAGGCCAGCGATCGAAGCTGCGTTCTGCAGCGCCGAACGGGTCACCTTGGTCGGGTCCAGGATGCCGAACTGCAGCATGTCGCCGAACTCGCCGGTGGCGGCGTTGTAGCCGAAGCTGCCGGTGCCTTCCTTGACCTTGTTGATGATGACCGACGGTTCTTCACCGGCGTTGGCCACGATTTCGCGCAGCGGGGCTTCCATCGCGCGCAGGGCGATCTGGACGCCGTGGTTCTGGTCTTCGTTGGCACCCTTCAGGCCGGCCAGTGCGGTGACCGCACGGACCAGGGCCACGCCGCCGCCCGGGACCACGCCTTCTTCAACGGCTGCACGGGTAGCGTGCAGGGCGTCGTCGACGCGATCCTTCTTTTCCTTCATTTCGATTTCGGTCGAAGCACCGACCTTGATCACGGCAACGCCACCGGCCAGCTTGGCCACGCGTTCCTGCAGCTTCTCGCGGTCGTAATCCGAGGAGGTGTCCTGGATCTGGGTCTTGATCTGGCCGACGCGTGCGTCGACGGCAGCCTTGTCACCCACGCCATCGATGATGGTGGTGTTCTCCTTGGAGACCTGCACCTTCTTGGCGCGGCCCAGGTCCTTGATGGTGGCCTTTTCCAGCGACAGGCCCACTTCTTCGGAGATCACGGTGCCGCCGGTCAGCACGGCCATGTCTTCCAGCATCGCCTTGCGACGGTCGCCGAAGCCCGGAGCCTTGACGGCCACGACCTTGACGATGCCACGGATGGTGTTGACCACCAGGGTCGCCAGCGCTTCGCCTTCGACTTCTTCGGCAACGATCAGCAGCGGCTTGCCGGCCTTGGCGACGCCTTCCAGCACCGGCAGCAGGTCACGGACGTTGGAGATCTTCTTGTCGTGCAGCAGGATGAACGGGTCATCCAGGTCAGCGGTCTGCGACTGCTGGTTGTTGATGAAGTACGGGGACAGGTAGCCACGATCGAACTGCATGCCCTTGACCACGTCCAGCTCGTTGTCCAGGCCCGAGCCTTCTTCAACGGTGATCACGCCTTCCTTGCCGACTTCCTTCATCGCGTCAGCGATGATCTGGCCGATCGACTCGTCCGAGTTGGCCGAGATGGTACCGACCTGGGCAATCGCCTTGTCGTCGGCGGTCGGCTTGGAGATGGTCTTCAGCTCGGCAACGGCGGCCACGACGGCCTTGTCGATACCACGCTTGAGGTCCATCGGGTTCATGCCGGCGGCAACAGCCTTGGCGCCTTCGCGGATCAGGGCCTGGGCCAGCACGGTGGCGGTGGTGGTGCCGTCGCCAGCGTCGTCGTTGGTGCGGGAAGCAACTTCCTTCACCATCTGCGCACCCATGTTCTCGAACTTGTCAGCCAGTTCGATTTCCTTGGCGACGGAGACGCCGTCCTTGGTGATGGTCGGCGCGCCGAAGCTCTTTTCCAGCACGACGTTGCGGCCCTTCGGGCCCAGGGTGGCCTTGACGGCATTGGCGAGAACGTTGACGCCGCGCACCATGCGCGAACGGGCGTCTTCACCGAAACGAATATCCTTGGCAGCCATTGCAATTACCTCATTGGTAGCGCCGGACCGGGTCCGGCGGCTGGGATTTGGGGATCAGGTTGAAGCAGGTCGCGCCGGGGCTCAGCCGATGACGGCGAGCACGTCGTCTTCGCGCAGGACCTTGTACTCGACGCCTTCGCTCTTGTACGAGCTGCCGGCGTACTGGCCGTAGATGACCTTGTCGCCGACCTTCAGCGACGGAGCGCGCACGCTGCCGTTGTCCAGCGGCTTGCCCGGGCCGACGGCCACGACTTCACCCTTGGTGGACTTTTCCTTGGCCGAATCCGGAATGACGATGCCACCGGCGGAGATTTCGTCGGCTTCGATCGGCTTGACCACAACGCGGTCGTGCAGCGGCTTGATGCTCATGAGAGACCTCTTAAGTTATTGATTGGTCTGAAAAAGTCTGGCGATGTTAGCACTCACCCCAGGTGACTGCCAGCATTGCTCGCGAAAAAGCCCGATGAATCGGGAGCAGGACAGAGATGGAGCTGGCCCCGGACCTTTCAAGGCCGCTCGCGGAAAAAATTTCTCTGCCCCGGGCCCGCTCGATCCGCGCCGGTGTGAAGGCCTGGATGCCGGTGCAACGCGGCAACCCTGTCTCTGGAACCCTCGACTTTTGGTGACTGGCGTCGCACTGTCAGATATCTGACGTTCATTTACGACAAAGTGTCACTGGATCGGCCTTAGGCTCGGCCGCGCATTCCCAATCACAAGGAGTAGTCGATGCGATTGCTGTCCCCGCTTGCCGCCGCCTGCCTGCTGGCGCTGGCCGCCGCGCCGGCCCAGGCCGAGGTCTTCATCAACGAACTGCACTACGACGACAGCACCGCCGCCGGTGACGTCGGCGAAGCGATCGAGGTCGTGGCCACTGCCGGTGAGGACCTGTCCGGCTACCGCCTGTATCTGTACAACGGCGCCAACGCCTCGGCCGCGGTGGTCTACGCCAACAACCCGGTCCCGGCAGGCACCGCCGCCGGCTGCGGCAGCGCCACCATCGCCGTGGTCAGTTACCCGACCAACGGCATCCAGAACGGCCCCAACGACGGCATCGCCCTGGTCGATGCCAGCGGCAAGGTGGTGCAGTTCCTCAGCTACGAGGGCGCCATCACCGCCTCCGGTGGCCCCGCCGCCGGCATGACCAGCCAGAACATCCCGGTGGCCGAGACCAACAGCACGGCGCCGGGCACCTCGCTGCAGCTGACCGGCAGCGGCAGCCAGTACGCCCACTTCACCTGGGCCGAGTCGGCCAAACAGACATTCGGCAGCTGCAACAACGGCCAGACCTTCAGCGGTGGCGGCACCCCAGGCCCGAACACGCCGCCGTCAGTGTCCACCACCACCCCGGCGCAGGGCAGCAGCACCTTCCCGGCCGCGGCCGATCTGGAAGTGGTGTTCAGCGAAACGGTGAACCTGGCCAGTGGTGCGTTCGCACTGAGCTGCGGCACCTCCGGCAGCGTACCGCTGACCTACCCGGCCAGCGGCCGCAGCGTGAAACTGTCCACCAACACCGCGCTGGTGGCCGGTGAAGCCTGCCGCTTCGACATCCGCGCCGCGCGCATCACCGACCTGCAGGGCGCACACCCCGCCGCCGACAGCCGCATCGCCTTCACCGTGGCCAGCACTGGCGGCAATCCGGACCCCGGCAACCCGGGCGTGCCGGCCGGTTACTACTCCAAGGTCAATACCAGCAGCCCCAGCCAGCTGCGCTGCTCGCTGCACGCGACCATCAAGGGCCACACCGCCTACCCGTACAGCGGCTCGGGCACCAGCACCTGGACCATCCTGGAAATCGCCGACGAGGATCCGAACAACAGCGGCAGGATCCTGGATGCGTACCGCAACCGCAGCTACGCCAAGGTGACCGATCGCGCCGGCAGTGGCAGTGGCCTGAAGTACAACCGCGAGCACACCTGGCCGAACTCGCTGGGCTTTGCCAGCACCACCGGCGACAAGGGCCTGCCGTACGCGCCGTACACCGACACCCACATGCTGTACCTGACCGACGCGCAGTGGAACGCCGACCGTGGCAACAAGCCGTTCGGCAAGTGCGATGCGAGCTGCGGCGAACGCGCCACCGAGGCCAACAACGGCCAGGGCGGCGGCAGCGGCGGCTACCCGGGCAACTCCAATTGGGTGCGCACGCCGGACGGCAACACCGGTACCTTCGAGGTGTGGGGCAAGCGCAAGGGCGACATGGCGCGTGCGGTGATGTACATGGCGATCCGCTACGAGGGCGGCAAGGATGCGGCCACCGGCCAGTCCGAGCCGGACCTGGAGCTGACCGACGACCGCAGCAGGATCGTCAAGACCAGCAGTTCGCCGGCCTACATGGGCCTGCTGTCAACGCTGATCGACTGGCACCTGTCCGATCCGCCGGATGATGCCGAGCGTGCGCGCAATGACGTGGTCTACAGCTTCCAGGGCAACCGCAACCCGTTCATCGACCACCCCGAGTGGGCGACCCCGGCCCTGTTCACCTCGGCCAAGCCGGCCACCTGCCAGCTGGCCAACTGACCGCGCAACGCAGCGGTCCACTGCCGCCGCCGGGCCCTGACCCGGCGGCGGCCCTATACTCGACGGTCATGTCGACCGTCGATCCCGTCCTGCTGCTGTTGACCACCTGCCCGGACCGGGCCAGTGCCGAGCGCATCGCGCACGCGCTGGTCGGCGAGCGCCTGGCCGCGTGCGTGACCCGCCTCGATGGCGCGCAGTCGACCTACCGCTGGCAGGGCGAGGTGACCACCGACGCCGAGCTGCAGCTGCTGGTGAAAACCACCGCGAGTCGCGTCGATGACGCGATTGCCCGGATCGTCGAACTGCATCCGTATGAACTCCCGGAGTGCATTGCGGTCGAAACCCGGGCCGGCCTGCCGGCGTATCTGGACTGGATCCGGGCACAGACCCGGGAGGACACTGATTGAAGACTCTGTTTGCGCGTGGCGCCGCCCTGTGCGCCCTGTTGTGGCTCTCGCTGCCGGCGTTCGCCCTGGATGAGAAAGACCTGCTGCCGGTGGACCAGGCGTTCGCACTGACCGCGACCGCCGCCGAGCGTGGCCAGGTGCAACTGCAGTTCAAGATCGCACCGGGCTATTACCTGTATCGCCACCGCACCAGCGTCAAGGCGGATCCGGCCTTCAATGCCGGCGCGCTGCAGATGCCCAAGGGCGACAAGCACCACGACGATTTCTTCGGCGAAGTCGAAACCTATCGCGAACGCCTGCAGGCCACCCTGCCCGGCACGCCGACCGACGCCGCCGGCACCATCAGCCTGGAAGTGCGTTACCAGGGCTGCGCCGATGCCGGTGTCTGCTACCCGCCGCAGAAGCGCGTGGTGCAGGTCACCCTGCCCGGTGCCGGTGCACAGGCCAACGCCCCGGCTGCACGCACCGGTGCGGCCAGCCCGTTCAACAACCCGCTGGCCGGTGCCGGCAACAGCGGCGGCCTGCGCCTGCCGGGTGCGGCCAGCAACAGCCAGGCGCTGCCGCTGCCGTCGGAGCAGGCGTTCGGCTTCGACGCCATCGCCAGCGACGGCAATACCCTGCTGCTGCGCTTCAGCCCGGCACCGGGCTACTACCTGTATCGCGACCGCACCTCGCTGAAGCTGGAAGGCAGCACCGGTGTGCTGGCCGACAAGCCGCGCTGGCCGGCCGCGCAGTCGCATCGCGACGAGCACTTCGGCGATGTCTCGGTCTACTTCAACCAGGTGGAAGTGCCGCTGCCGCTGCGCCGCTCCGTCGCCGATGCGGTCGACAGCACCCTGGTGGTGACCTTCCAGGGTTGCCAGACCGATGGCATCTGCTACCCGCCGATGACCCGCCGGGTGAAGCTGTCGATCCCTGCCGGCAAGATCAGCGCCAGTGCCGATCAGGCGCCACCGCGCAACGAGGTGATCAGCCCGCTGCCCGCTGCCAGTGGCGCACCGCGCGAAGCCGCCAACGGCGCCCCGTTGCGCCTGCTGCCGACCGTGCCCAACGATGGTGCAGCGGCCCCGGCAACCGTCGGCAGTGAAGGCGCAGGCAATGAGTTCGCCGCCGACGCGCGCGGTGACAACGCGCTGCGCACGCGACCGCCGGTGACCACGCCGAACCCGGACCGTTCGTTCGTCTGGGTGCTGCTGCTGGCGCTGGCCGGTGGCCTGGTGTTGAACCTGATGCCCTGCGTGCTGCCGATCCTGTCGCTGAAGGTCCTGAGCCTGGCGCAGAGTGGCGAAAGCCCGCAGCGCGCGCGCAGCCACGCCCTCTGGTACACGCTGGGCGTGCTGGTCGCGTTCGCGGTGATCGGTGCGTTGATGGTGGGCCTGCGCGCGATCGGCAACGCCGTCGGCATCGGCTTCCAGCTGCAGCACCCGGGCGTGGTGGCGGCGCTGGCCTACATCATGTTCGCGGTGGGCCTGAGCCTGTCCGGCGTGTTCACCCTCGGCGGCGGCATCGGCAACCTCGGCCAGTCGCTGGCCAGCCGCAGTGGCCCGGCCGGTGATTTCTTCACCGGTGCGCTGGCCTGCGTGGTCGGCAGTGCCTGCGTCGGCCCGTTCATGGGCGGCGCGATTGCCTACGCCTTCATTGCCCCGCCGCTGAAGGCGATGACCGTGTTCCTGTTCCTCGGCCTGGGCCTGGCCCTGCCGTTCCTGCTGATCGGCTTCGTGCCGGCGCTGGCGCGCCGCCTGCCCAAGCCAGGCCCGTGGATGGAAACGCTCAAGCACGTGCTGGCCTTCCCGATGTATGCCACCGTGCTGTGGCTGCTGTGGGTGCTGGGCAAGCAGCGCGGCGTGGACGGCATGGCGCTGGTACTGGGTGGCCTGCTGCTGCTGGCCTTCGGCCTGTGGCTGTTTGAACGCAACCGCTGGACCGGCTCGCGCGCCGTCACCCTGCTCGGCGTGCTGCTGGCGATCGGTGCACTGGTCCCCGCCTGGGGCGTGACCCAGCTGGCAGCGCCGGCGCGTGCCGCACAGGCCGCCAGCGACAACGTGGTGGAGTATTCGCCGCAGTTGCTGGACCGCCTGCGTGCCGACAACCGCGTGGTGTTCGTGAACATGACCGCCGACTGGTGCGTGAGCTGCAAGGCCAACGAACGCGCCGTGCTGTCGCGGCCGGAGTTCAAGGAACTGCTGAAGCGCACCAACGCGGTGTACATGCGCGGTGACTACACCAATGTGGACCCGCAGATCACCACGTTCCTGGAAGAGCATAAGGCCGTGGGCGTGCCGCTGTACGTGGTGTACGGCCCCGGCGCACCGCCGACCGTGCTGCCGACCCTGCTGACCCAGGCGGTGGTCGAGGAAGCGCTGCTGCGCACCGCACGATGAAGTGGCAACGGCCAGCGCTGCTGTGGACAGCGGTGCTGGCCGCCGGCCTCGGCCTGTGGGCCGGGCATCGGCTGGCACCGGCGCCAGCGACATCCGACACACCGCCTGCCGCGTCCCCTGCTGCCGCCGCGACGCCTGCACTGCAGGTGGGCGACCCGCTGCCGGCGCTGACGCTGCCGGATCTCGATGACCGACCGCTGGACCTGCGCCAGCGCTTCGCCGGTCGCCCCCTGCTGATCAACGTCTGGGCCAGCTGGTGCGCGCCCTGCGTGGAAGAGATGCCCGAGCTGGCCCGCTTCGCCCGCGGCCAGGGCGACAATGGTGTGCAGGTTCTTGGCCTGGCGCTGGATACCCCGGAGGACGTGCGTGGCTTCCTGCAACGGGTGCCGGTGGGCTACCCGATCGTGATCGAGACACCCGGGCCGCGCGATGCCAGCGTGCAGCTGGGCAATACCCAGGGCCTGCTGCCCTACAGCGTGCTGTTCGATGCACAGGGGCGGCTGGTGAAGGCGAAGCTGGGACCGTTCGCCCACGGCGAGATCGACCGCTGGGTGAAGTGAGGGTGTTTTTTGCAGGGCTTGCAGCCCTGCACCCTGCTCAATGCAACGGCAACAGCCAAAGCCAAAGCGGGCATTCCGTGGGATGGCGGGGCACTGTGGGTGGTCAGGACACGCCGTAAACCCGTCCATGGGGGCTCGATGGCGCCATCCATGGCGCCAACGGTCCTGACCACCCACACCGCCCCACCTCTGACAGATCTTCGCGGCTGTTGGTAGGTGTCGACCTTGGTCGACACATCTGTCAGATGTCGAATGAGTCATCCACGCATGTCGTGGATCTACTGTGTCCACCAAGGTCGACACCTACCAAGGCAATACGTCGTTCCAACAGGCCGCGAGAAACTGTCGAAGGCGGGGTGGATCCGGTTGCGGGGGTGTCCGCGGCATGGATGCCGCGGCCAAGGCTACAGGGACGTACTTGCCGCCGTCCCCCGCAACCGGACCCACCCCGCCTCCTCACAGGAAACCCGCTGTTGCTTCGGCTGTTGCTTCTGAGGTTGCCGGCCAGCGGCCGGCACTACCGCGGGTGCCGGGCGCCGCCCGGCCGATATCCCCTGCTTGACCGCAGCCGGAGCGCCACGGAGAATTCCGCGACTAATTCTCATTTGCTGTTGCGCAGGATGCGGGCGGCAGCCTTCCAGGCCCTCCTCCTTCGATGTTCAAGAACGTCCTGTTCCAACTGCACTGGCTGCTGGGCATCACCGCCGGTGCCGTCCTGGCCGTGATGGGCCTCAGCGGCGCCGTGCTGTCCTTCGAGGACGAACTGCTGCGCGCGGCCAATCCCGGCTTCGCCGAGATCGCCGAGCACCATGCCGACGGCCAGCTTCCGCTTGAACTCAGCGAACTGGTGCCGCTGCTGCAGGCCGGCAGTGATCGCCCCCTGCAACGTCTGCGCGTGGATGCCACCGGGCAACGGCCGTCGGTGGCGCGCTTCGCTGGCGGCAAGGAACACTGGGTCTACTTCGATCCGTACACCGGCGAGCGCTTCAGCGCCCTGCGCGGGCAGGCGTTCTTCGATTTCGTCGAGGATCTGCATCGCCACCTCGCCGCCGGCGAGCGCGGCAAATGGATCACCGGCAGTTGTGCCATCGCGCTGCTGTTCTTCACCCTGTCCGGGCTCTACCTGCGCTGGCCGCGGCGCTGGTGGCACTGGCGCAGCTGGCTGGCGGTGGAATGGAAACGCAGCGGCCGTGGCTTCCTGTGGAGCCTGCACTCGGTGGTCGGCACCTGGGTGCTGTTGATCTACCTGATGAGTGCGCTGACCGGCCTGTGGTGGTCGTTCGACTGGTATCGCAGTGCCGCCAACACCCTGCTGGGCGTCGCACCGGCCGCCAAGCACAAGGTCGCCACCGACGCCGCCCTGAACCTGGAACGCATCGAAGCCACGCTGTACGCACTGCCCGGCGTGCGCACCGGCTACATCGACCTGCGCCTGCCGGAGAAGCCGGGGCAGGCACTGAACGTGCGGGTGATGGCCGGTGATCCGTCGCAGCGCGGCGGCCAGCATGACCGCGCGCATGATCTGCTGCAGCTGGACCCAGGCACGGGGGCCACGCTCGATGCCCGCCCCTATGCGCGCCAGGGCGCCGGCGCGCAGCTGGCCACCAGCGTGTTCGCGCTGCACTCGGGCAGCTACTTCGGCGTGCCCGGGCGCGTGGTGGTGATGCTCAGCAGCCTGGGCATGAGCCTGTTCTTCATCACCGGCTGGATGCTCTACCTGGACCGCCGCCGCAGCCAGCGCGCCGCGCGTGACCTGCGCCAGTCGCTGCCAGCAACGCCTGCCGATGGCGGTGGTACGCCGTGGCTGGTGGTGCATGCCAGCCAGAGTGGACTGGGAGAACAACTGGCATGGCGCGCCGCCGCGCAGCTGCAGGCGTCCGGTCATGCGGTGCAGGTGCTGCCACTGGCCCGCGTCGATGCCGCGCAGCTGGCACGCACCGCGCAGGTGCTGTGGGTACTGAGCACCTTCGGCGACGGCGAGCCACCGGATGCGGCGCGAGGCGCTGCACGACGGCTGATGGCACAGACACTCGACCTGTCAGGCCTGCAGTTTGGACTGCTGGCGCTGGGTGACCGACAGTACCCGCACTACTGCGGCTTCGGTCGCCAGGTTGATGGCTGGCTGCTCGGCAACGGCGCGCGCCCGTTGTTCGACCGCGTCGAAGTCGATGCCGCCTCGGTAGCGGCCTTGCGCCAATGGCAGCTGCAGCTGGGCGCGCTGACCGGCATCGTCACCGATGACAGCGTGCTGCCGGCGGCCACGCAGATGCATGAGTGGCGGCTGCTCGGCCGCGACCGGCTCAATCCGGGCAGCATCGGTGGTGCCATCTGGCGCATCCGTCTTGCGCCACCGGCCGACGTGCAGTGGCAGGCGGGCGACATCCTGCATATCGCGCCCCGGCACAACGCACGGCACGCCAACGCCGTGTTGAAGGCACATGGGTTGGATCCGCTGCAGCCGCTGCTGGTGGACGGCCACCCACGCACACTGCTGGCGCTGGCCAGTGAACGCGAGCTGCCCGAGGCCGACGCCGCGCTGGCGGTGCAGGATGCCTGCCTGTGGCTGTCCGGATTGCCAACGCTGCCCGGACGCGAATACTCCATCGCCTCCTCCACGAGTGATGAAGTGGTGGAACTGGTGGTGCGCCTGGTGCATGACCTGTCGGGTCGAGCCGGGCTGGGCTCGGGCTGGCTGGCGCTGCATGCCCCGGTCGGTGCCAGCATCGTGGCCCGTGTGCACCGCAATCCTGGATTCCATCGTGTCAGTGGCGCCCCGATGGTGCTGGTCGGCAATGGCACCGGCATCGCGGGTCTGCGCAGCCTGTTGCGCGAAGCTGCCCACACAGGCGAGCACGGGCACTGGCTGCTGTTCGGTGAGCGCCAGCGCGCACACGACTTCCTGTTCGCCGACGAGATCGAGGCCTGGCAGGCCGACGGCCATCTTGCACGGGTGGACCTGGCGTTCTCGCGCGATGGTGAGGGTGGCTACGTACAGGATCGCCTGGGTGCGGCCGTCGATGCGCTGCGCGAGTGGATGCAGCGCGGTGCGGTGATCCATGTCTGCGGCTCGCTGCAGGGCATGGCCGAAGGCGTGGACCAGGTGCTGCGCGCCGCGCTGGGTGATGACGCGGTGGAAACGCTGCTGGAGACCGGGCGCTACCGCCGCGACGTGTATTGAGCCACAAGGGTAGTGCCGGCCGCTGGCCGGCATGATCATGGACGGTGCCGGCCGGCGGCCGGCACTACCGGAACAGAATCAGGCCGCAGCGCGCGCCCGTGGCATTGGCTGCAAACGGAACGCGCCCACGGCTTCTGCCAGGGCATGCACCTGCGCCTGCATCTGCGCAGTCGAGGCCCCCGCCTCTTCCACCAGACTGGCGTTGCGCTGGGTACTGGCCTCCATCTGCACGATGGTCTGGTTCACCTGTGCGATGCCGGCATGCTGGTCCTGCGACGCGCTGCGGATCCCGGCCAGCAGATCCGCCAGCTGCTGCACGCTGCCGACAATTTCGCCCATCGTGGTGCCAGCCTGCTCGGCCTGCTGGTTGCCCTGCCCGACACGCGTCACCGAATCCTCGATCAATCCCTTGATCTGCTTGGCCGCCTCGGCACTGCGCTGTGCCAGCAGGCGCACTTCGGCAGCCACGACAGCGAAACTGCGGCCCTGCTCTCCGGCACGTGCCGCTTCCACCGCCGCGTTGAGCGCGAGGATGTTGGTCTGGAAGGCGATGCCATCAATCAGCTGGGTGATGTCACCGATCCGCCGTGAGGCTTCGCTGATGCCATGCATGGTTGCCACCACCTGGCCGACCGCCTCACCGCCGCGCTGGGCCACTGCCGCCGCGCCCTTGACCAGCGCGTCCGCGCGGCCAGCGGCGTCAGCATTGCGGCCCACGGTATCGGTCAGCTCATGCATCGACGCTGCGGTCTCTTCCAGGTTGGCGGCCTGCTGCTCGGTGCGCTGTGACAGGTCGTGGTGACCGGCGACGATCTCGCCAACGCCGGTATCGAGGCTGGACGTGGCCTGCTGGATGCGGGTGACGATGCGGCCCAGTTGCGCGACGGTGGCATTGGCATCATCGCGCATGCGCGCGAACACGCCCTGCAGTTCACCCTCCATGCGAACGCTGAGATCACCACGGGCGAGCGCAGCCAACAGTGCCTGCAGATCGCCGAGGTTGGCCTCGAAGGTGGCCAGCAAGCGGTTGATGCTGGTGGACAATGTACGTACGAAGCCCTGCTTGCCCTCCAGCGCGATGCGCCCGTGCAGGTCGCCGTGCGCGGCCGCGTCGACCAGGGCCGCCACTTCGGTTTCCAGCAGGGTTTCCAGCGCGCGGCTGCGCCATTCCACCGCCACGCCGAGGAAATGCCCCTCGTCGACAATGGGATTGGCGACCAGCTGATAGCGCACACCGGAATGGCCGATCTCGCGTTCTTCGCGTTGTCGCACGCCAGCCAGGCTGGCCAGCGCCGGATGCAGGCCTATCGCATCGCTGCCCACCAGCTCATCGCCCTGGCGCTCCAGCTGCAGCAGCAGCGCCGGGTTGGCATAGGCCACCTGGCCTTCGGCATCGACCACCATCAGCCCGGTCTGCGCACTGTCCAGCGCCTGGCGCACGCGGGTGTTGCCGCGCGCCACAGCACGTTCGGTCTCGATGCGCGCGCGCAGGCGCTGCTGCATGTCGACCAGGCGCTGGGCAAGCTGACCGATCTCATCGTTGGCGTTGTACACACGCAACGTCGTGTCCAAGCGGTCGTCGGCGATATCGCTGGCGAAGCGCAGGGTGTCCTGGATCGGCTGGCGCACCGCGCGCAGCACCAGCACCAGGCTGGTGATCAGCACGCCAGCGACCAGCAGCAGGGTCAGTACGAACAGCACGCTCATGGTGCGTGCGCCGGCCTGCTGGCGCGCCTGCGCCCTGGCCAGCGCCGCCACCTGGGCCTGCTGGAAGGCGGCCAGCGCCGGTGCCACGCCGGCAGCGGTATCCAGCAGTGACTGCGCCTCCACATCCAGGCCGACGCGGGCCGCGGTGTAACCCAGCAGGGCAACCTGGTAGCCCTCCATTCCGCTGCGCAGGGCATCCTGCACGTCAGTGGACAGGCCCGCCAGCGCGAGATCGAACGGCAGTTTCTCCTCGCTGGCGCGGTCGGCATGGACGGAGTCACCATCCAGCAGCAGCAACGCCTCCTGGCGGCGCATCTTCTGCAGGGACAGCGCCAGCGCGGGCCGCTGCTGCGCATCCACCTGCGCCTGCAGTGTGTCTGCAGCCTGTTGCAGCTGCGCAGCGAGGCCGGCCTCGCCGCGGCCCATCTCGTCGACCCGTTCGAACAGGGCCGCCACGCCCTGCGAGAAGGCGTCGGCGGCTTCGGTCAGCGCCTGCAGCGCCTTGCGCCGGCCGGCATCCATCGGCATCGCGCGCAGCGCCTGCAGGTCGGCCTGCAGCGCCTTCTGCATGGCCAGCAGCTGGCTGCGGTCAGCATCATCGAAACTGCGTGCATACTGGGTCTGCAGGCGGCGTGCTTCCGCCACGCGGGTGGCCAGGCTGGCGGCCAGGTCACTACCGCGCTGGTAGCTGGCCTGGGTGCGTGCGGCCTGCGCACTGCCATGTCCAGTCCAGGCGTGGACGGCGGCGATCGCCACCAGCCCCAGGCCACAGACCCACAGGGTCGCCTTGAGCTTGTTGGCTACGCTGAGCCGGTGTGGTTGCAGCCACAGCAGCAGGCCGGGGGACGCCGAGCGCAACGTGGCAAGACGCGTGCGCAGGGACCGGAGGTGGGGAACAACGGCCGACATGACAGACTCCAGGCGGAAGGACGCACCTGTATCGGCTGGATATGGAGCAACTTTAGGGATTTTTTGGTTCAGTCCCACCGACTGCTGGCGGACGCCGCCTTTGTACCCGGCACACGCGACGGGGCGATGACACCAGCACGGTGCTTGACCTCAACCCCGGTTGGGGGAGCACAGTGGACCTCCCTTCCCCGCCCGGTGCCCCCATGACGACGCTCGATGTTCCCCGCTACCTGCAGCGCCTGCAGCTGGATGCGCCCCCGCCGCTGACGCTGGCCGGCCTGACCCTGCTGCAGCAGCGCCACAACGCGCTGCTGCCGTTCGAGACCCTCAGCTGCCTGCTGCGCGATGCGGTACCGATCGACCTGGACAGCGTGCAGCGCAAGCTGCTTGACGACCGCCGGGGTGGCTACTGCTTCGAACTCAACGGCGGCCTGCTGGCGCTGCTGCAGGTGCTGGGCTTCGATGCGCAGCCGTTGAGCGCGCGCGTGCTGCTGGCCGCCCAGGACGGCCAGCTGACGGCGCGTACCCATCTGCTGCTGCGCGTGCACGTGGACGGTGATGACTGGCTGGTGGACGCAGGTTTCGGCAGCCTGACCCCGACCGTACCGCTGCGCCTGCATGACCCGCAGCCGCAGGCCACGCCGCACGAACGCTACCTGTTGCAGCGGTTGGAAGACGGCGGTGATTTCATGCTGTCGGCCGAATCCGGCGAGGGCTGGCGGGCGATGTACCGCTTCGATCTGCAGGCGCCGGCGCCGATCGACAACGTGGTGGGCAACTGGTACGTGTGCACCCATCCCGACTCCAGTTTCCCCGGCCAGCTGCGCGCATCGCTGACCGGTCCGGACTGGCGCCGCACCATCGGCAGCGGCAACTACACCGAGTATCGCCCCGGGCAGGCGCCGGACAAGCGCCCGCTGCATGACGTCGGAGACGTGCGCGACGTGCTGGAGCAGCGCTTCGGTATCCAGCTTCCGGACGACCCGCGGCTGGACCCCGCGATCAACGACTGGCTGCAGCGCTCACGCGCCGCGACGGTGTAGAGCCGAGCCGATGCTCGGCTGAGCGTTGGCAGCTGGGTCAACAGCAGCCGAGCATCGGCTCGGCTCTACAGAACCGCGCGCGCCTGCAATGCAATCCGGTTGCCTTCGCTGTCGCGGATCTCGGCCACGCGCCAGTCGCCGGCATCGGCCGGGCCGAAGCGCAGCTCGGCCCCGGCCTGCAGCGCACGCTCGAGGCTGGCATCCAGGTCATCGACACCGATATAGATGCGCGTGCCCTGCTCGGAGGGCAGATAGTCCGCGCCGTGCACCAGAGCAATGCTGGCACCGGCGGCCTCATCGGAAAACGGTAGATAGGCCATCCGGCAGTCGTGCAGCACGATGGGTTCGTCCACCGCAACCTGCAGCCATCGCTGGTAGAACGTGATGGCCCGGTCCAGGTCACTGGCCGGGATTTCCACATGCAGGATCGGGTTCACTGACATTCCTTGCCACGTCCACTCAGATGATGCGCAGGGTAATCGCCTTCAGCACTGCACGGGTGCGATCGCGGGTGCCCAGCTTGTCGAGTATGGCGGACACGTAGTTCTTCACCGTGCCCTCGGCCAGGAACAGGCTGCGCGCGATCTCCTTGTTGCTGTAGCCCCCGGCCAGCAGGCGCAGGATTGCCACTTCACGTTCGCCGAAGGTATCGGTGGGCGGCGCTTCATCGTGGAAGCGGTAACGCGCGCGCACCGGATCGGTACTGACCGGCAGCAGCAGGGTCTCGCCAGCGGCAACGCGTTCGATGGCCTCGCGCAGGTCGGCCGGCGCGGCATCCTTGAGCAGGAAGCCCTGCGCACCGGCCTCGCTGGCGCGCAGCAGCAGATCACTTTCATCGAAGGTGGTCAGCAGCAGCCACGGCGTGGCATCGCCGCGCGCGCGCAGCTGGCGCAGTGCCTCGATCCCATCCAGCCCGGGCATGCGGATGTCACTGAGCACCACGTCCACGCGCTGCGTATCCAGCGCATCCAGCAGGGCCTGGCCATCCTCGGCCTCCAGCACCACGTCCACCCCCAGGCCCTGCAGCAGCGCACGCAGGCCTGCACGCACCAATGCCTGGTCGTCGGCCAGCGCTACGCGGATTGCCGCCGGGCTCATGCCGGCAACCGCGCGGTCAGATGCATGCCGCCCTGCGCGGTTCGGGCCAACTCCAGCCGCCCCTGCACAGCCGCCAGGCGCTCGCGC
The DNA here is from genome assembly GCF_009659995.1 of Stenotrophomonas sp. MH181796. Classification (NCBI taxonomy): domain Bacteria; kingdom Pseudomonadati; phylum Pseudomonadota; class Gammaproteobacteria; order Lysobacterales; family Lysobacteraceae; genus Stenotrophomonas; species Stenotrophomonas sp. MH181796. Next base: position 490,670 of record NZ_RAHU01000001.1, read on the forward strand.
ATGCCGGCGATGCCATTGCCCTCGCGGATGCGTTCGGCGCGCTGGCCATCATCGCGAATATCGATACGCAACTGGGATTCCTCTTCATTGATCGTCAACCACACGGTGTCTGCATTGCCGTGCCGGGCGGCATTGGTCAGGGCTTCCTGTACCAGCCGCAGCACGGTCTCGGCCATCAATGGGTCAGCCACGCGCACCCCGTCGCCGATCTGCAGCTGCAGCTTCGGTCGTGGGAAGGGTGCGGCCAGCGCATGCAGCGCGGTGGCCAGATCGAGGCCGCGATCATCGCGCATCGATTGCACTACCTGGCGGATGTCGGCCAGCAACTCGCCGGACAACTGTTCGGCCAGCACCAGCCCTTCGCGACCGGCCAGCGCAGGGTCAGCGGCCAGGGCGCGCAGGTTGAGCCGCATCGCGGTGAGCTTGTGCCCGGCCACATCATGCAGTTCGCGGGCCAGGCGCAGGCGCTCGGCATCGCGTGCACTGTCAGCCAGCAGCGCGCGGGTGGCCAGCAGGTCGGCGTTGACCCGGGCCAGGTCATCGCGGGCCAGCGCCGTGCTGCGGGCATAGTGCGCGGTCAGCGCGGCAAAGGCCTGGAAACCGCCATACAGCAGCACCACCAGCAGGGGCTGGCTGAAGCCGCTGTGGCGCAGCACGGCATACACCGCCAGGTTGGCCAGCAGCGCAACACCCAGCACAAAGCGCGGCGGCCAGTGCTCGGCCAGCTGTGCAACCAGCACCACCAGCAGCACCGGGGCGGTGCCGGTACGCGGCTGCAGCGCAACCAGCACAACCGCCAACAGCGCCTGCAACACCGCAGCGACGGCGCGCACGCGGGATGGCATCGACGCCCAGCCGTGCACCACGAACAGCAGCAGGAACACAGCAAGCAGCAGCAGGCTCAGCCCGGCGCCGCTGCGCTGCACTGCGAACGACAGGCCGACCACCAGCACGGTGACCAGGCCGGCGAGGCTGAGCGGACGCAACAGATGGCGGAACAGGCTGGGCATGGCCAGATGCTGACGGCCGCGCACGCCGGCGGCAATGGGTCCGGCGCAGAAAGTGACTTCTGGCACGTCGAATCGATGACCACTGGCCCTGAACCCGGTGCACCGCCCCACGCAGACTGGCTCCACACCGCCTCACCCACTTCCGGAGCCACCGCCATGATCCGCACCGCCCTGCTCAGCACCGCCCTGACTGCCCTGGCCCTGGCCGGCAGTGCCCACGCCGCCGACCTGGCCGTGACCGTGCACGACGTCCGCGTGCAGACCGGCACCCTGCGTGCTGCCCTGGTTGACAGCGCGGCCGCCTGGGACGGCAAGGCCAGGCCCGTGCAGGCCCAGCAGGCGGCGCCCAGCGGTGACAGCGCCCGCTTCGTGTTCAAGAACCTGCCGGCCGGCACCTATGCCGTACTGCTCACCCACGACGAGAACGACAACGGCAAGCTCGACACCAACCTGGTCGGCATGCCGGTGGAAGGCTACGGCTTCAGCAACAACCCGCAGGTGATGCGCAAGCCGACCTTCGACGAGGCGCGCGTCGACGTGCCGGCGGCTGGCACCGCCATCGACATCACCCTGCGCTGATTCCCGCATCCAGACCCGAGGCCACCATGGACCGTCGCCGCTTCCTTCGTACCCTGCTCAGCAGCAGTGCCTGCCTGGCCCTGGGCGCCACCGCGCTGCGCAGCGCTCCCGCCTACGCCGGCGACCCGGCGCGGTTCGCGCAGGGCATGCAGGAACACCCGTGGCTGCTCGGCTGGCGCAGCGTCGGCAGCGAAAGCCTCGGCCCGGCCACCGTGCAACTGTAGGGAAAGCTGCCAGCGGGCCTGGCCGGCACGCTGTACCGCAACGGCCCGGCCTGGACCGAGCGCGATGGCTTCCGCTACGACCACTGGTTCGACGGTGACGGCATGGTGCATGGCTGGCGCTTCAATGGTGACGGCAGCCTGACCCATCACGGGCGCATGGTCGCCACGCCGAAATTCACCCGTGAACAGAAGGCCGGCCGCTTCCAGTATCCAGCTGCCGGCACCAGCGTTCCCGGTGCGCTGGCAGTTCGAAACAACGACGATGCCAACGTGGCCAATACCTCGGTAACCATGATCAATGGCCGCCTGTTCGCGCTGTGCGAGTCCGGCTCGGCATTCGAAGTAGACCCCGATTCCCTGCAGACGCTGGGTCCGGTGACCTGGCGTCCGGACCTCGCCGCACTGCCGTTCTCGGCGCACCCGCTGCGCGACCGCGACGGCAGCGTCTGGAACTTCGGCTCGATCAGCCTGATGGGTGGCCATGGCCTGCTGGTCTGGCACATCGGTGCGAACGGCCAGCTGCGCAGCGCCAATGTGATCGAAACACCCGAGCATGGCTACCTGCATGCCTTCGCGATGACCGACCAGCACCTGGTGTTCGTGATGATGCCGTTCGATTTCACCGGCGCAGGCAGCAGCTTCTTCGAGCGCATGCAGTTCGCGCCTCAGCGTCCTGTGCGCATCGCGGTGGTCGCCAAGGATGCGCCGGACAAGGCGCAATGGTTCGAGGCCCCGTTCGCGGCGATCTACCACTTCGGCGACGCGTTCACCCGCGATGGCGGCATCGTGCTGCGTGCAGTGCGCCACGACGACATCAATGAGGCGCGCTCGCCGATGAAGGAAGCGATGGCCGGTGATGGCGCACACGCTGCCAACAGTGGCGCCAGCCTGGTCGAGCTGCATCTGGACCTGCGTCGTGGCCAGGCCGGCTGGCAAATGTTGGGCATCAGCGCAGTGGAGTTCCCGTTGTTCGACCCGCGCTCGGCGAACACACGTGGCGCACGGCTGTATGCGCCGACCATCGACGGCACGGCCAATGCGCCGTACTTCAACGCCGTGGCCGCGTTCGACATCGAGCACGGGCGCCGCCAGCTGTGGAACTATGGACCGGACATCATGGCCGAAGAGCATGTGTTCGTGCCGCGCCAGGGCAGCCGCAACGCCGATGATGGCTGGCTGATCGGCACCCTGCTTGACCCGGTGAACAAGCGCAGCGGCCTGGCGGTGCTCGATGCCCGCCACCTGGACGACGGTCCGCTGGCACAGGCCTGGCTGCCGTATGCGGTGCCATTGGGCTTCCACGGCACCTTCGCCGCGCGCGGCTGATTCCACGCCACGCGGACACCGTTATTGGCATGCTGGGTCTCCCCTGCCCCGTGGAGTCCCGCATGTCCCTGGCCGACCACCGACGTACGCTGGCACCGCACGGTTTTCTGCGCGTGGCGATCAACCTGGGCAACCCGGTGCTGGCACAGGGCGATGCGCGCTCACCGCGCGGCCCCTCACTGGAACTGGCTACCGCATTGGCGCAACGGATGGGGGTGCAGGCTCGCTTCACCTGCCACGATGCCGCAGCCTCGGTGGTCGAGGCAGCAGGCGAAGACGGCTGGGATCTGGCCTTCCTGGCCATCGATCCGGCACGCGCCGACCGCATTGCCTTCAGTGCTCCGTATGTGGAGATCGAAGGTACCTATCTGGTGCGCGCGGACAGCCCTGCGCAGCAGGTAGCCGACCTGGATCGCGAGGGGCTGCGCATCGCGGTGGGGCGTGGCGCGGCCTATGACCTGTTCCTCAGTCGCGAACTGCGCCATGCCACGATCGAGCGGGCGGAGACCTCGGCGGCGGCCATCACCCTGTTCGATCAGCAGCGCCTGGATGCCGACGCCGGTGTACGCCAGCCGCTGGAAGCATGGGCGCAGGCGCATCCCGGCCACCGTGTGCTGGCCGACCGCTTCACCGCGATCCAGCAGGCAGTGGCGGCGCCGGCCTCACGCCCGGCCGATGCATTGCGGGCGTTGTTCGAGGAAGTGGAGGCGATCAAGGCCGGCCCGTTGCTTGAGGAAGCGTTCGCGCGTGCCGGGCAGGCGGTCACGCTGGTGCGATGACTGTAGAGTCGAGCACCAGCAGTCGAGCATGGCTCGACGCTACAGATCCAGATGCAATGGTCGAGCATGGCTCGACGCTATAGATGTGCGTCTGCCATGTGCCGCACGTGCTCGGCGGCCTGCGCATGCAGCCAGTCGCGGAACGCGAGGAAGCCACGATGGCTGGCCGAGCGCTGCGGGTACACCAGCCAATGTGGCCAGGCGGTTTTCAGGCGCAGGCTGGACAGCGCGACCAGCTGACCGGATTCCAGCAGCAAGCGTGCCCGCGTCACCCGCCCGAGCGCTACGCCTACCCCGTCCAGCGCCGCACGGTGGTGTGCCTCCGAATCATCCAGCACCGCCACGAAGCGCGGTGGCGGACTCTGCCCACTCAAGGCGAACCAGGCGCCCCACGCGCCGTCGGGATCACCGAGCAGCGGCCACTGGGTCAGCGGTACACGGTCGATGCCCCCCATGCGTTCGATCAGTGCCGGGCTGGCCATCGGCAGCAGCCACTCGTCGAACAGCGGTTCCACCACCAGCCCGGGCCACTGCCCGGTGCCCAACCGCAGCGCGGCGTCGAACTGGCGCTGCCGCTCGAAATCGACCAGGCGTTCACTCGACTGCAGGTTGATCTCGATCTGCGGGTGCGCGGCCACGAAGTGGCCCAGGCGTGGCACCAGCCAGGCCGAGGCCATCGACGGCACCGCACTGATCGTCAGCACGTGCTCGGCGCGTGCCGCATAGGGTTGGAAGGCTTCGTTGATCGCATCCAGATGCGGTCCGACCTGGTCGAGCAGGCGCTGCCCTTCCAGGGTGAGGGTGACACCACGCGGCTGGCGGATCAGCAACGGTTGGCCAAGGCGCTCTTCCAGCTGCCGCATCTGGTGGCTGAGCGCACTGACGGTCACATTCATCGACGCGGCGGCACGCGACAGGTTGCCGAGCCGGGCGGCAGCCACGAAGCCCTGCAGGGCATGGAGTGGAGGGCGGGACATCAGGCTTGAATTCCTCTCAAGGCCACCTTGCGGAAATGTCGCTTTTTACCCGTCCATGCTGCCCGTATCGTGCAATCCACTCAAGTGGAGGCACGCTCATGAACATCTTCAGCGGCTTGTTGTTCCTGCACGGCCACGTGGCCAGCACCGAGCTGGCACGCCAGCTGGCCAGCCCGTCGCCGCCGCCCAGCACCATCCCCGGTAGTGCCGGCCGCTGGCCGGCAACCTCGTCGACCGGGAAACCTGCAGCTGCCAGCCAGCGCCCCGCGCACCCTTAACGCTGCAGTGCCTCCTGCACCGCCGCAGCCACATCGGTGTTGTCGATGTAGCTGCCGTCGTTCCAGCGCACATGCTGGCGGTAACCGGCATCGACGCCCCGCACGCGCTGGCCCAGCAGCTCCGCGCCCGCGCCCTTGGCCCACAACGGCACCAGCGCATTGGAATGGTTGCCGGTCGGGCGGAAGCTCATCCCCGGCATGCGTCCACGGCCGTTGTTGCGTACCGGCTCGAAGGCAACGTTCTGTGCATCCGGGCCCATCGGCATGCTGTTGTCGTGGTCGGTGGTGACGATCAACAGGTTGCGTTCCCAGCCACCGTTGCGCTCGATCCAGTCGACCACCGCCGCCACCGCGTCGTTGAACTCCACGGTTTCCTCGATCAGCCGGCCGTACTGCGGCTGGTCGCTGCATTGGCCGTAGTGCCATTCAGTGCCGCAGGCACTGGTATGGGCGGCCCAGTCGGTGGCGCCGCCTTCCACCATCAGGAACAGGCCGTTGGACGAACGCTGCTGCAGGAACAGCAGCGCGCCACGGGTCATGGTCGCAAGATCGGGCACGCTGTCGATCTTCCTCACACCGGAAGGCGTGGCCGCATCCTTGCCCAGCACCTGCAGCTGGCGCGCCTGCTGCAGCGTGTTGGCCACGCGCGGCACGCCGATCAGCGGCCGGTCGGCCGGCAACCGTCCCTGCGCCAGCGCGGCGAACGCCTCCTTGCTGCGGATCAGGCGCCACGGCCCCGACGGATTGCCGCCGATGGTGCTGCCCGCTTCCAGCTGCTGCCAATCCTGCTGCGACACCCATTCCCACGGGTTGGCGCAGCCCTCGGCCTTGGCCGCGCCGGCACTCTCGTCACAGGCGCGACCATCAACGCTGTAGCCCGGGCCTCCGGTGCCCATCACCAGATCCATATGCCCCTGCGCCAGCATCTGATGGGCGATGGCGTGATAGTTGTTGCGCGATTCGTTCTGCGCCGCGAACGCGGCCGGCGTGGCATGCGCGAACGGTACCGAAGTCACCACGCCGGTGGCCATGCCCAGCCGCTTGGCGCGCAGCGTATTGAACTCGACCGGATTGCCATCGTTGTTGTAATTGATGGCGTTGTTGTAGGTCTTGATGCCCGAGGACAACGCGGTGCCCGCCGCCGCACTGTCGGTAGCCACCGCAGCCAGGTACTGGTAGCCCGCAAACGGCAGGTCCTGCGCAGGAACCGGTGTGTCATCCCAGGCCTTGCCCGCGTCGTAGCCCAGGGTCTGCGCGTTGTCGCGGGTCGGCTGGCTGCTGGCGTTCAACGGGAAGGTGGTTACCGCCAGGCGCTGCGGAAAATCCGCATACGGCGCCCCTTCGCGGCTGCCGTATTGCCAGTAGACGGCGGCGTCCCAGGTACCCCAACCGGCACCGTCGTTGATCATCACGATCACGTTGTGCGGGCGCGCTGGGCCGGAAGCAACAGCCTCGGCGCGCAGGTTGGGCTGGCAGCCACCCAGCGTAGCCAACGCAAGCAGCAGCGAGGAATGGAGCCAACGGCGTGGCATGCGTGCAGTCATCGGATGTCCCGTCGGGCCAACGGCGGCCCACAATGACGGTACGTTATATCGTTTCAATATTGCAGCTTCATGCAGCCGCCGCGGGCTATCCTGCAAGCCCTCCTCCATCGGCCCATCCATGCCGTCTCCTGCTACTGAGCGCGCGCCGTTGTCCTCGATCACCCTCGATGCGGCAACTTTCGCGGTGGTCCATCAGCACAACGCGGACATCGCGCGGCAACCGGCCTCGCTGACCAAGCTGATGACCGCCTATGCGGCATACGAATGCGTCGAAGAGAACGGAGGCGCGTGGGACGAAGCGGTCACCATCGCCGCCGAGGATGTGCACGCGGTGGCCGATGATGAAACGCGCATGGGCCTGGTGCCCGGTGAAACAGTCACCCTCGCGCGCCTGCTGGAAGGACTGATGATCGTCTCCGGCAATGACGCGGCGCTGGCCATCGCGCGCCATCTGGACGGATCACAGCCTGCGTTCCTGGACCGCATGAACCGGCACGCGCGCCAGCTTGGCCTGCGCAGCAGTTGGTTCGCCAGCGTATCCGGCATCACCACCCCGCACCATGCTTCCAGCGCGCGCGACATGGCAGTACTCGCCGCCTGCCTGCTGAATGACCATCCGCAGATACTGGCAATCACCGCGCAGCGCACGTTCGCGCATGGCAGCTTCGGCCGCAACAACCAGAACGCGCTGCTTGGCGATGACGGCGTGGATGGCTTGAAGACCGGCTACACCCAGGCCGCAGGCTTCTGCCTGGCCGCCACCGCATGCCGGGCAGTGCCCGGGCGGGATCAGCCGGTACGCCTGATCACCGTGGTGCTGGGTTCTGAAAGCCGCGACGCACGCGATGCCCTTGTGCGCGAACGGCTGGCCGCCGGGTTTGCGGCGCTGGCCGACAGCACCGCCGACGCCTGAAGGGCTCAGCGTCGCTTGACCGTTGCCACGATCAAGCGCTGCAGCTCGGCTTCGGCTGCGGCCTTGTCCAGCGCGCCTGCTGCTACGGCTTCGGACAGGGCTTCGGCCGCACCGAGAATCGCCCAGCGCCCGGCCAGTGGCACCGTGCCGTCGGCAGCAAACGGGCCCAGCCAGGTGCCGCAGTTGTCGATGAAATCCTGCTGGTAGCGCCGCCGCACCTCGTGCAGTTCAGGTGCACCGACCAGCGCGGCAAGGATGCCCTGCACTTCACTGCCCTGGCTGAGGATGCAGTCGATGTAGCCGGAGGCGATGGCCGCCGCACGATCGGCCAACTGCGCCCGGGCGCGGCCGATGCGCTCGTTGAAGACCCGCGTCTGGCGGCCGTCGTAGTCATCGTAGAGCGCGGCCAGCAGCCCATTGCGGGTCACGAAGTGATCGTAGGCCACCGGCTTGGTCACGCCCGCAGCCTCGGCCAGCCGCCCCAGCGTCAGCGCGTCGGTGCCTTCGTCGCCGACCAGCGCCCAGGCCACATCCAGCAACTGGCGGCCGCGTTGCTCACGGGTCAATCGGCGGCGCGTGGGAGCGGCATTGGCAGGCATCGGCAGGGCACGGCGGTCAGCGCATCGGAGTACCGATTTTACGTCCGATCGACTCTGCCGACTGCAGATGCACTTCGGCCGCACCGGAATCCGCATCCAGCAGCAGTTCGGACAACAGCACGCGCGCGCCGCAGTAGTCGAAGATGCCCATGTCGATCTGGGTCTTCATCGCCGCGCCGTAGCCGCGCCGTTCGATCATGTCCGCGCCGGCCCCACCGATGCCGACCAGGTGCACGCGCAACCGCTGCAGCTTCTTCTGCACCTTGCCGTCGGCACCGTCCTGGTAGGCCCAGCCCTGGGTGAACACGCGATCGATCCAGCCCTTCAGCAGTGCGGGGAACGACCACCAGTACAGCGGATAGACCAGTACCAGCGTGTCGGCAGCATCCAGCCGCGCCTGCTCGGCGGCAACGTCGGCTGGAGGTGCGCCGGTGCCACGGAACAGCGCCTGGTCGTGCGTGTTGAAGCGCGGATCGAAGCCTTCGGCCATCAGATCGGCGAGGGTCACGGTGTTGGCGGCATCCGTTGCGGTGATGGCTTCGCCGATGCGCCTGGCGATGGCATGGGTCAACGCGGCGGATTCAGGATGGGCGGCAACGATGAGGGTGTGCATGGGGGATGTCCGGAATTCACTAACTACTAATAGTAAGTAGTGACGCCCGGGACACCAGCGCCATGCGTGGGACGCTGTTTCCGCATCCACCGTATAGTGCGCCGGTTCCCGCTGAGATACCCGACGATGCACCGATACCTGCTTGCCCTTCTGCTGGCCCTGCCGATGGCAATGGCCGTTGCGCCAGCGTTGGCCGGTGAACTCAGTCCGGAAGACTCAGCCACATTGCGCAAGGATGTGCGGGCGATGATGGACGCCTTCGCTCGTGGCGATACCGAGCTGATCATCGCGCGCACCCATCCCAGCCTGAAGCAGCTGGCCGGCGGTGATGAGGCCTATGCACGGATGACCCGCGACACGGTAAAGGAACTGCGCAAGGCCGGCGTCACCATCATCAGCGACGAAGCGGGCGTGCCGGGCCGCACCTATGCGGCCGGTGACGAGGAAGTCTGCTTCGTACCGCGCCAGTCACTGCTGCGCGTGCGCGAAGCGCCGATGCGCAGCACCTCGTTCATGCTCGCCGTGCGCCGCGTCGGCACAGCCCAATGGAGTTTCATTGACGGTGCAGCGTTGCTGGACAATCCCGCGCTGCTGCGGCAACTGCTGCCAGCGTTGGAGCCTGGGGTGACGCTCCCCAAGGGTAGGATGGAAGCGCTGTAATCGCAGGCGCATCCATCCACGCATGGCGTGGATCTACTTCCGTCTTCTGGCCAGGGCCAATGCCGGGGTTTCCGTCAGCGGAACAGGGCGTTCAAGGCTGCGCCCGAAGCCGCCTGCTGCAGGCCGTCGAAGCGTCCGTCCTGCACGATCAGCTGTGTCGCCTGCATCAGTCCGCCCCAAGCAGCACGGGCCAATGCGCCGCCCAGGCTGACGCGGCGGACGCCGAGTGCAGCAATGTCCTGCAGGCTCAGCGGTGTCGGCCCACCGACCAGCAGGTTCACCGGCTTCGACCCTGCGGCGGCAACCACCGCGCTGATCTGCTCGCGCGTGCTGATACCAGGTGCATACAGCACATCGGCGCCGGCCTCGGCATAGGCGCGCAGGCGCTGCAGGGTGTCCGGCAGATCCGGCACGCCGACGAAGAAGTTCTCGGCACGGCCAACCAGCAGCATGTCGCCGCCAGCGCGGTCGATGGCTGCACGGGCAGCGCGCATGCGCTCCACCGCCTGATCGATCGGACGCAGCGGTGCATCGGCGACGCCGCTGGCATCCTCGATCGACAACGCCGCGATGCCGGTGTCGATCGCCGCGGCCACCGCCTCCTGCACCTTCTGCGGCGTATCACCGAAACCATCGCCGAAATCGGCGTTCAACGGCAGCGGCGTCGCTGCCGCCATCAGGCGCAGATGGTCCAGCGTGGCCTGCAGCGAAACCGCTCCGTCCGGCCGCCCTTCACTCCAGGCGCAGCCGGCACTGGTCGTGGCCAGTGCCTGGAAGCCCTGCCGCTGCAGGTAGCGGGCACTGCCCACGTCCCACGGATTGGGCAGTACGAAGCACCCAGCTGCATGCAGCTGGCGGAAGGCCGCGCGCTTGCGTTGGGTATCGGCATCGGGCGAGGTCATGGCGAGCTCCGGGGCGAAAGACCTGCACCCTAGCCCGCCCCGCAGCCGCGCTCAATGACGACCAGGTCGAACCTGCATGAGGTGATGCCGCCTGCTTATTGGACGCTGTGGATGCAGGTGCCCGAGCGTGCTTGCCTGCCCACACGATGCCGCCACGGAGCCCTCCATGCACCCGGACCCGCAGACCCTCGTCGACGCCGGCGACGATGACGCCCACTGGGCCGACCTGCTCTCACCCACGCGCCGACGCCTGATCGCCTCGGCCGGACTGGCCGCCGGTGGGCTGGCCAGCGCGTCGACCGCCACCGCAGCCCCGCGCGGCGACAGTACGGTGAACACCACCGAACCCGGGCGCCCGGGCTTCCGCGCCATCGTCCCGCCGCCGGTGAAGGGCAGCAGCCCCTGGGGCCAGGCCACGGCCAGCGAACCGACCCCGCGCCCGGCCAGTGTGCGTCCCGGCGAAGCCACGCTACCCAGCGCCCCGCGCGCGTACACCGACATCAAGAGCTACCACGCGCATATCTATTTCGACGAGGACAGCTTCGAGAAGGCGGCCCTGCTGCGGCGCTGGGCCGCCGAGCGTTTCCCGGTGGAGCTGGGCAACTGGAACCTGGAGCCCCGTGGACCGCACGTCACGCCCTCGTTCTATTTCGGCTTCACCAACGACCTGCTGCCGGTGCTGGTGCCCTGGCTGCAACTCAACAGCCTGGGCCTGACCATCCTGATCCACCCCAATACCGGTGATGGCCGCGCCGACCATCTGTATTACGCGTTGTGGGTGAACCGGACGCAGCCGGTCAATGCCTACAACTGGCCGGCGCCGAAGCCCGGGGAACGGGAGCCGCTGGAGGAGGTGTTCCCGAACGTGGTACCGACGGTGCCGCTGGAGACCTGAGCGGCCCGATACCAGAAGGCTTCGTGGTGGGTGCGTCGCTCGCTGCGCACCGAACTCCGCCATCCAAGCATGGCCTGGATCCACGGCATCACGGCCCATGGCGGCAGCCGCCATCGCCCGGCCTGCCGCCATCGTCGGCCTACGTGCATGCATCCCCGGCCTGCAAGGCGTTCAGCGCGCCTTGATCCAGCGCCCGCCATACGGCCACAAGCGCTCCGGTAGATTTCAAACGTTCGATTGAAACGCTGCAAACTTCGCCGAACTGGACAGCATCCACCGGTTCCGCCAGACTGCCGCCCTTTCCCGTCTTCCGGATCCCATGGCGAAGCTGCTGGTCCTGCACGGCCCCAACCTCAACCTGCTCGGCACCCGCGAGCCGGAGGTCTACGGCCACACCACGCTGGCCGACATCGACCAGGCCCTGGCCAGCCAGGCATCGGCCGCCGGGCACGCGGTGGAGAGCCTGCAGTCCAATGCCGAGCACGTGCTGGTGGACCGCGTGCAGGCCGCACGCAACGACGGAACCGCTTTCATCCTGATCAACCCCGCCGCCTTCACCCACACCTCGGTTGCTCTGCGCGATGCGCTGGCAGCGGTGGCGGTGCCGTTCATCGAGATCCACCTGTCCAACCCGCATACCCGCGAACCGTTCCGCCAGCACAGCTACTTCAGTGACAAGGCGGTGGGCGTGGTGTGCGGCTTCGGTGCCGACAGCTACCGCTACGCGATGGACGCGGCGCTGCTGCGGGTATCCGCCACCTGATTGTCGACCCGGGCGCCCACGGCGCTCTCCTCACCTAGATAGAAACCAAAGAGGCCCTCATGGATCTGCGCAAAATCAAGAAGCTGATCGACCTGCTGGAAGAGTCGAACCTGGCTGAAATCGAAATCAAGGAAGGCGAAGAGTCGGTGCGCCTGTCGCGTGCCCCGGTGGCCGGCTATGCCGCCCCGATTGCGGCCCCGGTGTACGCCGCTCCGGCCGCCCCGGCGCCGCAGGCGATGCCGATGCAGTCGCCGACCGAGGCCTCCACCGGCGGCACCGCCAAGCCGGGCCCGGCACTGCCGGAAGGCCACGTGCTGCGCTCGCCGATGGTCGGCACCTTCTACGCCTCGTCCGCCCCGGACAAGCCGGCCTTCGTCACCGTTGGCCAGCAGGTCAAGGAAGGCGAGACCCTGGCCATCATCGAAGCGATGAAGATGTTCAACCCGATCGAAGCCGACAAGTCCGGCACCATCGTCGCCATCCTCGGTGAGAACGGCCAGCCGGTGGAGTTCGACCAGCCGCTGTTCGTGATCGGCTGAGGGGCACGCCATGCTCGACAAAGTCGTCATTGCCAACCGAGGGGAGATCGCGCTGCGCATCCTGCGCGCGTGCCACACCCTCGGCATCCGCACGGTGGCCGTGCACTCCACGGTCGACCGCAACCTCAAGCACGTGGCCATGGCCGACGAGTCGGTCTGCATCGGCCCGGCACCGTCGCCGCAGAGCTACCTCAACATTCCGGCACTGATCGCCGCCGCTGAAGTCACTGACGCCCAGGCCATCCACCCGGGCTACGGCTTCCTGTCGGAGAACGCCGACTTCGCCGAGCGCGTGGAGGAATCCGGCTTCATCTTCATCGGCCCCAAGGCCGACACCATCCGCATGATGGGCGACAAGGTCGAAGCCATCCGCGCGATGAAGTCCGCCGGCGTGCCGTGCGTACCCGGTTCGGGCGGCCCGCTGGGCGAAGACATCGTCGCCAACACCAAGATCGCCCGTGAGATCGGCTACCCGGTCATCATCAAGGCGGCCGGTGGCGGCGGTGGCCGTGGCATGCGCGTGGTGCACGCCGAAGCCTCGCTGAAGACCTCGATCGAAACCACCAAGAGCGAGGCCAAGGCCGCGTTCGGCAATGGCGAGGTCTACATGGAGAAGTTCCTGGAAAATCCGCGCCACGTGGAGATCCAGGTGCTGGCCGACGGCCAGGGCAACGCCATCCATCTGGGTGAGCGCGACTGCTCGATGCAGCGCCGCCACCAGAAGGTGGTGGAAGAAGCACCGGCACCGGGCATCACCGCCGAACAGCGCGAGCAGATCGGCAAGGTGTGCGTGGAAGCCTGCATCCGCATCGGCTACCGCGGCGCCGGCACGTTCGAGTTCCTCTACGAGGACGGCCGCTTCTACTTCATCGAAATGAACACCCGCATCCAGGTGGAGCACCCGGTCACCGAAATGGTCACCGGCATCGACCTGGTGGCCGAGCAGCTGAAGATCGCCGCCGGCCAGAAGCTGTCGATCAAGCAGAGCGACGTGGTGCTGAACGGTCATGCGATCGAATGCCGCATCAACGCCGAAGACGCTGAAACCTTCGTGCCGAGCCCGGGCACCATCACCGGCTTCCATCCGCCGGGTGGCCCTGGCGTGCGCGTGGATACCCACATCTACAGTGGCTACCGCGTGCCGTCGAACTACGACTCGATGATCGGCAAGCTGATCGTGCACGGCCCGGACCGCGAAACCGCCATCGCTCGCATGCAGGTGGCGCTGAGCGAAATGGTGGTTGATGGCATCAAGACCAACGTCGCACTGCAGCAGCGGATCATGCGCGACAAGGGCTTCCAGGCCGGTGGCCAGAACATCCACTACCTGGAAAAGCGCCTTGCCGAGCGCAAGAACAAGCCGATCGCGTTGACCTGATCGGCAGCAGGTGCTGGACATGAAAAGGGCGGGGAATTCCCCGCCCTTTTCTGTTGCTGTAGCGCCGAGCGTGGGCTCGGCTCTATGGCAGGCGCTTCAGCGCTTGTCGGCAGCTTCGGCCGGAATCTGCGAGTTCGCCAGCGGACGCACGCCATTGGGCGAGGTCGGATCGACGATCACCATGGTCTCGGTCGAACCATCGGGCCACACCACCTGGAAAGTGCTGCCGGCCGGCAACGAGGCGAACGGCATGCCACTCTGCGCGCGATAGACCGCGGCGACCTGGCTGGCACCCGCGCGGCGCACGTCTTCCTGCGCCTTCACAGTGGTCAGTTCCACTTTCGACAGATGCCGGTAACGATCTTCGTAGGTATCGATCATCAACAGCCCGACCGCACCGGCCGAGTAAGCCACGAACAGCGCCACCCAGAACCAGAACTTGGCCCCATGCAGGAATCGACGGTAATTCATTGCCCGTCCCTCTTTCCAACCAATCGCTTGATCCACTGCTTCATCTTCCCCGCACCTTGCCGCGAAACCGCAGCGTCATACACAAAATCCCGGAAATCCTGCGTCCCATCCTGCGAACAGATCCCTCCATTCGCACAAAAACTGTTGACCAGCACACTGTCGGCCCCACACGGTAGACCGAGTTCGCAGGCCGCAAGCCGCCATGCCAGTTCACTGAGCTGCTCGCCGGCCACCAGCCCATCGAGTGCGCGGTCCCCTGCCGCGCGCGCGCCCATGCCCGGCGCGATCGCCATGAAGGCTTCCGGATCACGCGAAGTGCGCACCCGCTCGACCAGGTCACGGCGGTACTCGGGGCTGTCCTGCAGCGGCTCGCCTTCGGCGAACAAGGATGCTTCCGCGGCCAGGTTGCCCTGCGCGGCCGCCGTGCGACGTTCAGCCAGCACCAGGGCCGACCCCAGCTTGTCGCCCGGCACGAAACCACCGCAGCGCTGTGCCACGCGCTCACGCGCCTGCACCATCGCCGGTGCGGCGGTCAGGCCCAACCCGGCCAGCACGTTGTTGTCCAAGCGGTAGCCACCGGGATCGATGGCGTACTGCGCGCAGTAGTCATAGACCCGGCTCAGCATCCAGCGCGCCTCGTGGTTGCCGTCGTCGGCCTGCACGCGCAGGCGCTGCGCATAGGCGTAGAGATCGGTGGCATCCTCGATGTCGGCGCGCAGGTCCAGCGGCAGGCCCGAAGGCAGCGCATTGCCGCGCTCGAACGCCGCCAGGCGACGCGCCAGCGCTTCCGGTATCACCGGCAACGGCGGGTTGCTGTCACCGGCAGCCAGTGCCGTCGACAGTTCCGGCGAAGGCACAGTGACCGCCCCGGCATGCCCGCTGGCCCGATACCCGGCCACGCCCAGCACGGCCACCGCCGGCAGCACGAGCAACCAGGTTTTCAGGGTCGGAGCCAAGGCCATCGGCAACAGTGAGCGTTCACGGCGCACAGGAAAGCACGGAGTTTAGCAAGGCCCGGCAGACCTGTCTGAACTGGCCCCGTTCATCCCCGGGCAGCATCTCAGGCAATACGGAGACGCCCCGATGGTCTAGCATGGCCCCCTTTCCCGTGATTGCCCCCACCGCCATGCCGTTCCTGGAACTGACCCTGCGTTGCACCGAAGCCACCCAGCCCCGCTATGAAAATGCGCTGGAGGACGTCGGCGCACTGGCCGTCACCCTGCTCGATGCCGAAGCCGATACCAGCAACGAACAGGCCATCCTCGAGCCGGGTGTGGGCGAGACCCCGCTGTGGGACACCCTGGTGCTGAGCGCGCTGTTTCCCGCCGACAGCAACGCCCTGTTGCTGCTTGCCGCGCTGGAAGCCTTCGATCCGGAACTGGACTGGAGCAACGGCAGCTTCCGCGCCGTAGAGGACGAAGACTGGGAGCGCGCGTGGCTGGACCAGTTCCAGCCGATGGATTTCGGCAGCCACACCTGGATCGTGCCGTGGAACCATGAACTGCCGGAAGCTGCACAGGCCGCCGATGCTGCCGTGGTGCGGCTGGACCCGGGCCTGGCCTTCGGTTCGGGCACCCACCCGACCACGGCCCTGTGCCTGCGCTGGCTCGACCAGTTGGCCGTCGACGGCGTGCTGCAGGGCCAGCGCGTGCTCGACTTCGGTTGCGGTTCGGGCATCCTCGCGCTGGCCGCGCTGAAGCTGGGTGCCGCTGAAGCCATCGGCGTGGACAACGATCCGCAGGCTCTGGTCGCCACCGCCGACAACGCCGAGCGCAACGGCGAGCAGGCGCGCATGCATGTGTACCTGCCGCAGGACGAACCCGTCGCGACCTACCCGATCGTGGTCGCCAACATCCTCGCCTCGGCGCTGGATGCGCTGGCCGAACTGCTGGCCGCGCGCGTCGCTGCCGGTGGCCGCATCGCTCTGTCGGGCATCCTGCATGGCCAGGAAGGCGAGCTGCTGCAGCGCTACGCCGCGTGGTTCGACGACCTGCAGGCCACCCAGGATGGCGACTGGATGCGCATCACCGGCGTGCGCCGCGCCTGATCGTGGTTGAATGACCGCTGGATCCGAGCCCGCACCCTGAGCATGTCCGAGCCGAACCCACCGCGCCGTCCCCTGGCCACCTTCCTGCGCACGACGCCGGAGGGTGAGGCTGCGCCTGCGACCGATGCGCGCACGCAGCACGACGTTGAGCACACAGCGCCTGCAATGCAGGCGCCGACCGAGCCCGTTGATCTGGCACATGCGCCGACGGCGGAGATGCGACACGACGATGACATGGTCATCGTTGATGACTCCGCGGCCATCGAACCGGCACCGGTCGTACTACCGGCAACGACGGTTGCCACCGATGCACCCAGTTTCCTCGGCAACCCGCGCCCACGTGCCCTGCCAACGCCGCGCTGGCACTGGGTGCTGGTCGCCGCGCTGGCGCTGCTGCTGGTCCTGCAGAGCGTGCTGGCCGACCGCACGCGGCTGGCCGCCGACGCCGGCAACCGCGCATGGCTGGGCACGCTGTGCGGCGTCCTGCGCTGCAGCCTGCCCGCTTGGCACGAGCCCACTGCGTTCACCATGACCAGCCGCGAGATCCGCCCCCTGCCGGGCCAGGCCGGCGTGCTGCAGGTGCAGGCCAGCATCCGCAACGATGCGCGCTGGGCACAGGCATGGCCAGACCTGCGGTTGTCATTGTCCGATGCCGATGGCCGGGTGATCGGCAGTGGCGTGTTCACGCCCGCGCAGTACCTGGGGGAGAACCCCGGGGCAGCCCTGCTGGAACCGGGACAGAGCGCCCGCGTCGCCTTCCGCGTACAGGAGCCCGCCGCATCCACCGTCGCATTCACCTTCGACTTCCTATGACCGCAAGTGGCCGCCCGGTCATGGCAGGCCGGGCACGCTCGCGCTAGACTGACCGCCACCACCTCATCCGGCCGCGCGCTTCGCGCGCACGGGCCAACCGAATCGGGAACCCCCTTGAACGCTGTCCTTTCTCGTCCTGACAACAGTCGTGGCGCTCCCCGGCCACCGCTGCGTGAACATGTCGCCCAGTCCGTGCGCCGTTACCTGCGTGACCTTGATGGCTGCGACGCGGACGATGTCTACGAGATCGTGCTGCGTGAGATGGAAATCCCGTTGTTCGTGGAAGTGCTCAACCACTGCGAAGGCAACCAGAGCCGCGCCGCCGCGATGCTGGGCATCCACCGCGCCACCCTGCGCAAGAAGCTGAAGGAATACGGCATCAGCGCCTGAGCGCGCGCGCGGGTAGCGCCGGCCGCTGGCCGGCAACCCCATGAACGATGGCAGGATGTTGCCGTTGCCGGCCAGCGGCCGGCACAACCCGTAGTTCCACGCCATGCGTGGATGAAGCCCCCGCGAAATCAGCCGCCGCCCGCCTTCCAGTAGTACCGCACCACGTGGAAGAACACCGGCGCAGCAAAGCACACCGAGTCCAGCCGGTCGAGCATGCCGCCATGGCCCTCGATCATGTGGCCCCAGTCCTTGATGCCGCGATCGCGCTTGATTGCCGACATCACCAGGCCGCCCCAGAACCCCATCAGGTTGATCAGCAGCGACAGGCCGAACGCCTGCAACGGCGTGAACGGGGTGATCCACCACAGCGCCGCACCCAGCGCACTGGCGCTCAACACACCGCCCACGAAGCCCTCCACCGTCTTCGACGGCGACAGCTTGGGCGCGATCAGATGCCTGCCCAGCAACTTGCCCCAGATGTACTGCAGCACGTCCGAGGACTGCACCACGATCACCAGGAAAGCGAACAGCAGCACGTTGCGCGACGGATCATGCCCGGGCACATGCAGGTTCAACAGCAGCGGCACGTGCGAGATGCAGAACACGCAGATCATCAATCCCCACTGCACCTTCGCGGTCCGCTCCAGGTAGTGGGTGGTGTCACCGCCGATGGTCGACAGGATCGGCAGGAACAGGAACGCATAGACCGGGATCAGCAGCGTGTACATGCCGTACCAGTCGATCCAGACCAGGTAGTACTGCCAAGGCAGCACGATGTAGAACGCGGCCAGCAGCGCGTAGTAGTCGCCTGAACGGGTCGGCGCCAGCGTGATGAACTCGCGCAGCGCGAACAGCGAGATGATCGCGAACAGCACGATCACCCCGGCACGGCCGAAGAACAGCGCCAGCCCGACCACGATCGCCATCACCCACCACGCGCGGATGCGCGACACCAGGTTGGCGATGACCGCGCTGGGCTGCCCGCGCTGACGCCAGCGCAGGGTCTCGGCCACCAGCGTGGCCAGTACCAGCACCGCACCCACGCCAGCGAACAGCAGGCCGGTCTGCTGGCCCACGCTGCGCGCGGCCAGGTCACCGGACACCTCCATCAGATAACTCATGCGCGCCCTCCATTCGGCGCCAGGTCCAGCAGCGCCTGCCGGCTGCGGGCCAGGAACGCGGCCTTGTCTTCATCGGCCTGCAGCCGCAGCGGCGTGCCGAAGGTGGCCGTGCACAGCAGCGGCAGCGGCAGGAACCGGCCCTTCGGCATCACCCGCTTCAGGTTGTCGATCCACACCGGCACGAACTCCAGCTCCGGCCGTTGCCGCGCCAGATGGTAGATACCACTCTTGAACGGCAGCAGCGGCTCATCGCCGACATTGCGGGTGCCTTCCGGGAACAGGATCAGCGAGCAGTCTTCGTCCACCGCATCGCGCAGTACCTGCAGTGGATCCTGCAGGCGATGGCCGGCCTCGCGCTCGACCAGCACACCGTTGAACACCGCATCGATCAGGTAGCGGCGCAGGCCGTCGCGCTGCCAGTACTCGGCTGCGGCAACCGGGCGCACCTGGCGCCGCAGTGCCGGTGGCATCGACGACCAGATCAGCACGAAGTCACCATGGCTGGCATGGTTGCCGTAGTACACGCGACGCTCGCTGGACGGCGCGCAGCCGATCCACAGCGCGCGCGCACCGGTCACTACGTGGATCGCGCCACTGCAGGCGCGGGCAATCAGTTCGGCGAACATCGGTTCCTCCCGTTCACGTCTGCGGCCACACCACGGCCAGCACCAGCAGCACTACCTGCACACCTGTCAGCAGGTACTGCCGCAGCAGCAGGCGGCGCATGCCGGCCCAGCGCAGGTCCCAACCGCGCAGCGGCGCATCGGACGGTGCGCGGCGCAGACCGCTGTCGTGCAGCAGCTGGTCGGTGCGGCGCGCGGCAGCCTCCCCTTCCAGGCCTTCATCACGCAGCAGCTGCAGCAGGCTCGCGTCCAGTCCAACCCGCCACGCGTGATACGCCTGCACCAGCCCTGCCCCAGCGCTGGCCAGCAACAGGCCGGCGGCAATCATCGCCAGGCCCGGCTCGGTGCCGAGCAGCAGCAGCGCCACCAGCAGCAGGCCCAGCGACAGGCCGGCCGGCCAACGGCCCTGCCGCAGCAGCAGCTGCATGGTCGCCAGGTCGGGAACCGTACTCATGCGCGCGCGCCTGCTGTAGCAGTGATGGCATGCAGATGCGCGACGCCCAGCACGACGCCGGGACGCGCAGCACGCACGATCGCCATCGCACCATCGGCGTCGGCGGCGCGACCACTGCGCAGCAGCCAGGTCGCTACGCTGGCGGCGCTGCGCGAATAGCCCAGCGCGCAGCACACCAGCAGCGGTCCGTGCGCGCGCAGCCGCTCGATGACCTCTGCAGCCTCGAGCAATTGCTCCGGTGCAGGCGCCACCAGGTCCAGCATCGGCACGCTGGCGTACGCCGCGGCCGGTGCACCACAGGACAGCTCGGCACAGGCATCGACCACGCCCACCAAGGGTGCCGGCAATGCAGCGCAGGGAATACGCCCCAGCCACACACCGTCCATCACCGGCACCGGCTGCGGTGCGCGGCGCGTCCACAACCGTGAATTGATCCAGGCCGCACCCAGGTACGGCGCCAGCAGCCAGCGTGACGCCATGGTCAGGCGTCCGTCGGCGCGCTTCTGGAACACCGCCGTACCCAGCCCGGCATAGGCCAGCGCCACCAGCAGCAGCGATACCACCGGCCACAGCAGCCACAACGCCACACCCCGCAGCAGGATCACTGGCACCAGCAGCAGCGCCGCCCCGAGCAGGTACAGCCCCGCCAGGCGCCAGCGCTTGGCATCCCGCGTCGTGCGCCACGCACGCAACGGTGGTGTGCCCTGCTCGGGCCACAGCCAGACGCACAGCCAGCCGGCCAGCAGGCCGGTCGGGATGTCGATGAAATGATGCTGGAACGTGGTCAGCACCGAAACGCCGATCAGCAGCGCCCACACATGCAGCACCCAGCGCCACACCCCGTGCAGGTACTGCGCGAACTTCACCCACAGCACGATGAGCAGCACGATGTGCAGCGATGGCGCCTGGTTGAACGGCTTGTCGAAGCCCAGCAACACATCGAACAGCCAACCGAACACGCCGCCGATCTCCGGCCGCTCGAAGCTGAAGCGCAACGGCCACAGCAGGAAGCAGGTCACTGCGATCAGCTGTGCACTGAACAGGCGCAGCGCGTGCCGGTCCAGTTCCAGCCGACGCCGGCACAGGAAGAACGAGATCGCGTAGAACAGATCGATCGACCAGTACGGCACGATCGTCCACGGCACGAACGGAATCTGCGTTTCCCATCCGAAGGCCATCACCGGCAGTTCGGCATGGCGGCCCGCCATCCAGTTGGCGAAGCCATAGCTGGCGAAGAAGAACGGGCCCAGCAGGGCCAGCCACAGCAGGGCGCGCCGCCAGGGGCGCCCCTCCGCGGCCAGCGGGGTGGCGGCGAGCGTCGCCATCACGCGGTCCGGCGTGCCAGCGACACGGTGAAAATGCCGAAGTCGTCGATACGCTGCGCCACCTTCTCGAACCCGGCCAGGCGCACCAGCTCGTCCATTTCCTGCTGGGTACGGCGGCGCATCACCCACGCTGCGCCACCACGATGGCTGGTCAGTGCGCGTGCGATGAGCTCCAGCTGCGGGTGCCAGGGCTGGCCGGTATAGGCCAGGTAGCCGCCCACCGGCACCGTCGCAGCAATGCCCTGCAGCGAGCGCAGCACCGCATCGTTGTCGGGGAACAGTTCGTACAGGCCCGATACCACGGCCAGCGTCGGTGCGGGTTCCACCTTGGCCAGCTGCGCCGGATCGAACGCATCGCCCTGTTCGAAGCGGGCAATAGCGGCCGCCCCCAGGCGCTCAATCAACGCTTGGCCCTGGGCCACGTTCAGATCGCTGAAATCACGCAGCACGATGCGATCGGCGCGCTGTTCGCCCTGTCCCAGCGCTTCCAGCACGTAGCGACCATGGCCAGCAGCTACGTCCAGCACGTGCACCGGCGTGCCCTGCCCACGCAGGCGCTGGGCAGCGTCGCGCAGCAGTTCCTGCAGGTGCTGGCCACGCACGCGGATGCCACGCCAGCCGATCGCATCCAGATAGTTGCGGTCGACCATGCGACCCAGCGGGCCCTTGCCACGCGCTTCGTCGCGATAGATGTAGTCCAGCGTGCTGCCGGAATCGAAACCGGTCTGCAGGCCCAGCGCGATGCCTTCGGACAACGTTCCGCCGAAACGCAGGCCGCCACGTACCACGCGCCAGCGCAGGTCGGCCAGGCTGTTGCGCTCCGGTGGCCACGCCAGGATCTCCGATTCCTCGAAGGTCGGCCCATGGCGGTGCGCGTCGCGCCGTGACAGCTCGCGCAGCGGCTCGGCAAAACGCGCCTGGATGAAGCTGCGGATGCGCGCCAGTGCTGGTGCACGATCGCGCTCGCCCAGCGTGTCGTGGAAGAAGCCCGGCAGATGCACGCGCTCCTTGATCGGGCTGGACAGGCGCTCGTAGAAGCGGTCCTGCGGGCCACGGTGCACGACGAAATCCGAGCCGGACACCAGCAGCTGCACCGGTACGCTGATCGCCTGCGCATCGGCCACGATGCGGTCGGCCGCCTCGTACAGGCCCAGCAGCACGCGCACCGAGATCGGCCGGGTGATCAGCGGGTCGGTACGATAGCTTTCCACCCGCGCCGGGTCATGGGTCAGCCACTGCGGCTTGACGTAGCTGTTGACGAAGAAATTGCCGCGCAGCTTCTGCATCAGCGCCAGGCCCGGGCGTGCGAACGGCACGTACAGCTTCACCTTGAACGCCGGCGAAGCCATCACCAGCGCGCGCAGGCGTGGTGCATAGTCGTGCACCCAGGTGGCGGCGACCACCGCCCCCACGCTCTGTGCGATCACCACGATGTCCTGCACCGCGATACCGTGCTCGGCACCGATGTGGGCGATGAAGCTGTCGAGGTCACGCACCAGCGCCGGGAAGCCCGGTGCATCGCCACGCGTACCCGGCGAACGGCCATTGCCGCGCGCATCCCAGGCGAAGAAGGCGGTGTCGGGCAGGTCCAGCTCATCGACCAGGTGGGTGACCCGCCCGGAGTGCTCGTGGCCGCGGTGCAGCAGCACGATGGCCTTGGTGGCCGGCGTTGCAGTGGTGCCCGCCCAGTACCGGTAGAACAGCGGTACCTGGTCGAAGCTGTGGAATTCCCGTTCCTGCGCCTGACGCATGCAATCTCCTGATTGTCTTCTTGTATCTGCTTGATTAGTCCGGCGAAACCGCCGCTTCCCGCAGTCCGCGACGGACGCGATTGATCATGGTCAGCATGCACAGCACCGCCATGGCCGCGGCCACGCCAGTGACCGTCATCGCGCCAACCCACTCACACGCCAGCAGCAGGCCCAGCGCACCGATCACGAACGCGCGGTCGCTCTTGCCCATCGGGCCGTCGTAGCGGCGGCTGGCACCGACCATCAGCCCCAGCACCCCGGCGTACTCGCTCAGTGCCGCGGTCCAGGCCAGCAGCCACAGCGTTTCCGGGCGTACCCCAGGCACGCTGAGCAGGCTCAGGTACAGCGCCGCATCGGCAATCACATCGCACAGCTCGTTCAGATAGGCGCCCAGCCGCGACTGCTGGCCGAACTCGCGGGCCAGCATGCCATCCACCGCGTTGAGCGCCATGCGCAGCAGCATCCACAGCGGCAGCAGCAGGTACAGCAGGGGCTGGGCCGGCGCGCAGCACCACACGGCAACGGCCACCAGCAGCGAAACCACGGCGGCGGCCACGGTCACCGCGTTGGCGGTGATCCCCATACGGTGCAGGCCGCGTACGGCCGGACGCAACAGGTCCTGGAAACGTCCTTTCAGTGCATAGATCGACACGATCTGTATCCGCTGGTCCTTGGCAGTGCGGCCACAGCCTACCCCATCAAATACGGGTACCGGCAAGTTCCGCCGGGCCCAGCCAGTCCTGCCATGGCAGCTGCGGATCGATATGGCGGCGCAACCAGACCGCGTCATGGCTGCGCTGCATGGCATTGCGCACCGCCTGCACGGCCCGCTCCCGCGCCCCAGCATCGGCGAACCCCGCCTGCAGCGCCAGCAGCCGGTACACACCGCCGGGCGAGCGCTGGAAGTGGATGATGCCGCCGGCGGGCAGCACGATGGCGCCCTCATCCAGGCCATCGGCGTACAGATACAGCTCGAACGGGTCCAGCCAGTACTGCGCATGCATCACCTGCAGCAGTTCGGCCACGCTCGGTGCGCGCCGGTAGGGCGCGATGGCATCGCCATACCAGCACTTGTCGTCGTCCAGGTAGACCTTGAACTCCAGCCGCCGCCAGCGCCGGCGTTCACGGCGCTGCACGTCCCAGGACAGGATCTCGGCCTGCTCACCCCAGCGCTCGGCGGCTTCAGCCTGCAGCCTCGGTACATCGGTCGAGGCGCACCAGGCCGCGGCCTGGCCACAACGCGCGTGGCGCACATAGCGGGCCAGGAACAGCAGCGCCCCTTCGGCATCGAGGGCGGCCTGCAGGCGCTTGGCGACGGTCATGGGGCGGCATCCTGCACACGGGGGACAGGCGGCACCGTGCCGTGCCCGGCGATGGCTGACAAGCCCGCCAATCGTGCCCATCACGGTCAAGTCGGCCTTGAACGCGGCGAATCTGCTCCTGCGGCACCCGCCACCGGCCCCCACCGCCTACAATATCGGCCCCGCTCCGCTGCCGATTCTGTCCCATGACTGCCGATCTGTTGCCCGTCCGCCGGGCCCTCCTCTCCGTTTCCGACAAGACCGGCCTGGTCGAGCTGGCCACTGCGCTGGCCGCACGTGGCGTGGAACTGCTGTCCACCGGCGGCACCGCAAAAGCCATTCGCGACATGGGCCTGGCCGTGAAGGACGTCGCCGACGTCACCGGTTTCCCGGAGATGATGGACGGCCGGGTCAAGACCCTGCACCCGATGGTACACGGCGGCCTGCTGGGCCGTTCCGGCCTGGATGATGCGGTGATGGCCGAGCACGGCATCGGCGCCATCGACCTGCTGGTGCTGAACCTGTACCCGTTCGAATCGGTCACCGCCAAGGCCGACTGCACCCTCGCCGACGCGGTCGAGAACATCGACATTGGCGGCCCGGCGATGCTGCGTTCGGCAGCCAAGAACTTCGCCCGCGTGGCGGTGGCCACCGACCCGTCGCAGTACGCCGAGCTGCTGGCCTCGCTGGACACCAACGACGGCCAGCTGTCGGCCGCCACCCGCTTCGCGTTCTCGGTAGCCGCGTTCAACCGCGTCGCCCAGTACGACGCCGCGATCAGCAACTACCTGTCGGCGGTCACCGCCACCGACGCCGCCGTACCGGCACGTGCCGAGTACCCGGCGCAGATGAACTCCACCTTCGTGAAGGTGATGGACCTGCGCTACGGCGAGAACCCGCACCAGAGCGGCGCGTTCTACCGCGACCTGTACCCGGTGCCGGGCACGCTGGCGACCTTCCAGCAGCTGCAGGGCAAGGAACTGAGCTACAACAACCTGGCCGATGCCGACGCGGCGTGGGAATGCGTGCGCCAGTTCGATGCACCGGCCTGCGTCATCGTCAAGCACGCCAACCCGTGCGGCGTGGCCGTCGGTGCCGGCAACGGCGACGCCTACGAGCTGGCCTACGCCACCGACCCGACCAGCGCCTTCGGCGGCATCATCGCCTTCAACAAGCCGCTGGACGCCGCCACTGCCAAGGTGATCCTGGACCGCCAGTTCGTGGAAGTGCTGATTGCCCCGGACTACGAGCCGGCCGCGCTGGAATACGCACAGAAAAAGGCCAACGTGCGCGTGCTGCGCATCCCGCACGGCGATGGCCTGAACAACTTCGACAGCAAGCGCGTCGGCTCGGGCCTGCTGCTGCAGTCCTCGGACAACCGCGGCATGACCCGCGACGAACTGAAGGTGGTCAGCAAGCTGGCGCCGACCGACAAGCAGTTCACCGACCTGCTGTTCGCCTGGAAGGTGGCCAAGTTCGTGAAGTCCAACGCGATCGTCTATGCCAAGGACAACCGCACCATCGGTGTCGGCGCCGGCCAGATGAGCCGCGTGTACTCGGCCCGCATCGCTGGCATCAAGGCCGCCGATGCGAACCTGGTGGTCGAGGGCTCGGTGATGGCCTCCGACGCGTTCTTCCCGTTCCGC
This sequence comes from Stenotrophomonas sp. MH181796, assembly GCF_009659995.1. Classification (NCBI taxonomy): domain Bacteria; kingdom Pseudomonadati; phylum Pseudomonadota; class Gammaproteobacteria; order Lysobacterales; family Lysobacteraceae; genus Stenotrophomonas; species Stenotrophomonas sp. MH181796. The sequence continues at coordinate 516,591 of NZ_RAHU01000001.1, forward strand.
GACGGCATCGATGCCGCTGCCGCCGCCGGCATCAAGGCGGTCATCCAGCCGGGCGGTTCGATGCGCGATGCCGAAGTGATCGCCGCCGCCGATGAACATGGCCTGGCCATGGTGTTCACCGGCGTGCGCCACTTCCGCCATTGATCCTGGAGCGACACGGATGTCCACAGTTTCAATGAAATCGCTGGCCGCCCTCGCCCTCGCGGGTGCGGCCATACTGGCGGGCTGCAAGCCTGCCGGCGAGCCCAGCGTGGCGCCGAAGGTGGATGCGCCTGCAGTGGCCCCCGCCTCACCGGCGCAGCATGTCAGCCGCACCGCACGACTGCAGGCGTTCCTGGTCCAGCGCTACGGCAGCAACGCCACGCTCTCCGCTGAATGGCGCGGCAGCTGGACCGACGATGGCGATACCCATGCGGTGGACTGGCAGGTCTGCGCGGAACAACCGGTGGTGAGCGGGGACAGCTGGCAGCAGTTGTTGGCCGTGTGCGGTGCGCTGGTCGATGGCGCGCACATCGACCCGGGAACCATCGAGTTCTTTGTGCTGCGCCCCAAGGGCGATGGCTTCGAGGTGACCAGCGAACTGACCGGCGAGCGCTTCGGTAGCGGCGGCCAGCCCGGCACCGCCAGCATCATCCGCGCCGGCAGTGACTTCTATGGTTTCCGCGTCGAGGACGGCTGGTTCGGGCAGGGCTTCTCGCTGCTCTCGCAGTCGCTGATCCTGCCGGGCCCGAACGGCCTGGTGGCCAGTGGCAGCGTGCGCAGCCATATCGACAATGACGCCCAGTACGAGTGCGACGCCAGCACCGACCCCGACACGGCCAACGACTGCCGCACCCGCCGTTTCAGCATCGATTTCGCACTGCGTTTCGACGACAGCGACCGCAGCGCGCGGGTCTGGCCGCTGCTGATCGAAGAAACCGGAACCACCTGTGGCGGCAAGCAGGTCCGGCAGCAGCACCGCTTCACCCTGGACCCGAAGACCTGGGCCTATTCCTTCCCCGAATCGCTGCGACGCGAAGGCTGCGAGTGAAGCACGCGCGCCGCCGGGGATATCGATCTTCCCTTCCCACGCAATCTGGAATCTCGTGATGAACGTACTTGTCATCGGCTCTGGCGGCCGCGAACACGCCCTGGCATGGAAGCTGGCCCAGTCCTCCCGTGTCACCGAAGTGATCGTGGCGCCCGGCAACGCCGGCACCGCCAGCGAAGACAAGTGCCGCAACGTGGCGGTCAAGGTTGCCGATATCGACGGCCTGCTGGCGCTGGCACAGGCCGAAGGCGTGGCGCTGACCGTGGTCGGCCCGGAAGTACCGCTGGTGGCCGGCGTGGTCGACCGCTTCCGCGCCGCCGGCCTGCGCATCTTCGGGCCGACCGCCGCTGCCGCGCAGCTGGAAGGCAGCAAGGCCTACGCCAAGGACTTCCTGGCCCGCCACAACATCCCCACCGCGTTCTACGCCGTGCACACCGACGTGGACGCCGCCCTGGCCTACATCCGCGAGAAGGGCGCACCGATCGTGGTCAAGGCCGATGGCCTGGCCGCCGGCAAGGGCGTGATCGTCGCAATGACCCTGGCCGAAGCCGAAGACGCGGTGCGTGACATGCTCTCCGGCAACGCGTTCGGCGATGCCGGTGCACGTGTGGTGATCGAGGAATTCCTCGACGGCGAGGAAGCCAGCTTCATTTCGATGGTGGACGGCGTGCATGCGCTGCCGATGGCCACCTCGCAGGACCACAAGCGCGTCGGCGACGGCGATACCGGCCCGAACACCGGCGGCATGGGCGCCTATTCGCCGGCCCCGGTGGTGACGCCGGAGGTGCATGCCCGCGTGATGCGCGAGGTGGTGAACCCGACCGTGCAGGGCATGATCGCCGACGGCATCCCGTTCACCGGCTTCCTCTACGCCGGCCTGATGATCGATGCCAGCGGCGCGCCGAAGGTGATCGAATTCAACGTGCGCTTCGGCGATCCGGAAACCCAGCCAGTGATGCTGCGGCTGCAGTCAGACCTGGTGGAGCTGGTGGAAGCCGCCATCGACGGCCGCCTGGACCAGGTGGAAGCGCACTGGGATGCACGCCCGTCGCTGGGCGTGGTGCTGGCCGCCAGGCCGTACCCGGAATCGCCGATCACCGGCGACGTGATTTCCGGCCTGGACGACGTGCCGGCCAGTGCCAAGGTGTTCCATGCCGGCACCACGCTGGACGCACAGGGCCAGGTGGTCAGTGCCGGCGGCCGCGTGCTGTGCGTGGCGGCGCTGGGCGACAGCGTGCGCGACGCGCAGGCCAATGCCTATGCCGGCGTGGCCAAGGTCAGCTGGGCCAACGAATTCCACCGCAACGACATCGGCTGGCGCGCGATCGCACGCGAGGGCTGAGGCCCACGCGATAGCAGAGCAGCCACGCATGGCGTGGCTCTACTGGAATCAGCAGTAGATCCACGCCGTGCGTGGATTGAACACCTCGGAAAAGCAAAGGCCCGGCAGAACCGGGCCTTTGCTTTACAGGACTGCTTCGAGTCCCTTCCGATCAATCAGGTTCAGCAACTTCAGTGATGGTCCGCTGGGCTTCTTCTCGCCCTGTTCCCAGCTGCGTACGGTGGAAACGCTGGTATTGAGAACTCCAGCAAAGACCGGCTGACTGAGCTGTAATGACGCACGCAGGGCACGGATCTGGGCACTGCTGTATTCAGGGACCGGCTCAAGGCAAAGCGCTTCGTAGCTGCTCAACCGACGCTTATCGATGAAGCCATGTGCGTGCAGACTCACAGCCGCATCATGCACCGCCTCAAGAAGCGCACTTTTCGCGCGCCGTCGCTCAGGGGTCTTCGTCATGGCTGATCTCCTGTAGATCCCCGTACTGCACGGCACGATTCAGCTGCGCCGTACTCATTTTCAAGAACTCCGATGCGTACAGCTGCAGCGCATCGCGTTCCGCATTCGTGATTGCAGCACGTTCATTCTTCTCGTAGCCGAAAAGGAAGAACCAATGCCCGCCTCGCTGTGTGGCGACGATGGTTCGGACGCTCCCACGCTTTCCTCGCCCCGGCAAGGCAACGCGCTTCTTGAAGATTCCGCCGCCAAGATCAGCATCCACCAGACCCCCTTCCATTTCACGTACCGACCGGTACAGCGCAGCGTCGGACAGGGTGGTCCTGCGCATGCTGCGATTGAAACTTCGTGTGCGGAAGACGCGTGGCATGATCATACCGTGCCACTGCGTGGTACGGCGTGAACATCAGCATCCAGCACATGATCCGGTCGGCGCAATCACCGCTTTGGCGTCAGACTAGAGCCACGCCATGCGTGGATGAGAACGCCACCAAAAAGAAAAAGCCCGGCATTGCCGGGCCTTTCTTCAATCCAGCGCCACCCCGCTTACGCGGTGAACAGCGCCTTCATCTTCTTCAGCGCATTCGCTTCAACCTGGCGGATGCGCTCGGCCGACACGCCGTATTCGTCAGCCAGTTCCTGCAGCGTCACCTTGCTGTCCGCATCCAGCCAGCGACGGCGGATGATGTCGCGCGAGCGGGCGTCCAGCTCGGCCAGGCCTTCGCGCAGCAGCTGCATCTGGTTGTCTTCGCTGTCGGCACGTTCGTAGGCCATCGACGGGTCTTCGTCGTTGGCGACCAGGAACGCGGCCGGCGACGGCGGCGCGTGCTCGTTGTCCTCATCGGTCGGCGCATCGAAACCGATATCGCGACCTGACAGGCGCGACTCCATTTCCATGACCTCGCGCTCGGACACGTTCAGGTCCTTGGCCACCGCGCTCACTTCAGCCGCGTTCATCCAGCCCAGGCGCGTCTTCGACTTGCGCAGGTTGAAGAACAGCTTGCGCTGCGCCTTGGTGGTGGCGACCTTCACGATGCGCCAGTTCTTCAGGATGAACTCGTGCATCTCGGCACGGATCCAGTGCACGGCGAAGGAGACCAGGCGCACGCCCATGTCCGGGTCGAAGCGCTTGACCGCCTTCATCAGGCCGATGTTGCCTTCCTGGATCAGGTCACCCAGGGCAAGGCCGTAGCCGTTGTAACCGCGGGCCACGTGCACCACGAAGCGCAGGTGCGAATGCACCAGCTCGCGGGCGGCGTCCAGATCGTTGCCGTCGCGGAAGCGACGGGCCAGGTCCTGTTCGTCATCGACCGACAGCACCGGAATCTGGTGCACGGCACCGATGTAGGCGTCCAGCGAACCGAGCGCACTGGGAATCGGGAGATTGTTTGCCACAAGGGCAGTAGAGGTGTTCTGGCTCATAGGCACCCATCTTAGCAGTCCGGCATTTGGACTGCTAAAGGAGGAAAAAGTTCCAGCATCCCATTGATGCAACACTGGTCCCAAACAGAGCCCTACCGTAGCGCGATTTGATGACAGTGGCGAGCATGCTTTTCGGGATTCACAATCCCTTGGAATTCAAGCAATTACCTACTGGAAACCGGCCGATTCCGGTCAAGCGGAGCTGAACGGGCCTTCCGCAGGACCCATTCAGGCCCGGAAACGTTGCTCGGCGTTCAGCCCCGATCACCCGCCGGCGGTCAGAGCGCCGAGCGTGGCGGCAGCGACCAGTCGATCGGGGCCTGGCTGCGGCGCTGCAGGTACTCGTTGGCCATCGAGAAATGCCGGCAGCCGAGGAAGCCACGATGGGCCGACAGCGGCGACGGATGCGGCGACTTCAGCACGCGATGGCGGCGGGTATCAATGACCTTGCCCTTCTTCTGCGCGTACGCGCCCCAGAGCATGAACACCAGGCCGTCGCGTTCGCGGTTGAGCACATCCACCACGTGGTCGGTGAAACCTTCCCAGCCACGCCCCTGGTGGGCACCGGCCTGGCCCTCTTCCACCGTCAGCACGGCATTGAGCAGCAGCACACCGCGCTGCGCCCACGGGATCAGGCAGCCATGGTCCGGACGCGGGATACCGAGATCGCTCTCGATCTCCTTGTAGATGTTCAGCAGCGACGGCGGCACCGGCACTCCGGGCGCCACCGAGAAGCTCAGCCCATGCGCCTGACCGCGGCCGTGGTACGGGTCCTGGCCGAGGATCACCACCTTCACCTGCTCGAACGGCGTGGCATCGAACGCAGCGAAGATCTGCGGGCCGGGCGGGAACACCGCCGCACCGCTGGCCTTGCGCTGGCGCAGGAAGCTGGACAGCTCGCGCATCTGCGGCTGCATCAGGTAATCGCCGACATGCTGCTTCCAGCTCGGCTCGAGCTGGATCGTCGGGGTGCCGGCTACTTCATCAATCATCACGCCACTTCATCGAATCAGGGGTCCATCGTTCAACCGGGCCAGGCGCAGCTGGAACAGCACCTTGGTGACCAGCAGGCGCTCTTCGATCGGCTTGAGCACCAGGTCGTTGGCACCGGACTGCAGCAGCCCGGTCTGGTTGTGCGGGTTGCCATCGCCGGTCATCACCAGCACCGGCAGGCGGCGCTTGCCGTAGCCGAAGTCCACGCGCACGCGCTGCACCACGTCGCGACCGCTCAGTTCGCCCTTCAGGGTGACGTCGGTCAGCACCAGGTCGATGCGGTGGCGACTGCGGCCCAGCGACTCGGCAGTGAGCAGGGTGAACGCCTCTTCGGCGCTGACCACGTGCAGCACGTTCAACTGCTGGCGTTCCAGCATGCGCTTGGTAGCCTCGGCGACCACGCGGCTGTCCTCGATATAGAGGATGGTGGCGCCGGGAATGGTCTGCGGCTGCACGTAGCCGCGGATGAAGGTCGCCAGTGCCTCGTGGCCCAGCGCCTTGTCGAAATAGTCGGTGACGTACTCGGTGAAGCGGCGCTGCTCCAGATGCTGCTGGGCATCGCCGGAGACCACGATCACCGGCACATAGGCCTGGCCTGCGGCTTCGCGGACCATCCGCGCCAGTGCCAGGCCGTCGCCATCACGCAGGGTCAGCGAGGTGGTCACCAGATCCACCGGCCCCTGTGCCAGCGCCTGCTGTGCGTCCTCGATGCTGTCGCAGCCGATCACCTCCACGCCCGGCAGGTCACGCTGCAGGACGTCGGCGATCAGCTTGCGCACCAGCTTTGACCCATCGACCACCATCACCCGCGTCGCGGGCCCTTCAAGGTGCTTCAGCGCTTGCGGTTGCATGCCGGTCTCAGGTGTCGGTCGGGCGGGTCTGGCGAAGGAAATGGCCGGTCACCAGCCACGCGCCCAGCCAGCCCAGCAGCAGTGTGCCGAGCAGGACCAGGCTGCCATGCAGCAGGTCCAGGCCGTGCAGCACGAACGGGCTGCCGTAGCTGCGGGAGAGTTCGGCCAGCGGCACGCGCAGCGCGGCACCGGCGCCGCCGATCAGGGCCAGCGCCACCGCGCCGGCACCCAGGCCGTACCACGCGCCCAGGTACAGGAACGGGCGGCGGATGAAGCCATCGCTGGCCCCCAGCAGCTGCAGCACGCCGATTTCCTCGCGACGGGCCTGGATGTCCAAGCGCACGGTGTTGCCGACCACCAGCGCGGCGCCCACGCCGAGCAGCACCGACAGCACCTGCACCAGCCGCGCACCGAACGCCAGCCAGGCATCCAGGCGCTGGCGCCACAGCGCATCGTGCTGCACCAGGTCGGCCTCGGGCAGGCTTTCCAGCGCGCGCGCCAGGCGCGCGTCGTCCTTGCCCTGGCCGGGGGTGATCACCAGCAGCGAGGGCAGTGGATTGTCGTTGAGTGCGTCGATCGCCTCACCGAGGCCGGCATCGCGCAGTTCCTGCAGGCCCTGCTCGGGCGTGCGCACGTTCACTTCGGCCACGTCGTCGCGGTCGCGCAGCTGGCCCGCCAGGCGCAGCGCGCCGGGACCATCGACGTTGCCCTTCAGGAACACGTTGATGTCGCGCGACTGCTGCACGCTGCCAGCGAACTGCTTGAGGTTGTCCAGCGCGATCGACAGGCCCAGCGGCAGGGCCAGTGCCAGCGCCATGACCATCACCGTCAGCAGGGTCGCCCATGGCTTGCGGCAGGCGCGGCCCAGGCTGAACACCACGCTGTGCACGTGGTGCTGGAACCAGACGCCCACGCGCGACGGGGCGGCGGCTTCGCTGTTTTCGTTCTTCGCCATCGGTTACTCCGCCAGATCCTGCGGCGAGATGTCATCCACCAGCCGGCCGTGGTCGAGGATCAGCACGCGCTTGCGCATGCGGCGCAGCAGCGGCAGGTCGTGGCTGACCACCAGCACGCTGGTGCCGCGCGAGGGCAGCTCGGCGAACAAGGCCATGATCTCCGCCGCCAGGGTCGGGTCGAGGTTGCCGGTTGGTTCATCGGCCACCAGCAGCTTGGGCTCGCCGACGATCGCGCGGGCAATGCCGACGCGCTGCTGCTCGCCGGCCGACAGCTGCGAGGGCAGCGCCTTCTCGCGGTGGCCCAGGCCCATCCGTTCCAGCACCGAGCGCACGCGCTTGCTGATGTCGCCACGGCGGGTGCCGCGCAGGATCAGCGGCAGCGCCACGTTCTCGGCGATCGAGCGGTCCATCAGCAGGCGATGGTCCTGGTAGACCGCCCCCACTGCGCGCCGATGGCGCGGCACATCGCCGCCACGCACCTTCAGCAGGTTGCGCTCGTCGAACACCACCGCGCCGCGGCTTGGCCGCTCGTCCAGGTGGATCAACTTGAGCAGGGTGCTCTTGCCCGCACCGGAATGGCCGGTGACGAACAGCATCTCGCCCGGCGCGACCTCGAAGCTGACATCGGTCAGTGCCTCGTGGCCACCGGCGTACTGTTTGCTGACATTATCGAAGCGCAGGACACTCATGCCCCGATTATGCAGGAGCGGCGCCACCGATCGGTAGCGCCTGGCGTTGCCCGGCGGAATCTTCGATCTGCCACTGCGCCCGCCGGACCTCCCCGGGCGCTACCCTTCCCTGCGGGCGTGCAGGACCACCAACGCGTTGTTGTCGCGGTATTCATCCCAGAAGCCGGGAGGCCGGTCCTTGCATTCCGCCGCTGTCGGCACCGGCGCCTGCCACTGCAGCCCGGGCAGCCCCGCGCGGGCGGCCGCCTGCTCGTGCTGGTCCGCGCGCCATTGATGGTCGGTGACGCGGGCCACGGCCGCATCGGCGAACGCGACCTCGACCAGGTGATGATCATCCAGCGCCTGCTGCCGGACGATACGCGCGCCGTAACGCGAAAAGTCGCCCTTGGCCAACCGGAAGGCAGGATGGGTGACGATGCCCAGCAGCCGTCCGCCCGGTTTGAGGACGCTGGCTGCTGCCCGGTACATGCGCTCCAGTTCCTGCAGCGTATCGGCGTGGTTGAACAGCCAGACCGCCACGGCAACATCGAAGCGGGCCGGCATGTCCAGGCGGGTCGCGTCGCCGTGCAGGAACTGCATGGCGTCACCGCCCTGCGCGGAAAGCCGGCGCGCCTGTTCGATCATCGCGGCGGACAGATCGACGCCGAGGGCGCTACGGGCCCCGTGCAGCAGGAGGTGGCGGCCGAAATCACCGGAACCGCAGGCCAGATCGATGACATCCCGCCCCTGCAGTGGGCCGGCCAGCTCCAGCAGTGTCCGGCGTTCCAGCGGACGGGATGCAGAGGCCGCCACATGCTGCGCGTAATGCAGATCGAATGCGTCGTAACAGGGTATGGATGCCATCGCGTGACGCCTCCGGATGCGGGAGGCGTCAGCTTGGATGGAAGCCGGCGGGCGCGGCCAGAGTCAGATGCGACAAGGTTGCGTGGCCGGCGCCTGCGCGGCATGCCGGTCCCGGCCAGCGGCCGGCACTACCATGCCTCGTGAGGCTGTAGAGCCGAGCATGGGCTCGGCTCGGTGCGGACCAAGGTCCGCACCCACCCGCGGTGGCTTAGTTGCCCGACAGCATCCGGCGGATCTTGCGGCCGATGCGGGTCAGGAACGAATCACCGGTATCGGCCGCGGTGCGCACCGGCTTGGCCACCACCTGCACCGGGGTGACCGGGCTGGCGCCATTGCCGGCCGTGGCCTGCACGCCTTCGGCACCTTCGACCGGACGGCCGTGGCGACGACGACGACGCTTGCGCGGCTTGCGCTCGCCATCCACCGCACCTTCCGGCGCACCTTCGGCACGCGGCGGACGCGGCGGGCGCGGAGCCTGGGCGACAGCGGCTTCAGCACCTTCCACCGGAGCGGCCGCAGCCTGCTCGCCTTCCACGCGCGGCTTGCGCGGGCCACGCGAACGGCGCTCGCCGCTGCGCTCACCGTCGCGACGCTCACCGCGGCCACCGCTGGAGCGGCCACCACTGCGGCCACCGCCACGACGCTCTTCCTCGGCGGCGCGGGCTTCGCGCGCTTCCCGGAAGATCTGGCCAACGCTCTCGTTCTCTTCGCCGTCCTCGCCTGCGGCCGGGGCCGGGCGTTCCGGGCGCGGCAGCGCGGTCAGCAGCTCCTTGGTGACCGGCTCGGACGGAATCTTCTGCTCGATGTAGGCCTCGATGTCCGGCAGGCTCATCGCATAGCGTTCGCAGGCGAAGCTGATCGCATCGCCTTCCTCGCCCAGGCGGGCGGTACGGCCGATGCGGTGCACGTAGTCTTCGGCGTCGAACGGCAGGTCGTAGTTGTAGACGTACTTGATGCCGTCGATGTGCAGGCCGCGCGCGGCCACGTCGGTGGCCACCAGGATTTCCAGCTGGCCCTTCTGGAAGCGGTTGAGCAGGCTCTCACGCTTCTTCTGCGGCACGTCGCCGGACAGCACGCCGACGCGGTAGCCGGCCTTTTCCAGCGAACGGGCGACGCGCTCGACGAACACCTTGGTGTTGACGAACACCATGGTGCGGGCGCCTTCGCTGCGCGACAGCAGGCCCAGCAGCAGCGGGATCTTCTCTTCGTCGGCCGGGAAATACAGCTTCTGGCGCACGCGTGCGGCAGTGACCGTCTCGGCTTCGACCACCAGCTTCTGCGGCTCGTTCATGTGCTCGTAGGCCAGCTCCAGCACGCGGTGGCTGAGGGTGGCGCTGAACAGCAGGGTCTGGCGGGTGGTGCGCTCCGGCATGCGGCGCAGCAGGAAGCGGATGTCCTTGATGAAGCCGAGGTCGAACATGCGGTCGGCTTCGTCCAGCACGCAGATCTCGCAGGCATGCAGCGAAACCACCTTGTGCTGCTTCACGTAATCGATCAGGCGGCCCGGGGTGGCGATGATCACGTCCACGCCCTGCTGCAGGATCTCGCGCTGCTTGTCGTAGTCGACACCGCCATAGACCAGCGCGAAGCGCAGGCCCAGGTCGGAACCGAACTTCACCGCGTCCTTGTGGATCTGGATGGCCAGTTCGCGGGTCGGGGCGAGGATCAGCGCGCGCGGGTCTTCCGGCTTGCGGTCGGCCAGCGCCGGCTTGCTCAGCAGGCGGTTCACGACCGCGACCAGGAAGGCCAGGGTCTTGCCGGTGCCGGTCTGGGCCTGGCCGGCAACATCACCGCCGGCCAGCGCGACCGGCAGGGTCAGCGCCTGGATCGGGGTGCAGCGGGTGAATCCGGCTCCTTCAAGGCCGGCCTGCAGGGCCGGATGCAGCTCGAAGGAGGAGAAGGTCAAATCGGTCAGCGGTTTGTCGCTCATGAGTCCGTCTTGGTATGGCCGCCGGCCCGTAAGGCGGCTGGCACTTCATCGTCTAGGGGCACCGTCGCAAACTGCGGCCCCTGCGGCGGGTTGGCAGGCTGGGACCACCGGGTCCGCGCGCCGCACAATGCCCCAGTTTAACGCACTCGGGCGGGCAAACCGGAATGAGCCGTCTCAAAGATACGAGAGACGCTCGACCTTCACCCAGCAACACCGGACTTGAACGGTCCTTCCAGAGGCGCTGGTGTCGCCCACTGCCAGCCCCATGTACAGGAAGACAGTGAAATCCGACACATACCGGCCATCGAAGCGATCACGATACGCTGGGTTCCAGCCGGCGCCTGTCCCTGCCCTGCGATAGGGGTACACTGCCGGCCGTGAGCGTCCAGGCATCCCGCCGAACGCACCGCGGCAGTGCGCCGCGAGGCAACGACGAGGGTCGCGCCACCGGGCATGGCCCAGTTCACCCACCTCCGGCATGACCGGGTGCAATCCAAGACGAGAAACCAAGATGAGCGACAAGGTTGTACATGTCGGCGACGCCGACTTTGATAGCGCAGTGCTGAATTCCAAGGAACCGGTGCTGGTCGATTTCTGGGCCGAGTGGTGTGGCCCGTGCAAGATGATCGCCCCGGCGCTGGACGAGCTGGCCGATGCCTACCAGGGCCGCGCCAAGATCGCCAAGGTCAACGTCGACCACAACCGTGCGCTGGCCGCCAAGTACCACGTGCGTTCGATTCCGTACCTGGTCGTGTTCAAGGATGGCGAGAAGGTCGCCGAGCAGATCGGTGCGGTGGGCAAGGCCCAGCTGGCCGGCCTGCTGGACAAGGCCCTGGCCTGATCCCGCTGTTCCCCGGCAGCCGTCGACCACGGCTGCCGGTGGGGCGCCCCGCGCCCATGATGAATGCTGTTCCCGGTGACCCTTGCATGGCGCCGCGGGCCGATGATAGTGTCGGCATATCCGGCCGCGTTCGCGTGCCGCACCCTCTGGACGCAGTTTCTTCCAGACCCATTCCCAACGTTCGCCGCCCCAGCCGGGCGCTCGCACCTTCAAGCGAGGAATAACGCTCTTGTCCGATAACACTTCCGAAACCGGCAGCGCCGATGCGCCCGCCGAAAAGCGCGTGCGCAAGCCCCGCGTGAGCAAGGCCGCCGCTCCGGCAGCCGCCGAAACCAGCGCCGCTCCGGCGCAGCCGACCCTGCCGCTGGCCGCCGCGGCCGAAGCGCCGGCATCGGCCGCCGCCGCCCCCGCACCGAGCGCGCCCGCCGCCGAGGCCCCTGCCAGCAGTGGCGGCGGCGAAGGTGGTGAGGGTCGCGAATCCGGCCAGCCGCGCCAGCAGAACCACCAGGGGGGCGGCCAGAACCAGGGCCAGAACCCGTACAACCAGAACGGCCAGCAGGGCCAGGGGCAAGGTCAGGGCAATCGCCGCGACCGCTTCCGCAACCGCCGCGACCGTGACCGCAACAACCGCTTCCGCGACGATGGCCTGCCCAACGACGGCGGCGAGCAGCAGCCGTTCGTGCCGCGCCCGCACGCCAACGTGCCCGAGGGCTTCCCGGTCTACTCGCTGAGCGACCTCAAGCGGATGCCGGCGCAGAAGCTGCTGGAAATCGCCGAGCAGCTGCAGATCTCCGAAGGCGTGGCACGCGCCCGCAAGCAGGATGTGATCTTCGCCCTGCTGAAGGTACTGACCCGCCACGGTGACGGCGTCGCCGCCGACGGCGTGCTGGAAATCCTGCCGGACGGCTTCGGCTTCCTGCGCGCGGCCGAAGCCAGCTACCTGGCCGGCCCGGACGATACCTACATCTCGCCCAGCCAGATCCGCCGCTTCAACCTGCGCACCGGCGACCATATCTCCGGCCGCATCCGCTTCCCGAAGGACGGCGAGCGCTACTTCGCGCTGAACATCGTCGACACCATCAACGGCGAGCCGATCGAAGCGTCGAAGAACAAGGTGCTGTTCGAGAACCTGACCGCCCTGTTCCCGCGCCGCCGCTTCACCCTGGAGCGCGGCAACGGTTCGTCGGAAGACATCACCGGCCGCATCCTCGACCTGATGGCGCCGCAGGGCAAGGGCCAGCGCTCGCTCATCGTGTCGCAGCCGAAGGCCGGCAAGACGATGATGATGCAGCAGGTCGCCACCGCCATCACCACCAACCACCCGGACGTGCACCTGATCGTGCTGCTGATCGACGAGCGCCCGGAAGAAGTGACCGAAATGCAGCGCACCGTGCGCGGCGAGGTCATCAGCTCGACCTTCGACGAACCGGCCGCGCGCCACGTGCAGGTGGCCGAAATGGTCATCGAGCGCGCCAAGCGCCTGGTCGAGCACAAGAAGGACGTGGTCATCCTGCTCGACTCGATCACCCGCCTGGCCCGTGCCTACAACAACGTGGTGCCGAGCTCGGGCAAGGTGCTGACCGGTGGTGTGGACGCCAACGCCCTGCATCGCCCGAAGCGCTTCTTCGGTGCCGCGCGCAACGTGGAAGAAGGCGGCAGCCTGACCATCATCGCCACCGCACTGGTCGACACCGGTTCGAAGATGGACGAGGTGATCTACGAAGAGTTCAAGGGCACCGGCAACAGCGAAGTGCACCTGAGCCGCCGCATCGCTGAAAAGCGTGTGTTCCCGGCCATCGACATCAACCGTTCCGGCACCCGCCGCGAAGACCTGCTGATCGAACCGGAACTGCTGCAGAAGATCTGGATCCTGCGCAAGCTGCTGCATCCGATGGATGAAATGGCCGCGATGGAGTTCCTGCTGGACAAGATGAAGAACACCAAGTCCAACGACGAGTTCTTCGGTTCGATGAAGCGCTGAGCCCCGGCGCTGCATCGGAAGAAACCTGCCGCTCGCTGCGGCAGGTTTTTTTTTGCCTGCAGGGCGACGCACTTCACTTCGCTGGCGCCCGCTTTTGGCGATAATCCGCGCGATACCCTGCCCGGCCCCCGTGGGCCCGGCCACCGATTCCCGCTGTCGCCCCTTCCGGAGAACCGGTCGGGTCCAGCCTCCTGCCGGATCCGTCGACGCATGCGAACGCTGTCCCCCCGCCTCAACCTGGGCAAGCTGATCCTCGCCCTGGCCCTGCTCAGCGCCATCATCGCGCTGGCCAACACCCTGCTGGCCAGCTACCGGGTGCAGCGCGACCAGCTGGTCGGCAATACCCTGGAAGCCAACCGCGTCTACGCCACCAAGCTGGCCGAGACCACCCAGAACTTCCTGCTGGCCGCGCAGCAGCAGCTGGCCTATGCAGCCACCCGGCTAGGCCAGGGCGACCTTGATCCGAAGCAGGCCCAGGACGAAGCCAGCCGCCTGCAGTTGCAGTCCAGCAGCTTCAACTCCTCGCTGGTGGTGGATGCCGATGGCCTGGTGATCGCCACCTCGCCGCAGACCCTGCAGCTGCAGGGTGAGGTGCTGCACAGTGTCGGCAACAATGCGGCACTGGCCGCGCGCCAGCCGATGATCAGCGATCCGTACCAATCGGCCACCGGCAAGCTGCTGGTCTCGCTGTCGCACCCGATCTTCGACCGCCAGGGCCGCTATCGCGGCTATGTCAGCGGCACCCTGTACCTGCGCCAGCGCAGCGCCCTGCATACGCTGCTGGGCAAGCACTACTACCGCGACGGCTCCTACCTGTACGTGGTCGACCGCCATGGCCGCCTGCTGTACCACGCCGACGGCAAGCGGGTTGGCGACTACGTGGTTGGCAACCCCGCGGTGAAGGCCGTTGTGCGGGGCGAGCGCGGCGCGCAGCAGGTGCGCAACAACCGCGGCGTGTCGATGCTGGCTGGCTACGCACCGGTCGCAGCCACCGGCTGGGGCATCATCGCCCAGCGCCCGACCGAGGCCACGCTGCAGCCGCTGTCGCGGCTGATGACGGCGGTGATCTGGAACGCGATTCCGCTCGGCCTGCTGTCGCTGCTGGTCACCTGGTGGTTCGCGCGCCGCATCTCGATGCCACTGTGGCAGCTGGCACGCAATGTTCAGGGCGGCGAGGACACCGGCAACGCCATCAACCATGTCAGCGGCATCCGCGCCTGGTACTTCGAGGTCGCCCAGCTCAAGCAGGCGGTGCTGCACAGCTTCAATGCCCTGCAGGATCGCATCGGCACGCTCAACCGTGCCAGCCGTACCGACCCGCTGACCGGCCTGTTCAACCGCCGCGGACTGCAGCAGGCGCTCGACGCGCTGCAGGTGCAGGGCATCCCGTTCGCGATCCTGGCGCTGGACATCGATCGCTTCAAGTCGATCAACGACAGCCATGGGCATGACGTCGGCGACAACGCCATCGTCCATATCGCCGACCAGATGCGTCGCTACTCGCGCGACAGCGACATCCTCTGCCGCGCCGGTGGCGAGGAATTCCTGCTGCTGCTGCCGGGCATCAGTACTGAATCGGCGCGCCAGGCCGGCGAACGCCTGCGCCAGCACATCGCCGACCATCCGTTCGAACCGGTCGGCACCATCACCGTATCGCTGGGCGTGGCCCACTTCCCCAGCTTCCATGTCGACGCAGAACAGGCGCTGCGGCTGGCCGACAAGGCGCTGTACATGGCCAAGGAACAGGGCCGCAACCGGGTGGTGGTCTACCCGTATGCGGACTGACGCGGAGCCGGATTGCCCGGCTCCGCTCCCACAATCAGCCCTGTTCCAGCGGGGTCAACAGGCGCACGCCGCGCTTGGCGCCATCGACCATGTACACCCCACCCTCCGGCAGCAGGTCGCTGCCGGCCTGCTCGATCGACCGGCGTTCGCGCCACGGCGCAGCCTGGCGGGGCCCGGGGATGAAGGCGCGCCAGCGGCCATAGCGTTCCTGCCCTGCGTTGCGGTCATTGCCCAGGGCGAAGCTCACCGGGATGCGTACCGTCCAGCTGTCGTGTGTGCTGCTTTCGCCGGTGGTCGGTGGGTTGAAGGTCCAGCTGCGGGCGCTGCTGATACTGGCCTTGGCCAGGATGTCGCGCATCTTGGCCATGGCCCGTTCCGGGCCGACCACGGCCATGTTCACCTGCTCGGCGATGACATCGGCCACCGTGCCGTCACGCGCCACCTTGACCATCAGCAGCACTTCACCCTGCGCACCATTCCGATAGGCGTCTTCCGGATAGCGCGGCGGGGCCATCTGCTTCCGGGTCACCGAATCGGTAGCCTTCGGATCATACTCACTGAAATCGACACTGGTCATGCTGACCTGGTAGCCACCATCGGCCATCTGCGTCCCCCTCAGCCGCACCCGCATCGGGGCGCGTGCAGCCACTGCCTTGCCATCGCGCAGCGTGGGTTCGAAGCGCCAGCCGCCGATCGTGCCTTCCACGAAGGAGGCGATGCTTGGAGTCAAGGCCGATTTCTGGTCCAGTACCAGCGAGCTGACCTCACCCTCAGGCGTGATCTCGATATGGCCGGACAGCACCATGCTCATTTCCGCGGTGGCACGCACCGCACGCGCGGTCTGTGCACTGGCCTCGCCAGCAAGCAACGGGGTGCCGGCACCTACGGCCAGCGCGAGAGCGAGAAACAGAGGGGAACGCATCATTGCCGGATCCTTGGTGATGAACGGCGAGCGTACCCCAGTCCCAGCCGCCATGACAGCCGCCTCAGGCCAACCGGTGCACACCCGCATAAGGGGGCGTATCCGGATAGTCACCGCGGGCGAAGCGTTCCTGCAGGCCCTGCCACCAACCCGGGTCGAACAGGTGCCGGTAGTGCTCGCGCACTGCGGCCAGTTCACCTGCCGGCAGGCCCATGAACGGGCCGAAGCGCTCCGGGAACACATCACGCGGGCCGACATGGAACCAGGGCTCGTCGGCCATCGCTTCCTCAGGCGTGCGTGGCTGCGGCCACGCGCGGAACACGCAGTCGCTGACCAGGCACAGCTCGTCATAGTCGTAGAACACGGCCCGGCCATGCCGCGATACGCCGAAGTTCTTCGGCAGCATGTCGCCAGGGAAGATGTTGTTGCGCGCCATGTCGGTGATGGCCTGCGCGTAGTCGAGCACCGCCGCGCGCACGGCCTCGCCTCCCTGCTCGCGCAGGTACAGGTTCAAGGGGCGGAAGCGGCGCTGCACATAGCACAGTGCGACTTCAACCTCATCGCCATCGATGCGTACGCTCTGCGCGCATTGCTGCAGCAGCTCTTCCAGCAAGGCCGGTGCGAAGCGGTCGCTTGGAAAGCGCAGATGACGATAGGGCTGTGCATCGAGCAGGCGGCCGACACGGTCCAGGTTGAACACCAGCGCGTATTTCTCTTCCACCTGCTGGCGCGACATCGACTTCGGCCACGCGAAGCGGTCGCGGATCAGCTTGAACACCAGCGGGTAACTGGGCAGGGTGAACACCGCCATGACCATGCCCGGTGTGCCCTCTGCATGCACCAGCCGCTCCTGCGGGTGCTCGTTGAAATGACGGAAGAAGGTGCGGTAGCGCTCGGTCTTGCCCTGCTTGGCACGGCCCAGCACCGTGTAGATCTCGTCGATGGGCTTGCCCGGCAGCAGGCTGCGCAGGAACACCACGGCGTCGCCCACCGTGCCCAGGTCAGCCTGGAAGTAGCTGCGGGAGACGCCGAACAGGTGAGCAACATCACGGCGCCGGGTCAGCACTGCATCGGCACGCAGGCCGCGCTCGTCGTTGACCAGGGCGATCACGCACGGCGAGAAGCGGTGCTCGCCGAACACGCGTCCGACCAGGTAGGCGCGACGCTCGCGGTAGAACACGGTGTCGAGCAGCTCGATGCTGCGTACCGGCGTGTCCCCCCAATGGGCAAGGTCGTCCTGCAGGCGCACGGCAATGGTCGCCGCGCAGCGCAGCTGGTGCGCATAGGGGATGTCGAAGCGATAGTCGGCCAGCACCCGCTGCAACGCCTCCACCGGCCGCGTCGGCGAGACGGCATAGGTATGCCGTGCCACGGGATGGGTGATTGCATCGGAAGGTTCGACATCGAAGGCGATGAACTCCAGCGCCGGGTCCACGCCCCGGGTGGCGAACAGGCGCCGCGACAGCGTGTTGTAGAAGGTCTTGTACAGCTCGGCGTCGATCAGCCCCTGCAGCAGCGCGCTGTAGCAGGCATGCACCTGCAGCCACAGCGCGCGCTCGCCGATCGCGTCACCGGCGAGGCGACGCAACGCATCCATCTGCTCGGCGATGCACAGGTCATACAGGGCGATGCGCTCGACCGCATCCTGGCGTGCCGCTGCCCAGTCGCGCTGCTCGAAACGCAGCCGCGCACGGGCGGTGATTGCCGCAAAGCGGGCGTGGTACTGCTCAAAACCATCGCGGATGGCGCCGGCGATACGCGGCGCCAGTTCGGCAGCGATGTCAGGCTCGGACATGCACGGCTCACCGGGGAGGACCGGCTTTACCATACGCTGGCGTGTGTGATGCCGTCGAGCGCAGAGGTAGTGCCGGCCGCTGGCCGGCAGCCCCTGGACCGCCGGTGGATCCATGCAGATGCCGGCCAGCGGCCGGCACTACCGGCTCAGATCGCCAGTTCGGCCTCTACGTCCTGCACCTTGCGCCGGGCCAGCGCCAGGTTGGACTTGGTACGGTCCAGCACGAGGTAGAAGAACAGGCCCTTCTTCTTCGCCACCGGGCGCATGATGTGGTACGCCTTGCCCAGCGAGATCAGGATGTCCTCGATGCTGTCGTTGAGGTTCAGCGACGCGGCGGTCTTCATCTTGGCTCGGATCACTTCGGTGTTGCCGGCGGCGGCCACTTCCATGTCCATGCCGGCACCGGCTTCGCCCAGCAGCATGCCGCTTTCGTAGTCGACCAGCGCCACTGCCTGCGCGCCGTCGATGCCCATCAGTGCATTCAACGATTCATTCAATCCAGCCACGTCGCACCCCTTGTCGATGTTGGTTCGAGCCCCTCGTTCCCCTGCGGCCGGGCTCACGATCCGCCGAGTTCGGCCAGGATCGCCTGGCCACATTCCCTGCTCTGCCACAGCACCTGGCCGATCACGCTGCGCTGGTCGCAGGCCGCCATCAGCAGCAGCGGTGCGCGCCCTTCAGCCAGGATCGCCAGCATCAGCACCTTGCCGCCCGCAGCCTCCAGCATCAGCGTCTGCAGATCGCCCAGCACCAGTTCGCGGCCCACCGCCGCGGCCAGTGCCAGCATCGCGCTGGTCATCGCTGCCAGTCGTTCGCCACGCCCATCGGCGCCGGCACTGACCAGGGCAAAGCCATCGACGCTGGCCAGCACTACCGTACGCACGCCTTCGACGCGCTGCTGCAGGTCCTGCAGCAAGGGCTGCAGGCGCTCACGCTGGCCGGCATCGGGCAGGACTGCCGCCTGCCCGTCAGCCATGTGCCGCCACCAGCGCGTGCGCTTCCATTTCGCTCATCAACACATCCATCAGCAGCAGCCCCTGTTCGCGGTCGCGGGCGTCCACCGCCAGCAGCGGTAGTGGTTGGTCGTCGAGGCAGGCGCGCGTGGCCCAGTCATCCAGCGCGGCGCGTGGCGCCTGGTCGAGATGGGTCACCGCCACCACCAGCGCCAATGACGATGCGAACGGCTGCAGCACCTGCAGGTAGTCCTCCAGCTCGCTGGCCAGCCCGGCACGACGCGCATCCAGCAGCAGCACCGCACCACGTGCCCCCTGCAGCAGGATCGGCCACAGGAAATCGAAGCGCTGCTGGCCAGGTGTGCCGTAGAGACGCAGGCGTTCGCCGTTGGGCAGGTCGATGTCTGCGTAGTCCAGCGCCACGGTGGTGGACGCCTTGTCGGCGCCGAGGCGGTCACTGTTGGCCACATCGGTGTCGATCACCGCGCCCGCTGCGATGCTGCGCACCAGGGTCGACTTGCCGCTGCCCATGCCACCCAGCACCACCACCTTGTGCTCACGCATTGCGTTCGCTCCCGCGCAGGTGCCGCCACAGGCGGGCAAGCAGGCCGTTGTCGGTGCCCGTGCCGCTGCCACGTCCTGCCGCCATCGGGGCCACCGGGGCGCTCTGCAACTGCGCGTAGCCGCACAGGTAGGCGGCATGGATGAAATCGCGCACCGCCGCAGCCGGCAACTCAAGCAGCATCGCGCACTCGTCAACCGTGCACGCGCGCTTGAGCAGCAGCGAACACAGGCGGAAGCCATCATGGTCGTGGCCCAGTACGCGGAAGTCCGGCCAGCGCAGCAGCTTCACTGAGGCGCCACGCAGGCGTTCGTCCAATGCCTGCCAATGGCGGCTGCGCTGTGCCCACTGCCACAGCAGCGGTCGCAGTGGTTGGCGTGGCCGCTCGCCGGCCAGCGCCTGCAGGCGTGCCGGCGTCAGCGCATCCAGTTGCAGGCGTTCGAAGGCATCGGCCAAACGCTCCACCAGCGCCGCAGCCGGTTCCTGCAGCAGCACGGCCTGGTCGTGCTCCAGATCCATCAGCAGCAGAGGCTCGCCCGCATCACTCAACAGTGCCTGGCCCTGTCGCAGCGGCAGCCGCTCGCGCAGCAGACGGGTGATGGCATGCGCACCATCAGCCAGACGGATCGGTGCGGCTGCGTGCATGGCCATGGGCTCCACTGCCAACTGCATGCCGCGCAATGCACGGCCGATGGCACTGTCATCAAGTACATCCTGGTGCCCATCACCGTCGCGCAGCTGGCCTCCCAGGTCCTCGATCCAGCACTGCAGTCGCGGACGCTGCTGGCGCATGCGCAGGGCCGCGTTGCGCAGCGCCGGCGTATCGCGGATGACCAGCAGATCGCAATCATCCAGGTCCTGGCTGCGGCGGATCTGGCCGTCCGGCAGGGCCGATGCCACGCGCAGCCGCTGCAGCAGGGCCTGCTCGCCCTGGATGTCGGTTCCCACTACCAGCACGCGTGCCATCCGTGTTCCCCGTGCGGCCACCTCCCCGGTGGCCTCGCGTCGCCAAGGCTAGGGCATCGCCAGCGGCAGCCGTCGTGATCGACTGCTCAGATCGAGGGCGGCTGCAGATCCGCTCATATCGGTTCTGCGACGGCCATCGCGGGCAAGTTTCATGCCCCTTTGACGGCATTCCGACAGCCGACGGAAGTCGCGGTTTCATCGCCTGGGGTCAGATCCCTTTTGCATGGCGAAGGGGATCTGACCCCAGAGCCAAAAAAGAAACCCGCGCCGAAGCGCGGGTTCCGGTGTCACGACAGAATGGCGATGGATCAGCCGCGCAGCTGCTCCAGCGCGGCGTTGAAGGTCGCGCTCGGGCGCATCGCCTTGCTGGCCTTGGCCACGTCCGGGCGGTAGTAGCCGCCGATGTCCACGGCCTTGCCCTGCACCGCGATCAGTTCTTCAACGATCTTCTGCTCGTTGTCGGTCAGCGCCTTGGCCAGCGGCGCGAAGCGTGCCTTCAGTGCAGCATCTTCATTCTGCGCGGCCAGGGCCTGGGCCCAGTACAGCGCGATGTAGAAGTGGCTGCCGCGGTTGTCGATGCCACCCAGCTTGCGCGACGGCGACTTGTCGTTGTCCAGGAACTGGCCGTTGGCTTCGTCCAGCGCCTTGGCCAGCACGCGGGCTGCGGCGTTGTCGTAGCGGTTGCCCAAGTGTTCCAGCGACGCTGCCAGGGCCAAGAACTCACCCAGCGAATCCCAACGCAGGTAGTCCTCTTCAACGAACTGCTGCACGTGCTTCGGAGCCGAACCACCAGCACCGGTCTCGAACAGGCCGCCACCGGCCATCAGCGGCACGATCGACAGCATCTTGGCGCTGGTGCCCAGCTCCATGATCGGGAACAGGTCGGTCAGGTAGTCGCGCAGCACGTTGCCGGTCACCGAGATGGTGTCCTCGCCCTTGCGGATGCGGTCCAGCGAGAACGCGGTGGCTTCCACCGGCGGCAGGATGCGGATGTCCAGGCCGTTGGTGTCGTGGTCCTTCAGGTACTGCTCGACCTTGGCGATGACCTGCGCGTCGTGGGCGCGGGCGGCATCCAGCCAGAACACGGCCGGGGTGCTGCTCAGGCGGGCGCGTTCGACGGCCAGCTTCACCCAGTCCTGGATCGGCGCGTCCTTGGTCTGGCACATGCGCCAGATGTCACCGGCCTCCACGGCGTGCTCGAACACCACGGTGCCGGCGTCGTCGGTGACCTTGACCACGCCATCGGCAGCGATCTGGAAAGTCTTGTCGTGCGAGCCGTACTCTTCGGCCTTCTGCGCCATCAGGCCGACGTTCGGCACCGAACCCATGGTGGCCGGATCGAAGGCGCCGTGCGCCTTGCAGTCGTCGATGACGGCCTGGTACACGCCGGCGTAGCAGCGGTCCGGAATGACCGCCTTGGTGTCCTGCAGCTTGCCTTCGGCGTTCCACATCTTGCCGGAGTCGCGGATCATCGCCGGCATCGAGGCGTCGACGATCACGTCGCTCGGCACGTGCAGGTTGGTGATGCCCTTGTCCGAGTTGACCATGGCCACGCCCGGGCGCTGCGCGTACTCGGCAGCCAGGTCGGCTTCGATCGCCGCACGGGTGGCTTCAGGCAGCGACGGCAGGCGCGCAGCCAGGTCACCGATGCCGTTGTTGGCATCGAAACCCGCCTGCTTGAGCACGTCGGCATGCTTGGCCAGCACGTCCTTGTAGAACTCGTTGACCGCCACGCCGAACATGATCGGATCGGAGACCTTCATCATGGTCGCCTTCAGGTGCAGCGAGAACAGCACGCCCTGGGCCTTGGCATCGGCGATCTGCTCGCCGATGAAGGCGGCCAGTGCCTTGCGGCTCATGACGGCGGCGTCGACGATCTCACCCGCCTTCACTGCGGTCTTTTCCTTCAGCACGACGGTGCTGCCGTCCTTGCCGTGGAAGGTGATCTTCAGTGAACCGGCGTTGGCCAGGGTGGCCGACTTTTCGCTGCCGTAGAAATCACCGGCGGCCATGTGCGCGACGTGCGACTTCGAATCCGACGCCCAGGCGCCCATGCGGTGCGGATGCTTGCGCGCATAGTTCTTCACCGACAGCGGTGCGCGGCGGTCGGAGTTGCCTTCGCGCAGCACCGGGTTCACCGCGCTGCCCTTGACCTTGTCATAGCGCGCCTTGTAGTCGCGCTGCTGGTCGTCAGCCGGGGTTTCCGGGTAATCCGGCAGCGGATAGCCCTGGTCCTGCAGTTCCTTGATGGCCGCCTTCAGCTGCGGCACCGAGGCGGAGATGTTCGGCAGCTTGATGATGTTGGCGTCCGGGGTGGTCGCCAGCTGGCCCAGCTCGGCCAGGTCGTCGCTGACCTTCTGCGCGTCGCTGAGCAGTTCCGGGAACAGCGACAGGATGCGGCCGGACAGCGAGATGTCACGGGTTTCCACCACGATGCCGGCAGTGGCGGTGTAGGCACCAACGATCGGCAGCAGCGACTGGGTGGCCAGGAACGGTGCTTCGTCGGTCAGCGTGTAGAGGATCTTGGACATGGGGGACTTGGACTCTGTAGCAATGCTCAGGGGAAGGCCGGCACCAGCGCCGGGCCACGTGCAACCGTGTCGCGCGCGGGGCCGGGCCCCACGCTTTCCCCCGTCGCCGTCAGGGTGGGCGCGCGGCGGGGAAACCCCTGCATTGTCGCGTTTTCAGCCGCGCGGGGCAAAGCCACGCCATACGCGGCGGTACTGCACCACTGTGTTGCGCCGCTGGCTCGCTTCCGGTCTGGAAGCTGAGGCTTGATGGCTAATTCGACTTCCCGCTCGTTGAGGCACGCATGACCCACTCCGACAATCGCGGCCCCCACTCGGCATGCCTTGGACAGGTCAATGTCTGTGAGCGCTTGCTTTGCTGGAAGTTGCAGATGCGGAATCCCCCAACAACGGCGGCCAGGCTGGCGAGTTCATCAGCCGTCGCTGCAGAGCCTCGGATGTGCAGCGAACCGGCGCCAGACGATCCGGGCCGAACGTAGACGTCGTACCGGGTGGAACCTCCTTCCGCCCTTGCATACCCCGACACGACATATCCGCCGTCCGTGAAGCGCAGATCCGGCGTGCTTCCTGACGCAGGCTTTTCGGGGGCATCGCCCTCGTAGATCAAGGCGACTTCCCGATCATCGCTTCTGACGCGGTGCACGCCGAAGTCAACAGGTGCCTCGTAGGTCACGGACATGCCTGTTGGCACGCGCAGACAAGCGCCATATAGGAAGTGGTCGCAACTGTAGCTCCACAGGCTAGATTCCTGGGCCCACGAAGTGAGCAGGCACAAGAAAGCGAAGAAAACCAAAATGCGTGAAAGCATCTCAACGCTCCCGTTTTTGAACCGCCGAATCGCCTTCTACAATTCCACCGATGGTATGGCTGTCAACCACACCGGGAACCCTATTCATGATTCCGTCGCCACGTGCAGGATTGGGCAGCCCCGTCGTCTTGTCATAAAGATCATCCACACCGCCAAGATGTGACACTTCATGAGGAACAACACCCTTGTCAAATCTATCCAGGACATTGATCTCGCCCTTCTTTCCGCCCAACTCCGCGAAACTCCGTCCGCTGCGGTGGGAGGTTTCCCCGTTGACAAGCTTTATCTCATTACGGGCGGCCCGCGGAGTACTTCCGAGTATCGCCCAATAAAAAAGGACGCAGCCTCGCGGCTGCGTCCATCGTGAGCCCTGCCGGGAGAGAGTCGGCAGGACTTACTTGACCTCGAACTCCTGCGGCGTTCCGGCCGCCTTGCCATCGACGGTGACTTCGGCGCGGTACTTGCCGGCCGGCCAGCCCTTTGCATTCTTGAACGTGACGTTGGTGGTTTCCGCGCCACTGGTGTTCAGGGTGGCGTTCTGTTCGCCGGCCACCTGGCCGTCCTGGTAGGTCAGCTTCGCGCCAACAGTGACGTTGTTGGCAGCGCCGTCGGTCTTGACCGAGACGATGACGTCATCCTTCGGTGCGAACAATGCCGTCGTCGCAACCGACTTGTCGGCGGCTGCGGTCTTGCCGACGGTCACTGCCGAGACGCTGACTGCAGCGGCTTCGGCCATCGGCGGCGGTGCGCCGGTCATCGGTGCAGGTGCTGCCGGTTCGGCCGGCGCGGTCGCTGCCGGAGCGGCGTTGCTGTCGGTCGACTCTTCTTTCTTCTTGCAACCTACCAAGGCAACGCTGCCCAGCAGGGCGGCGATCAGGGCGGTCTGGAGCGGGGTGGTCTTGATCATTCGGGGTTCCTCCCAGGGATTGTCGGACGGCGTTCGATGGCCGGCTTACTTCGGCGGCAGCTTCAGGGTCTGGCCCGGGAAAATCTTGTCCGGGTCATCAAGCACATCGCGATTGGCTTCGAAGATCTTCTTCCAGGCGTTGGCATCGCCCAGATGCTGCTTGGCGATCTTCGACAGCGAGTCACCCTTCTGCACGGTATAGGTGCCGCCGCTGACAACGTCTGCGGTGCTGTCCACCGAGGCGCTGACGCCGGAGAAGTCCGCCTTCGGCACCTGCTCGGCGGTACTGTCGACACTGCCACTGACACCGGAGAAATCGGCTTTCTTCTCGGTACTCATCCACAACTCCCGTCTGCATGACTACGTGGTTCGCACGGTGCCATGGAGGTTGTTAAATGGGGATGGTGCAGATGTGAAGCCGCCCCCGGGGGCGGCTGAACAATCGGGAGAGCCGGTGCCCGGTAGTGCCGGCCGCTGGCCGGCTTGCGCTGGTCCTGGATGCGGGTTCCCTGCGGCTGCCGGCCAGCGGCCGGCACTACCCGTAACCGCCTGCGGCGGTTACTGCCGCAGTTCGCGGTAGGTCGCGGCCGGGGCAGCGATGCCGGGGCTGGCACGCCAGGGATTGATATCCAGGCCACCACGGCGGGTGTAGCGGGCCTCCACTTCCAGCCACTGCGGCTGGCAGCGGGCGGACACCTCGCTGAAGATCCGTTCAACGCACTGCTCGTGGAACTCGGCGTGCTCGCGGTAGCTGACCAGGTAGCGCAGCAGGCCCGCGCGGTCGATCTTCGGCCCACGGTAACGCAGGCTGACCGTGGCCCAGTCCGGCTGGCCGGTGACCGGGCAGTTGGACTTCAGCAGCGCCGAGACCAGGGTCTCCTCCACCACCTCGCCCGCATCGGCCGCGAGGAAGTCCGCCTGTGGCGGGCCGTAGCAGTCGATCTCCACGTCCAGCCCGTCGATGGATTCACCGAGCGGCGTCTCGCGCAGGCCCGGCAGGCCGAACTCGACCTGGACCGGCGCACCGGCGCAGGCCGACAGGTCCGCGATGATGCGCGCGCGCAGCGCTTCGGCAGTGTCGATGCGGGTACTGTTGAGGGAATTCAGGTACAGCTTGAACGACTTCGATTCGATCAGCCGCGGCGAGGTGCACGGCACCTGCACGGTGGCGACGGCGACCTGCGGCTTGCCACGCGGGTCGAGCCAGCTCAGCTCGAAGGCATGCCAGCGGTCATGGCCGACGAACGGCAGCGCGGCGTCATCGAGGCCGATCTCGGCGCGGGCACCGCTGCGGGGGATGGGAAACAGCAGGCCGGGATCGTACTGCGACGGGTAACTGACCTCGCGACCGAGGCTGGAATCCTGTGGGGTGTTCATGGGGGTCATTGTATCGCGCGGAGGGCGGGCCTTCGGCCCGGCCGGCCAACGGCGGAGCCCCTCCGTGGTGGTTTTGTTGGTTGGTGGTGGAAGGCGGTCTATCGGCTTGGCCGGGTGGGTAGGCGGGTCGGGGGACGCCGTAAACCCGTCCTTGGGGGCTTGGCCGCGGCATCCATGCCGCGGACACCCCCGCCCCGCCTACCCACCCGGCCCCTGACAGTTCCCTGCACGCGGCCACCACCACGGGAAAGATCAGAAAAATCAAAATCAAAAGCCAATCCTTCAGACATTCCGGATGTCTGCCCGTGTCGACCAAGGTCGACACCCACCAACAGCCGCGTGAACCTGTCGGGTGCAGGGCTGCAAGCCCTGCCGGAAACCCTCAGCCCGCAGGAGTGCCGGCACCGTTCAAGAAATCCAGGCTCACCTGCAGCAGCGCCCGCAACCCGACATCCAGCGCCTTCTCATCCAGCAGGAACTTCGGCGAATGGTTCGCCGGCGCCGTCGCCGGGTCGATGCCCACGCTGGTCGAACCCACGAAGAAGAACATCCCCGGCACCTCCTTCGCGTACAGCGAGAAATCCTCCGCGCCCATCTGCAGCGGCGGCTCGTACACGTTGTCCTTGCCCACCACCGCCTGCAGGCTCGGCAGCATCTTCGCGGTCAATGCCGGGTCGTTCACCGTGGCCGGGTTGCCTTCCGATTCGTAGATGTCGGTCACCGCCTTTGCCCCGTGCGCGGCGGCGGTGTGCTCGGCCACGTTGCGCAGGTCGGCGAAGATCTGCTGGCGCATGCCTTCATCAAAAGTACGGATGGTGCCGACCATTTCCACTTCATCGGGAATGATGTTGTAACGGATGCCACCGTTGATCGCGCCGAAGGTCAGCACCGCCGGCTGCTTCGACAGGTTGGCGCGGCGGCTGACGATGGTCTGCGCGGTGCCGACCAGATCGGCGGTGGCGACGATCGGATCAACACCGTTCCATGGCGCCGAACCGTGCGTCTGCCGCCCGATCACCTTGATGCCGAAACGATCCGAAGCCGCCATCAGCGGACCACCACGCACCGCGATCTGTCCTGCCTGCACGCTGGAAAACACATGCAGGCCGAATACGGCTTCCGGCTTGAAGTCGGCGAACAGCCCTTCCTTCAGCATCAGGGCAGCACCACCCTCTTCCGGCGGCGGTGCACCCTCTTCGGCAGGCTGGAAGATCAGCATCACCTGGCCCGGAAGGTCCTTCTTCATCGACACCAGTGCTTCGGCCACGCCCAGCAGGGTGGCGGTGTGCGCGTCATGGCCACAGGCATGCATCACGCCCACGGTCTGCCCGCGGTACTGGTCGGTGGCCTTGGAGGCGAACGGCAGGCCGGTCTGTTCGGTCACCGGCAACGCGTCCATGTCCGCACGCAGGGCGATCTTCGGCCCGGGCTTGCCGCCTTCGATGATCGCCACCACGCCGTGATGGGCGATGCCGGTCTTCGGCTTCAGGCCCATCGCACGCAGCCGCTTGGCGACCTCGGCCGAGGTGCGCGCCTCGCGGTTGGACAGTTCCGGATGCTGGTGGAAGTCGCGGCGCCATTCGACCACCTTGGCCTGCAACCGCTGCGCGGCAGCGGTCACCTCCGGGCGCTGCCCGTCCTGGGCATGGGCAAGGGCCGGCAGGGCCAGCAGCAGGGCGGACAGCAGCAGCGAACGGCGCATCACGATCTCCACGGCAAGGGGTTCCAACTGAATGTAGGGCAACACCGGCGCTACGGGAACCTCCCTGGCCGGATCCGGTCTTAGCGCCCGTCCCATCCGTCATGCAGGAAACGCGATGTGGCACAGGTATGCTTTGCGCATTGCCCCCGGGGTCCCGCCCGGTCCAGCCCTCTTGGAGTCCTCGTAATGTCACGTGTTTGGAAGATCGTGCTGCTGGTCGTGGCGGTACTGGTGCTGGCCGTGGTCGGCCTGCGCGTCGTCGGTGGGGGCAAGGACAAGGCTGGAAAACCCGCTGCGGGCGCGCGCCAGGGCGGCGAGGATCCGGATGCCGGCCCGGTGCCGGTCACCGTGGTCGACGCTACGCGCCAGGACGTGCCGGTGTATGCCAGCGCACTGGGCACGGTGACCGCGATGAACACCGTTACGGTCAGCCCGCAGGTCGGCGGCCAGCTGATGAGCCTGAATTTCCGCGAAGGCCAGGAAGTGAAGCAGGGTGATGTGCTGGCGGTGATCGATCCGCGCACCGCCCAGGCGAGTTACGACCAGGCCGCCGCGGCCAAGCGCCAGAACGAAGCGCTGCTGGCCACCGCGCGCTCCAACTACCAGCGCTCGAACGCGCCGGAGTATCGCCAGTACGTCGCCAAGACCGATCTGGATACACAGCGAAACCAAGTGGCACAGTACGAAAGCGCAGTCGCAGCGAACGAGGCCAGCATGCGCTCGGCGCAGGTGCAGCTGCAGTACACCAAGGTCACCGCACCGATCACCGGCATCGCCGGCATCCGCGCGGTCGATGCTGGCAACGTGGTCAATGCCGGCACCGCGCTGGTCACGCTGACCCAGATCCACCCGATCCACGTACTGTTCAACCTGCCCGAGCGCCAGCTTGGCGACGTGCGCCAGGCGCAGGCCGCCGGCGCGGTACCGGTGGCGGCGCTGGACCGCGCCGACTCGCACGTGCTGTCCGGTGACGGCAAGCTGGATGTGGTCGACAACCTGATCAGTGCCGACAGCGGCACGTTCAAGGCGCGCGCCCTGTTCGACAACACCGACAACGGTCTGTGGCCGGGTCAGTTCGTCAACGTGCGCATGCAGCTGCGCACGATTGCCGGCGGCGTGGTCATCCCCACCCAGGCGGTGCTGCGTGGCCCGGACGGCGAGTACGTCTACATCGTGCAGGGCGACAACACGGTAAAGATGCAGACCGTGCGCAGCGGCGTGGAAGTGGGCGACAGCCAGGTGCAGATCGCCGAAGGCCTGAAGGGCGGCGAGCGGGTGGTCAGTGAAGGCCAGTTCCGCCTGAAGCCGGGCAGCAAGGTCAACGCGCTGAAGCCGGGCGAGACCCCGGCCGCACCGACCGAGGCCGAGCTGAAGGCGGCCGAGCAGAAGAACGGCGGCGGTGGCCGTCGTGGCGGCGGCCCGCGCTGAGCGCAGGCTACCGACCTCCCTCGCGCCGGCAAGCCTGCCGGCGCCGACATTGAAGTGCCAGCAAGGATCAGTCCGTGGGCTTTTCGACGATCTTCATCCGCCGCCCCATCGCCACCTCGCTGCTGATGGCGGGCCTGTTGCTGCTGGGCATCCTCGGTTACCGCAAGCTGCCGGTGTCGGCGCTGCCGGAAATCGATGCGCCCAGCCTGGTGGTCACCACCCAGTACCCCGGCGCCAACGCCACCACCATGGCCTCGCTGGTCACCACGCCGCTGGAGCGCCAGTTCGGGCAGATCTCCGGGCTGGAGCTGATGACCTCCGACTCGTCGGCCGGGTTGTCCACGATCATCCTGCAGTTCTCGATGGACCGGAACATCGACATTGCCGCGCAGGACGTGCAGGCGGCGATCCGCCAGGCCACCCTGCCCTCGTCGCTGCCCTACCAGCCGGTCTACAACCGGGTGAATCCAGCCGACGCGGCCATCGTCACCCTGAAACTGACCTCTGACACGCGCCCGCTGCGCGACGTCAACAACTACGCCGACTCGATCCTGGCCCAGCGCCTGTCGCAGGTGCAGGGCGTGGGCCTGGTCTCGATCGCCGGCAACGTGCGCCCGGCCGTGCGCATCCAGGTCAATCCGGCCCAGCTGTCGAACATGGGCCTGACCCTGGAGCAGCTGCGCAGCGCGCTGACCCAGGCCAACGTCAACGCGCCGAAGGGTTCGCTGAACGGCAAGACCCAGTCCTACAGCATCGGTACCAACGACCAGCTCACCAGTGCCGCCGAGTACCGCGACACCATCATCAGCTACAAGAACGGACGTCCCGTGCGTTTGTCCGACGTGGCCGAAGTGGTTGATGGCGTGGAGAACGACCAGCTGGCCGCCTGGGCCGATGGCAAGCCGGCGGTGCTGCTGGAAGTGCGCCGCCAGCCCGGCGCCAACATCGTGCAGACCGTCGAGCGCATCCGCGCGATCCTGCCGCAGCTGCAGGGCGTGCTGCCAGCCGACGTGCACCTGGAGATCTTCAACGACCGTACCGAGACCATCCGCGCCTCGGTGCATGAGGTGCAGTTCACCCTGATCCTGACCATCGGCCTGGTGGTGGCGGTGATCTTCGTGTTCCTGCGCCGCCTGTGGGCCACGATCATTCCCTCGGTGGCGGTGCCGTTGTCGCTGGCCGGCACCTTCGCGGTGATGGCCTTTGCCGGCATGTCGCTGGACAACCTCTCGCTGATGGCGCTGGTGGTGGCCACTGGCTTCGTGGTCGACGATGCGATCGTGATGATCGAGAACATCGTGCGTTACATCGAGCAGGGCAAGAGTGGCAAGGAAGCGGCCGAAATCGGTGCGCGCCAGATCGGCTTCACCGTGCTGTCGCTGACCGTTTCGCTGGTGGCGGTGTTCCTGCCGCTGCTGCTGATGCCCGGCGTCACCGGCCGCCTGTTCCACGAGTTCGCGTGGGTGCTGAGCATCGCCGTGGTGCTGTCGATGCTGATCTCGCTGACGCTGACCCCGATGATGTGCGCCTACCTGCTCAAGCCCGACGCCTTGCCCGAAGGCGAGGACGCACATGAGCGTGCGGCGGCGGCCGGCAAGCAGAACCTGTGGACGCGCACCGTCGGCCTGTACGAGCGCAGTCTGGACTGGGTGCTGGACCACCAGCGCCTGACCCTGGCCGTGGCCGGCGGCGCACTGGTGCTGACCGTGCTGCTGTACGTGCTGATTCCCAAGGGCCTGCTGCCCGAACAGGACACCGGCCTGATCACCGGCGTGGTCCAGGCTGACCAGAACATCGCCTTCCCGCAGATGGAGCAGCGCACCAAGCAGGTGGCCGAAGCGCTGCGCCAGGACCCGGACGTGACCGGCGTGTCAGCCTTCATCGGCGCGGGCAGCATGAACCCCACGCTCAACCAGGGCCAGCTGTCGATCGTGCTGAAGGAACGCGGCGAGCGCGACGGCCTGGACAAGATCCTGCCGCGCCTGCAGAAGGCGGTGGCCGGTATTCCGGGCGTGGCCCTGTACCTGAAGCCGGTCCAGGACGTGACCCTGGATACCCGCGTGGCCGCCACCGAGTACCAGTACTCGCTGTCGGACGTCGATCCGGCGACCGTGGCCACCCAGGCCACACGCCTGACCGAAGCGCTGCGCAAGCGCCCGGAACTGACCGACGTCGACAACAACCTGTCCAACCAGGGCCGCGCGCTTGAACTGAACATCGACCGCGACAAGGCCAGCGTGCTGGGCGTGCCGATGCAGACCATCGACGACACCCTCTACGATGCGTTCGGCCAGCGCCAGATCTCGACCATCTTCACCGAACTCAACCAGTATCGGGTTGTGCTGGAAGTGGCGCCGGAGTTCCGCACCAGCACCGCGCTGATGGAACAGCTGGCCGTTGCCTCCAATGGTGCCGGTGCACTGACCGGCACCAACGCCACCAGTTTCGGCCAGGTCACCTCGTCGAACTCATCGACGGCTACCGGCATCGGCGCGCAGAACACCGGCATCACCGTCGGCGCGGGCAGCATCATTCCGCTGTCGGCCCTGGCCGAAGGCAAGGTCAGCAGTGCGCCGCTGGTGGTCAGCCATCAGCAGCAACTGCCGGCAGTGACGGTCTCGTTCAACGTGGCGCCGGGCTATTCGCTGTCCGAAGCCGTGCGTGCAATCCAGGAGACCAAGGACAGCCTGGACATGCCCACCCACCTGCATGCCGAGTTCATCGGCAAGGCTGCCGAATTCACCGGCAGCCAGACCGATGTGGTGTGGCTGCTGCTGGCCTCGCTGGTGGTGATCTACATCGTGCTGGGCGTGCTGTACGAGAGCTACATCCACCCGATCACGATCATCTCCACGCTGCCGCCGGCCGGTGTCGGTGCGCTGCTGGCGCTGATGCTGTGCGGGCTGAGCCTGTCGGTGGATGGCATCGTCGGCATCGTGCTGCTGATCGGCATCGTCAAGAAGAACGGCATCATGATGGTGGACTTCGCGATCGAGGCACGCCGCGCCGGCGCCAACGCGCACGAAGCGATCCGCCGCGCCTGCCTGCTGCGCTTCCGCCCGATCATGATGACCACCGCCGCGGCCATGCTCGGCGCGCTGCCGTTGGCACTGGGCACCGGCATCGGCTCGGAACTGCGCCGCCCGCTGGGCATCGCCATCGTCGGTGGCCTGCTGCTGTCGCAGCTGGTCACCCTGTACACCACGCCGGTGATCTACCTGTACATGGAGCGCTTCTCCGAATGGCTGGCCCGCCGCCGCGAGCAGCGCGCACTGCGCGACGGTTCGCTGCAGGAGCCGCAGGCATGATCCACGCCCCGCTGCTGCGGGGGGCCGCACGATGAACCTGTCCGGCCCCTTCATCCGCCGCCCGATCGGCACCGCGCTGCTGGCCATCGGCCTGTTCATGGTCGGCCTGATCTGCTACCTGCGGCTGGGCGTGTCGGCGCTGCCGAACATCGAGATCCCGGTGATCTTCGTGCACGCCAGTCAGTCCGGTGCCGATGCGGCAACCATGGCCTCCACGGTCACCGCGCCGCTGGAACGTCATCTCGGCCAGCTGCCGGGCATCGACCGCATGCGCTCGTCGAGCTCGGAAGGCAGCTCGCTGGTGTTCATGATCTTCCAGAGCGGCCACAACATCGATTCGGCGGCACTGGACGTACAGACCGCGATCAACTCGGCACAGGCCGACCTGCCTTCGGGCATGGGCTCGCCGATGTACCAGAAGGCGAACCCGAACGACGACCCGGTGATCGCCATCGCGCTCACCTCGCAGACGCAGTCGGCCGATGAGCTGTACAACGTCGCCGATTCGCTGCTGGCGCAGCGCATCCGCCAGATCAGCGGTGTTGCTTCGGTCGACATCGCCGGTGCCTCGACGCCGGCGGTGCGTGTGGACGTCAACCTGCGCCTGATGAACGCACTCGGCCTGACCGCCGATGACCTGCGCAACGCGGTGCGTGCGGCCAACGTGACCTCACCCACCGGCTTCCTCAGCGATGGCAACACCACCACCGCGATCATCGCCAACGATTCGGTCGCACGTGCTGCCGACTTCGCCGACCTGGTGGTCAAGACCCAGGGCGATGGCCGGGTGATCCGCCTGAAGGACATCGCCAACGTCTACGACGGCCAGCAGGACGCCTACCAGGCGGCGTGGTTCGACCACAAGCCGGCGGTGGTGATGTACGTGTTCACCCGCGCCGGCGCCAACATCGTGGAGACCGTGGACCGGGTCAAGGCACAGATCCCCGCGCTGCGCGACTACCTGCAGCCGGGCACCACGATGACACCGTACTTCGACCGTACGCCGACCATCCGCTCGTCGCTGCATGAAGTGCAGATCACTCTGCTGATCAGCCTGGCGATGGTGGTGCTGACCATGGCGCTGTTCCTGCGCCGGCTGGCACCCACGCTGATCGCCGCAGTGACCGTGCCGCTGTCGCTGGCCGGTGCCGCGCTGGTGATGTACGTGATGGGTTTCACCCTGAACAACCTGAGCCTGCTGGCGCTGGTGATCGCGATCGGCTTCGTGGTCGACGATGCGATCGTGGTGATCGAGAACATCATGCGCCACCTCGACGAAGGCATGCCGCGGATGCAGGCAGCGCTGACCGGCGCGCGCGAGATCGGCTTCACCATCGTCTCGATCACCGCCTCGCTGGTGGCGGTGTTCATCCCGCTGCTGTTCGCCAGCGGCATGATGGGCGCGTTCTTCCGCGAGTTCACCGTCACCCTGGTGGCGGCCATCGTGGTCTCGATGATCGTCTCGCTGACCCTGACCCCGGCGCTGTGCAGCCGCTTCCTCAGCGCCCACGACCACACGGCGCCGCCGTCGCGCTTCGGCCGTTGGCTGGATGCCGGCCACGAGCGCATGCTGCGCATCTACACCGTGTTCCTGGATTTCTCGCTGCGCCATGCGCTGCTGCTGTCGCTGACGCCGCTGCTGCTGATCGGTGCCACCGTCTTCCTGTTCGGCGCGGTGAAGAAGGGCGCGTTCCCGCCGCAGGACACCGGCCTGATCTGGGGCCGCGCCAACTCCAGCGCCACCGTTTCCTTCGAGGACATGGTCGCCCGCCAGCGCCGCATCACCGACATGCTGATGGCCGACCCGGCAGTGAAGACCGTGGGCGTGCGCCTGGGCAGCGGCCGCCAAGGCTCCAGTGCACAGTTCAACATCGAGCTGAAGTCGCGCAGCGACGGCCGTCGCGAAACCACCGCGCATGCGTTGGCGCGACTCAGTGCCAAGGCCGATCGCTACCCGGACCTGCAGCTGCGCCTGCGCGCGATCCAGGACCTGCCCAGCAACGATGGCGGCGGTTCCAGCCAGGGCGCGCAGTACCGCATTTCCCTGCAGGGCAACGACCTGGCCGCACTGCAGGAATGGCTACCCAAGCTGCAGGCGGAACTGAAGAAGAACCCGAAGCTGCGCGATGTCGGTACCGACGTGGACAACGCCGGCCTGCGCCAGAACATCCAGATCGACCGCGCCAAGGCCGCCCGCCTGGGCATCACGGTGGGTGCCATCGACGGCGCGCTGTACGGTGCGTTCGGCCAGCGCCAGATCTCCACCATCTATTCGGACATCAACCAGTACAGCGTGGTGGTGAACGCCCTGCCCTCGCAGACCGCCACGCCAGCGGCGCTGGATGAAGTGTACGTGCGGGCACGCAACGGCGACATGGTGCCGATCACCGCGGTGGCCACCCAGATGCCCGGCCTGGCACCGTCGCAGATCACCCACGAAAACCAGTACACGACGATGGACTTGAGCTACAACCTGGCTCCGAACGTGAGCATGGGTGAGGCCAAGGCGATCATCGACGCAACGGTGGCGGGCATGCGCATGCCCGGCGACATCCGCCTGGCCGACGATGCGGGCTTCGGCTTCAACTCCGATCCCAGCGACATGCTGATCCTGGTACTGGCGGCGATCCTGACCGTGTACCTGGTGCTGGGCATACTCTACGAGAGCCTGATCCACCCGGTCACCATCCTGTCCACGCTGCCGGCGGCGGGCGTCGGTGCGCTGCTGGCGTTGTTCGGCACCAACACCGAGCTGTCGGTGATCTCGATGATCGCGCTGGTGCTGCTGATCGGCATCGTCAAGAAGAACGCGATCATGATGATCGATTTCGCGCTGGTGGCGCAGCGCGAGCATGGGCTGGCACCGCGCGACGCCGCACGCGAGGCCAGCATCGTGCGCTTCCGCCCGATCATGATGACCACCATGGTGGCGATCCTGGCGGCCGTACCGCTGGCGATCGGCCTGGGCGAAGGGTCGGAGCTGCGCCGCCCGCTGGGCATCGCGATGATCGGCGGCCTGCTGTTCTCGCAGAGCCTGACCCTGCTCAGCACGCCGGCGCTGTACGTGATCTTCTCCTGCCTGGCCGAGCGCTGGCGCGCACGTCGCGCACGCAGGCGCGAAGCGAAGCTGCTCAAGCGCGCGCAACGGGCGTAGAAGGGCCCATCCACGCAGGGCGTGGATCTACTGGTAGCGCCGGCCGCTGGCCGGCGTTCTCCGTACAGCCAATCTGCCGGCCAGCGGCCGGCACTACCGTGGGAGCGGATGGTGGGTACGAACCGTGGGCACGGATGGTGGGTGCGGACCGTTGGTCCGCATACCTCCGGGTTTGACGCACGGTAACGAAAAGAGAACAATTCTCATCCAGCCATGGTCCTGCGCCCCTTCGCGGCGCCCCGCTGCCATCTCCGGCCAGCCTGCGTGATCCCAGCCACTGCCCCTTCCCCCACCCGTGGGCGGATGGCCTGTGGCCGTCCGTCGAGGACCACCATCGATGCTGCCTTCCCGTTCTCCCCGCCTGGCCCTGCTGGCCATCGCCCTGTCAGCCGCCTGCGCTGCCCATGCCGAAGCGCCGGCCGGCAGCCGTAACGCCACCGATCTGGATGCGGTGAAGGTCACCGCCGAACGCACCCATACCGACGCTGGCGCACTGGGCGACCGCGCCCTGCGCGACACTCCGTTCGCGATCACCGCTGTTGGCCGCGAGCAGATCGAGCAGCGCCAGGTGGTCTCGCTGGGCGAAGCCTTCCTGCTCGACCCTTCGGTCAGCACCCAGGTCAGCGCCTATGCCAGTGGCTGGAGCTCGCCCATCCGCAACCGCGGTCTGGAGCTGAACTACGACA
Organism: Stenotrophomonas sp. MH181796; assembly: GCF_009659995.1. Classification (NCBI taxonomy): domain Bacteria; kingdom Pseudomonadati; phylum Pseudomonadota; class Gammaproteobacteria; order Lysobacterales; family Lysobacteraceae; genus Stenotrophomonas; species Stenotrophomonas sp. MH181796. Next base: position 552,803 of record NZ_RAHU01000001.1, read on the forward strand.
GCTACCGGGTCAATGGCCTGCAGGTCTCTTCCTGGGGCACCGAATGGCCGCTGGAAGTGATGGAACAGGTCGATCTGCTGAAAGGCCCGGGCGGATTCCTGTATGGCTTCGGCACCCCCGGCGGCATCGTCAACTACATCACCAAGAAGCCGACGGACACGCCCACCTTCTCCGCCCAGCTGGGCTGGCGCGAACAAGGCATCGTCAGCGGCGGCATCGACGTTGGCGGCCGCTTCGGCAACGAGCAGATGTTCGGCTACCGCTTCAACGCCTTCCAGGAAAAAGGCGAGACCTTCAATGGCGGACACGTCGATCGCAAGGTGGGCGCACTGTCGCTGGACGCGCGCCTGAGCGATGCGCTCACCTGGACCTTCGACGGTGTGTTCCAGTCGCGCGACCTGCGCGAGGAATCGCCGCAGTACTACTTCCGTGGCCTGACCTCGTTGCCGCGGCCGATCGCCGGAGATACCGACAACAGCGTGCCCGGCACCTACTACGACACACGCTCCAGCCTGCTGTCGACCGGCTTGAACTGGCAGATCAACAGCGACTGGAAAGCCAGCCTGAGTTACGGCGTCACCACCTCGTGGAATGACGTCAACAAGATCTTCGCCTACATCGACGATCTCAACGGCGACTACGACGTCAACGTCTACGAACTGGGTGGCAAGAGCGAGTGGAAGCTGGCCCAGGCGATGCTGCAGGGCAGCTTCCGCACCGGCCCCCTTCAGCATCAGGTGGTGGCGGGCATCAGCCACCAGACCGGGCTGGGCTGGGACCGTCCCTACGAGTGGAACCTGATCGGGCGCGCCAACCTGTACCAGCGCCATGCCATCCGCCACGACGCCGTCGGTTCTCGGGTGATGACCCGCGGCGACGAGACGGTGCAGCAGGCGGTGTTCGCAAGCGATACGGTGAACCTCGGCGGCGGCTGGTCGGTGCTGGCGGGCTGGCGCTACAACGACTTCGAAACCAAGGGGCGATACCACACCTACCCGGTCACCCCGACCTACGCCGTGATGTTCAAGCCCAGCGAGGCGGTCACCCTTTACGCCAGCTACATCGAGTCGCTCGAAGCGGGCAGCCGCGTAGGCAACAGCTACATCAACGCCGGTGACGTGCTCGATCCCACCATCAGCAAGCAGTACGAGATCGGGGCCAAGGTCGAAGCGGCGCGTTGGAATGCGAACGTGGCCGCGTTCCGGCTGGAACGTGGTGCCAACATCGATGAGCTCACGCCGGCCGGCAAGCGCCTGGTGCAGGACGGCATCACGCTGTACGAAGGCATTGAAGCCAGTGCCGACCTGCACCTCAACGATGCACTGACCGTCGGCGGCGGCGTGACCTGGCTGGATCCGACCTACGACAAGCTGTCCCCGGGCAGTGCCGCACAGGAAGGCAACCGCACCGCCGGTGCTGCGCGCTGGAGCGGCGTACTGCACGCCACCTACCAGCTGCCGTGGGTAGACGGCTTGGAAACCTATGCCGCCGTGCGCTATTACGGCGGTGTCTGGTACGACGCCGACAACACCCTGAAGCTGCCTGACTACACGCTGGTGAATGCAGGCATCGGCTATCGCCTGCTGGCGTCCGGCCATCCGGTGACCCTGCGTGCCAGCGTCGAGAACCTGGCCAACCGGAAGTACTGGTCCAACGCCGGCGCCGGCCTGCCACGCACGTTCGCGGTGAGCGTGCGGTTCGACATGTAATGCCCGGCAAACCGGTAGTGCCGGCCGCCGGCCGGCTCCTCGCACCTCCGTCCGGGCGCATGAGAGCCGGCCAGCGGCCGGCACTACCGGGTATTCCCTCGCGGGCTGTCCCCTTCACCCCGTACCCGCAATAATGGTGGGAGACCCTTCCACCGAGCCTGCATGCCCGCCCGCGAATCCCGCCTCAGCCGCCTGTGGGCCCACGAAAAGGCCAGTTATGGCCTTCGGGTGTTCATCGCCCTGACCGCAGCGCTTGCCGTGTGCTGGCAGCTGGACGCGCTCACTGCCCTGCCCGGCGTGTTCCTCGGCATCATCGCCAGCGCCATCGCCGAGACCGATGACAACTGGTGGGGCCGTACCAAGGCGGTACTGCTGTCGCTGCTGTGCTTCTGCCTCGCCGCCGCCTCGGTGATCTGGCTGTTCCCCTGGCCGTGGATCTTCATCGGCGCGCTGGCGCTGTCCACCTTCGGGTTGACCCTGCTGGGTGCGCTCGGCGAGCGCTATGCGTCCATCGCCCAGGCCACGGTAACGCTGGCGATCTACACCATGATCGGGCTGGAGCAGCATGGCGCCAGCGACCTGCACAGCGCGCTGGACGCGGTCAGCCACCTGCTGGCCGGTGCGGTCTGGTACGGCCTGCTGTCGATCCTTTGGACCGCACTGTTCGCCAACCGTCCGGTACGCGAACGCGTGGCACGACTGTACGTTGAACTGGGCCGCTACCTGCAGTTGAAGGCAACACTGTTCGAGCCGGTGCGCGAGGCCGACCTGCAGCGTCGCCAGCTCGACCTGGCCGAACAGAACCGGCGCGTGGTTGGTGCATTGAATGAAGCCAAGACCGCGATCCTGGCCCGCTTCGGCCGTTCCGGGCGGCCCGGCGTGAACTCCGGCCTGTACCTGCGCCTCTATTACATGGCACAGGATTTCCACGAGCGCGCCAGCTCCTCGCACTACCCCTACGGTGCGCTGGTCGATGCCTTCTTCCACAGCGATGTGCTGTACCGCTGCCAGCGCCTGCTCGACCTGCAGGGGCAGGCCTGCGCACGGCTGGGCGAGGCGATCCGCCTGCGCCGTCCGTTCGTGTATGGCGAAAGCAACCAGCAGGCCGGGCGCGACCTGGCCGATGCGCTGGCCTACCTGCGCGACCAGCAGCGTCCGCAATGGCAGCGTCTGCTCGGATCGCTGGATCTGCTGGTGCACAACCTGCGCAGCATCGAGCGCCGCCTGCTGGATGCGGAGCGCTCCGAGGCCAGCCTGGACAACGTCGATACCCGCCTGCGCGACAGCAACCCGCACACCCTGCGCGAGATGGGCGTGCGCGTGCGCCAGCAGCTCACGCCCGGCTCGGTCCTGTTCCGCCACGGCCTGCGCATGGCATTGGCCCTGATCGCCGGCTTCGCGGCAATCCGCTTGTTCAATGCACAGAACGGCTCGTGGGTGCTGCTGACCATCGTGTTCGTGTGCCGCCCCAACTTCGGCGCGACCCGCCAGCGCCTTGCACAACGCATCGTCGGCACCGTGGCCGGCCTGGTGCTGACCTGGGCACTGCTGCAGCTGTTCCCACAGCTGCACGTACAGCTGCTGATCGCGCTGCTGTCGGCGCTGCTGTTCTTCTTCACCCGCACCGACCGCTACCTGGTGGCGTCGGCGGCAATCACGGTGATGGCCCTGACCTGCTTCAACCTGATCGGCGACGGCTTCGTGCTGATCGTGCCGCGCATGGTCGATACGCTGCTGGGTTGTGCAATCGCCGCCGCGGCCGCCTTCCTGATCCTGCCCGACTGGCAGGGCCGCCAGCTGCACCTTGTGCTGGCGCGCGTGCTGGACACCGCCGCGCGCTACCTGGATTCGGTACTGGGCCAGTACCGCAGCGGCATGCGTGACGATCTGGCCTACCGCATCGCCCGCCGCGACATGCACAACGCCGACGCCGCGCTGTCCACCGCGTTGTCGAACATGCTGCGTGAGCCCGGCCATGTGCGCCGCAATCTGGATGCCGGCTTCCACTTCCTGGCGCTGTCCAACACACTGCTCGGGCACCTGTCGGCCCTGGGTGCGCACCGCGACCAGGTGGACAGCTACGCCGGCGATCCGCTGGCGCTGGCTGCCGGTGAGCGCGTGCGCAAGGCGCTGCAGCAACTGGCGACGGCCCTGAGCGCTCGGCAGCCGGTCAGCGAGGACGACAACGACGCTGATCGCGCGGTGGCGGCCGAACTGGAACAGATCGACGAGGCGATGCCGCCGAAGCTGCAGCTGATCCGCACGCAGATGGCGCTGGTGCTGCGGATGCTGCCGAAGGTGCGGGCGGCGGCGAATGAGGCGGTGACCAGCCTGACCTGATCCCTCATCGCTGGTCGGACATTCCATCCACGCATGGCGTGGATCTACTGCACCGCGTGCAACCGTGTGTTGCGTATGGCGATGCGCCCCGATCACGTTCCCGCGCGGATACTGGGCGATCCCTGCTCCCCCGGATTCCCCATGAAGATTGAACTCTCCGGCCGTACCGCGCTGGTCACCGCCTCCACCGCCGGCATCGGCCTGGCGATTGCCCAGGGCCTGGCCAACGCGGGCGCGCGGATCATTCTCAACGGCCGCAGCACCGACAGCGTCGAACGCGCCCGCCAGCGCCTGCTCGCCGCCGTTCCGGGTGCCGACGTGCTCGGCGTGGCCGCCGACCTCTCCGATGCGGCCGGCGTCGACACGCTGCTGGCAGGCCTGCCCAAGGTCGACATCCTGGTCAACAACGCCGGCATTTTCGGCCCCGAGGACTTCTTCGAGACCGAAGACGCGACCTGGGAACGCTACTGGCAGACCAACGTGATGTCCGGCGTGCGCTTGTCGCGGGCACTGTTGCCGGCCATGGTCGATGCCGGCTGGGGTCGCGTACTGTTCATCTCATCCGAATCGGCACGCAACATTCCGGCCGACATGATCCACTACGGTGTCAGCAAGACCGCGCAGCTGTCGCTGTCGCGCGGCCTGGCCAAGCGCGTGGCCGGCAGCGGCGTCACCGTCAACGCGGTGTTGCCCGGCCCGACCATGTCCGACGGTTTCGCGGCGATGTTCGAAGATGAACGCCAGCGCAGCGGCAAGCCACTGGAGCAGATCGGCCGCGAGTTCGTGATGGCACACCGGCCGTCTTCGGTGATCCAGCGCACCGCCACGGTCGAGGAAGTGGCCAACATGGTGGTGTACCTGGCCTCGCCGCAGGCCTCGGCGACCTCCGGCGCAGCGCTGCGCGTGGATGGCGGCGTGGTCGACGATATCGTCTGAGACCTATCAAGGTGTGCGGACCAACGGTCCGCACCCACAGTTGTGGGGCTTCAGTAGATCCACGCCATGCGTGGATGCATCCCGCCATGGTCCCGGCGGATAGGCAGGAATGCTAGGCTGCGCCGGTCAAGGAGGCTCCATGTCCGGTCACAACCAGTTCGCCCTGCTGCGCCAGCGCCGTTTCCTGCCGTTCTTCGTCGTCCAGGCACTCGGAGCGTTCAACGACAACGTGTACCGGCAGGCGATCATCAGCATGTTGCTGTTCATGGCCGTACCGGAGGAAGAACTGGGGCTGTACGCCACGCTGGCACCGGCCATCTTCATCCTGCCGTACTTCCTGTTCTCGGCGCTGGCCGGGCAGATCGCCGACAAACTGGAAAAATCGCGGCTGATCGTGATCACCACCACCATGGAGATCGTGATCATGTCGCTGGCAGCCACCGGCTTCCTCACTCAGAGCCTGCCGGTGCTGCTGGTCGCCCTGTTCTGCACCGGCATGCAGTCGACCCTGTTCGGCCCAGTGAAGTACTCGGTGCTGCCGTCGGTGCTCAAGCCCGAAGAGCTGACCGGTGGCAACGGCCTGGTTGAAATGGGCACCTCGATGTCGATCCTGTCCGGCATGATCGTCGGCGGCCTGGTGTTCACCGTCGCCGGCAGCCACGGTACGGTGGTGGCGGCCTGCGCGATCATCGGCCTGGCGATCTGCGGCAACATCGCCGCGCGCCTGATTCCCAGGGTCGATGCCGGCGACCCGAACCTGAAGATCAACTGGAACCCGCTGCCCGAATCACTGGCGGTGCTGCGCATGGCGCGCCAGCAGAAGGCGGTGCGCAATTCAATCCTGGGCGTGTCCTGGTTCTGGTTCGTCGGCACCGTGCTGACCTCGCAGCTGCCGGCCTATGCCGTGACCAACCTCGGCGGTGAGCCGACCCTGTATATCTTTGCGCTGGCCCTGTTCTCGGTCGGCACCGGCGTTGGCTCGTTGCTGTGCGAGAAGCTGTCGGCACGCACGGTGGAAATCGGCCTGGTGCCGCTGGGTGCGTTCGGCATGACCGCGTTCCTGCTCGACCTGTATTTCGCCCGCAGTGGCGAAGCGACCGTGCACGGACTGACCATCGGGACGTTCCTGCAGCAGCCGGGCAGCATCCGCATCGTCATCGACCTGATCGGCATCGGCCTGTTCACCGGCATCTTCGTGGTGCCGCTGTTCGCGCTGATCCAGAGCCGCACGCCGAAGGCGCAGATGTCGCGCGTGTTTGCGGCGCTGAACATCCAGAACTCCGGCTTCATCGTCGGCGCAGCCCTGCTGTCGCTGGCCGCGCACAAGCTGCTGCACTGGACCATCCCGCAGCAGTTCCTGGCGCTGGCCATCGCCAACGCACTGGTGGCGATCTACATCTTCACCATCGTCCCCGAATTCCTGATGCGCTTCCTCAGCTGGCTGATGGTGCGCACCCTGTACCGCCTGCGCCCGCACGGCATCGAGGCCAACGTGCCCGACGAGGGCGCCGCGCTGCTGGTCTGCAACCATGTCAGCTACATGGACGCACTGATCCTGTCGGCGACGATCCCGCGCCCGGTGCGCTTCGTCATGTACTACAAGATCTTCAACATCCCGGTGATGCGCTGGATCTTCCGGACCGCCAAGGCGATCCCGATCGCCGGTGCGCGCGAAGACCCGGCGCTGATGCAGCGCGCGTTCGATGACATCGACGCTGCGCTGGCCGAAGGCGAGCTGGTCTGCATCTTCCCGGAAGGCGCGCTGACCAAGGATGGCGCGATGGCACCGTTCAAGTCCGGCGTCGAGAAGATCCTCGAACGGCGGCCGGTGCCGGTGGTGCCGATGGCGCTGCGCGGCATGTGGTCGAGCATGTGGAGCCGGCGCGACAGCCGCCTGGGCCGCATGCGCGTGCCGCGCCGTTTCCGCGCCACCGTCGAGGTGGTGGCGGCAGCGGCCGTGGATGGCCACAGCACCAGCGCACCGGTGCTGGAGGCCCAGGTGCGGGCCCTGCGCGGCGATCACGCCTGACGAGATGGGCCCGCCGAGCGGGCCCAGCGGACTCCCCCACATACGTCATCGTCCAGTGGTGTACGCGACATGTCGTGACTGTAAACGCATACATGCAACGCAGGTTGCGGTAGATTACGCACCCACAGGGGGGAGGTCCGGCCGATTCATCATGGCCGGCCACCAAGGAATGGAGTCTCGCTTTGAATCAACCACCACCGCTCAGCCGTCCGGTCTACATCCCCAACCATCTGGTCTGGGCGATCCTGACGACGCTGTTCTGCTGCCTGCCGTTGGGCGTGGTGTCGATCGTCTATGCCTCCCAGGTCGATGGCCGCCGCGCGGCCGGCGACCTGCCGGGGGCCTACAGTGCGTCGCGCAAGGCGGGCTGGTGGGCGGTGGCTTCGGCCGTGGCCCTGCCGGTCCTGTTGCTGTTGTGGTTCGGGCTGTTCGGCGGCTTGGCCGTACTGGGCGCTCTTTCCGACCAATGATTCACCACCACCACCCATCAAGGAGCTTGAACCCATGAATACTGCTACTCCGCAGGTCCCGAACAACCTGGTCTGGGCGATCCTGACCACCCTGTTCTGCTGCCTGCCGGCCGGCATCGTGTCGATCGTCTACGCCGCCCAGGTCAACGGCAAGCTGGCGGCCGGCGACATCGCCGGCGCCCAGGACTCCGCCGCCAAGGCCAAGAAGTGGGCCATGTGGTCGGCCATCGCCTGGGTCGTGCTGGTCGTGCTGTACGTGCTGTTCTTCGTTGTGCTCGGCGGCATGGGCGCGATGAGCAACGGCAACTACTGATACGCCTGGACGGATCCGGCGCCTGCGCCGGATCCGTTGTTGCATGTCCGCGCTTCCCGCTCGTTCCCGACTCGCCCGCTGGGCACCGCTGCTGGTTTCCGCCGGCCTGGCCGTGGGTGCCACGGTGGTGCTGCGCAACGTCAATCCGTATGTCGCCGGCAATCCCCTGCCGAGCTGCCCGCTGTACGCGCTGACCGGCCTGTACTGCCCGGGCTGTGGCAGCACGCGCTGCCTGTATTCCCTGGTCCACTTCGACCTGCCCGGCGCGATGGCGATGAACCCGCTGCTGGTCATCAGCCTGCCGTTCCTGTTGTTGATGCTGCTGAACATCGCCGGCATCCGCCCGCGTGTGCTCGACCCGCTGATGCGGGTGCTGGCCAATCCCGTGTTCTGGCTCTGGGTGCTGCCCGGGTATGCGCTGCTGCGCAACCTGCCGTGGGCACCGTTCACTGCACTGGCACCGATCTAGGTTTCCAGCCAACGGCGCAGCCCCTCGTGGTGGGCGGCGTTTGTCGATCATGGGGTTGGCCGGGCGGGATGGGTTTGCGGGGGACGCCGTGAATCCGTCCGTGGAGGCTTGGCCGCGGCATCCATGCCGCGGACACCCCCGCAAACCCATCCCGCCCGGCCACGGACAGTTTCCGTGTGCGTCCACCACGGAAAAGAAAGAGAAGATCAAAAGCGGAAGCGGAAGCGGATCGCTTCGCTCTGCATCCACGCATGGCGTGGATCTACCGTGTCGACCAAGGTCGACACCTACCAACAGCCGCGGGAATCTGTCGAAGGCGGGGTGGGTCGGATGGCGGGGGTGTGAGCCGCATGGATGCGGCGACCAAGCCTCCACGGACGGATTCACGGCGTCCCCCGCCATCCGACCCACCCCGCCAACCCGCAGCAATCCTGCCGTTGCTGTTGCTGTTGCTGTTGCTGTTGCTTCTGCAGGTGCAGGGCTGCAAGCCCTGCAAAGCAACTACGTCACCCAGCCTGCAATCACCAGCAGGGCGAGGATCGCCAGCCACAGCAGCAGCATCCGCCACACCAGGCTCATCGCATCACGCAGGTCCGGCAGCCGCTGCCACACCGGCAACAATCCCGCCTCGGTGTAATCGTGCGCATCCTCGCGTAGCTCGGCATTGACGCTGGCCCGCGCCACCGCGCCGAGGAAGCCGATGTTGCCGGCCAGGCGCTCGCCGTGGGCCTGGCGCCAGGCCTTCCACGCCGTATCGAAGTTGCCCACCAGCGCCATCGAAAACGCCATCAGCTGTGCCACCGGCCACTCGATCCAGCCCAGCAGGCGCTGCGCCAGCGCCAGCGGCTCCACCGGCACGCGGGCGCGCATCGGGCTTTCCGCCATCAACGCCAATAGCCGGTAACCCAGCGCACCGGCCGGGCCCAGCAGCAGGAACCAGAACAGCACCGCGAACCAGCGCCGCAAGGCGTTGAGCACGGTTGCCTCGACCAGTGACGGAATGTCCTCGCGCAGGCTGCCACCGGCCACCTGCAGGTTACGTACCGCGGCCTGGCGCGTCGCCGCGTCATCGGCATCGATGATCGCTTCGATATCGCGGTCCAGATCGCGCGGGCCCCAGCACCACGCCAGTACCGCCACGCCCAGCAGCAGCGACGGCAGGCCGAACAGCACCCCGCGCAGCAGCCACGCCAGCAGCGCCATCAGCAACAGCGGCGGCAGCAGTGCCAGGGCAACGCCGGCCGGTCCCTGCCAGGCCTTGCCACCGCGCGCGTCCAGCCAGCCCAGCCAACGCCGGAAGCCGTCGAAACGGCGCAGCGAGGCGGCAGCGGCCGGGGCAACATGGCCCAGGGCCAGTGCCACCAGCACGGCGGCCAGAGTGGTGAACATGGCAGGTCTCCCTACGAAACAGAACGCTCGGCGTCGCTACCTTACCTGTCGCAGCGGCGCCCTCAGCGGTGAACCGGACTGTAACCCGGGCCGTGTTCAGGTGGCGGCAATACAGGCGCCACCGTCAGCCCCGCTCAGCCCTTCTGCTGCCGGTACCAGTGTTCGATCAGGCCGCGCGAAATCGAGATCGGCGGCGACAGGCGGATGCCCTGGCCATCGTCCTCCACATCGCGTGCCAGTGCCGCGCCGACCTCGTCGGCACTGAACCAGCGCGCATCTTCCAGCTCGCCATCCACGGTCGGCAGGTCATCCTGCGCCTGTGCACGGAAACCGATCATCAGCGCGCCCGGGAACGGCCACGGCTGCGAACCGAGGTACTGGCAGGCGGTCACCCGTACCTTGCTCTCCTCGTGCACTTCACGCACCACGGTCTGCTCGAAGGTCTCGCCGGGTTCGACGAAGCCGGCCAGCACCGAGTAACGCCGCGGTGCCCAGTTCGACTGCCGGCCCAGCAGCAACCGGCCCTGGTTTTCCACGGCGACGATCACGGCAGGATCGACCCGCGGATAGTGCTCGGTGGAACACTGCACACAACGGCCGACGAAGCCGCCACGGGCAAACGCCACAGCACCACCGCACACGCCGCAGAAGCGGGTGCGCGAATGCCAGTAGGACATGCCGCGGGCATAGCTGAAGGCGGTCGCATCGGCCATCGACCACAGCAGTGCGGCCTGGCGCAGGTCGAGTCGGCGCGGCGCGGTGACGGTAACGTTGGCGGCTTCGACCGAGAACCAGGCCTGCTCGCCACGCAGGCCGAGGAAGATCGCGGCACCGGGGCCACCGCCGATGTCGGCGCCGCTCAGCGCCAGTGGCTGATCGTCATCGCCAGTGAAGGCGCTGCCGTCCTGATCGAGCACGAGAATGCGCGCGCCCGGCCACAGGCGCGCCAGTGCATCGGCATCTTCGCGCAGGGCATCGGCGCGCTCCAGCGGTTCGCCAACGAAGGCGAAACCGGAAAGCGGCGAAGGAGTATTGGGCATCCGGCAAGCGTGCCGCCAATCGATGCGGGAGGCAAGGTCGGCGCTGTGCGCAATCTGCTGATGTGGGCGTGGAGGCACGGAACATCCACGCATGGCGTGGATCTACTGATCCGCTCTGGTAGGTGCCAACCTTGGTTGGCACATCCCGGCCACAGGGTTCTTACATGCTGAAGCTGCTGCCGCAGCCGCAGGTGGTCTTCGCATTCGGGTTGCGGATCACGAACTGGGCACCGGTCAGGCTCTCGGTGTAGTCCACCTCGGCGCCCATCAGGTACTGCAGGCTCAACGGGTCGACCAGCAGGGTCACCCCGCTGGTCTGCACCGCCAGGTCATCCTCGGCACGGTTCTCGTCGAACTCGAACCCGTACTGGAAGCCCGAACAGCCACCGCCTTCGATGTACACGCGCAGGGCCAGGTCGGGGTTGCCCTCTTCCTGGATCAGGGATTTGACCTTGGCGGCCGCCGACTCGGTGAAGTTCAGCGGGCGCTCCAGCGACTGGTAATCGGGCGCGGCAACCGGGGTGGCGCCGGGCAGGGAGACTAGCGTGCTCATGCCGTCAGCATGGGGGTGCCGGCGATGGCTTTCAAGCCATCGCCTCGGCCAGCTTGCGGCGTGCGGCGGTGTCGCCCTTGCCACCATTGGCGTCGTCGCCTTCCGGGGCCGGCAGGGCCGCCATCGGGGCGCTGGCATGGATCAGGCGGCCGTTCAGCTGGGCGCCCGCATTCATCTCCACCACCTGGTAGTGGACGTTGCCATTGACCCGTGCGCTCGGGGTCAGCTCGACCTTCTCGGTGGCGTGCACGTCGCCGTCCAGACGGCCACTGATGACCACCACCTGGGCGCGGATCTCGCCCTCGATCACGCCATGCTCGGCGACCGTCAGGGTCGCGCCACTGGCGCCTTCGGCGGCGATCACCTTGCCATGGATGCGACCTTCCACATACAGGCCCCCACTGAATTCCACATCACCACGGATCACCACCTGGTTGCCGATCAGGGCATCCACCACCAGCTGGCCTTCACGGTTGGATTTGCTGCTTCCGAACATCTGCCTACTCCCCTTTGCTGGCCGGCGCACCGGCCTGTTTCCAGTCGAATACCTGGGTGGTACCCCCCGTACCACTCCCCAATGTCACCCGCACGCGTTGCGGGGTGAAGTCAGCCGGCAGCATCACGCTGCCGGTGATCTGCTGGAAGTACCGGAACGAGTAATCCTGTCCCGGCACCTTGCTGCGCTGGTGCAGATCATCCCAGCTGATCGTGGCCAGCTTGCCGTTCTTCACGCCTTCCACGGTGAAACGCATCTGCCCCTGGCTGATGGCGCCGCGGTTGAGGTTCTGGGTCAGCACGGCGGTGTACTGCCAGGTGCCGGCCGCTTCCGGGCTGAACTCGATCGAATGGGTGTTCAGGCCCTTGCGCTGGCTGGTCGAACCCACCAGGCGCTCATAGAAGGCAACGTCGGCACGCAGGCCGGCGATTTCCTCATCGCGCTCGGCCAGCGAGGACTGCACCTCGGTGTTGGCGGCGCGGCTGATGCGGTCGGAGGCTTCCAGCGTGGCCTGCTTCTGGCGCAGTTCGGTCAGCTGCGCCTGCAACGTCTCGGCACGCTTCTCGGCGGCCTGCAGGCGCTGGCCCTGGGCATCGCGCGGCGTGGCCATCCAGCAGCCACCCAGCACCGCCAGCACCAGGCTGAGCAGCCAGATGCCGCCGATCACCAGCAGGCGGCGACGGTCGGCCGGCGGTTGCGGCGCGCCGGGCAGGCGAACCTGCACGCGCATGGGAGGACGGTTGGTCATGGGTGGTTTCCGGGGCATCGCGAGGGCGACACCGGTACGGCCCCTGTGGCAAACGACGGGCTAGTGTATGACAGGACGGGTGGGTTTCCTGCGCAGTGGCGGGCCGCGGTCTGTGGCGTTCAGGCACGCCATCGTCGATAGTGTGGCCCCCTGCACAGTTCCGTCGCCGGAGCACCGCCATGACCGAAGCCCACCTGTTCGTGATCGGCATCCTGCTGGCCTGGCTGGCCGGCATCCGCGTCTACCTCACCGTGTTCGGTGTCGGCCTGGCCGGCCTGCTCGGCTGGGTCGACCTGCCGCCGGCCCTGCAGGCCACGGAATCGTGGTGGGTGCTGGGCACGTCCGCAGCGCTGGCAGTGACCGAATTCTTCGCCGACAAGATCCCCGGTGTGGATTCGGTCTGGGACCTGGTGCAGACACTCGCGCGCGTGCCTGCCGGCGCCTTCCTTGCCGCTGCCACGCTGTCGCCGGACGGCCAGCTGGGCACCGGCGCACTTGCCGCCGGCGCCGGTGTGGCGCTGGCCAGCCATGGCCTGAAGGCCGGCACCCGCGCCCTGCTCAATACCTCGCCGGAGCCGGCCAGCAACTGGGTCGCATCGGCCGCCGAAGACACCGTGGTGATCGGCGGCCTCGCCCTGGCCCTGGCACATCCCTGGATCGCGCTGATCGTGGTGCTGGCCTGCAGCCTGGCCGGTGCACTGCTGGTGTGGCTGGTGTGGCGCGCCCTGTGGAAGGGCGTGCGCTGGCTGGCACGCAGCGCATCACCGGACAGTGCGCGGCAACCCGGTACCGGTTGATCCCCGGGCTTGTCGCATAATGGACGCGAACACCAGGAGCACCGATGGCCGCAAACGAATCCCCCGCGGGCGCCCGCCCGGGACGCGCTGAAACCCCTCCGGCCGATCATTGGCAACGCTGGACCGTCGAGACGGTCACCAGCGCTCCGGCAACACCTGTGGCGGTCATGCCGCAGAGCGCCGTTGCCGATGCTCCGTCGATCCACAGCGCGCCACCGCCGCTTCCCGGCCCGGCCGTGCTGGCCGAGGCTGGCAACAACGACCAGGCGCCGCCGCCGTCCGATTCGCCGTACCGCGTGCTGATCGTCGAGGACGATCGCGCCCAGGCGCTGTTCGCCCAGAGCGTGCTGCACGGTGCCGGCATGCAGGCGATCGTGCACAGCGATGCCGATGGCGCGCTGCAGGCGATCAGGGAACATCGCCCCGACCTGATCCTGATGGACCTGCACCTGCCTGGCCTCGATGGCATGCGCCTGACCGCGCTGATCCGCCAGCAACCCGGCCTGCAGCTGCTGCCGATCGTGTTCCTCAGCGGCGATCCGGACCCGGAGCGCCAGTTCGAAGTGCTCGACAGTGGCGCCGATGACTACCTGAGCAAGCCGATCCGCCCGCGCCACCTGATCGCTGCCGTGGCCAACCGCATCCGTCGCGCACGTGCGCAGGCCGCGACCCTGCCCGGTGCGGGCGGCGCACCGGCCACCAGCAATCCGGAAACGGGGTTGCCGACGCGTCATCACGTGCTGCAGCAGCTCAACGCTGCGCTCGCCCACCGCGACCCGGGCGGCGTGCTGTTCGTCGAAGTGTCCAGTGCGCTGGGGCTGCGCGAGCGCTATGGCTATGCGGCCTTCGAGCGTCTGATGGTGCAGGCCGGGCAGCGCCTGGCGGAAGCCGGCCACCCGCATCTGTTGGCACGCCTGAATGACAACAGCTTCCTGCTGCTCGTACGCAATACCGATGAGGACAGCCTGGAAGGTATCGCTGCGACGCTGCGCGAGCAGTTGTCGGCGCGCGCCTTCGTGATCCGCGACGATGAATCCGTGCACCTGCGCGGCGTGGTCGGCTACGCGCCGCTGTCGTCCGGCTTCGAGGATGCCAACAGTGCGCTGGAGGCCGTCGAACGCACCACCCTGCAGGCGCGCCTGCTCAGCGCCGGCGTGGCTGGCCACGTGCATCGCGACGTGATCAGCGAACAGGAGCACCTGGCCCTGCTGGAAGGCCAACTTGAGCTGGCCTATCAGCCGATCGTCGCCGTCGCCGGTGGCAACACCGCGCAGTACCAGCTGCTGCTGCGCCTGCGCCAGGCCGATGGCACGGTGCTGGCAGCCGGCCAGGTGATCCCGGCCGCGGAAGCCGCCGGGCGCATCGCCGACCTCGACCAGCAGGTGATGGATCACGCGCTGGGCCTGCTGGACCTGTACCGGCACGCAACGCAACCGCTGAACCTGTTCGTCTCGCAGTCGCTGCGCACCCTGCAGCGCGATGCGTTCGCCGACTGGCTGCTGGAATCGCTGCAGCAACGCGACCTGCCCGGCAGCGCACTGGTGATCGACGTGCGCCTGCCCGACGCGCTGATCCACACCGTGCCGCTGCAGCAGTTCTGCCAGCGCATGGCCGGGGCCGGCGTGCGCTTCTGCCTGAGCCAGTTCGAGCCCAGCGGCGAGGCCGATGCACTGCTGCCCCAGCTGCCGCTGTCGTTCGTGCGCATGGCCGCGCGCTTCTCCAGCAGCCACTCCAATCCGGCCACGCGCGAAGAACTGCGCAAGGCGATTGAACGCGCACACGCCACCGGTCAGCAGATCATCGGCCAGCAGATCGAGGACCCGCAGGCTGCGGCCGCGATGTGGGTCGGCGGAGTCGATTACATCCAGGGCAACATGGTGCAGTCGGCCGGCAGCGACCTGAACTTCGACTTCCACAACGCGGTGCTCTGACGTGCCGCTGTGGGGCGTGCTGCTGGTTGCCCTTGCTGCGGCCGTCGCACTGCTGCTGTTGGGCCTGCGCCTGCGCGCGCGCAACCGGGCACTGGCCCAGCTGCAGCGCGAGCGCAGCCTGCTGGCCGCCGAGCGCGACCAGCTGCGCCACACCACTGAACGCCAGGGCCAGCTGGAGCAGCAGCTGCTGCAGGCCAAGCAGGCCGCCGAAGCGGCCGTGCTGGCCAAGGGCGAGTTCCTGGCCACGATGAGCCACGAGATCCGCACGCCGCTCAACGGCATCCTGCCGATGCTGGAGCTGATCGCGCGCGGGCCGCTGGGTGAGGACCAGCGACAGATGCTGGCCACTGCTTCGGCCAGCTCGCAGCAGCTGCTGCGCATCGTCGACGACATTCTCGACTACTCACGGCTGGAAGCGCAGGCACTTGAGCTGGAGATCACCAGCTTCAACCTGCGTGACCTGCTCGATGGTGTCGTGCAGCTGATGCAGCGCGCGGCCGACTCCAAGGGCCTGTCGCTGGGCCTGCAGCTGGATCCCTCCGTGCGCCTGCCGGTGCGCGGCGACCCGGTGCGCCTACGCCAGGTGCTGAGCAACCTGCTGGCCAACGCAATCAAGTTCACCGCGCGCGGCCAGGTACAGCTGCGCGTGCAGCGGCTGGGCGAAGGTCCTGCACAGCATCAGCTGCGCTTCGAGATCATCGATACCGGCATCGGCATCGATGCGGCCCTGCAGGCTCGCCTGTTCCAGTCCTTCAGCCAGGCCGACGCCTCCACCACCCGGATCTATGGTGGTACCGGCCTGGGCCTGGCCATCTGCAAGCGCATCATCGACCTGATGCACGGCCGCATCGGCGTGCAGTCCACGCCGGGCCAGGGGGCAACGTTCTGGTTCGAGATCCCGCTGTTGAAGGTACCCGGCGACCTGCCGGCGATGGCGCGGACGCCGGTCCCGCTGTTGCTGTTCAGTACCGATGCGATCCTGCAGGCGCGCATCGAGCGCATCGCAGCCCATCATGGGCTGCAGGTGCACGCGCTGGCGCAGGCCGACGCCGTGGTCGAGCGCCTGCGCGCGATGCCACGGCCCGGGCAACCGGCACCGGCCTGGCTGATTGTCGATGCACGTGCGCGCCGCATCAGCGAAGCCACCTTGCAACAGGCGTTGGCCGAGCGTGGCGAGGACGACACGCTGCAGGCCTTGTGGTTGCAGGACGATGCCCTTCCGGCACGCCCGCGCCAGCGCCAACTCCCCACGCACTTCGATGACGCCGCACTGCATGCGCTGCTGGCTGCACCGGCCGCGCCTGCGCGCCCTGCCGCGCTGCTGGCCAATGCCGAAGAGGGGCAGCCCACGCCCATGCTGCCCCCCTTGCACCTGCGCGTACTGCTGGTGGAGGACAACACGGTCAACCGGATGGTGGCCGAGCAACTGCTGCGTGTGTTCCAGTGCGAGGTGCGCAATGCCGCCGATGGCGAACAGGCGCTGCTGGCCCTGCGCGAGGGCGATGTGGATGTGGTGCTGATGGATTGCCAGATGCCGGTACTGGATGGCTATGCCGCCACCCGTCACTGGCGCGCCGAGGAGCGGGAAACTGGGCGCACGCGGCTGCCGATCATCGCGATGACTGCCAATGCGATGGCCGGTGACCGCGAACGCTGCCTGCAGGCCGGGATGGACGACTACCTGTCCAAGCCGATCGCGCGCGCCACCTTGCATGCGCTGTTGAAGCGCTGGGGGGACGGTAGAGCTGCATCACCTGCACGGCCTTCTGTAGAGCCGAGCCATGCTCGGCTGACGGCCAATAGCAGTCGCGCTCCATCAGCCGAGCATGGCTCGGCTCTACAGGAGACGAAAAGCCAAGCGGTGACGCAACCGGTGCTGGACCGCGATGTGCTGGACGAACTGCACGCGGTGATCGGCGACACCGCCTTCCAGATCATCATGGTGTTCCTGGACGATGCACCGGCGATGGTGCAGCAGCTGCAGCAGGCCGCGCAGGGCAGCGACGAGCCGCGACTGCAGGCAATCGCCCACAGCCTCAAATCATCGAGTGCGAACGTTGGGGCGTTGTCGCTGTCGGCGGTCGCGCAGCGGATCGAACATGAGGCCCGCAGCGGCAGCCTGCAGCGCCCCGCCGTGGCAGTGGCGCTGCTGGTTGCGGAATTCGCCCGCGCGCGCGTGGCGCTGACGGGCTACCTGGCACAGCATCGGTAGCGTCGAGCTTGCTCGACCATCGCCATGCTGATCACAGTCGAGCAAGCTCGACGCTACGTCACTCTTCCAGCTTGCTGAGCAGGTACTTCGGCTCGCCGATACGCTCGATCAGGTCGAGCTGGGTTTCCAGCCAGTCGATGTGCTCTTCTTCCGAATCCAGGATCTTCACGAACAGCTGGCGGCTGACGTAGTCACCAACCGAGTCGGAATAGGCCACGGCCTCGCGCAGGGTGACCACGCCGTCGCGTTCCAGCGACAGGTCGCACTGCAGGATCTCGGTCGGGTTCTCGCCGATGCGCAGCTTGCCCAGCGCCTGGAAATTCGGCAGGCCTTCGAGGAACAGGATGCGGTCGGCGAGCATGTCGGCATGCTTCATCTCGTCGATCGATTCCTTGTACTCGTGTTCGGCCAGCTCCTTGATGCCCCAGTTCTTCAGCATCTTGGCGTGCAGGAAGTACTGGTTGATCGCGGTCAGCTCGTTGTAGAGGACCTTGTTGAGGAATTCGATGACCTTGGTGTCGCCCTTCATGGGGATGCTCCTGCACGCTGAAAACGCAGGCACTTTAGCGCCTTGCGTGCGGTCGTGAAGGAACGCGAATCGTGCGCATTGGCCTGTGCGGCCGCACGTGAAGGATGCGAAAGCGCGGCGTCAACGCGCCGCGAAGAGACGATCAGGCGACCTGGGCCAAGCCCAGTACCGGCAGCGGCAGATCGTGGGTGGCACGCGCCTTGGCCAACAGATCGCCGGCCATGTCCAGGCAGGAACCGCAGGTGGCACCGCAACCGGTACGCATGGTCAGTTCGGCCACCGTGCTGACGCCATGGCTGGCGGCTTCGCGGATCTGGTGGTCGGTGACTCCGTTGCAGATGCAGACGTACACAGGCGTGGACCGGGCTGACAGGCCAGAAGCGGCCTGTTGGCTATTCCAATGGAAACGAGAATGGTTGTCAATCAGAGACCTGAACCATTCTCGATACCGTTCAGCCGGTTACGTGGCCGGACCATCGCCGGTGGCCTTCTTCGGCCAGTAGCCCCGGGTCCGTGGGCGCTTGCGCGGGCGGTCGTGCCCGGCCGTGTGGCCCGGCATCCAGGCCTCGGCGGCGCTCTTGGGCATGGCGGTGACGCCCTGCCCGGCCACGCCGCGCGCCAGTGGCGCCAGGTGTCGCAGGGCACGCGCATAGACGCCGCGTTTGAACATCACCACGTGCTCTACCGGGTACCAGAAGTCCACCCAGCGCCAGTGGTCGAACTCGGGCGAGTCGGTGTGGTCCAGCTTCACGTGGGATTCGTCGCCGGTCAGGCGCAGCAGGAACCAGACCTGCTTCTGGCCGATGCAGACCTGCCGCTCGTTGCGGCGGATGGCCCGCGCCGGCAGCTTGTAGCGCAGCCAGCCGGGTGTCGCCCCGAGCACTTCCACATGCTCAGGCAGCAGGCCGGTCTCTTCCTGCAGTTCACGATACATGGCCTCGACAGGCGTCTCGTCGGTGTTCATGCCACCCTGCGGGAACTGCCAGCCGTCCCGGCGCACGCGTCGTGCCCAGAACACCTGACCATCCTGCCGCATCAGCACGATGCCGACGTTCGGTCGATAGCCGTCCGGATCGATCACGATGCGGACTCCTAAAAAATCTACTGGTCGGGACTATCCCATGCCCTCTGTCGGCCCACAAGCACGACACAAAAGTGTTGACAGGGGCGATACACATCCGCAGAATAGCGGGCTCACCAAGGCTATGTAGCTCAGCCGGTTAGAGCACAGCACTCATAATGCTGGGGTCGGTGGTTCGAGTCCACCCATAGCCACCACACTGAAAATCAAGTTGTTTTTCAGTGTGAAAAGTGAGAAAATAGTTGCACGTTTTGCCCCGTCGCCAAGCGGTAAGGCACCTGACTCTGACTCAGGCATTCGGTGGTTCGAATCCATCCGGGGCAGCCAAACAAAAAAGAAAAAAGCCTGATCGAAAGATCAGGCTTTTTTCTTTTTTGCTTGGTCACGCATCCCACCTTATCCCCGCGCCTGTCGGCGCGCGCCCTTGAACATCAAGGGGACTCTTCTCCAGAGAGGTCCGGGGTCGGATCCTTTTCCAAAGGAAAAGGCTCTGACCCCACCCCATCGCCAGCCACCGGCCGGCAACCTGGAAATGCATGACCCCGAAACGACAAAAGCCCGGCCGAAGCCGGGCTTTTGCTTTTCCAACCAGCGGGCTCCCGAAGGAGCCCAACCAGGCGCGGTAGATCAGCGCTTGGAGAACTGGGTGGCGCGGCGGGCCTTGTGCAGACCGACCTTCTTACGCTCGACTTCACGGGCGTCACGGGTCATGAAGCCAGCCTTGCGCAGCTCGGACTTCAGGGTTTCGTCGTACTCGACCAGAGCACGGGCGATGCCCAGACGGATCGCACCGGCCTGGCCGGTGGTGCCGCCGCCAGCGGCGGTGACCAGGATGTCGAAGCTTTCGGTGTTCTTGGTCAGCTCGAGCGGCTGGCGCACGATCATGCGCGCGGTCTCACGACCGAAGAACTCGTCCAGCGGACGGCCATTGACGGTGATGTTGCCCGAACCCTTGCGCAGGAACACGCGAGCGGTGGAGGACTTGCGGCGGCCAGTGCCGTAGTTTTGAGTGATAGCCATGATTAGATATCCAGAACCTGCGGCTGCTGTGCGGCGTGCGGATGCTCAGTGCCGGCGTAGACCTTGAGCTTGCGGTACATCTGGCGACCCAGCGGGCCCTTCGGCAGCATGCCCTTCACGGCGATCTCGATCACGCGCTCCGGGTGGCGCTCCAGCGCCTGGGCCAGGGATTCGGTCTTCAGGTTGCCGATGTAACCGGTGAAACGGTGATACATCTTGTCCTGCAGCTTCTTGCCGGTGACGGCAATCTTTTCTGCATTGATGACGACCAGGTAGTCGCCGGTATCAACGTGCGGGGTGTAGACCGGCTTGTGCTTGCCACGCAGACGGCGGGCCAGCTCGGTGGCGAGACGGCCCAGGGTCTTGCCCTCGGCGTCGACGAGGTACCAGTCGCGCTGGACGGTCTCGTTCTTGGCAGTGAAAGTGCTCATGAAGAACTCTAGGTTAGGTCGGGCTCATTGCGGCGAAAGGCTCGCCGGAACTCTGCCACGCGTTGTGAAAAGGTGAAGCGTAAGAGGCGGGATTGTACGCAGGTCAGCCCAGGGTTGCAAGCGGGCCCCTGACCGGGTTGGCAGGGGGACGGGGCCGGGCGAGAATCGCGGGGTCTTCCGCCCCACCGTGTACCGCCATGACCGTGCTCCGCCAGATCACCCCGCTGGACCACCTGCTGACCGAGGCGCAGCGCGCCCTGGACACGGTGTTCGGGAACCCGCCGGCGGCCCGCCCCTACCCGGCCACGGAGACCGACGAGCCCGGCATGGACCGCACCGAGCGCCGCCATGCCGCCGGGCTGATGCGGATCAACCACGTCGGCGAGGTCTGCGCACAGGGCCTGTACTTCGGCCAGGCGGCCGTGGCCCGCGACCCGGCCACGCGTGAACACCTGCTGGAAGCGGCCCAGGAAGAGACCGACCACCTGGCCTGGTGCGCCACCCGCCTGGGCGAACTGGAGAGTCGTCCGAGCCTGTTCAACCCGCTCTGGTACGCCGGCAGCTACACCATCGGCACCCTGGCCGGGCTGCGTGGCGACGGCTGGAACCTGGGCTTCGTGGTCGAGACCGAGCGCCAGGTGGAGGCGCACCTGGACGAGCACCTGGTCGACCTGCCGGCCGGCGACCTGCGCAGCCGCGCGGTCATCGCCGTGATGAAGGAAGACGAGGCCCGCCATGCGGACCACGCCGAGCAGGCCGGCGCACGCCGCCTGCCGTTCCCGATCCCGGGCGCGATGGCGCTGGCTTCCAAGGTCATGAAGACCATCGCCTACCGGCTGTGACCGCCAGGTAGTGCCGGCCGCTGGCCGGCAACCACGCAGGCACCGCAGAAGATCAGGAGGTTGCCGGCCAGCGGCCGGCACTACCGATTAATTGGGCGAGACCAGCTTCAGGCCGATCACACCGGCCACGATCAGGCCCACGCAGGCCAGGCGGGCCGGCGATGCGCTGTCATTGAACAGGTAGATGCCCAGCACCGCCACGCCCATGGCGCCGATGCCGGTCCAGATCGCGTAGGCCGTACCAACCGGAATGCTCTTCATCGCCTGGCTCATCAGGTACAGGCTGATCAGGGCGGACACCACCGTGGCAACGGTGGGCAGGGGTTTGCTGAAGCCTTCGGAGTACTTCATTCCAAGGGCAAAACCGATCTCGAACAGGCCGGCCAGCAGCAGGTAGATCCAGGGCATGGGTGGGGGCTCCTTACCTTTTTTGAGAAAAACGAAACGGCCCGGTGTTTTCACACCGGGCCGTGGGTCGGTACATCACCGTGGAACTATAACGCGTGCGGGGCACTGGTTCCACGGAGCGGGTCGTCCCGCCTGGGCGGCGATGCCTGCGGGCATCGCACATGGGGTTTACTCGGACAGGTTCCGGCCGTGGAACAGCTCTTCGATCTCGCGCTTGAGCAGCGCTTCGATCTTCATGCGTTCCTTGAACGACAGGTTCTTGGCCTTTTCCTCGAACAGGTACTGGTCCAGGTCGAAGTCCTTCAGGTGCATCTTCGTGTGGAAGATGTTTTCCTGGTAGACGTTGACGTCGAACATCTCGTAACGCGACTTGATGTTCTTGGCCAGGAAGTTCTGGATCGAGTTGATCTTGTGATCGATGTAGTGCTTCTTGCCCTTCACATCGCGGGTGAAGCCACGGACGCGGTAGTCCATGATCACGATGTCCGACTCGAGGCTTTCGATCAGGTAGTTCAACGCCTTCAACGGCGAAATGACGCCGCAGGTGGCCACGTCGATGTCGGCGCGGAAGGTGGCGATACCTTCCTGCGGGTGCGTTTCCGGATAGGTGTGCACGGTGATGTGCGACTTGTCCATGTGCGCGACCACGGCATCGGAGATCAGCTCCTTGCCGGCCTGCTTCTTGTCGATCACCGGTTCTTCGGAGATCAGGATGGTCACCGAGGCACCCTGCGGGTCGTAGTCCTGGCGGGCCACGTTCAGGATGTTGGCGCCGATGATCTCGGCGACATCGGTCAAGATTTGAGTCAGCCTGTCGGCGTTGTACTCTTCATCGATGTATTCAATGTAACGCTGACGCTCCTCTTCGGTGCGCGCGTAACACACGTCATAGATGTTGAAGCTCAGCGCCTTGGTGAGGTTGTTGAAACCCTGCAGCCTCAGGCGAGGCAACGGCTTGACCACGGCGGTCGATTCCTGTGTAAGAAGGGAAAGGGGGAATTATGGGGCAAACTGTCCCCGGGGGGAACGTGAAGAGCGCTCACATCTGGCACACTGTTTGCCCTTAACAATTGCGCTGGTTAAGCTCCGCTATCGACCCCGTGAATCCGTTCATGCGCAGAGGGAGCGCTCCTATCGTGTCAACCGTGCGCCTAGCTAGCAGTCCACTGGCCCTGGATATCGCCACAATCGATCGTTTCCTGGCGCACAGCCACAGGCGGCGATACCCCACCCGTACCGACGTCTTCCGACCCGGTGACCCGGCGGGAACCCTGTATTACGTCATCAGTGGCTCGGTTTCGATCATGGCCGAGGAAGATGACGATCGCGAGCTGGTGCTGGGCTACTTCGGTGCCGGCGAGTTCGTCGGCGAGATGGGCCTGTTCGTTGAATCGGACCGCCGCGAGGTGATCCTGAGGACCCGTACCGCCTGCGAGCTGGCCGAAATCAGCTACGAGCGCCTGCATCAGCTGTTCCTCGGCCCGCTGTCGGCCGATGCCCCGCGCCTGCTGTACGCGCTGGGCCAGCAGATCTCCAAGCGCCTGCTCGACACCAGCCGCAAGGCCAGCCGCCTGGCATTCCTGGACGTTACCGACCGGATCGTGCGCACCCTGCACGACCTGGCGCAGGAGCCGGAGGCGATGAGCCATCCGCAGGGCAGCCAGCTGCGCGTCTCGCGCCAGGAACTGGCCCGCCTGGTCGGCTGCTCGCGCGAAATGGCCGGCCGTGTGCTGAAGAAGCTGCAGACCGACGGCCTGCTGCATGCCCGCGGCAAGACCGTGGTGCTGTACGGCACCCGTTGACCGTTGAGCACCCGGTGGGTGGTGCGGACCTTGGTCCGCACTCCTTGGCGCGCTAGGCTCGGTACATGGAACTGAGCAGCGCATTCTGGTGGTTCATCCTCATCGGCCTGGGCGCCCAGCTGGTGGACGGCGCGCTGGGCATGGCGTTCGGCCTGGTGTCGTCGTCGGTGATGCTGGCCATGGGCATTCCGCCCGCGCAGGCCAGCGCCGCCATCCACACCGCCGAGGTGTTCACCACCGGCGCCTCCGGCGTGTCGCATCTGGTCGCCGGCAATGTCGATAAGCGCTTGTTCCTGCGCCTGGCGCTGCCCGGCGCTGTCGGCGGCGCCGTGGGTGCCTACGGCCTGACCCAGCTGCCCGGCGAGGTGATCCGCCCGCTCATCTATCTCTACCTGCTGGTGCTGGCCATCATCATCCTGGCGCGTGCCGCCGGCCGACTGATGCCCAAGGGCGAGGTCAAGCGGGTGCCCGTGCTGGGCTTCGTGGCCGGCTTCCTGGATGCCAGCGGCGGGGGCGGCTGGGGACCGGTGGCCACCTCCACCCTGCTCGCCCGCGGCGGCCAGGCGCGCACCACCATCGGCACGGTGAACGCGGCCGAATTCGTGGTCACCCTGACGGTTTCAGCTACGTTCCTGCTGTCGATGGGCCTGCATCACCTGCAGATCGTGGCCGGCCTGCTGATCGGCGGCATGATGGCGGCACCGGTGGCGGCACTGCTGGTGAAGCGCCTGAAGGAGCGCTGGGTACTGGTGGCCGTCGGCGTGCTGGTACTGGGCATCAGCCTGTTCCAGATCGGGCATGCGCTGACCGGGTATCTGGCGCGCTGAACGTTTGCCGGCCAGCGGCCGGCACTACCAGGACGGAAAAGGGGTAGTGCCGGCCGCTGGCCGGCAGATCCATCACCGTGCGGCGGGATCAGGCCTTGTCGCCGCCACGGTCCACGCAGCCCCAGTTGAGGATGCGGGTGCCGGCCGGCAGCACGCGGCGGAAGAAGTCCACGCGGCTCGGCTTCGGGTTCACCACCACCGGCGCCTTGGCGGCCAGCAGCAGCGGCAGGTCGGCAGTACTGTCGGAGTACGCGACGTCGATGTCGCCATAGCCGCGCTCGCGCAGCATGCGCATCTTCTCTTCGTTGTGGCAGTGGCGGGTCGGGCCGACGCCGCCCAGCCGCGGGCCGACCTCGGTGCCGATCACCGGCACGTCCTGGTGGGCCACGAAGGCCAGGATCGCGCGCGCCAGTTCCGGCGGCGCGCCGGTAGCGACCACCACGCGGTCGCCCTTGGCGCGGTGCGCAGCAAAGACCTCCAGCGCCTGCGGCAGCAGCTTGGCGCGCATCTGCGCCTCGTTGCGCAGCACGTAGGCGTCGATCACCTTGTTGAAATCACGCGCACGGTGCAGGCCGAAGCTGCCGATCCACACATAGACCGAAATGCCGGTGCGACGCGTCGGCAGCATCGCCACCAGCGGCCCGGCGATCGGCGTGACCAGCAGCGCCGCCAGCATCCGCAGTGGGTTGCGCTTGATCAGCGAAGCGAACAGGTGAGTGCCCGAATCGCCGTCGTAGAGGGTGTGGTCGAAGTCGAAGACCACCAGCGGCGCATCCTCGCGCGGCGTCGGATAGTGCGTTGTCATGCCGCGAAGAATAGCTGACGCAGGCCCTCGCCCGGCTCTTCCACGCGCATGAAGGCCTCGCCGACCAGGAACGCATGGATGCCGGCATCGCGCATCAGCGCCACGTCCTGCGGACCGAGGATGCCGCTCTCGGTGACCAGCAGGCGATCGCGCGGCACCGCCTTCTGCATGTCCAGCGTGGTCTGCAGCGACACCTCGAAGGTGCGCAGGTTGCGGTTGTTGATGCCGATCATCGGCGCCGGTACCTGCAGCGCACGCTCCAGCTCGTCGATGTCGTGCACTTCCACCAGCACGTCCATGCCCAGCGACAACGCCAGTTCGGACAGCGTGGCCAGCTGGGTGTCGTCCAGCGCGGCGACGATCAGCAGGATGCAGTCGGCGCCCAGCACGCGCGCCTCGTACACCTGGTAGGCGTCGATCACGAAGTCCTTGCGCAGCACCGGCAGCGTGCAGGCTTCGCGGGCCTGCTGCAGGTAGGCGTCGGCGCCCTGGAAGAAGTCCACGTCGGTCAACACCGACAGGCAGCTGGCGCCACCGAACTCGTAGCTGACCGCGATGTCGGCCGGGCGGAAGTCCGGGCGGATCACACCCTTGGAGGGGCTGGCCTTCTTCACCTCGGCAATCACCGCCGGGTCGCCGTTGGCCACCGCCGCCTGCAGCGCGCGCACGAAGCCACGTACCGGCGGGGCGCTGGCCACGGCGGCCTGCAGCTCCTCGAGCGGGCGCTGGGCGCGGCGCTGGGCCACTTCTTCGGCCTTGCGGGCCAGGATCGTCTGCAGGATGTCGCTCATCGTCTTCGGTTCGGTGCGGGGGCGGTGAGGACGGCCATTATCGGCCATCAAGAGGGTCAGGCTGAACCGCGCGCTCAGGCAACCAGCGCGCGGGTGGTCTCCACATACTGCTGCAGGCGCTGGCGGGCGCTGCCGTTGGCGATGGCGGCACGGGCGCGGGCCAGGCCGTCGCCGATGTCGCTGGCCACGCCGGCCACGTACAGCGCGGCGCCGGCATTCAGGGCCACGATGTCCAGCGCCGGGCCGGGCTGGTTGTCCAGCACCGCGCGCAGCATGGCGATGGACTGCTCCGGGCTGTCCACGCGCAGGTTGCGGCTGGCCGACATGGCGATGCCGAAGTCCTCCGGGTGGATCTCGTACTCGCGCACCTTGCCATCGCGCAGCTCGCCCACCAGGGTGCCGGCGCCCAGCGAAATCTCGTCCATGTTGTCGCGGCCCCAGACCACCATGGCGCGTTCGGTACCCAGCTCGCGCAGCACCCGTGCCTGGATACCCACCAGATCGGGGTGGAACACGCCCATCAGTACCGACGGTGCGCTGGCCGGGTTGGTCAGCGGGCCAAGGATGTTGAAGATGGTGCGCACGCCCATCTCGCGGCGGACCGGCGCGACGACCTTCATCGACGGGTGATGGATCGGCGCGAACATGAAACCGATACCGGTCTGCTCGATCGCCGCGGCCACCTGGGCCGGCTGCAGCTCGATGGCCGCACCCAGTGCTTCCACCGCATCGGCGCTGCCGGACTTGGACGACACGCTGCGGTTGCCATGCTTGGCCACGCGCGCACCGGCCGCAGCGGCGACGAACATCGCGCAGGTAGAGATGTTGAAGGTGTGCGAGCCATCGCCACCGGTGCCGACGATGTCGACCAGGTGGGTGCTGTCGGCCACCGGCACCGCCAGCGCGAATTCACGCATGACCGTGGCCGCCGCGGCGATCTCGTCGATGGTTTCCTTCTTCACGCGCAGGCCGGTGAGGATCGCGGCGGTCATCATCGGCGAGACGTCGCCGCGCATGATCTGCCGCATCAGGTCGACCATTTCGTCGAAGAAGATTTCGCGGTGCTCGATGGTGCGTTGCAGGGCTTCCTGGGGGGAGAAGCTCATGGGAATGCTCCTTGGATCAGGCCGCCGGACGCTGCAGGAAATTGCGCAGCAGGGCGTGGCCGTGTTCGGTGAGGATGGATTCGGGATGGAACTGCACGCCTTCCACCGGGAACTGGCGGTGGCGCAGGCCCATGATCTCTTCGATCGAGCCGTCGTCGTTCTCGGTCCAGGCGGTCACTTCCAGGCAGTCCGGCAGGCTGTTCTTGTCCACCACCAGCGAGTGGTAGCGGGTGGCCTGGTAGCGGTCCGGCAGGCCAGCGAACACGCCCTTGCCTTCATGGCGGATCGGCGAGGTCTTGCCGTGCATGATGTTGCCGGCACGGATGACCGTGCCGCCGTAGACCTGGCCGATGCCCTGGTGGCCCAGGCAGACGCCGAGGATGGGCGTGGTCGGGCCCAGGCGCTGGATCAGCTCCAGCGACACGCCCGCTTCGTTGGGCGTGCACGGGCCGGGCGAGATGACGATGCGCTCGGGCTTCTGCGCGGCGATCTCGTCCACGCTCATCGCATCGTTGCGCACCACCTTCACCTCGGCGCCCAGCGTCTGCAGGTACTGCACGAGGTTGTAGGTGAAGCTGTCGTAGTTGTCGATCATCCACAACATGGTCAGGTTCCGTCGCTTATCAGGAAAATGGCGTACACGTTTTCGGTGTAGGTGATGGGACCGGCCTCGATCGACTCCGGTGCCATGGGTGCGGGCGCTGCAGCGCTGCCGGTCAGGGTGATATCGGTAAGGCGTGGCTCAGGCACGCCGCTCACCTCACCCTCGACCGGCTGTGGCCATCGGCCGGCCTGGATGCCATAGGCGAAGTCCGGGGCCACGTCGGAGATGCTGTACAGGCCTCGCAGCTGGGTGCCGTAGGCCTTGGCCAGGCCCTGTGCGGACTCGCGGGTCCTGGCCGCGGCCTCGCCCTTGAGTTCGCGGCGCAGCGCCACTTCGCCCGAGTAGGTCGGGGCCACGCTGCTGACCTGCAGGTTCTCGTTGGCCTTCAGTGCAGCCAGCGTTGCCTGCATGGCCTGCACACTGGCGAAGCTCGCACGCAGCTGGCGCGCCACGCGGGTACCGATGAAGACCTGCTTGCCATTGTCGTAGCGATGGGCTGGACCGATCCGCAGGTTGTCCGCACGCACGCTGCCTTCCACCGCCTTGTTCTGCTTGAACAGCGCCAGCACGCGCGCGACGTTGTCCTGCACGCGGCGGCGCGCGGCGTCGGCATCCATGTCGGTCTCTTCGATGTTCAACTGCAGGCCGAACCGGTCCGGCATCACCACGCGGCGCGCCTCGCCCTTCACCAGCAGGTGTGGCTGCGAGGGAATGGTATTGGCCTGCGCCCACGCAGACGGGGCCATCGTGGCCAGCAGTGACGACCACAGCAATGCGCTCAGCAGCTTCATGCAGTACTCCTTGTCTTGAACGGGAACGGCGGAACGACCACGGCGCAGCGGCCGTGGCGAGGCAGGCTTACAGGCCCTTGGCGGCCTGGGCGACGGCGCGGAACAGCGCGCGGCCCTTGTTCATCGTCTCGTCCCATTCCTTGTCCGGGTCCGAGTCGTAGACGATGCCGGCGCCGGCCTGCACGTACAGGCGGCCATCCTTGATCACCGCGGTGCGGATCGCGATCGCGGTATCGGCGTCGCCGTGCCAGCCGATGTAGCCGATGCTGCCGGCGTAGACATTGCGCTTGATCGGTTCCAGCTCGCGGATCACTTCCAGCGCACGGATCTTCGGCGCACCGCTGACGGTGCCGGCCGGGAAGGTGGCGCGCAGCACGTCGGCGTAGCTCAGGCCCGGCTGCAGCTGCCCGGTCACTTCGCTGACGATATGCATGACGTGGCTGTAGCGCTCGATCACGAACTGCTCGCCCACTTCCACGGTGCCGGCCTTCGATACGCGACCCGCATCGTTGCGGCCGAGGTCGATCAGCATCAGGTGCTCGGCACGTTCCTTCGGATCGGCCAGCAGCTCGGCTTCCAGCGCCAGGTCCTGCTCGACGGTCGCACCGCGCGGACGCGTGCCGGCGATTGGACGCACGGTGACTTCGCCATCCTGCAGGCGCACCAGGATTTCCGGCGAGGAACCGACCACCTGCAGGTCGCCGACATCGAGGAAATACATGTACGGCGAGGGATTCAATGCGCGCAGCGCGCGGTACACATCCACCGGGCGCGCCTTGAACGGCACGCTCAGGCGCTGGCTCAGCACCACCTGGAAGATGTCGCCGGCACGGATGTATTCCTTGCTGCGCTGGACCGCATCGACGAAGCCTTCGCGGGTGAAGCCGGAGACGAAATCGGACTCGTCCAGCACGTCGCTGTTGAGCGGTGCGGGATAGCCGGCCCCCGGTGCGCGCAGCTTGGCGGTCAATGCATCCAGGCGTGCCTGGGCCTGCTCGAAGGCACCGTCGACACGCGGATCGGCATGCACGATCAGGTACAGCCGGCCCTTGAGGTTGTCGAACACCGCCAGCTCGTTGGAGTCCAGCAGCAGGATGTCCGGCGTGCCCAGTTCATCGCGGCCGGCCGGCGGTGCCAGGCGCGGTTCGATGTAGCCGATGCACTCGAAACCGAACCAGCCGACCAGGCCGCCGGTGAAGCCCGGCAGGCCTTCCAGCTTCGGCACCGAGTGGGCGCTGCGCAGCGCCTCGACTTCGGCGAACGGGTCGGCCACCTCGCGGGTGTCCACCACCTGGCCGTCCTCGCGCACGGTCAGCGTGTGGCCATGGAAGGCGTACACGCGGCGCGCCGGCAGGCCGATGATCGAGTAACGACCAAAGCGCTCGCCGCCTTCGACGGATTCAAACAGGTAGGTATTGGGGCCGTCGGCGAGCTTCAGATAGACCGAAAGCGGCGTGTCCAGGTCGGACAGCACTTCACGGACGACGGGAATATGGGTGTGGCCTTCAGCGGCCTGCAGCTGAAACTGAGCGTGCGAGTTCAAGACGACTTTCCTTCCGGGACACAGCGTTATGGGGGCGGACGACGGCAACGGGCCACCATCGCCACCAACGGCGTGCGGAAGAAAGGGTATGCGGGGTCGTCAGGCTGGACACCCCTTGACTGTATCGCAGCTTGGACGGGAGGGGAACCCTGTGAAACTGAACCACGGGACGCCCGGGCCCGGCCGCAGAGAACGGCACTACGCCGGGGCGTTCGCAGCGGAGCCCCCACCCAGCAGCGGACAGCCGGCCGGCAGATGCATCCGTACCCTGCCCGGCACGCACGCGATGCGGAACTGGCGGGCCTGTACCGGTTCGCCGTCCAGGTTGAGCGTCAACGGGCGCTCGGATTCCACCTGCAGCCACGGCAGGCGCGCGCGCGTTGCCAGCTGTTCCAGTGCGGCCTGGGTGCCCGACTTCAGCATCTGGCCGAGCGTGGCGGTGACTTCACCCTCCAGCTCCGGAAGCACCGTCACGTCCAGCTGCCCATCATCGATCAGTGCCTGCGGGCACAACTGCTGGCCACCACCGGCCTGGCGGCCATTGCCGATGCCGAGCGCGATGAAGTCGCCCTCCCATGCGAAATCCGGACCTGACAGGCGCGCATGGATCGGCTCGATCCGCCCCAGCTTGGCGATGCCGGTGATCACATACGCCAGCCCGCCCAGCATCTTCTTCAAGCCGGCATCGGTCTCCACCGTCACCTGCGTGCCGAAGCCCCCGCTGGCGAGATTGGCGCACCACCAGGGCGTGCCATCGGCGTCCACGCGCAGCAGATCGATGGCGTGCGGCGTGGTCTGTCCGATCAAGGCCAAGGCCGCCTTCGGCGCGGTCGGAATGCCCGCCGAGGTGGCGAAATCGTTGGCGGTCCCCATCGGAATCAGCGCCAGCGAGGGCAACGCATCTGCCGCTTCCTCACGGTGCGCCAGCGTCTCGGCCACGGCACTGAGCGTGCCATCACCACCGGCAGCGACGATCACGTCCACGCCATGATCGATGGCCTCGGCCACGTAGCGCTCGGCGTCACCGTCCTCCCAGGTCACCCGCACGTCCAGCTGCACGCCTTGCCCACGCCAATGACCGACCGCGTCGCGCAGCGCGTCATTGCCTGCGGATTTTCCGTTGAGGATCAGGCGCCAGCGCGGGGTGCTCATGCGGTGCTTCCAGGACGGGGGTGGCACAGGCTAGCAATGCGCCGTTTGTCCGCAGTGAATGTCACGCAGGTGTCATTCAGCTGCCGGAGAATGGAAGGCCATAGCAGGGACGACGGATGGAGGCAGGATCAGCCTCCCACGCATGCAGCGAGGCCACGCCAGTGATTGGCGTGGCTTTTTTTTCGGAGCTCGCAGGGCGTGCGAACCAAGGTTCGCACCCACCGGGTTGCGGTTCACACACACCAGGTTGGTAGATCCACGCCATGCGTGGATGCACTTCGCCTCAGCCGTTGGCGAACTCGTGCAACGCCTGGCCCTGCAGCCGGTACACCGTCCACTCGTCCTGCGGCGTGGCACCAGCGGCGGTGTAGAACTCGATGGCCGGGGTGTTCCAGTCCAGCACCGACCATTCGAAACGGCCGCAGCCTTCGGCCACGGCCTGGCGTGCGATGTACTTCAGCAGCGCCTTGCCGGCACCGCCGCCGCGCTTTTCCTGGCTGACATACAGGTCTTCCAGGTAGATGCCCTTGCGGCCCAGCCAAGTCGAGTAGTTGTAGAAATACACGGCGTAACCAATGGGCTCGCCGTCGGCTTCGCAGATCAGCGCGCGCGCCGTGGCATCGGCACCGAACAGGCTCTCGGCGATGCCGATCTCATCGGTCTGCACCGAATGCTCGGCCTTCTCGTAGATGGCCAGTTCGCGGATGAAATGCAGGATCAGGCCGGCATCAGCCACAGTGGCCGGACGGATGTTCAACAGAGCCATGGGCGAAAAAGGGATGGAGGGAATCAGGCGAGCTTAATCCCCTCCGTCCCTTTTTTGTCAGCGTGCCGCAGCGACATTCGCGCGCATCTGCGCGATCACGTCCTGGTAGCTGGTCTTGGCGTTGAAGATGGCCGAACCGGCAACGAAGGTATCGGCGCCGGCGGCGGCGATCTCGCCGATGTTGTCGGCCTTCACGCCGCCGTCGATCTCCAGGCGGATGTCCTTGCCGCTGGCGTCGATCATCTTGCGCACCACGCGCAGCTTGTCCAGCGCCGAGGGAATGAAGGCCTGGCCACCGAAGCCCGGGTTGACCGACATCAGCAGCACCAGGTCCAGGTCATCCAGCACCCAGTCGAGGATGTCCACCGGCGTGGCCGGATTGAGCACGATGCCCGGCTTGCAGCCCAGCGAGCGGATCAGCTGGATGGTGCGGTGCACGTGGCGGCTCGCTTCCGGGTGGAAGCTGATGTAGGTGGCACCGGCTTCGGCGAAGTCCGGGATGATGCGGTCCACCGGCTCGACCATCAGGTGCACGTCGATCGGCGCGGTCACGCCGTGCTTGCGCAGGGCCTGGCAGACCATCGGGCCGATGGTCAGGTTCGGCACGTAGTGGTTGTCCATCACATCGAAGTGGACCCAGTCCGCGCCGGCGGCGAGGACGTTGTCGACTTCCTCGCCGAGGCGGGCGAAGTTGGCGGACAGGATGGAGGGGGCGATGAGGCAGTTGGACATGGCCGGGCCTTGCAATGAGGGGAAAGTGGGTCAGCGCTTGCGCAGGGTCTTGATGCGGTCGTAGGCGGCATTGATCCGCCGCGACTTCTGCTCGGCCTGCTGCTGCAGCTCGGGGGCGGCGCCGCCGAGCTTGTCGGGGTGGTACTGCGAGATCAGCCTGCGGTAGGCGCGCTCGACCTCGGCATCGGTGGCCTCGGAGGTCAGCCCCAGCTCCCGGTACGGGTTCTCCTTGTTCAGGCGGAACCAGTCCGAGTCGAAGGCGTGGCCGATCAACAGGCCGACCACCGCGCCGAACAGCGGATTGGGCCGGAACAGCAGGGCGCCGGCGATGAATCCGAGCAGTTTTCCGTACCAGCGCATGGCGCTCCGGGGTCGACCGACGAAATGGACGCTCATTTTACGTCACAGCGGGCCCGGACCGCTTTACACTAGGCCGCCCGCTGGTCAGCGGGCCCGCCGGGTCCGTTGGGCAGCAGCCGTATCGACAACGCCCCAGGAGTGCCCGTGCCAACCACGCTGTTGCAATCCGATCTCCCCGGCCTGCCCTTGCGCCATCGCGGCAAGGTGCGTGATGTGTTCGATATCCCGCGCGAGCGGCTGCCAGCCGGAACCCCGCCGGGCGAATACCTGCTGATGGTGGCCACCGATCGCCTGTCGGCGTTCGACGTGGTCCTGCCCGACCCGATCCCGGGCAAGGGCGAGATGCTCTGCCAGGTCTCCAACTTCTGGTTCGCCAAGACCGCGCACCTGATGCCCAACCACCTGACCGGCATCGACGTGGCCAGCGTGCTGCCCGAAGGCGTGGACCCGGCCCTGTACGCCAAGCGCGCGGTAGTCACCCGCAAGCTGAAGCCGGTGCCGGTGGAAGCGATCGCCCGCGGTTACCTGATCGGCAGCGGCTGGAAGGACTACCAGCGCACCGGCAAGGTCAGCGGCATCGACCTGCCGGACGGCCTGCGCCAGGCCGAGCAGCTGCCCGAGCCGATCTTCACCCCCTCGACCAAGGCCGCCGTGGGCGACCATGACGAGAACATCGATTTCGATGCGATGGTGAAGCAGGTCGGTGCCGAGATGGCCGAGCGCGTGCGCGACGCCACCCTGCGCATCTACAAGTTCGCCGCCGATTACGCCCGCGAGCGCGGCATCATCCTGGCCGATACCAAGTTCGAGTTCGGTACCGATGCCGATGGCCGCCTGTACATCATGGACGAGATGCTGACGCCGGATTCCTCGCGTTACTGGCCGGCCGATGAGTACGAGGTGGGCACCAGCCCGCCGAGCTACGACAAGCAGTTCGTGCGCGATTACCTGGAGACGCTGGACTGGGGCAAGACCGCCCCGGGCCCGACCATCCCGGCCGAGATCATCGAGCGCACCCGCGCCAAGTACGCCGAGGCGCTGCAGCGCCTGGCCGGGATCAGCGTCGACTGATCCCCTGCGCCCCCGGCCGGTCTGGCTGGGGGCGTTCTGAATGCGGTACTGCCGGCCGCTGGCCGGCAACCTCGCGAACCTGCAGCCAGGCATGGCCTGGCTCTACTGACGGTTGCCTGGGGGTAGTGCCGGCCGCTGGCCGGCAACCTCGCGAACTCGGCTATGCTCTGGATTGCCGGCCAGCGGCCGGCACTACCGTTGTCCGAGGAAGCAACGCAGCATGCAGACATCCACCGAGCTTGCGCGGCCGATCGACCGCTATTTCGCCAGCTACTCCGACGACCACCGCAATGTGATCAACCAGCGCATCCACGTGGTGGCGGTACCGGCAATCCTGTGGTCGGTGGTGGCCCTGCTGTGGTGCCTGCCGCCACTGATCACCTGGCTCCAGTACGGCATCTGGTCGGCGTTCGCGATGTTCAGCGCCTGGTGCTTCTACAACAAGCTGTCGCGCCCGCTGGGCATCGGCATGCTCATCCAGTTCTTCGTGTTCGGCTGCCTGTGCCGCCTGCTGGAGGCCGAGATCGGCCTGCACAATCTGTTCTGGCTGGCGGTGGGCGTGTTCGTGGTGGCCTGGATCGCGCAGTTCATCGGTCACAAGTTCGAGGGCCGCAAGCCCAGCTTCCTGACCGACCTGACCTACCTGCTGATCGGCCCGGCCTGGGTGATGGCCAAGTTCTACCGCAAGCTCGACTGGCGCTACTGACCTGCCCGTGGCCGACCGCGCCCCTCGTTTCCTGAACGGGCAGATTCCGTCACCCGCACTCCACGACGGCCCTGCCAGCCTGCACCGGTGATCCGTTCCCCATCGCCCGCCCGTCGACGGCAGCCCCTGTGCGACAGGGCCTGCGGTCTCCCTGCGTGGGCGTAGGGTGTCCCCCGAGGGCAACCGGGGAGGGACCGCAGCAACGTGATGCTGCGCTGCAGAAAAAATGAATCAGCGGACGTTACATGCAATTGATCGCTGTTCGATGGGTTTCGGCGACATTTCGCAGCCTGTTATCCTCCCTGACCTGCTCGTGAATCATGGATTCCCTGCATGCTCCCCAGCCTGCCCCTGCTGCTGGCCCTGCCGTTCCTGATGGCAGCGGCTGTTGCGGCCTTCCCCCGTAGTTCGCGCTCGACTGCTGCCTGGCTGGCGGCGCTGGCGCCGTTGGGCGGGCTGGCCATCCTCGGCTGGCTGACCCCGTCGGTGCTCGACGGCCAGGTGGTGCGGACGATGGTCCCTTGGCTGCCGCAGATCGGCCTGGACTTCACCCTGCGCCTGGACGGGCTGGCCTGGATGTTCGCCGGGCTGGTGCTCGGCATCGGCGCGCTGGTGGTGCTGTATGCGCGCTACTACCTGAGCCAGCAGGACAACGCCCACCGCTTCTACTGCTACCTGCTGCTGTTCATGGGCGCCATGCTGGGCATGGTGCTGTCGGGCAACCTGCTGTTGCTGATGATCTTCTGGGAAATGACCAGCATCAGCTCGTTCCTGCTGATCGGCTTCTGGTCGCACCGCCAGGACGCCCGCGAGGGCGCACGCATGGCGCTGGTGATCACCGGCGGCGGTGGCCTGGCCCTGCTCGGTGGCGTGCTGCTGATCGGCCGCATCGTCGGCAGCTTCGACCTGGACGTGGTGCTGGCCGCCGGCGAGCAGATCCGCGCCAGCGCGCTGTACCCCTACGCCCTGTTCCTGGTGCTGGCCGGCATCTTCACCAAGAGCGCGCAGTTCCCGTTCCACTTCTGGCTGCCGCACGCGATGGCGGCGCCCACGCCGGTCTCGGCCTACCTGCATTCGGCCACCATGGTGAAGGCCGGCGTGTTCCTGCTGGCACGCCTGCACCCGGCGCTGGCCGGCAGCGACCTGTTCTTCTACACGGTCAGTGGCATCGGCGCGCTGACCCTGCTGATCGGTGCCTGGAATGCGATCTTCCAGCACGACCTGAAAGGCCTGCTGGCGTACTCGACCATTTCCCACCTGGGCCTGATCACCCTGCTGTTCGGCCTGTCCACGCCGATGGCGGTGGTGGCCGGCGTGTTCCACATCCTCAACCACGCCACCTTCAAGGCCTCGCTGTTCATGGCCGCCGGCATCATCGACCACGAGACCGGCACCCGTGACATGCGCAAGCTGGGCGGCCTGCGCAGGCTGATGCCGTTCACCAGCGCGCTGGCGATCATCGCCTCGCTGGCGATGGCCGGCATCCCGCTGCTCAACGGCTTCCTGTCCAAGGAAATGCTGTTCGCCGAAGCGCTGACCGCTGGCGGCGGCCCAGGCGCCATGCGCACGGCGGTGTCGATCGCGGCGCTGCTGGCCGGTGTGTTCGGCGTGGCCTACAGCCTGCGCTTCGTGCACGACACCTTCTTCGGCCCCGGCCCGCACGACCTCGACCGCGTGCCGCATGAGCCGCCGCGCTGGATGAAGGTGCCGGTGGAACTGCTGGTGGTGATCTGCGTGGCGGTGGGCATCGCCCCGGCACTGACCGTGGCGCCGGTACTGCATGCCGCCGCGGCCTCGATCCTCGGCAATGCCATGCCCGAGTACAGCCTGGCGGTATGGCACGGTTTCAACCTGCCGCTGGCAATGAGCGCGATCGGCGTGGTCGGTGGCGTGGCGCTGTACTTCGGCCTGCGCAGGCTGATCAATCTGCATGGCGTGGAAACCCGCACCACCGGCCGCAACGTGTTCCATGCGCAGCTGGATGCGCTTTCCGCGCTGGCCATGCGCCTGACCAACGGCATCGCCAACGGCAGCCTGCAGCGCATGCTGCTGGGCCTGGTGCTGGTGGCGATCGTGGTCGCCGCCGCGCCATTCGTGGCCAATCCGGCCTCGCCGAACTGGACCGCGCCGCAGCCGATCCCGCTGCTGGGCTGGGCGCTGTGGCTGGTGATGATGGCCTGTGCGGTCGCCACCCTGCGCGTCTACAAGCAGCGCCTGCTGGCGGTGCTGCTGGTCGGCGGCGTCGGCCTGATGGTGGCGCTGACCTTCGTGTTCCTGTCCGCGCCCGACCTCGCCCTGACCCAGCTGCTGGTGGAGATGGTGACCCTGGTGCTGATGCTGCTGGGCATGAACTACCTGCCCGCGCAGTCCGGGCCGGAGCGGCCGCGCTGGCGCAAGCGCCGCGATGCGGTGATCGCGATCATCGCCGGTGCCGGCCTTGGCGCGCTGGCGTACTCCGCGATGACCCTGCCGCCGAACACCATGGCCGGCGAGCTGCTGGGCCGGGCACTGCCCGAGGCGTACGGCCAGAACGTGGTCAACGTGATCCTGGTCGACTTCCGTGGCTTCGATACCTTCGGCGAGATCACCGTGTTCGGCATCGCCGCGCTGGTGGTGCACGCGCTGCTGCGGCGCACCCGCATGGCGCCGGAGCAGATCATGCCCGGCCCGCCGATCAAGCTGCCGGTGCCGGCCGACCTGGCGCAGATCATGTTCCCGCTGACCCTGACCGTATCGATCTTCCTGTTCCTGCGCGGCCACAACGCGCCGGGCGGTGGCTTCATCGCCGGCCTGGTGCTGGCGGTGCCGCTGCTGATCCAGTACGTGATCCAGGGCACCGCGTCGGTGGAATCGCGCTTCGGCTTCGACTACATCCGCTGCATCGGCACGGGCCTGTTGATCGCCCTGCTCAGCGGCAGCGCGTCGATGCTGTTCGGCGTGCCGTTCCTGACCAGCGGCCACCTCGACCTGCACCTGCCGCTGATCGGTGACGTGCCACTGGCCAGCGCCATCGGCTTCGACATCGGCGTGTACCTGGTGGTGTTCGGTGGCGCCATGCTGATGCTGTCGATGATGGGCACGATCAGGCCGTCGCGTACCCGTACCGCCCGCAAGGGTGAGATCGACCTGCAACGCCGTTCGGCACGCACCGGGGAGATGCACTGATGGAACTGGCCCTGGCTACCGCGATCGGCGTGCTGACCGCGATCGGCGTCTACCTGCTGCTGCGTGCGCGCAGCTTTGACGTGATCCTCGGCATGACCTTCCTGTCCTATGCGACCAACCTGCTGATCTTCGCCGGTGGCCGCGTGGTGCTGGGCAAGGCGCCGGTGCTGCAGGAAGGCGTGGACAGCCACCTCGGCAACTACACCGACCCGCTGCCGCAGGCGCTGGTGCTGACCGCGATCGTGATCGCCTTCGCGATGACCGCGGTGAGCATCGTGCTGGCCATGCGCAGCCGCAGCGACAACCACAGCGACCATGTGGACGCCCACGAACCTGACGAAACCGGACCAGGCGACGACGCGCCGCCGCGCCAGGGCGAGGATCGCGCATGAACCATCTGGTGATCCTGCCGATCCTGATTCCGCTGCTCGGTGCCGCACTGTCGCTGTTCGTCGAGCACCGCCGCTATGGCCCCAGGGTGCAGCGCACGGTGGCCTGGACCTCGCTGTCGGCGCTGGCGCTGGCGGTGGGCCTGCTGTTCGCATCGACCGCGGGCGGTGACATCAACGTCTACCTGCTGGGCGACTGGCCGTCGCGGCTGGGCATCGCGCTGGTGGCTGACCGGCTGTCGGCGTGGATGCTGCTGACCACCCTGCTGCTGGCCATTCCCTGCCTGCTGCATGCCTGCTCGGGCTGGGACCGTCGCGCACCGCACTTCCATGCACTGTTCCAGTTCCAGCTGGTCGGCCTCAATGGCGCGTTCCTGACCGGCGACATCTTCAACCTGTTCGTGTTCTTCGAGGTGATGCTGATCGCCTCCTACGGCCTGCTGCTCAGTGGCGGCCGCGGCCTGCGCATGCGCATCGGCCTGCACTACGTGGTGTTCAACGTCACCGCCTCGACGTTGTTCCTGATCGCGCTGGGCCTGCTGTACGCCTCGCTGGGTTCGCTGAACATGGCCGAGCTCTCGCAGCGCATCGCCGAAGTGCCGCCGGCGCAGCTGACCCTGGTGAAGGCGACGATGGGCCTGTTGCTGCTGGTGTTCTGCGCCAAGGCCGCCCTGATGCCGCTGTACCTGTGGCTGCCGGAAGCCTATTCGCGCGCACCGGCTGCAGTCGCCGCCCTGTTCGCGATCATGACCAAGGTCGGCCTGTACTCGGTGCTGCGCATCCAGATGCTGTGGTTCGGCGACGATGCCGGTGCGATGGCCGGCTACGGCCGCGACTGGCTGCTGTGGGCCGGCGTGGCAACGCTGGTGCTTGGCGGCCTCGGTGCGCTGGCCGCGACCCGCCTGCGCGTGCTGATCTCGTACCTGGTGATCGTCTCGGCAGCCACGCTGTTCATCGCCTTCTCGGTAGGCACGCCGCAGGTGCTGTCCGCCGGCCTGTACTACCTGCCGCACAGCAGCTTCGTCGCCGCCGCACTGTTCCTGATTGCCGACCTGATCCGCCGCCGTCGCGGTGGCGCCAGCGACCGCAAGGAAGTGGTCGCGCCGATGCCGGGCAAGGAAACCCCGGCGGTGCTGTTCCTGATCGGCGCGGTGTCGGTGGCCGGCCTGCCGCCGCTGTCCGGCTTCCTGGCCAAGGCCGCGCTGCTGGCCGGCATGCCGGCGCAGTACACCGGGCCGGTGTGGACCGCGGTGCTGGTCAGCAGCCTGCTGGTGATCATGGGCCTGACCCGCGGCGGCATCCGCCTGTTCTGGCGCGTGCCGCCGGTCGAGGCCGATGCACCGAAGCCGCGCAAGGCACGCCTGCGCCGGGTCGAGCTGTACGCGGCCTGCATCCTGCTGGCCTACGGCATCGGCATGACCCTGGCCGCTGCACCGCTGATGCGCTACACCGACGCCACCGCTGCACAGCTGCTGCACCCCAGCGAGTATGTGCAGCAGCTGCGTGCGACCCCGCCGGAGATCCGCCAGCCATGACCGCCCAGCGCTCCCTGTTCCGCCGCATCATTCCCTCGCCGATGCTCAGCATCATGGTGGTGGCGTTCTGGCTGCTGATGTCCGACAGCTTCACCCTCGGCCAGTTCGTGCTGGGGCTGGTGCTGGGCGTGGTGGTGCCGCTGTTCGCCGCGCGCCTGGACCGCGAGTTCGCCCGCATCGGCACCCTGCGCCCGCTGCCCAAGCTGCTGTGCGTGACCCTGTGGGACATCCTGATGTCCAACATCCGCGTGGCGATCCAGGTACTGGGCCCGGAGAAGAACATCCACCCGGGCTTCATCTGGCTGCCGCTGGACATCGCCAACATCCACGGCATCGCTGCGCTGACCAGCATGATCACCCTGACCCCGGGCACGGTATCGGCCGCGCTCAGCGACGACCGCAGATTCCTGCTGGTACACGTGCTGCACCTGGAGGACCCGCAGGACCTGATCGACACGATCAAGCGACGTTACGAAGCCCCGTTGATGGAGATCTTCCCATGACTGGATTCCAGATCATCCAGACCACGCTGGTGGTGTGCATGCACGTGGTCGGGCTGGCGATGCTGCTGGCCACCTGGCGCCTGCTGCGCGGCCCGACCGTGCCCGACCGCATCCTCGCGCTGGACACCCTGTCGGTGACTGCCATTGCCGAGCTGATGCTGTTCGGCATGTACCTCAACTCAGCGATCTATTTCGAAGCCGCACTGGTCATCGCCATGCTCGGCTTCGGCAGCACCGTGGTGCTGAGCAAGTTCGTGCTGCGCCGGGACATCGTCGAATGATCACTGCGATCCAGATCGGCCTGTCGATCCTGCTGCTGTTCGGCTGCTTCTTCATCCTGGTCGGCGCACTGGGCCTGGTGAAGCTGTCCACCTTCTTCAAGCGGCTGCACGCACCGACCAAGGCCAGCACGCTGGGCGTGGGCTGCGTACTGGTGTGTTCGGTGTGCTACCACATCTTCCTCGGCCAGGACCCGCAGCCGCGCGAGCTGCTGATCACCGTGTTCCTGTTCATCACTGCACCGATCAGCGCACACATGATGGCCAAGGCCGCGCTGTCGCTGCTGATGGAAACCCGCCCCAGCCTGCCCGGCAACGAGCCGGCTGCCGAAGAGCAGCTGCCGCCGCCGGAACCGGTGCGGGAAGAAGAGACCACGCAGAACCGGTAAATCCGGTAGAGGCCGACCTTGGTCGGCGCCTTGTTTCCCCGAGTGCCAACCAAGGTTGGCAGCTACCGGGTAATCGGTGGTGGATGCCGACCTTGGTCGGCACGGAACCAACCGCATCCACGCATGGCGTGGATCTACAACGCCGGTGCGCCCACCAGCAGCAGTTCCAGCACGAACCAGCCCGTGAACGCGACCAGCAGGATCCCGCCTTCGCCGCGGCTGATCTTCAGATCGCCGCGCAGCATGGGGTACAGCACCAGTGCGAAGGCCAGCAGCGCCGGCAGTTCCAGGCGTACGAACGAGGCCGGCAGCGCCAGCGGCTGCAGCATCGCCATCGCGCCGATCACCAGCAGCAGGTTGACCACGCTGGAGCCCAGCACGTGCCCCAGCACCATGTCGCCGTGACCGCGACGCGCGGCGGCGATGGCGGTGGCCACCTCCGGCAATGCGGTGCCGATTGCCACTGGCAGCAGGCCGACCAGCAGTGGCGTCCAGCCCAGCGCCGCACCGAAGTCCGCTGCGGCACCCACCACCAGGCGCGCGCCCCAGTACAGGGTCAACGCCGCGATCAGCACGCGCAGCACGTTCAATGGCAGGCTGGTGCGGCTCAAGGCGGACTCGGCGATGGTCGCCTGCACGTCCGCGCTCTCGCTGCGGCCACGGCGCAGCAGCAGCACCTGCACGACGATGAAGCCGGCCACCAGCACGCCACCCTCCCAGCGCACCAGGCGCCCATCCAGCCCGAACAGGATCAGCAGCACGCCCGCTGCCAGCAGCGTCCACCACAGCACCGTCTGCAGGCGCGCGCGCAGCAGCAGCGGGGCGGCGATCGCCGCCATGGCCAGGGTCAGGCCCACGTTGACGATGCTGCTGCCTACTGCATTGCCCAGCGCCAGCTCGGGTTGGCCGACCGCCAGCGCGCGCGCGTTGACCGCCAGTTCCGGCAACGAGGTGGTCACCCCGAGCAACAGCAGGCCCGCAGTGAACGGGCTGGCCCCGAAGCGCTGGGCCAGGCCGGACACGGCCTTGACGATGGAGTCCCCCCCCAGCGCCAGCAACAGCAGGCCGAGCAGGAACCAGGCAATGGCAATAGCGATCATCGAGCACTCCCCCAGCGGTCGTGGCGCGATTCTACGCTGGCCCCGCGCGCATGGCTGGGCCGTGGATCAAGGATCAGCCACAGCCTTCCACATAATCGACCTGCGGGGTCTGCCCGACCCGCCATGCACTCACCCGGCCATCAGCGCCAAGCGCAAAGTCGATCACCGCAGCGCCGTCCTGCGCCGGGCGCACGCGCAGGTGTTGGGCCTTCTCGTCGTATTTGTCAGGGCCGACGTCGGCGCGCTCGGGGTACAGCACCTGCAGCTCGCCGAGGGTCATGCCGACCTTGCCGCCACCCGGTGCGGTGATCGCGGGGCTGCGCACGTCATAGCGCACCAGCTTGCGACCTTCGATCATCAGGCGCGGGTCTTCGGCGTCCTGCGGATGCAGGAAATAGCAGCCGTCGTTGCTGTCGTCGGCCGGCAGCGGCGTGCCGCTGGCGTCGGCACCCAGCCCCTGCAGTGGCGCGCCGAAGCCGCTGCGGACCTCGGCGATGCCGGTGCCCAGCGTCGCGCCGGCGAAGCCATCCAGGCGTGCCGGGCCCGGTTCCGCGGCTGCAATGGGTGTGGCTGCCGGGCTGGCGGAGGCGCCTGCGCTGGATGG
This sequence comes from Stenotrophomonas sp. MH181796, assembly GCF_009659995.1. Classification (NCBI taxonomy): domain Bacteria; kingdom Pseudomonadati; phylum Pseudomonadota; class Gammaproteobacteria; order Lysobacterales; family Lysobacteraceae; genus Stenotrophomonas; species Stenotrophomonas sp. MH181796. Next base: position 595,565 of record NZ_RAHU01000001.1, read on the forward strand.
CGTGGTAGCGTCGGCCGCGGCGGGTGCCTCGGCATTGCGGTTGCAGGCGGCGAGCGACAGCAGCAACAGACCAGCAATCGGGAGGTGCTTCATCGGTGCGGTTCCCTGGCACGAAGGTGGCTGCACGCTAGCGCAAGGTGCGTGCAGGCGTTGCATTGTCATCGCGGTTTCATCGCCTTCGTTCAGGCTCGGCGTGCACCGACTTGGCTGTCCCTCCCATGCAACCGCGCAAGACCGATCTCGCCCGAACCGCGCTGCAGGCCCACCGCGCGCCGCTGGACATGCGCCAGCGCCGGCTGCTGATCCTGTGCGACGGCCAGCGCAGCATCGCCGAACTGACCGGCCTGCTCGGTGCGGAGGCGCCGGCGATGGTCATCCAGCTGGTGCAGGCGGGCTACCTGAGCACAGGGCAGGCCACGGCCACGCCCTCCCCCAGCGCGGTCATCGCACCCGAACCTGTTGCTGCAGCACCGGCTCCGGCTGCAGCGACTGCCACACCGGTCGAACGCCGCCGCTCGCTGGTGGCCGCGCGCATCTATGTGCTGGGCATCCTGGAGATGCAGCGCCACCCGCAGGCGGCTGCACTGTTCCGCGACCTGCAGCAGGCGCGTGCGGAAGACGAGGTGCTGCAGCGGCTGCAGTCGGCGATGCAGATGCTGCCCGCGCTGACCTCGGACGGCTATTGCCAGCGCGTACGCCAGCGCCTGTTGGAAGCGCTGCCGCTGGAGCATTGCGACGCATTCGCCGAGGCCGCTTGAAGAAAAAGGGGACGGAGGGGATTAAGTCGTTTCAAGCACACGTGCGCTGTTTGCGACTTAATCCCCTCCGTCCCCTTTTCCGGGTCAGCGGAAGTTGTTGCGCAGCCCGTTCCAGCACTGCTGGTAATCGCCCTGGCGATGGCCGGCCGCCAAGGCCTGCGCGGTCGGGCGGATCACCGCGCGTGTCTCGAACATGAAGGCCATCGTGTCCTTGATCACGTCCGCCTTGGACAGGTCCGCATTGGAGGCCTTGTCGAAGGTCGGCGCATCCGGACCGTGGCCACTCATGCAGTTGTGCAGCGACGCGCCACCCGGCACGAAGCCTTCGGCTTTGGCGTCGTAGGCGCCATGCACCAGGCCCATGAACTCGCTGGCGATGTTGCGGTGGAACCACGGCGGGCGGAAGGTGTTCTGCGCCACCAGCCAGCGCGGCGGGAAGATCGCAAAGTCCATGTTGCTGGTCCCCGGCGTGTCGCTGGGCGAATGCAGCACCAGGAAGATCGACGGGTCCGGGTGGTCGTAGCTGATCGAACCGATGGTGTTGAAGCGGCGCAGGTCGTAGCGGTACGGCGCGTAGTTACCGTGCCAGGCCACCACGTCCAGCGGCGAATGGTCGATCGGTGCACGCCACAGGCGGCCCTCGAACTTGGCGATCAGCTCGAAATCGCCATCCACATCCTCGAACGCTGCGTGCGGGGTTTCGAAGTCGCGCGGGTTGGCCAGGCCGTTGGACCCGATCGGACCGAGGTCCGGCAGTTTCAGCAGCGCACCGTAGTTTTCGCAGATGTAGCCGCGGCTCGGGCCATTGGGCAGTTCGACGCGGAAGCGCACGCCGCGCGGGATCACCGCGATCTGCTGCGGCTCGATCTCGATCACGCCCAGCTCGGTCAGCAGGCGCAGGCCGCCCAGCTGCGGCACGATCAGCAGCTCGCCATCGGCATCGTAGAAGTAGCGGCCGACCATGTCGCGGTTGGCGGCGTAGAGGTGGATGCCCACGCCGGCATGCGCATCGGGCGAGCCGTTGCCGCCCATCGTGTACAGGCCCTCGACGAAGTCGGTCGGCAGTTCCGGCAGCGGCAGCGGGCTCCAGCGCAGCTGGTTCGGCGAAGCAGGCTGAGCGCCGAAATCACACTGCAGCTGCGACTGCGCGAACGGCGTGAATTCGCCATGGGTCACCGCCGGGCGGATCCGGTACAGCCAGCTGCGGCGGTTGCTGCCGCGCGGCGCGGTGAAGGCGGTGCCGGTCAGCTGTTCGGCGTACAGGCCGTGGGCCACCTTCTGCGGCGAGTTCTGCCCGACCGGCAGCGCGCCGGCGACGGCCTCAGTGGCGAATTCGTTGCCGAAACCGGACTGGTAGCCGCGGGCGGTGATGGCGGTGGACATGGAAACTCCAGAGATTGCCGGCCAGCGGCCGGCACTACCATTCGGACAGGCAATGTCGGCGGGAGGCCGACATTGCCTGCAGACCTTACAGCACGCCGCGGCGGATCTGGTCGCGCTCGATGCTTTCGAACAGCGCGGTGAAGTTGCCTTCGCCGAAGCCTTCGTTGCCCTTGCGCTGGATGATCTCGAAGAAGATCGGGCCGATGCAGTTCTGGGTGAAGATCTGCAGCAGCTTGCGCTGGTGGGTTTCCGGATCGGCATCGATCAGGATCTTGTTCTTGGCCAGGCGCGCCACGTCTTCACCGTGGTTCGGCACGCGCTGGTCGATCACGTCGAAGTAGGTCTCCGGCGTATCGAGGAAATCCACGCCCTGCGCGCGCATCGCTTCGACGGTCTCGTAGATGTTCTCGGTGAAGCAGGCGATGTGCTGGATGCCCTCGCCCTTGTACGCGTCCAGGTACTCGTTGATCTGGCTCTTCGGGTCGGACGATTCGTTCAGCGGGATGCGCACGATGCCGTCCGGCGCGGTCATCGCCTTGGACACCAGGCCGGTCTTCAGGCCCTTGATGTCGAAGTAGCGGATCTCGCGGAAGTTGAACAGGCGCTCGTAGTAATCCGACCACTGCTGCATGTTGCCGAAGTACAGGTTGTGGGTCAGGTGGTCGATGAAGGTCAGGCCGAAGCCCACCGGGTGCAGGTCGGCACCGGCGATCGGCTCGTAGTCGCCGTCGAAGATGCTGCCGGCGCTGCCGTAGCGGTCGACCAGGTACAGCATGCAGTCGCCGATGCCCTTGATGACCGGCGCGCTGACCGCCTTGCTGTCCGGCTTGAAGGCGATGGCTTCGGCGCCGTTGCCCAGCGCGGTCTGGTAGACCTCCTGGCCCGGCTTCTTGAAGCGGATGGCGAAGCCGCAGGCGCACGGGCCGTGCTTTTCGGCGAAGTCCGAGGCGAACGAATCGGGGTCTTCATTGACCAGGAAGTTGACGTCGCCCTGGCGATAGACGGTAATCGGACGCTGCTTGTGCTTGAGCACCGCGCTGAAGCCCATCTTCCGGAAGTACTCGTGCAGCTCCTGGCCACGGCCGGCCGGGGCGGCGAATTCGACGAACTCGAAGCCGTCGATGCCCATCGGGTTCTCGAAGGTGGTGACCTGCATGCCGGGGTTGGGGTGCGAGGCGGTCGGGACTGCGGTATTCATGGCGTGGCTCCGAATCGGTACCGCATCGGTACAAACCAGGTGCGGGCAGGTAGGGACCCGGCGAGAATGCAGGGTCTGGACCCAACCCTTATAGTTACACTTGAAACCACCAGCAAGGTGCACCGCAACATGAGCCCCGATCCCGCCTCGACCCGCCTGCGTGCCTCGCACGTCCTGCTCGACCTGGAACAGTTCCTGCCGTACCGGCTGAGCGTGCTGTCCAACCGGGTCAGCGGCAACATCGCCAAGCTATACGGCGATCGTTACGGTCTGGCGATTCCCGAGTGGCGGGTGATCACCATCCTGGCGCTGTACCCGGGCTCCTCGGCCAGCGAGGTCTCCGACCGCACGGCGATGGACAAGGTGGCGGTCAGCCGTGCCGTGGCCCGCCTGCTGGAGCGCGGCTTCATCAAGCGCGAGACCCACGGCGACGACCGCCGCCGCTCGGTGCTTGCCCTGTCTGCAGCCGGTTTCGAGGTGTACGAGACCATCGCGCCGATGGTGATCGAGATCACCCGCAAACTGATGTCGGTGCTGAGCGACGAGGAAGAGCAGGTGCTGGAAAAGCTGATCCTGCGCTTGGCCGGCGAAGGCCTGGAGCGGATGGGCGAAGGGGTCTGAAAGAAAAAGGGGACGGAGGGGATTAAGTCGTTTTGGACCCCAAGTTGCGGGTTCCGACCCCGAGCGGTAGCGGAACAGTGGCCGGGCGATTGTCGTCCGCCCCCTTTGATCTGACGGGACCCGCTCTTTGGCGGACTGCGGACCGACCGCAAGCGATGCCATCGGACGCATTCACCTCCCGCAGATCCCGCCCTGAAGTGTCGCCCTCGCCCAGCGACATTTCCGCATTGGCCCGTTACGGCCCGTTTCCGCCAGGCTGGTGTATCGAAACGGGCTGATTCAGTGAATTCTCCTATTGGACTGCTCACGTGTGCGGCCTGACGGTAAACGTTCAACGGGTATCAGCCCGGCCATGGATCCACATCGGACGGGCCCCCTCATGGATGACTCGCGTTCAACGCTGCCGCATGGCCAGGAATTGCTGGCCGATCTCAGGGAGCTGATCTGCGCGGCGCGCAACAGGATGCACAGGACCATCAACACCGAACTGACTCTGTTGTACTGGCGGATCGGGCGTCGCATCCACGTTGATCAGTTGAGGGGCCGACGGGCCCGCTACGGAGAGCTTGTCTTCACCCGGATAGCCAAGGCGCTGACGACCGAGTTCGGTACCTCCTTCGGTGAGAAGAGCCTGCGCCGGATGGTGCAGTTCTCCACCGCATTTGCAGACGAGCAGATTGTCGTATCGCTGATACGACAATTGAGCTGGACCCACTTCATCGCACTGATCCCGCTGGCGGATCCGCTAAAGCGTGACTTCTATGCGCAGATGGCCGCCACCGAAGGCTGGAGTGTGCGCACGCTGCGCCAGCGCATCGATTCGATGCTGTACGAGCGCACGGCGCTTTCCAGTCAACCCGAGCAGACCATCGCCGATGAGTTGGCGGCACTGCGCGACAACCAGCAGCTGTCTCCAGGGCTGGTACTGCGTGATCCCTACGTACTGGATTTTCTTGGCCTCAAGGACAGCTGGGACGAGCAGGACCTTGAAAGCGCGATCCTACGCGAGATGCAGGGTTTCCTGCTCGAACTTGGCACCGGCTTCAGTTTCGTCGCCCGCCAGAAGCGCATCCAGATCGACGGCGATGACTTCCACCTGGACCTGCTGTTCTACAACCGGCGTCTGCGCAGGCTGATCGCCATCGAGCTGAAGATCGGCGAATTCAAGCCCGCCTATAAAGGGCAGATGGAACTCTATCTGCGCTGGCTGGACCGCTACGAACGTGAGGACGGCGAGCAGGCGCCGTTGGGCATCATCCTCTGCACGGGGAAGAAGGCGGGTCAGATCGAATTGCTGGAGCTGGATCGCTCAGGCATCCATGTTGCGGAGTACCTGACCACGCTGCCCTCTCGTGAGGTCCTCAAACAAAGACTGCAGACCGCCATGGAGCGGGCCCGGCAACAGCTGCAGACCGCGGCACCCGGCCCCCTGTAGATCCACGCCGCGCGTGGATGGCGCTCATGCTTCAGCTCAGATGCTTGCGCCGCGCATGGATCCACGGCACCGCCAGCGCAGCGATGGCCCCCCCGGCGAAGCCGAGCGAGGCGGCAACCGTGGCCGCTTCGACCGCGCCCGGCAGCGCCAGCGCGGCAGCCACCAGCAGCAGCGACGGCAGGCCGACGAAGGTGCCCAGGAAGAAGTGCCAGCGCGGTGACCAGGTGTTGAGCTGCAGCAGGCTGACCGGCTGCCAGGCGTCAGACGCGGCGTCCTCGGCGATCTTCGCCACGACCTTGCCCAGGTCCACTTCCGGCAGCGCGCGCCCCTGCCGCGCGGTCGCCAGCAGTTCGGCCACCGCCTCCACCGGCGGGAAACTGGACGGCCACGCGACCGGCGCCGGCACGCCATAGGCGGTCAGCAGCGGCACGCTCAGCCACGGCGCCACCAGCGGGCGCATGCGGCGGCGGCCATGCACGCACCAGATCTGTGGCTGGCCGTGGGCGGTGACGCTGTACAGCGCCAGCTCCCCGGCTGGTGGGTAGCCGAGCATGGTCACCCGCGCCGCCAGGCTGTCCTGGCCCATCGCGCGCAGGAATCCAGGACGGCTGCGCCCTTCCTGCATCCACGCCAGGCCGAGTGCACCCACCAGATAGGCCTCGGCCACATCCTTGCTGCCGGCGGTAGCGCGTTCGTCGCTGGCCAGGTACCAGGCCAGCGACTTCGGTTCGGAGACATCGTCCAGGCCCCAGCGGCTGTCGTCCCCCAGCACATGGCGCACCGGCAGGCGTGCGGGCGCGGTTTCGCCGCGTTCGCCCGGCTGCAGGAACGGCAGTACGCCCTGGATGAACGTGGACAGTTCGATGGCCCGCACGCCATGGCCCTGCCATTCCGGCGGCAGCAGCCCGGCCAGCTGGCCTTCGGCGGCCAATGCATCGAGCCGCGCCTTCTGCTCGACCAGCTTCTGCACCGCGCCCTTCAGCACCACGTTGTCGGGCAGCGCGATCTGCGGCAGGCGGTGACGCGGCGGTGCCAGTTCAACGGTGTCCTCGCCGGTACCCGCGTCATCCAGCAGTGCCTCCTGCGGCGGCAGGGTCACGCCATCGCCTGCTTCGCCGTCGGCCAGAGTGCTGGCAGGTTCGGGCAGTCGTTCGGCGTGGTCGCTGTGCATGGGCATTCCGGTAGGGTGTATCGACGGGATGTCGACTGAGGTCCTTGCCGGTAACGGCGTACGTACGGTGAAGTTGAGATGCCGATTCGGAGAGTGTGACGGCGCGCGCAATCGACCCACGTCACGCGTGGATGTTCCTCAGTGCCGACCAACGGTCGGCACCCACCGGGGGTGGCGGTCAGCGGTCGGCATCCACCGAAGCTGCCGGCCAGCGGCCGGCCAGCGGCCGGCACTACCCTATTCCGGTTTGTCAGGTGCCCACTGCTTGAGGAAGGCGGTCACCCGTGCCGGCTGGAAGGCGTCGCCCTTGCGCAGTTCGCCGGTCGCCTGCGACACCAGCAGGCTGCCATCGGCATTGAGCACCAGCAGGTGCGGGTAGTCGCGCTCCATTTCCGGGAACTGGGCGAAGAAGGCGGTGTTGGGCTGTTCGTCGCTGGCGTTGATCTTCACCCACACGTAGTGGGCATCGCGGAAGCGGCGCAGATCGCCGTTGCCTTCCACCAGCTCGTCCAGCGCCTGGCAGCGATCGCAGGCGGCGTTGCCGACCTCCAGCAGGATGCGCTTCTTGCCGCGCTGGGCTTCCACCTTGGCGGTGGCCAGATCGTCGGCGGGATCGCGGGCCGGGTCGAACTGCGCGCCGAGCCCGGCGATGGCGGCGATGTCCGCCGCCACCGGGGTGTTGCCCGAGGCCACCGGCTCGCTGGGGTCAGCGACCGGTGGCTCGGTGGGTCGGGTATCCAGAGGCTGCGTGGGCTCGGCGGCGGCAGGCGGTTGCGGTTGGGAACAGGCGCCGATCAGCGCCGCACAGACCACCCCCATTGCACCACCGAGCTTGCTGCGCATGCCTTCTACCCTCTCATCATCATTTGACGCCGTGCATCAGCTTGTTGATCAGCGGGGCGACCAGGAACAGCACCACGCCGGAGCCGATCAGGGCCCAGAACCCGAAGGTATACCCCTTCAGGGCCGACTCGACCGTCATGCCGCCTTCACCACTGACCACACCGGCGAAGATGCCCGACAGGTTGTTGCCGATGCCGGTGGACAGGAACCAGCCACCCATGCCGAAGCCGACCAAGCGCACCGGGGCCAGCTTGGTCACCATCGACAGGCCGATCGGCGACAGGCACAGCTCACCCACGGACTGGATGACGTAGACCATGAACAGGGTCCAGAACGGGATCTTGCCGTCCACCACCATCTGCGACAGGGCGAACATCAACAGCGCGAACGCGGCGCCGTTGAACAGCAGGCCCAGGCCGAACTTGCGCGGGATGGACGGATTGGCGCGGCCCATGGCCACCCAGATCCAGGCGATGATCGGTGCCAGGGTGATGATGGCCACCGAGTTGACCGACTGGAACCACGCGGTCGGGAAGGTCCAGTCACCGAACTGGCGGTTGACGATGTTCTCGGCCAGGAAGGTGAACGAGCTGCCGGCCTGCTCGAAGAACATCCAGAACATCACGTTGAAGGCGAAGATGATCAGCATGGCGATCACGCGGTCGCGCTGTACCTTGCCCTCGCGGATGCCCTCGACCAGCAGCAGCACGGCCAGCGCGGTGAACATCGCGCCCAGGATCCAGGCCAGCGCGGTGGCGCCGGTGGCCAGCAGGAAGTACGCGACCGGGATGGCGACCACGGCACCGATCAGCACCATGATGATGCGGCCGAAGCCTTCAGCGCCGGCCGGCGGTGCACCGATGCCCTTCAGGCCGGCACGACCGATGTAGAACCACACCAGCGAGATCAGCATGCCCACGCCCGAGGCAATGAACACGACCTTGTACGACGGCATTTCGGTGGTACCGAAGACCTTGCGGGCCAGGTACTCGGTCAGCACCGGGGCGATCATCGCGCCGATGTTGATGCCCATGTAGAAGATGGTGAAGCCCGAATCGCGGCGCTCGTCCTTCAGGCCGTACAGCTTGCCGACCATGGTCGAGATGTTGGGCTTGAACAGGCCGTTGCCGACGATGATCGTGGCCAGGCCGAGCTTGAAGATGTGCTCCTGCGGCAGCGAGATCATGAACAGGCCGGCGGCCATGATGATCGCGCCGGTCAGGATCGAGCGCTGGTAGCCCAGGACCCGGTCGGCCACGTAGCCACCGAAGATCGCCGCGGCGTACACCAGGGCCAGATAGGCACCGTAGATGCGGCTGGCGTCGCCTTCACCGGCAGCGTTGCCGTTGTAGAACTGGGCGACGATGTACAGCACCAAGGCCCAGCGGATGCCGTAGAACGCAAAGCGCTCCCAGAACTCGGTCATGAACAGCATCCACAACGGGCGCGGGTGGCCCAGCGTGGTCTTGAAGTCCGGCAGCGCCGGCTCTGGGGTGTTCGCAGTGGCGTTTACGCTCATGCGGATTTCCTGGTTCGGTGGATGACGAGCACGTCCGATGTGCAGTTGGAGCAACGCGCGAGGATCACCGACTTCTGGCGTTCACGTCAAATACACGCCGTTTGAGGCAGGTCACGGCCTGCTCGCTGAACTTGCATCTGAAACGATCCAGCCAATCGCCGGGGGCCAAGCTGAATGGGGATCACCCCAGTTCTGCCGGGGGCGCGGCCTGCAGGCTGGTGCGTACCTGGAACAGTTCGGGGAAGAAGGTCAGCTCCAGCGCCTTGGCCAGGAAGCCCACCCCGGACGAGCCGCCGGTGCCGCGCTTGAAGCCGATCACCCGCATCACCGTGCGCATGTGTCGGAATCGCCACAGCTGGAAGGCGGTCTCCAGATCCACCAGGTCCTCGCACAGCGAGTACTCGCGCCAGTAGCGGTCGGTGTCCTGGTAGATGCGTTCGAAGACCGGCTGCAGTGCGTCGTCGGCCACATGCGGCTGGGTCCAGTCATGGGCCTCGTAGACTGCCGGGACGGCATGGCCGAAGCGGGCCAGGTACTTCAGGAATTCCTCGTACAGGCTGGGCGCTTCCAGCACGCTGCGCAGCTGCGCCTGCCCGGCCGCGTCGTGCTCGAACACCTGCAGCATCTGCGCGTTCTTGTTGCCCAGCAGGAACTCGATGTAGCGGTACTGCAGCGACTGGAAGCCCGACGACGGGCCCAGCACGTCGCGGAAGCCCATGTACTCGGACGGAGTCAGCGTTTCCAGCACCGACCACTGCTCGGTGAGCTGGCGCAGCACCTGCTTGCTGCGCGCCAGCACCTTGCGGCATTGCCAGACTTCATCGCGCTGCAGGAAGCCGATCGCGGCACGCAGTTCGTGGCCCAGCAGCTTCAGCCACAGCTCCGAGGTCTGGTGCTGGATGATGAAAAGCATCTCATCGTGGTGCGGCGGGTTGGACAGCGGCTGCTGCGCGCTGAGCAGCTGGTCCAGCCGCAGGTAGCCGCCATAGGTCAGGCGCCCCTGCAGATCGGTGTGGATGCCGGCTTCGAGATCGCGTTGGTTGTTGTCGACGGACATGGGTGCGGCCAGATCGGGGGCGGCAAGGGTAGCGCGTTGCCGCCGTGCTGGCAGCCGCCACCTCCATACCCGGGCGTGCGGAAGGCCGTGGAGCATCGCCCGATGCCGGGCCTGCGCGTGGAACCGATCAGGCCGTTGCGCGGGCAGTCAGCCAGAGGCATATTCTGATGCTTTGCAGCAACGACTGAATACGTTGTTGTTATTGGCCCCCCACCCGCCGGCAGGGGTAAAACGGGGTGTCGCCGTGTTGCGCCGCAGGAAGGCTATTCCGTACGCGTTCCTTAACATGGCGATTCATATCATTTGTAACTTCTCTGTCGAAGGTGCAGTACGCAATGACGGTTGCCGCTGAATTCAAGATCGAATACCTGCAGTACCTGGACACGGACGGCAAGCTCGTCCGCGATGACCTGCCCGCGTCGCTGCGCGACCCCAAGGTCCTGGTACCGCTGTTCAAGCAGATGCTGTTCGTACGTACGTTCGACAGCAAATCCATCGCGCTGCAGCGCACCGGCAAGCTCGGCACCTACGCCGCCTGCCTGGGCCATGAAGCCGCGCACGTGGGCATCGGTGCCGCGATGCAGAAGGACGACGTGTTCGCACCTTCGTACCGCGAGTATGGCGCGATGTTCATGCGTGGCGTGCGCCCGCACGACGTGCTGATGTACTGGGGCGGCGACGAACGCGGCAACGATTACGGCGGCAACGCGGCCAAGGACTTCCCGTTCTGCGTGCCGATTTCCACCCAGTGCCTGCATGCCGCAGGCGCCGCGCTGAAGTTCAAGCTCAACAAGGAACCGCAGATCGCGGTGGCCGTGTGTGGCGACGGCGGCAGCTCCAAGACCGACTTCTACGCGGCACTGAATTCGGCGGGCGCCTACAAGCTGCCCCTGATCCTGTGCATCGTCAACAACGGCTGGGCCATCTCGGTTCCGCGTTCGGCCCAGACCGGTGCCGAAACGCTGGCGCAGAAGGGCCTGGCCGGCGGCCTGCACTGCCTGCAGGTGGACGGCAACGATCTGATCGCAGTGCTGGCGGCGATGGAGCAGGCGCGCGAACGTGCGCTGGCCGGCAACGGTGGCACCGTGCTGGAACTGATGACCTACCGCCTGTCCGACCACACCACCGCCGATGACGCACGCCGCTACCGCGACGACGCCGAAGTGAAGGATGCCTGGCAGCGCGAGCCGATGCTGCGCCTGCGCAAGTACCTGATCAACGCCGGCGTGTGGAGCGAGGACGAGGAAACCGCGTGGGTCGCCGAGTGCGGCGCGCGCGTGGACGAGGAAGTGAACCTGTACCTCAACACGCCGGTGCAGCCGGTCGAGGCGATGTTCGATTTCCTCTACGCCGATCCGCCGCAGGACCTGCTGGCCCAGCGTGCCCAGGCGATCGCCCTGGAGAAGCGCCATGGATGAGATCAAGAACGGCGCGCCCGGCGCGCACACCAACGCCGCCGACAGCGCCGCCGTCGCGCGCGGAGAAGAGAGCATGACCACCACCCCCATCACCCTGATCGAAGCCATCACCCAGGCACTGGCCTGGGAGCTGGAGCACGACCCGTCGGTGCTGGTGCTGGGCGAGGACGTGGGCGTCAACGGCGGCGTGTTCCGCGCCACCGCCGGCCTGCAGCAGCGCTTCGGCTCCGAACGCATCCTCGACACCCCGCTGGATGAAACCACCATTGCCGGCCTGACCATCGGTCTGGCCGCGCAGGGCATGAAGCCCGTGGCCGAGGCCCAGTTCGACGGTTTCATGTACCCGATGGTCGACCATATCGTCTGCCACGCCGCACGCCTGCGTTACCGCACGCGTGGCCGCCTGCACTGCCCGATGGTGCTGCGCGTGCCGTGGGGCGGTGGCATCCGCGCGCCGGAACACCACAGCGAAGCCAACGAGGCGATCTTCACCAACGTGCCGGGCCTGCGCGTGGTGCTGCCGTCGTCGCCGCAGCGCGCCTACGGCCTGCTGCTGGCCGCGATCCGCGAGCCGGATCCGGTGATCTACATGGAGCCCAAGCGCATCTACCGCCAGTACAAGGAAGTGGTCGTCAACGACGGCGAAGCCTTGCCGCTGGACGTCTGCTTCGTGCTGCGCGATGGCACCGACGTGACCCTGGTGACCTGGGGCGCGCAGGTGAAGGAAGCGCTGGAAGCGGCCGACAAGCTGGCCGGCGAAGGCATCAGCGCCGAAGTCATCGACGTGGCCACGCTGCGTCCGCTGGACTTCGCCACCATCGCCGAATCGGTGGCCAAGACCGGCCGCTGCGTGATCGTGCAGGAGGCCCCGAAGACCGCGGGCTTCGGCGCCGAAATCGCCGCGCGCCTGGCCGAGGAATCGATCTACGACCTGCTGGCCCCGGTCGAGCGCGTCACTGGCTACGACACCCACATTCCGCTGTTCCGCCTGGAAATGAAGTATCTGCCGAGCGTTGAGCGGATCGTGGCTGCGGCCAAGCGCGCGGTGGCGGCCGGCTGACATGCGGGCCCGCCTTCTGGGGGCTTACCGCAGCCAGTATCCCAACCCGCTCCGGTTCCACACCGGCCAGATCGTCGAAGTAGGTGTCCGTGACGAGGAATGGCCGGCGTTTGCCTGGGTACGCACCAACGATGGGCGCGCTGGATGGGCGCCCATCGCCTGGTTGCAGCTGCTGGACGAGGGTCGCGCCGAAGCGCTGTGCGACTACGACGCCCGCGAGCTGGATGTGGAAAGCGGCGAGATGGTGAAGCTTCATCACGAACACGGCGGGTGGTGGTGGTCCGAGCGCGCCAATGGCGCGACGGGTTGGCTGCCGGCCCGCGAACTGGAACTGCTGGAAGAGAACTGCAAATGAGCCAGACCAAGAACTTCAACCTGCCCGACCTGGGCGAAGGCCTGCCGGACGCGACCATCGTCGAGTGGTTCGTCAAGGAAGGCGATGTGATCAAGCTGGACGAGCCGCTGGTCTCGATGGAGACCGCCAAGGCCGTCGTCGAAGTGCCGTCGCCGTTCTCCGGCAAGGTGCTGAAGCTGTCCGGCGCTGCCGGCGACATCATCCCGACCGGCTCGGTGCTGGCCAGCTTCGAACTGGACCCCAACCTGCCACAGCGCGCGGATGGCCAGGACACCGGCCACAGCCACGGCCATGCTGCACCGGCCGCGGCACCGACCCCGCCGCCGCTGCCGGCCGCTGCCGCGCCGGTGGCCGCCGAAGCGGCCAAGCCCGCCGCCGCCGAGCGTGATGACGCCGGTACCGTGGTCGGCGCCATGCAGAGTTCCAACGCCGTGCACGCCGAGCAGGCGCTGGCCGTCGGTGGCGTCAAGGCCGTGCCGGCCGTGCGTGCCACCGCGCGCAAGCTGGGCGTGGACCTGTCCCGCGTGCGCGCCACCGGCGCCGATGGCGCGGTGACCATGGCCGACGTCAAGCAGGCGGCTGCGGATGGCAGCGCCAAGATCGGTGCCGCTCCGGCCCCGGCCGCTGCTGCCGCCTATGCCGCGCCGGCCCCGGCGCAGGTGTCTGCCCCGGTGCAGAGCGAAGCCCGCACCCCGCTGTCTGCCGCCGGCAAGCCGATGCGCACCCAGCCGCCGGGCGTGGTCGCCAAGGGCCAGCCGGAACCGCTGAAGGGCGTGCGCCGCAACATGGCGCGCGTGATGGCCGATGCGCACAGCAAGGTCGTGCCGACCACGCTGAACGACGACGCCGACATCCACGCCTGGCTGCCGGGCAACGACGTCACCGCGCGCCTGGTGCGTTCGATCGTGGTCGCCGCACAGAAGGTGCCGGCGATGAACGCCTGGTTCGACGGTGAAGCGCTGACCCGCACCCTGCACGCGCAGGTGGACATCGGCATCGCCGTGGACACCGACGACGGCCTGTTCGTGCCGGCCCTGCGCAACGCCGACATGCTCGACGCACGCGGCATCCGTGAAGGCGTCAACCGCCTGCGCGAGCAGGTGGAATCGCGTTCGATCGCCGCCTCGGAACTCAGCGGCTACACCATCTCGCTGTCCAACTTCGGCATGTTCGCCGGCCGCTACGCGACCCCGGTCGTGGTGCCGCCGTGCGTGGCCATCGTCGGTGCCGGCCGTGCCCGCCACCAGATGACCCCGGTGATGGGCGGCGTGGAAGCGCACAAGGTGATCCCGCTGTCGGTCACCTTCGACCACCGCGCGGCCACTGGCGGCGAAGCCGCTCGTTTCCTGCGCGCGATGATGGACGACCTGGCGCTGGCCAGCTGATCGGCCACCTTATCGGTGGGTGCCAACCTTGGTTGGCACATGAACTGGAAAAACGCCGGGCGCTGCCCGGCGTTTTTTTGTGCCCGCATCCACGCATGGCGTGGATCTACACAATGCGGGCGATCAATCGCGCGCGACCATGCCTTCCGCGCGGCTGTAGACACGCAGGCGGTGGCCATCCGGATCGGCGCCGACGAAAGTATGGCCGAATTCCAGGGTCACCGGTGCCTGCAGGATCTGCACACCGAGTGCGCGCCACGCATCGTGCATCTGCTGCACGGCCTCCGGGTTGCCGACCACCATCGCCAGTTCGGCGGCACCGGCCTGTGCGGACACCGGCGGCTGCACGTCGTCGCGTTGCCACAGGCCCAGTGCGGCGCCATCGCCGAGCAGGAACAGGGCGAAACCGGGCGACTGCTCGACCGGTGGCTTGCCGAGAATGCCGCTGTAGAACGTGGCGCTGGTGGCGACGTCGCGCACGTACTGCAGCAGGGTGCTGGGCGTGAACATGGGGAAGCTCCGTTGTTGGGAGCAATCATGGTGGTACGGCCCTGCTGACAGATTCTGTCAGTAGCGTCGAGCGTGCTCGACTGCTGTTGCCCTTGCCCTGGTAGATGTCGAGCTTGCTCGACTGCTGTTCGCGAAGATCAAAGGCGGTCGAGCAAGCTCGACCCCCTACCAGGAGCAAAGAGCGAAGGCCACCCTCCCCCAGGAGCCGGAAGCGAAGCACGGAAGCAGGCGGGCAAACCCGACACTACGAACGATCCAACCAGTCCGGTGCGATGCCCTGTGCCTTCTGCCAGCGCCGCAGCAGGGTGGCGCGCGGCACGAGGTAGCGATCCTCCAGCACGCGCACCTGGCGGATGCGGTCCAGGCGAAAATGGCGGAAGTCCTCGCGGCCTTCGCACCACGCCGCCAGCATCGGCACTTCATCGAAGTAGCCCAGCGCGAACGGCCACACAATGCGCTCGGTACGTTGGCCCTGCGCATCCTGGTAACCGAACCGCAGGCGCTGCTGCGAACCCATAGCCTCACGCACGGCCTGCAGGCGTGCCGCCGGCACCTTGGCCGCAGCGCGCGAAGGGCCAACGCGCAGGCCGCTATCACGCAAGGCTTCCCGACGTGCTGCTGGCAATACATGCGCGATACGCGCCAAAGCATCGCGTGCGGCCTCAGCCAACGCCGGCTCGGTGCGCGCCGCGACCCAGCGCAGGCCAAGCACCAGCGCGTCGATCTCGGCGGGCGGCAGGGTCATCGGCGGCAGGGTATCGCTCGGTGCCAGCTGGTAGCCGACGCCAGCCTCACCGCGCAGGTCGGCACCCTGCTCGCGTAGCGTCTCGATATCGCGGTACAGCGTGCGCAGACTGATACCCAGCGCTTCGGCCAGCACCTGCCCGGCCACCGGCCGTCGATGGCGGCGCAGCAGCTGCAGCAGCTGGGTCAGGCGCAGCGCACGCGACATCAGCCGACCAGCGCGCTGGATGCCACTACATGCTGCCCCGGTTGCGGGGCCAGCGCGGCCTCGACCAGTGCCTTGGCGATCTCGCTGGCCGGGTTGATCCGCCACGCCCGTGGCAACACCGGCCCCAGCGCGCCGAGCACCGTCAGGGCCAGGCGCTCGCCACGTCGCACCTCGGTGCGCTCGCCCCCGATCAGCCCGGGGCGGACCAGGGTCAACGAGTTGAAGCCCAGCGCGCGCAGGTCACGCTCCAGCTCACCCTTCACCCGGCTGTAGAAGATCGACGACTGCGGGTTGGCACCGGCTGCGGAATTCAGCACATAGGTCTGCGCACCCTGCGCCTGCGCCAGCCGGGCGAACGCCAGCGGGTAGTCGTGGTCGATGCGATGGAAGGCCTCACGGCTGCCGGCCTGGGCGATGGTGCTGCCGAGCGCACAGATGACCGCGTCCACGCGTGCCCACTCGGGCGCGCCAGGCAACGCATCGAAGGCCAGCACTGGATTCTCCAGCTTGGCGTGGGCCACAGCCAACGGGCGGCGGGTCGGCGCGATCACGGCGCTGCAGCGCGGGTCGTCCAGCAGCCTGGACAGGGTCAGCCCGCCGACCAGGCCGGTCGCCCCCAGCAACATCACGCGCATCACCACCTCCACTGCGGCATCCTGTCGCCCATCCTAGCCGTTCAAGCCGTCGGCGGCCGCGCCGATATGCTGGAACCAGTCCCTGCCAGCCCCAGGATTTGCTCGATGACGGACCAGCCCGACCACCGCCCTGCCCCCGGTACCGCCCTTGGGCCGCCGGCACGCGTGCGCGCGGTGGTGGACGATGGCCTGGGTGACCGGGTGGTGCTGCAGGGCGGCGGCGGGGTGGCGCTGCAGCAGCTGTTTGCCGGTGCCGACGCGCCGGAGCCGCTACTGGCCGCGTTCGCCAACGGCATGGCCACCCTGCCCGGCGAACTGGGTGACATGGGTGATCGCCTGCAGTCGGCGCAGGCCAGTGCCGATTGGCCGCGCTACGGGCGCGCGATGCGGCAGCTGATCGACAAGTACATCCGCACCATCGAGCAGCATTCACCGGACGGGCAGCCGGAAAGCCTGCGCCTGTCCGAGCAGCTGCGCCTGCTGCTGGGCGGCGCCGTGGTGGCCCTGCTGCAGCACGACCCGGATCTGCGCGAGCAGGCCCAAGCGCTGGCCACGCGCCTGCGCCAGTGGCAGCCGGGTACCGCACTGGAGCCGATCGAACAGGGTGTGCGCGAACTCGGCCACCAGGTCGGCGTGCGTGCCGAGAGCTGGCAGGAGCAGCAGGCGCTGCTGCTGGAGCTGTTCGCGCTGCTGCTGGAGAACGTGAGCGAGCTGCTGGATGACCGCAGCTGGCTGCAGGGCCAGATCGCGGCGGTGCGCCAGTTGCTGGACGGGCCGTTGGAAGCTGAGGCGGTCGAGCGCACCCGCGCCGAACTGCGCGAAGTGATCTACAAGCAGGGGCTGCTGCGCCAGGGCATCGACGATTCGAAGGCGGCGATGCGCGGCTTGATGGGCGAGTTCATCGAGCGCATGGACGGCATGGCCACCAGCACCGGCGAATACCACGACCGCATTGGCAGCTATGCGCTGCAGCTGCGCGAGGCACGCAGCATTGCCGACCTCAACCAGTTGCTGCAGGACGTGATGCGCGACACCGGCAAGGTGCAGCAGCAGGCCGCGCAGGCGCGCGATCACCTGGCCAACGCGCGCCAGGAAGTGGAGCGTGCAGAGCAGCGCATCGCCGAGCTGGAGCAGGAACTACGTGCCGCCGGTGACCTGGCGCACATCGATCCACTGACCCAGGCGCTGAACCGCCGCGGCCTGGACGAACTGCTGCAGCGTGAACTGGCCCGCGCCGCGCGCAACAACTCGCCGCTGGGCGTGGCGGTGATCGACCTGGATGATTTCCACCAGACCAACGATGCACATGGCCATGCCGGTGGCGATGCACTGCTGCAGCACCTGGTAACCGTCTGCAAGCTGTTGCTGCGCGCCACCGATGGCATCGCGCGGCTGGGTGGCGACGAGTTCGTGCTGGTGCTGCCGGAGACCCAGGGCGCCGACAGCATGGCCACCGTGCAGCGCCTGCAGCGTTCACTGGCACACCGCGTGCTGACCGTGCAGGACCAGCGCGTGCCGGTGCATTTCAGTGCCGGGCTGGCGCAATGGCAGCCCGGCGACGATACCGAGACCCTGCTGCGCCGCGCCGATGACGCGCTGTATGCAGCCAAGCGGCAAGGCAAGAACCGGGTACAGGCGGGGTAGTTCTCCGGTACACCGGAAACCGCTTTGGTAGGTGCCAACCTTGGTTGGCACGCGCCGGAACAAAGCGCCGACCAAGGTCGGCCTCTACCAACGCCAAGGACAGCGCTTCGGTAGGTGCCAACCTTGGTTGGCACGCGCGGAAACACAGCGCCGACCAAGGTCGACCTCTACCAATGCAAAGGACAGCGCTTCGGTAGGTGCCAACCTTGGTTGGCACGCGCCGGAGCAAAGCGCCGACCAAGGTCGGCCTCTACCAATGCAAAGGACAGCGCTTCGGTAGGTGCCAACCTTGGTTGGCACGCGCCGGAGCAAAGCGCCGACCAAGGTCGGCCTCTACCAATGCAAAGGACAGCGCTTCGGTAGGTGCCAACCTTGGTTGGCACGCGCCGGAACAAAGCGCCGACCAAGGTCGGCCTCTACCAATGCAAAGGACAGCGCTTCGGTAGGTGCCAACCTTGGTTGGCACGCGCGGAAACACAGCGCCGACCAAGGTCGGCCTCTACCAATGCAAAGGACAGCGCTTCGGTAGGTGCCAACCTTGGTTGGCACGCGCCGGAGCAAAGCGCCGACCAAGGTCGGCCTCTACCAATGCAAAGGACAGCGCTTCGGTAGGTGCCAACCTTGGTTGGCACGCGCCGGAACAAAGCGCCGACCAAGGTCGGCCTCTACCAATGCAAAGGACAGCGCTTCGGTAGGTGCCAACCTTGGTTGGCACGCGCGGAAACACAGCGCCGACCAAGGTCGGCCTCTACCAATGCAAAGGACAGCGCTTCGGTAGGTGCCAACCTTGGTTGGCACGCGCGGAAACACAGCGCCGACCAAGGTCGGCCTCTACCAATGCAAAGGACAGCGCTTTGGTAGGTGCCAACCTTGGTTGGCACGCGCGGAAACACAGCGCCGACCAAGGTCGGCCTCTACCAGGCAATGGGCCGGCGCCTACTTCCCGCGCAGCTTCTGGAACCCGGTCACCGCGGCCAGCACGATGGCGCCGGCGATGATGCCGACCACCATGTTGCCCACCGCACTGATCAGCCAGCCCCACTGCCCTTCCCCGCCCAGCGCCTGCACCGCGTGGTGCAGCGCCGGCACGTTGTGCACCAGGATGCCACCGCCCACGAGGAACATGGCGATGGTCCCGGCTACCGACAGGAACTTCATCAGCCACGGCGCGGAGGCGACCAGGCCGCGACCGAAGGCAGCGATGGCCCCCCCCTTGCGCGACAGGTACAGACCTACGTCGTCGAGCTTGACGATGCCCGCCACCAGTCCGTAAACGAAGATCGTCATCGCCAGCGCCACCACCGCCAGGGTGATCACCTGGTTGGTGAACGGTGCGGTGGCGACCACGCCCAGGGTCAGCACGATGATCTCGGCCGAGAGGATGAAGTCGGTGCGGATCGCGCCCTTCACCTTGTCCTTCTCCCACGCGACCATGTCCACCTGCCCATCGGCCAGCGCCTTGCGACGCTCGGCCAGGCGCTCGGCATCGTCGTCAGCCGAATGCAGGAAGCGGTGCGCCAGCTTCTCCACGCCCTCGAAACACAGGAAGGCACCACCGATCATCATCAGCGGCACGATCAGCGGCACGTTCCAGCCACGGCTGTGCAGCCAGGCTTCCAGCGCACTGATCGCCAGGGCCGCCGGCACCAGGATCACCTTGTTCACCAGCGAGCCCTTGGCCACCGCCCACACCACCGGCAGTTCGCGGTTGGCGTTGACCCCGGTCACCTGCTGCGCGTTCAGCGCCAGATCGTCGCCCAGCACGCCCGCGGTCTTCTTCGCCGCGACCTTGGTCAGCACCGAGACATCGTCCAGCAGGGAGGCGATATCGTCGAGCAGGGCAAACAGGCTGGCACCGGCCATGGGGCGTCCAAGAGAGGGAATGAGCGGATTCTGACCGATACCGGGGCAGCTGCGGAAGCGGTCGGATTCACCGCGTGCCTACCGGCCCCCGGCGACACTGCGGAATCCGGACATTGCCGGCCAGCGGCCGGCACTACCTGTATTCGTCGCATGGGAGTGTCGCTTGAGCAATCCGCCCACCGCCAATGGCAACCCTCCGCTGGTCAAAGGCATGAACCGGCGCAGCCAGATCCTGCGCCTGCTGATGCGCTACCGCCATTCGGGCGTGTTCTCGGGCATGAACCTGGACGCCGCCAGCAACCAGGCCGATGTGCCCGCCGATGGCAACCCGGAACAGTTCGTCAGCGACCTGGAAGCGCTGGGACCGACCTTCGTCAAGCTGGGCCAGATGCTGTCCACCCGCCCGGACATGGTGCCGGTGGAGTTCGCCACCGCGCTGGAGCGCATGCAGGAAAAGGTGGCCGAGATCCCGGTCGAGCGCATCCATGCCATCGTCGAGCAGGAGCTGGGCGCGCCGGTGAACAAGCTGTTTGCCGCGTTCGATCCCGAGCCACTGGGATGCGCGTCGATCGCGCAGGTGCATCGCGCGGTGCTGCACGATGGCCGCCAGGTGGCGGTGAAGGTGCAGAAGCCCGAGGTCGCCGCGCAGCTGCGTTCGGACCTGGAGGCGTTGCGCAGCTTCGCGCTGGCGGCCGACCACCTGACCCAGGTCGGTCGCCGCGTACGCCTGCGCGACTGGCTCAACGAGTTCGCCAAGACCCTGATGCAGGAGCTGGACTACCACGCCGAGGCCGAAAACCTGGCCCGTTTCGGCCGCCATCTCAAGCCGTTCCGGCGGCTGTGGATTCCGCAGCCGCTGTGGGATTACAGCAGCCAGCGCGTGCTGACCATGGAACTGGCCACCGGCGTGCGCGTAGATGCGATTCCCGATGTGCGCCGCACCGAGCAGTCGATGGACCCGCTGGCGGCGGCGCTGATCCGCGGCTACCTGGACCAGATCTTCGTGCACGGCGAGATCCATGCGGATCCACACCCGGGCAATCTGCGGGTGATGCCCGATGGCCGGCTGGCGATCTTCGACCTGGGCATGGTCGCGCACATGCCGCCACGCCTGCGCGAGCGGCTGCTGAAGATCCTGTTCGCTGCCGTCGATGGCCGCGGCGAAGAAGTGGCCGACGACCTGATCAGCATCAGCACGCGGCTGGAGGCGTTCGACGAAGAACGCTACCTGCGCGAGACCGGCCAGCTGATCGCGCGCTACGCCGCCAGCGGCAGCTTCTCCGAAGGCCGCGTGGTGCTGGACATGGTGCGCATCGCCACCGCCTGCGGCCTGCGCACGCCGCCGGAACTGAGCCTGCTGGGCAAGGCCCTGCTCAACCTGGAAACCGTGTGCCGGCTGCTGGCACCCGAGCTGGAAACCCGCCGCATCGTCGAGCGCCAGCTGCAGCACGTGATGCGTGCGCGCCTGAAGAAATCGCTGTCGGCAGCCAACATCGCCAGCGAGGCGATGGAGTTGCAGCAGCTGCTGCGCGATGGGCCGCGCAAGCTGTCGGACATCATGGCGCTGCTCGCCGAGAACCGCCTGCAGATGAAGGTGACCGGGCTGGAAGAATCACGGTTGATGGAAAACCTGCAGAAGATCGCCAACCGGGTGGCAGCCGGCATCATCAGCGCGGCATTGATCATGGCTGCGGCAATGATGATGAAGATCGACACCGGCTGGCACCTGTTCGGCTACCCGCTCATCGCCCTGATCCTGTTGTTCATCGGCGTGGTGCTCGGCCTGGGCATCGTGACCAGTGCATTGCTGTTCGACCGTCGTGCGCGGGCACGCGAAGAGCGCGGGCACCGCTAGCGCGTCGACGAAAACACCCGTATTCATGCGGTTTTTAATGCAATCCAACGAAGCCTTTCACGCTCGTTTTACCTTCTGAGCGCGATTGCACACGCGTCATTTCAACAAACATTTCAGTCAGGTTCGTGCATGCACTATCGGGTCATCGGCCTGTCATGTGGATGTGCTTGTGGCAGCGCCGGTCGGATGGACACGCGTCGGTACGACGTCCATCACCACCACCCCGTCACTGCCGAAGCTGCCTATGCTCTGGATACTGCTGCTGTCGTTGTTGCTGTTGTGCTGGTTGTTCCTCGCGTCCGAAAAGTGGGTGTGGTGGAAGGCCGCTGCGTTCTCGCTGCTGCTGCTGACGCTCAGCGCATGGTGGCTGATCGACAAGCTGTCGGGTGATGGGCTCAACGCTGCAACGCTGTACCACCTGGGCGCCGACATGGAAGGCGCCGGTGTCTCCGATTTCAAGGGCTATATCGCCGGCTTCATCGTGCTGGCGCTGGTCTCGCTGCTGCCGCTGTTCGCCACACGGGTGAAGCGCTGGCGCCGGCCCGGTCGCGGCGGTGCCTGGTTCGCCGGCTTCGCTGCAGTATGGGTGGCCACGATCATGATCAGCCCGCTGGCCCGCGACGGCCAACGCCTGTACCAGCAATTGCGCCCGGTCGACTTCGCCCGCATCGCGCCCGAATACCAGGTGCCGACGCAGCCGCTGCAGCGCCCGCGCAACATCGTCTGGATCTATGGCGAAAGCCTGGAACGCACCTACCTGGACGAGAACGTGTTCCCGGGCCTGATGCCCAATCTCAACCGTCTGGCCACGAAGTCGCTGGACGTGCGCGGCCTGGCCTCGGCCGAAGGCAGCGGCTGGACCATCGCCGGCCTGGTCTCGTCGATGTGCGGTGTGCCGCTGACCACCTCCCAAGGCGACGAGAACAGCATGGACCGCATGGGCAGCTTCCTGCCCAAGGCCGTGTGCCTGGGCGACTACCTGAAGCAGCAGGGCTACACCAACCACTATCTGGGTGGCGCCAACGGCCAGTTCGCCGGCAAGGGCCAGTTCCTGGCCAGCCACGGTTTCGACGAAGTACACGACCTGGCGTGGTTCAAGCAGCAGAAGAAGATCGGCCGCATCCACTACTCGGCCTGGGGCGTGCACGACGACGTGCTGCTGGACACCGCCTACCAGCGCTTTGAACAGCTCTCGCGCGCCGGCTCACCGTTCATGCTGACCACGCTGACCATGGACACCCACCATCCGGCGGGCCACCTGCCGGTGTCGTGCAAGGGCGAGCGCTACCAGAGTCAGTACGGCAACATCAACATGCTCAACGCGCTCAAGTGCAGCGACCGCCTGATCTCGCAGCTGGTGCAGCGCATCCAGGCCAGCCCGTACGGCAAGGACACGCTGATCGTGATCGCCTCCGACCACCTGGCGATGCCCAACGATCTGACCCACATCCTGACCCGGCAGAAGCGCGAGAACCTGCTGCTGTTCCTGGGCGATGACATTGCCCCGCAGCAGCTCAGCGCCGACGCCGGTACCACCCTGGATTCGGGCGCGACCCTGCTCAGCCTGCTGGACCCGAACCTGAAGACGATGGGCTTCGGCCGTTCGCTGATCGACAGCCAACGCACGCCCAGCGCCAGCGTGGCGACCCAGCGCGATGGTGGCCGCGACTATCCGCAGTACCTGGCCTTCGCGCGTTCACTGTGGCTGGGCGAACCGACCCGCGAACTGAAGATCGATGGCGATGACCAGGTGGTGGTCGGCCTGCAGCACGTGCAGCCGCCGGTGCTGCTGGAGTACGACAAGGACTGGGGGTTGAAGTCGGTGTACCTGGAGAACACCTCGCGCCAGTTCGACGATGCCAACCCGGACAACACCCTGGCCTATGTCGATCGCTGCACCGCGTTCGAGGATGGCTCAGCCGATGGTGACTGGTGCGCCCTGCTGGTCAACCGTGACAACGGCATCAAGCTGTACCGCGACAATGACCTGCGCGGTGGCATTGCCGTGGATGCACCGCTGGATGCGTTCCAGGGCCCGCGCCCGAGCGTGCGCCAGGCGCACATGATCACCCAGAAGGGCCGCCGTACCCGTGCCGGCCAGTACATGCTGCAGCTGGTGGCAAGCACGCGCCCGGATCGTGGTTTCTGGATCGAGGCGGTGTCCTCGCAACGCAAGGTGGTGCTGGCCCAGCAGTGGGTGCAGCCCGATGCCAACGGCAAGATCAACGTGTCGTTCGGGCTGGACCACGAAGTGGATGATCTGGAGATCCGCGCGTGGTTGAACCACGCCGAGAAGCTGGCGGTGGATACGTTCGCACTGGTGCCCTCGCGCAGCCGACCACGAGGATAGGGGTTTCTTTGCAGGGCTGCGCCCTGCACCTGCTACAGGCCGGAGCAAAGGCAACATCAACGGCAACAGCGTGCATTCCGTGGTTTGGCGGGGCGGTGTCGGAGTGCGGGGACGCCGTGAACCCATCCCTGGGGGCTTGGCAGCCGCTTGCTCGTGTGCGCAGTCCTGCGCACACGGCAAGACCGGGGTTGGGCGTCCTGCCCAACCCGCCCGAGGCATGCCTCGGGCCCATGCGGCTGACACCCCGCACTCCGACACCGCCCCACCTCTGACAGATTCCTGCGGCTGTTGGTAGGTGTCGACCTTGGTCGACACTTCTGTCAGATTTCGAAATCGATCTGGGGTCAGATCCGTTTTCCTCCGGAAAACGGATCTGACCCCAAGAGCATGTCCAGCAGATCACGGAAATCTGTCGAAGGCGGGGTGGGTCCGGTTGCGGGGGCGTGAGCCGCATGGATGCGGCGACCGAGCTTACATGGACGTACTTGCAGCGTCCCCCGCAACCGGACCCACCCCGCCAAACCACGGAATGCACGCTGTTGCTGTTGCCTTTGCTCCGGCTCGTAGCGGGTGCAGGGCGCAGCCCTGCAGAACACCCCCTACTCCTGCGGATCGCGGGTGATGTGGATGTCGGTCGGGGTCGACAGCGGGATGTTCCGCTCGGCCAGGATCTGCAGCAGGCTGAAGTACAGATCGCTGCGGGTGGCATACACCTGCCGCGGGCTGGCCACGTACGCAAAACTGTTGATGGTGATCTGGCCACCGGCAATGCTGTCGATGTAGACCGTCGGCGCCGGCTGCTTCAGCACGTTGGTGTGCGCGGTATAAGCATCCAGCAGCGCCTGCCGCAGGTTGCCGACATCGGTGCTGGGTGGCACCGCGAACTGGATCTGGATGCGGCCCTGGTTGTTGCCCATCGTCATGTTGCGCACGGTCTTGGTGACCAGCTCGGAGTTGGGCACGATCAACGTCGACTTGTCTCCCACCTGGATCTCGGTCGAGCGCAGGCTGATGCGGCGGATGTCGCCCTCCTGGTCGCCCAGCTTCACCCAGTCGCCGATCTTCACCGGGCGCTCGGCCAGCAGGATCAGGCCGGAGACGAAGTTCTGGGTGATCACCTGCAGGCCAAAACCAATACCCACCGACAGCGCGCTGACCAGCAATGCCAGCTTGCTCAGCTGCAGGCCCATGGCCGACAGCGCCCAGATCACCGCGATGATGATGCCCACGTAGCGGGCGACGGTACTGACCGAGTTGCGTGCGCCCAGGTCCAGCTCGGTCTTGGGCAGGTAGGTGTCGGTCAGCCAGCGCTGCACCAGCTGGGTGATCGCCAGACCGGCCAGCAGCACCAGCACCGCCAGCACGATCCGCACCGGTTCCAGCTTCGTTCCACCGACATCGAATCCTGAGGTGAACAGCGAAGAGAAGCGCTCGACCACCGCGCCGATGTTGCCGAACGGCGCCACCAGCGCCAGCAGGGCAAGCAGCACGACAATCGTGCGCAGCGCCGCCGACAGCAGCACGCCGGCCTGCTCCAGCCGCGACACACTCAGGCCGGTACTGAGCAGGATGGTCTGGCCGACCTTGCTGTCGGCGTTGAGCATCCAGGTGCTCAGGTCATCGACGAACTTGAACAGCAACGTCGCGGCCAGCACCACGATGCTGCCGCCGATCAGCTGCTGGTTCACGAACTTGGCGAAGTTCAGGTAGCCCAGCAACGTAGCAATGATGGCCGCCACCACCGCGATGTTGCCCGCTACCCGGGCCAGTACCAGCCAGCTGCTGCGGCGCACTGGCGTACTCACGCCAAGGCCATCGGCCTGCGCTTCCAGCTTGGCCTCGGCCTCGGCGGTCTGCCGCCGATGCAGGCGCGCCAGCGTCACCAGCATAGCCATGATCAGGCCCAGGTAGGTCAGGGCAATCAGGCCATCCAGCGCCACCGTGGTGACGTCGCTGGTGCGCGTGGCCTGGTCCAGGGCCACCAGCACCGTGCTCAGCCAGGCCAGCGCCGCCGCACCCCACGCGTACTTGCGCAGCTTCAGCGCGGCGGTATCGTCCAGGTTCAACAGCCGCCATGACGGGCGCTTGGGCACCAGCAGGCAGGCGCTGAGCGCTGCAATGAAGGCCGCACGGAAGGTGGCGGTCTCCAGGCCGTCGGCCACCACCTGCAGGCGCGGCGCGATCGCATCGATGGCATCCAGCGCCGCCATCAGCACCACCACCGCATAACCCGGCAGCAGCGTGCCCACCAGCAGCAGCCACATGGCCAGGCCGGACCGGCGCAGGCGACCATCGGGCGCACGCTCGGACGCGGCAAAGCGACGTCCCAGCCTGCGCAGCCACAGCCGCAGCGGGAACATCATCACCAGCGCGGCCAGCAGGCCCAGCAACGGTGTGCCCCAGCCATTCGTGCGGATGCCGGCGACCAGCGCGTCGCGCCCCTGCTCGGCCAACGGCGCAACGCGCGCGATATCGATCGGCAGGCGCTCGGCCACCTTGCTCCACAGCGCAGGCGACAGCGGCGAGGCGACCTTCTGGCCCAGTTCTTCCGTGCGTTGTGCGGTGCGCTGCTGCTCGATGTCCGCCGCCAGCTGCTGCGCACGCACGGCACTGGCCTTGGCCTGCACCACCGAAGCGGCCAGGCCGTCGCGCTGCTTGGTGAGGGTGCGCCGTTGCGCCGCCAGCTCCGGCGGCTCAGTGGCGCCTTCTGCCGGCGTTCCCAGCTGCGCCAGCTGCTCGTCGAGGCGGTCCAGCTGTGGCTGTAGCGCCTTTTCCAGCGCCTCGGCGTCACGCCGTGCCTGCGAGGCATTCTCGGACAGCATCGCCAGCGTCTCGGTGGCTTCTGCATCGCCACGCTTGCGCTCCACATCCTTCAGGCTGGAATCGATATCCGCCAGCTGCTGCTTCGGCGTGGGGTCCTCATCCTGCGCCAGCACCGGCGCAGACAGCAGGAAGGCAGTGCACAGCAGCAGGACCCACCAGGGCCCCCGTGCACGGATCGATCGCAGGAAAGAAGACACGCAGCCACACCGGTTCGCGCGGACCACCGCGCCTGCGCGCGACTATACGGCAGAGCCGGTCAAGGCCGGATGGGCGCCCCCGCCAGCGTCGCGCATCAGTACTTCAGGCGCAGCTCTTCCACGGCCGGCTGCTGCAGCGCGTACCAGTCCTGGAACTCTTCCTCGGTGATCTCATCGGGCGCATACACCGCCACCGGGTGCCAGTCGTGGTCGGTCGGCAGCGGCTGGCGCGGGCCGGCACGCAGGCTGTAGGCCACGCCTTCATAGTCGACCAGGTCATCGACCTGCGGCCACTGTTCGCGTGCGAACGCGGATTCACTCTTCAACAGGATCACCTGGTACATCGGCACCTCCACCTCGGTTGGATCAGGAAAACACGGCGCTGGCAGCAGGATACCGCCACGCCGGTGACAACGGGCGCTCCGCCGGGGCGACGGAACGTTCTGGACACGGCCATCGCCCCGGCTTCACCCGCCCATGGCAAGGCCATCGGCATCGTGGAGGCCCACCCCTGCCACGATCACCGATGACCGAGCACCCGCCGCTGAAGACCGTTGCCGACCTCAAGCTGCCCCGCTACCTGGGCACCTGGTACGAGATCGCGCGCCTGCCGATGCGCCATGAACCGGAAGGCTGTACCGACGTGTCGGCGCACTACACCCTGCTCGACAACGGCAACGTTGGCGTCACCAACCGCTGCCGCATGGACGGCGAGGTCGAGGAAGCCACCGGCGAGGCCTGCGCCGTCGACAACGACAGCGCGCGCCTGGAGGTGAGCTTCCTGCCCAAGGGCCTGCGCTGGTTGCCGTTCGCCAAGGGCGATTACTGGGTGATCCAGGTCGCTCCGGACTACAGCGTGGCACTGGTCGGCAGCCCAGATCGCAAGTACCTGTGGCTGCTGGCGCGCGAGCCGCGCCTGGACGCGACCGTGCAGGACCATTATCTGGCGGCGGCCCGCCTGCAGGGCTTCGATCTGTCCGAACTGATCCAGACCCCGCATACCGGCCAGCCCACTGCCTGAGCGGCGCCACGCATGGACCTGAAGAGCGGTTACCCCTGGTGGGCGGTACGCAACGGCCTGATCCACGCCTTTCCTGCGCTGCAGCAGGACCTGCGCTGCGACGTACTGGTGGTCGGCGGCGGCATCACCGGTGCGCTGATCGCCGACGAACTATCCCGGCATGGCCACGACGTTGCAGTGATCGAGCAGCGTGACATCGGCTGGGGCAGCACCGCTGCCAGCACCGCCCTGTTGCAGTACGAGATCGATACCCACCTGCTGGAACTGACCGAGCGCTATGGCCAGGACGCCGCCGCGCTGGCTTACCGGGCCTGTGCGGAGGCGATTCCGGCACTGGGCGATGTGGCACGCGGGCTGGATGTCGACTTCCAGCGCATGGACAGCCTGTACCTGGCCAGCCGCCATCGCGACGTGCCGCGCCTGATGGCCGAGGGCGAGACGCGGCGCAGCATCGGCCTGGATGCCCGCTGGCTGGGCCCGGAGGCACTGCGGGAGCGCTTCGACGTGGACGCCGGTGGCGCCCTGCTCACGCGCCAGGCGGCGCGGGTCGATCCCTATCGCCTGACCTATGGGTTGCTGCAGCGCGTGCGCCGGCGCGGCGGCAATGTGCATGACCGCACGGTGCTGCACACGCTGACACCCACCGTGCGCGGCGTGAGCGCGGTCACCGAGGGCGGCACCACCATCCACGCCCGCCATGTGGTGCTGGCGATGGGCTATGCCAACCAGACATGGCTGCAGCAACGGGTCGCACGCAACCGCAGCAGCTATGCCTTCATCACCGACCCCATCGATGCGAACGTGCTCGGCCGGCTGCGCCACACCATGGTGTGGGAGAGCGCCCGCCCCTACCTGTACCTGCGTGCCACCGGCGACCGCCGCCTGCTGGTGGGCGGGCTGGATGACGCCATCGACATCCCCGCGCGCCGGGACCGCCGGGTGCAGGCCAAGGCCGGCAAGCTGATGAAGCAGCTGCGGCACTGGTTCCCGCGGCTGGACCCGATACCCGCCTTCTCCTGGGCCGGCACCTTCGCCGAAACCGCCGACGGCCTGCCGTTCTTCGGCCCGCACGATCAGTGGGGCCCGCGGGTGCACTTCGCCATGGCCTACGGCGGCAACGGCATCACCTACTCGATGATCGGCGCGCAGCTGCTGCGGGCCCGGATCGAACGGCGCAGGCATCCGCTGGCGGGGCTGTTCGGGTTCGGGCGGTTGTGACCTGCAGCCAGGCATGGCCTGGCTCTACCCCAATCCGGCGCCGACAGGCATCATTCAAGCAGTCCCTGCTAGCGTCGGCCTGTACCGCCGCGTGTTGCGTGGCCACCTGTCCGCTGGAGCGCCGTCATGATCCGCCCCCTGACCCTGCTGCTGTGCCTGGCCCTGCCGGGAACCGTGCTGGCCCAGTCTGCTGCAGGCGCCACCGCGCCGCAGGCGGCCGGCCTGGATCTGTCGCTGCCGCAGGCGCCGATGCGCTATCTGAACGACCCGGCCCTGCAGCAGGACCCGCCGGGCACGTACTACGGCGACAAGAGCGGCCCGCGCGTACACAACGACGCCAAGATCGCCGACGTGACCGACGACAAGGTCAAGGTGTCCGGCAGCTTCACCACCGGCATCGGCTACTCCAAGAACGGCGGCAACAGCCACTACAACGCCGCCACGCTCAACCTCAGCAAGAACTACACCACCGATGAGGGCAAGACCCACGGGGTCAACGTCAACATCCACGTGAGCGAAGGCAAGGGCCCGGGCTTCTTCGGCCCGTACGGCGGCTACTACGGCCGCGGCCCGGGCTATTGGGATTACCCGCCGCCGTTTGGCTGGTAAGCCCCGCGTCGGGCCTGGGCCGACCAAGGGCGGCCGCTACCGCTGCATGTGCCGGTGGGTGTCGACCTTGGTCGACACGCTCTGCGCTCTGTGCCGGCCAGCGGCCGGCACCTACCGGCACGCGAATCAATCCAGCCAGCCATCGCGCTCGCTGTGCAGGATGCGACCGTCGTAACCGCTCAGGCGCACGTCCACCTTCTGGTTGCGGGCATTGCGCGCTTCCAGCGACCACGTCGCGCCATCACGTTCCAGTGAATGGATCTCGCGCAGGCCATGCGCCTGTGCCCGTGCCAGCACCTGATCGGCCCCCAGCAGCGTGCGGCCGTTGTGCTCGTCGAAGATCTCGCCGGTCTTCGGGTCTACGTAGACCTCGCTGAAACGGCCGTCGGCGCGGCTCACGTCGGCCTCCCACAGGCCGTCATCGCGTTCGATCTCGTGGATCTGGGTGTAGCCGGCCTTGCGCAGGGTCTGTTCAACCTGGGCCATGCCCAGCGGTGCGGCCTGTACGGCCGGCACAAGGGCCAGGGTGGCAACGGTGGCGAGGGTGAGCGACTTCAACATGGGGGTTCTCCTGTTCGTGGCCGGACCATCCCGGCAACGCCACGATGCCTGCCCCAGTTAACAGCGCCTTAGCCGTGGCTGTTAGCCCACTGTTAGTCGCCACGGCCAGACTCGCGCCTGTTCCCCCCTTTGCCCACCCCGCATGCTCTCGACCCTGCCCCTGCTGCTGGCCCTGGCCAACACCCCGACCGCCGCGCCCGTGCAGGATCCGGCGCAGCAGGTCGCACGCCGTGCCGTGCAGCAAGGCCGCTATGTGCCGCTGGAAGGCGTGGTGCGCGATGCGCTCCGTCGTTACCCCGGCCAGCTGTTGGAAGTGGAGCTGGACGATGGCGTCTACGAAGTGGAGATCCTGCGCGGCGACGGCGTGGTGGTGGAGCTGGACTATGATGCGCGGAGTGGAAAGCTGCTGAAGACGGAACTGGACGACTGATGCGCATCCTGTTGGCTGAAGACGATGCCGCGCTGGCACAGCGCCTGCTGCCGTTGCTGGAGCAGGCAGGCTACGTGGTCGAGGTGGTCGCCGACGGCCGCCAGGCCGAGGAGATCGGCCAGATCGAGGATCTGCAGGCGGCCATCGTCGACCTGGGCCTGCCCGGGCTGGATGGATTGAGCGTGATCGAGCGCTGGCGCGGCAATGGCCGCAGCTTCCCGGTGCTGATACTGACCGCGCGCGGGCGCTGGCATGACAAGCTGGCCGGCTTTGACGCCGGTGCCGACGATTACCTCACCAAACCCTTCCAGCCCGACGAACTGGTGCTGCGCCTGCGTGCACTGATCCGCCGCAGCCACGGCCACGCCAGCCCACGCCTGCACTGCGGTCCGCTGCAGCTGGACGTCAACGCCGGCCGCTTTGAACTGGATGGGCAGGTGTTGCCGCTGAGCCCGCAGGAGTTCCGCGTGTTGAGTTACTTCATCCACCACACCGGCAGCGTGATCAGCCGCGACCGCCTCGGCGAGCAGGTCTTCGAAGGCGGCTACGATCCGGATTCGAACGCGCTGGACGTGCTGCTCGGGCGGTTGCGCCGCAAGCTGGGCATTGAGCTGATCCATACCGTGCGCGGCCAGGGTTGGCGGCTGGCAGAGGCATGAGCGCGCGGCAACCTTCGCTGCGCCGGCGGCTGCTGCTGGTGGCCGGCATCGGCCTGGTGCTGGTCTCGGCACTGGCCAGCGTCCTGCTGGGCGAACTGTTCAAGCGCAGCGCGCATGACCGCCTCGACCACGAACTGCAGCAGGACATGCTGACCCTGCTCGCGCAGGCGGAAGTGGATCCGGAAGGGCAGCTGCGCCTGCGCCAGGAACCGAACGACGCGCGCTTCCAGCGGGTGTTTTCCGGTGCGTACTGGCAGATCGCCGACAGCCAGGGCAAGGTGCTGCTGCAGTCACGCTCGTTGTGGGACCAGACCCTGGCCGCCAGCGCCGATGGCCCGGTCGAACGCAACCTGGGCGGGCCGATGCAGCAATCGCTGCGCGCGCGCGTGCAGCAGGTGCGCCTGCCCCGCGCCACGCAGACCTATGTGGCCGTGGTGGCCAACGACCGCAGTGCGCTGGATGCCGACATCGCCGCATTCCGCCAGCGCAGTGCGTTGGCACTGGGCATCCTGGTTGCGGCCTGGCTGGCGGTGCTGGCCAGCCAGGTGCACTTCGGCCTGCGCCCGCTGCGTGGGCTGGGCCAGCAGCTGGAACGCATCCGCCGTGGCGAGGCCGAACGCATCGACCGCAGCCAGCTGGACCGGGAAATCGCGCCGCTGGCCGATGAGCTCGATGCGTTGCTGGACCACCACCAGCGCATGGTCGCGCGCGCGCGCAGCAGCGCCGAAGACCTGGCACATGCACTGAAAACGCCGCTGAGCGTTCTGGCCGCTGAAGCGCAGGGCGAAGGCCGCGATTGGCGCCGCACCCTGCACGAACAGGGCGCACGCATGCGCGCCAGCATCGACCGCTATCTGGCCGCCGGTCTGGCCGTGGACCATCGCCAGCGCAGCGAGGTGGCCCCGGCTGCCGAAGCACTGTGCCGGCTGATGACCCGTGTGCATGCCGGCCGTCGCATCCGCTTCCAGATGGACGTTGCGCCGGGCCTGGCCTTTGCCGGTGCCAGCACCGACCTGGAGGAAATGCTCGGCAACCTGATGGACAACGCCGGCAAGTGGGCGCGCAGCGAAGTCCGCCTGCGTGCCCTGGCCCAGAACGATCGGCTGCACATCGAAGTGCGCGATGACGGCCCCGGGCTGGACAAGACCAAGCTGGAAAGTGTCCTGCAGCGCGGCGTGCGCCTGGACGAACGGGTGGAAGGCAGTGGATTGGGCCTGGCGATCGCTGCGGAGATCGCGGCCAGCCACGATGGGTCACTGCGCCTGTCGAATGAGAACCCGGGATTGCGCGCGCGGCTGGAACTGCCGCTGGCGCCGACTGACTGAGTGGAGCCGAGGCGTACCCAGGCGCAGCCGAGCGTGGGTTCGCTCTACAACGGACGATGAGGCAACGGGCTGCTGTGGGGCCGAGCCCATGCTCGGCTCGGCGCGTCCCATCAACGGTGATGCATCCACCAGCAGTCAATCGCGTCCAGCACGATGTGGATGATCAAACCGATGCCGAACAACCGCGTTTTCTTCGGCACGCACAGCCCTGCATAGACCGCAATCGCCGGTGCAGTGTGCAGCGGATGGAACCCGATGCTGCAGCGGTTCGGCGCATAGATCGGATCGGCCAGCAGATGATCCAGATCGATGATCCAACCCAGCAGCATCAGCAACCACGCCGAGGCGAAGCGCTTGCGCCAGAACAGCCATGCCAGCAGGGCTGGCACGGCGGCATGCAGGAACAGGTGGAAGATCGCGCGCGCGCTCATCGGGACCGGTAGCGCCGGGCCGTGCCCGGCGTTCCCGTTGACCTCACACCAGCGGTTCGTCGGACAGGTAGGTGTAACCGGTCAGGCCGGCTTCCAGCGCCTCCGAAAGCTCCTGCGCACGTTCCGGCGACAGCTGCGCCTCGGCCACACGCTGCGCATAGGTGGCGCGCAGTTCGTCCAGGCGGTAACCCACGTAATCCAGCATCACGTCGGTGGTGTCGCCACGGCGCTGCTGGGTGATGGCATAGCCATCGGCATCGGCCAGCACTTCCACCGCGTCGGTATCGCCGAACAGGTTGTGGATGTCGCCCAGGATTTCCTGGTAGGCGCCGACCATGAAGAAGCCGATGCGGTAGCTCTCGCCCGGCTTCATCTTGTGCAGCGGCAGCGAGCTGTCCAGGCTCTCGTTCTCGACATAGGTTTCCACCATGCCGTCCGAGTCGCAGGTCATGTCGGCGATGATGCCGCGACGGTCCGGGGTTTCGTCCAGGCGCTCGATCGGCACGATCGGGAACACCTGGTCGATCGCCCACACGTCCGGGATCGATTCGAACACGCTGAAGTTGACGAAGTACTTGTCGACCAGGCGCTCGTTCAGTTCGTCCAGCACCGGGCGATGGCTCTTCTCGTCGTAGCTCAGGCGCGCACGCACGCCATGGGCGATGGCGTAGAACAGATCGTCGATGCGCGCACGCTGCGGCAGGTCGATCTGGCCCAGCGCATAGCTGGCCAGGCCTTCGGCGTGGAAGTGCTGTGCTTCCTGGAACAGTTCCACCGCCGGACGCACGTCCAGCTCGTCGTGGATCTCGCGCAGGTGGCGGATCGCCGCCGGCTCGTCGTCGTGCTGGTCCGGCACGCGGCCTTCCTGCGCCTCCTCCACTTCCGACACGTTGGCGATCAGCACCGCGTGGTGCGCGGTCATCGCGCGGCCGCACTCGGTGACGATGCGCGGCGGGGTCAGGCCGAACTCTTCGCAGGCATTGGCCAGCGGCTGCACGATGTTGCTGGCATAGGAATGCAGGCCGTAGTTGATCGAGCAGAAGCTGCGCGAACGGGTGCCTTCATAGTCCACGCCCAGGCCACCGCCCACATCGACGTGGGTGATCTTCGCGCCCAGGCGCGACAGCTCCACGAAGTAGCGGGTGGCTTCGCGCATGCCGTTGGCGATGTCGCGCACGTTGGAGATCTGCGAACCCATGTGGAAGTGCAGCAGGTTCAGGCAGTCGGCATACTCGGTGTCACGCAGCGACTTCCACAGGTCCAGCAGCTGGCGCGGCGACAGGCCGAACTTGGCCTTGTCGCCGCCGCTGTTCTGCCACTTGCCGGCGCCCAGCGAGGCCAGGCGCATGCGCACGCCCAGGCCCGGCTTCACGTCCAGCGCCTTGGACTCTTCCAGCACCAGCTTCAGCTCGGACGGCTTCTCGATGACGATGAAGGTCTGCAGGCCCAGCTTGCGGCCGATCAGGGCCAGGCGGATGTACTCGCGGTCCTTGTAGCCGTTGCAGACGATCAGCCCACCCGGGCGCGACAGCGCCAGCACGGCCATCAGCTCGGGCTTGCTGCCCGCTTCCAGGCCGAAGCCCTCGCCGTGGTGGCTGGCCAGGGTGCCGGCCACGCCGCGGGTCTGGTTGACCTTGATCGGGTACACGGCGGTGTAGCCGCCGCTGTACTCCCAGTCCTGCTGGGCCTGGCCGAAGGCCGCCTGCAGCTTGCCCAGGCGCTGGCCGAGGATGTCCGGGAAGCGCACCAGCAGCGGCAGCTTGGCGCCGGCCGCACGGGCCGCGTCGACCACCTTGGGCAGCGACACCACCGGGCCGTCCGCCCCGGTCGGTCTCACCACCATGTGCCCGGCCTGATCCACGTCGAAGTAACCGTCCGCCCAATGCGGGATCGAGTAGGTCTTGCGGGCTTGGTCGAGGGACCAATCGGTCATTTCAGTCGGCCTTGTTGGCAATAAAAGGGGGGGCATGATAACGCCTATATGCCCACAGGTTCGTTATCATGCGCGCCCGCGCCCGTGACAGGTTTCAACCTGAACGGGCCGATCCGTCCGGATGTGGCATCTGTGCCACGCGGCCCCGCCCGCCAGCCCGGCTTCACCTCTCCGAACAGGACTGTTTTCAAATGACTGACAGCAACAACTGGTACATCGAGCACTTCGAGCGCACCGGCTCGGCCATCGGCTACCGCATCACCGGCAAGCTGGACGAGGTGCAGTCGCCGTTCCAGAAGATCGAGATCTTCCAGACCACCGACTGGGGCAACCTGATGACCATCGACGGGGCCATCATGCTGACCAGCAAGGACAACTTCTTCTACCACGAGATGATCAGCCACCCGGTGCTGTTCACCCACGCCGCGCCCAAGCGCGTGGTGATCATCGGTGGCGGCGACTGCGGCACCCTGCGCGAAGTGCTCAAGCACAAGGGCGTGGAGAGCGTGACCCAGTGCGATATCGACGAGCAGGTCACGGTGATGGCGCGCAAGCACTTCCCGGAACTGTGCGACTCCAACGACGACGCCCGCGCCGAGCTGCTGTTCGACGACGGCGTGGCCTACATGGCCAACTGCCCGGCCGGCAGCGTGGACGTGGTGATCGTCGATTCGACCGACCCGGTCGGCCCCGGCGAAGGCCTGTTCAACAAGGCCTTCTACGAGAGCTGCTTCAAGGCCCTGAAGGACGACGGCATCCTGGTGCAGCAGTCCGAGTCGCCGCTGATGCAGCTGGACCTGATCAACGAAATGCGCACCGAGATGGGCAAGGCCGGCTTCGGCTCGTTCAAGACCCTGCCGTTCCCGCAGCCGTGCTACCCCACCGGCTGGTGGAGCGTGACCATGGCGCGCAAGGGCGACAGCAGCTTCGACTTCCGCCAGGCCGACTCGGCCGCCAAGACCTTCAACACCCTGTACTACACCGCCGCGCTGCACACCGGCGTGCTGGTGACCCCGCCGTTCGTGCAGGCGGCACTGAAGGGTTGATCGGAAAGCGTGCCAACCAAGGTTGGCACCTACCGGGGTTGAGGCGTGCCGGCCAACGGTCGGCACCCACCCATGCAAAAGAAAAACCCGCGCTGGCGACAGCGCGGGTTTTTTCCTGTTCCGGTAGTGCCGGCCGCTGGCCGGCAACCGCATGTAACGATCAAAGCGCCCAGATACCCGCGATCACCGCCACCACCAGGCCCCACTTGATCAGCTGGTAGGCCACCACGCTGCGCTCGCGCAGTGCCTTGGCCTTCAGGCGCACCTTGTAGACGCTGCCGAACGCCTTGTTGACGCCACCGGTCGGGTCACCCGGCAGGTTCGGCGAGGCACCACCGGCCAGCAGCGTGGCCGCCACCGCGCGGTTGAACAGCCCCGGCAGGCCGAAGCGCAGCGGGCGGGCGATGTCGCAGAACAGGATCACGCGGTCATCCGGCGTCTCGTTGTGCGCGTGGTGGATGTAGGTCTCATCGAACATCATCCACTCGCCGTCGCGCCAGCTCTTCTTGATGCCGTCCACTTTGATGTAGCAGCCGTCGTTGTTGGGCGTGGCCAGGCCCAGGTGCAGGCGCAGCGAACCGGCGAACGGGTCGCGGTGCGGGCGCAGTTCACTGCCCGACGGCAGCTGCGCGAACATCGCCGCGCGCACATCCGGCAGCGACTCCAGCAACGCGGTGGTCTTCGGGCACATCGCCTTCGCCGACGGGTGCGACGGGCCGTACCACTTCAGGTAGAAGCGCTTCCAGCCACGGCGGAAGAACGAATTGAAGCCGGCGTCGTTGAACGTGCTGGACGCGGCGATCTTCTGCGCATCGCGCAGCGCCAGCGCCTCATCGCGGATCATCTGCCAGTTCTGGCGCAGCGGCTCCAGCTGCGGGAATTCCTTGGCCGGGTCCAGGAACGGCGTGGTCGGCACCTTCGAGAACATGTACATGACCACGTTGATCGGGGCCATGAAACTGGAGTGGTCCAGCAGCTGGCGCGACCAGCGCGCGCGGACCTTGCCACGGAAGTGGATGTACAGCACGCAGGCCACGAACAGCGCTGCAATGACGATTTTGATGATCAAAGCACTTTCCTCCAGCCGCGGCCGGAACGGGAAACGGGGCGATGCACGGCCTGGCGGCCAGCACCGGTTGGGAACGCGGCAGGGGACGGGGACGTGCCGGAGGGGGCGGCCGCCGATGTCGCGGGTTAACAGCTTATGGTCGGCAGGGCGTGCGCCGGGGTCAAGCCGGACGTACGTCGCGTTCAGCGGAACGCGAATGAATGGGCGGGATGAAGCCACAACTGCTTGATTTGCAAGCCCCCTTCCCACAAGTGAGACATAATTGTCCGATTCAGCGTGACGAACTGTTCCAGCCACGGCCCCGACATTTCTCCGACAAATCGTGGAATAGCGAACTGGCGAGTACTAAAATTAACGAAAGCTTAGTAACTCCCTGTAATACCGGTTCGCTTGACGCTTTGCGCCACCCACCGGGTCGTCCGAGACCCCGACATGTATCTCCCTGCACCTCCCCCCTCCTCCTGTGGCGATGACACCGCCGCCCCGCTGCTGCTCAAGCGCGGCGAACGCTTCCTGGCCCCCGACGTCTACCGCACCTGCCTGGACGGGCGCGAGGCGGTCATCAAGGACTATTCCCGCTACCGCGGCACTCCCGTTTCGCTGATCGCGCGGCTGATGGTTCGCCGTGAAGCACGCATGCTGCAACGCCTCGGCGGCTGGAAGCATGCCCCCGCGCTGCTCGGCACCCTCGGCGGCCTCGCACTTGGCATGGAATTCATTCCTGGCCAGACCCTGAGCACCGCGCAGGCGGTCGGCAACGACGTGTTCGAGCAGCTGCAGCACGCGCTCAGCCGCCTGCATGCCGCCGGCATCACCCACAACGACCTGCATGGCACCAACGTGGTGGTCAGTGGCGGCGTGCCGGTGCTGCTGGACTTCACCTCCGCCTGGCGCGTACCCCGCTGGCTGCGCCGCGGCCCGCTGAGCCGGCAGATGCGCCGCAGCGACATGAAGAACCTGCTGAAGATCCGCCAGCGCGTGACCGGCCAGGCGCCGAGTGCCGCGCAGGCCGCGCTGGTGGCCGACCCTGGTTGGGTGGCGGCGGTGCGGCAGGGTTGGAAGCGGTTCTACAAGTGGGCCAAGCGCCGGTAGTGCTTTGCTTTGGTAGGGGTCGAGCTTGCTCGACCGCTCTTATGTAGAGTCGAGCCATGCTCGACTGCTCTTCCTGCATCGCACGAAATGCAGCCGAGCATCGGCTCGACTCTACAGAAACCGGCTTACAACGCGTCCGCGTCCAGCTCACCGGTACGAATACGCACCACGCTGCCCAGGTCGTACACGAACACCTTGCCGTCACCAATCTTCCCGGTGCCGGCGGCCTTCACGATGGCCTCAACCACCGCCTCAACCTGGTCATCGGTCACTGCCACTTCCAGCTTCACCTTCGGCAGGAAATCGACCACATACTCCGCGCCGCGGTACAGCTCGGTATGGCCCTTCTGGCGACCAAAGCCCTTCACTTCCGTCACCGTGATCCCGGTAACCCCACGCTCGGCCAGCGCTTCGCGCACGTCGTCGAGCTTGAACGGCTTGATCACCGCCATGACCATCTTCATCGTCTATCTCCTGTCTTCCGGCGTGGAGGATAGCGCCTGAACGCGGCCCGTGCGAAGCCGCTGCCGCCTGTCCGGGCGATGGGTGCCAGCAGTATCCTTGTGCCCGATCGGCCTGCCCGCGCCGGATGCACGGGCCCACCCCCACGGAGCACCCCATGATCGACCTGAACCAAATCGATGACCTCGCCCGTCGCCTCAGCGACCTGGTGCCGCCGGGCCTGCGCGAATCGCGCGAGGAACTGCAGGCCACCTTCAAGAGCGCGCTGCAGGCCGGCCTGGCCAAGCTGGACCTGGTCACCCGCGAGGAGTTTGAAGTGCAGCGCGCCGTGCTGCTGAAGACCCGCGAGAAGCTGGATGCGCTGGAAACCGCCGTGCGCGAACTGGAAGGGCGCGGCGCCGCAGAATGAAAGAGGAGGCGCACCGCGCCTCCCACTACAGAGTATTTCCCGGATGGGGCCTTGCAGCAAGGCCCACCGGGCGCCCTAGACTCGCCGGCCTGTCGATCCGGCAGGACACGCAGGGGCAGTGCCGATGGCGCAGGACACCGAATGGACACCCGTTTCGCATGACATCTGCGACCAGGTCGCCGGGCCGTTCTACCACGGCACCCGCGCTGATCTGGCGGCGGGCGAGTTGCTGAGTGCGGGCTACCGCTCCAACTATCGCGACAGCGTGGTGATGAACCACATCTACTTCACCACCATTGCCAAGGGCGCCGGGCTGGCTGCGGAGATGGCCAAGGGTGAAGGGCGGCCGCGCGTGTATGTGGTGGCGCCGACCGGGCCGTTTGAAGACGACCCGAACGTGACCAACAAGAAGTTTCCCGGGAACCCGACGCGGTCGTATCGGAGTGCGCAGCCGTTGCGGGTGGTTGGGGAGATTGTGGAGTGGGAGCTCTACGACGCGAAGTTCGTTCGGCAGTTGAAGGCGTTTGTTGCTTCGGGGAGTGGGGAGATCATCAATTGAGGGAAGGAGAGACCCATGCTTTGGCTAACGGAAGATCAATGCAGCAGGTAGTCGAATGATGTCCGCTTTCGGCCAGAAGCGGACAGTGAGCGTGAAGACGACCGTCAGCCAGTAGGCGGGCTGAAGCCCACCTACTGGCCGTCTGCGTCGATCGATCTGTTATCCCTCACTGGCGTCAATCGGAGATGGAAGCTCGTCCTTCACCAACCCGAGATCGCAGTTCCGCAGGAAGAAAAAGAAGGTGGAATCGATCGCGTACAACTGACGTTTGCCGATGTCGTAGTCGATCAAGGGCGGATTGATGCCTTTTTTGTGCTGCAGAGTCGAGAGGTTGTGGAGCAGGTTGCTCATGTCTGATGCGCGCACATCATCTTTACGGTGATGATGCTGCTTCATTTTGTCCGTGATGTCGGAGCGGCTGATGCCATGCTCCAGACCAGCGTACCCCATCTCTAGGATGGCGCAGACGAGGTAGTACGGCAGGTGAAGGGGCGTTTTCTCCTTCTCCTTTGAATGCGTGACGTTGCCCGACGAAATAAGTTCGAGAGCTTGTTGGTGTGTAGCGCCGTACTGATCCGCCTTTTCTTGTACCGCCTTTTGAGCAAACGCAACATCAGCGACCTTCTGAGCCAAGAACTTCCGTTCCGATACACCGGCCGCCATACACGTGTGCTTCAGCAGTTCCTGGAAGACTCCAACGCTTCCAAAAGAGTTCTCAATGCAACGCTGAATCACTTCAGGAGCGAAGTCGATGTTCAGGCACTTTGCGCCTTCTGCAGCAACCTTGCGAAACTCGCCCTCGGTCCAAGGCTCCACTGCGAGATCAACGACCCGGTCGGTGAGATCAGGGCAATAGATTCGGAGCTTGTCCTTCTGCCGCCATACCCCCAGAACCACAAAGATGATGCCCATCTCCTGAAACGAGCGCAGATCAAAAGATAGTTGACGCTGCTTATCTTCTGCAAGGTAATGGAAGTTCTCCAAAACGATCTTCTTCTTGAATTTCACCGCCTTCAATAGCTCTGCGATGTCTTGCGCCACGGCTAGATTGAAAGGAATTGTCTTGGAGGCCTTCTGGCTCCTATCGCCAGCCTTAAGCCCACCTGATGCGTTTGCCTCTCCCTCACCAAAGAACCAAATCGTCGCCTTCGCCTTGATCCCCAAAGTTGCCGAAGTCTCTGAGGTCTTCTCCTCCACCGTCCCTGTCTCAATCTCCACGCCACTTTGGCGGAGGATGCTCGAATAAATGTCTTCGACGTTCGTGTTCGGTGATAGGCGAACAACAACGTTCTGGTCGTAAGGCAGATACCGGGAAACCAATGCTGTTTTGCCCTGCTTCGAGGCACCGTACACGACCACATGCTTGTCCTCCTTGAGCACGGCGGTGAAGAGCCCGTCAATGTTGTCGCGGACGATGTACGACAACACGGGGTCGGCGCTGACGCCGAAGACTTGGGTGAGATTTGTCAATCTACGATCCTCTGCAACATGCAATTGGATTGTGGAGGATAACGCCGCGGTTGAGCTGCGGCGTAGCCGTCCGCCTCGAAAGAGATGTTAGGCCCAGACACTTTGCACCAACAGCGCTAGGCTTTGAAGAGCAGCGGCTATCGCTGCTGCGAACGCAGCGCGCTTGCTCCACGTTGATTGGGCAAAGGCAGTACCAATGAAATCGGTGTTCTCACCAACAATGATCGCCGCTGGATAAAGTCCACTAGAATCAGGTTCGTCTTTGTGCGGAACCTGCACTGTTGCCGACCTGTACCACAAGCAAGCAGCTATCAGCGCGAATAGAGCAGCACCAAGGTTAAGAAGGACGATTACGGGGCCGACAGTCATTGCCAGATTTCTCCTGAGGTCTAGCTATTTAATATACGGACATGCCCGTCCGGTTGTACGTTCCCGGCGGCGCAACGAGATTCCCGCGCAACTCATTGTTCTTTCGGCACCTTATCTATGCCATGTCCGGCTAACAATCGAGCGCAGAGCCGGACAGAGACGCCAAGCCTTGCAACGGCGGCTTTGGGTCGCATCACGCCTAGCTTCTCGAGCTAGGCGAACGCTGGCCAATCCCTCTACCAGAAGTTGGCCATGGTATTTCTTCACACACCTCAACCCTTCGAGCCCTTGTACTGCATCCGATCCTGGAACACCTGTTGGATCATCCAAGTCTCCGACTTCATGCCCCACTCCGATCATCCCTTGATAGTCCATAGTGCCCAGTGTTAAGGCCGTTCCCGAGGAAGGCCCATCCCACGAGCGTTAAAACCACGATCGGAGGCTTCTTCAAGGAAGTGCGTCCACCGCGCCAAAAGCGGCTCTAATTCGGCCATCGGCTTCCTAGGGCCACCTACTAGGAAGTACGGCATAAGATCTGCAATGGCCTTCTCGCCAAAGAGCCGAAGAGCATCGTCGTCCAACTCGCTTAGGTAAGGATTAGTACGGTAGTTGGACCGCCAGCGCTGCTCGTTGGTCAGTGGTCCTGTGCGTTGCTCGGACTTTCGCCTCATCGGCAGATCCGTCAAGTGCTTGGCGTCCGAGGTGAGTATGGGGCTGTTGTTAAAGATTCCCCACTGGGCGTTGAGAGAGGACAAGAACGCCTCAGCCCAAGGGAAGCGGTCAACTCTATCGCTTTCAATGATGATGCATGGCTGCGCTCCGCCTATCAGATGAGCCTCGGACAACAGCCAAATGGCATCCACCGCCCAGGTCTCGCCTTGCCGTTGTTGCATGAGGCGACTGATCTCCTTTCCCACATTGATTGGATCCAACGACTCGACATCGTGGTTCAGCAGGACCAAGATGCCTAGAGCATCATCCAACTCCAGAAGCCGCTTAGTGTTTGCGATCTGCCCCTTGGCGTCTCGAAATGCGGCCTCCACGGATCGCATGATCTTTTGACGGAGACGTCGCAGTTGCTCATCCCCGTCGGGAAGATGCGTAAGCACCTTGTGTGCAGCTGCCTGACCAAGAATTACTGGGAAGTCTTCGCGCTTTCTCAGCGTCTCGAATGTGCTGTTGATCTTGTGCTGGGGGTCCCCTTGCAGGACTTTCAGTTCAACAATGACGGATCGAGATCGCCACAGGTAGTCCGCACGTTGGCCACCGAGGGTGTCCAGCTGCAGATCATCGATCGCCTCCCCGCCTTCGACCATTAAGGCGAAAGTATGAAATCGCGTCTCCATGTCGGAAGTGGCCATTCCTGTATCCTATCCTTGAGCTATGTTTCCTTTTGCCGACTACCTTCGCCGATT
Source organism: Stenotrophomonas sp. MH181796 (assembly GCF_009659995.1). Lineage (NCBI taxonomy): Bacteria > Pseudomonadati > Pseudomonadota > Gammaproteobacteria > Lysobacterales > Lysobacteraceae > Stenotrophomonas > Stenotrophomonas sp. MH181796. The sequence goes on from NZ_RAHU01000001.1 coordinate 638,675, forward strand.
GCGTTTAGGTCCAGGGCTGAACTTCGAGTCCAACCCCTTCCGCTCGCCGGCCACACCGGGAAGACCTCGACGATCTTGTCTGTGGCTGCTTCTAGAATACCGGCACTGATCAACATGGCAACGGCCAAGTACAGGCGATCGGGATCGCATTCCAAGCCCGTGCCTCGGCCATTTGGCTGCATGCGCAGGAACGAAATGGGGTGGATGTGGGAATGCTGTGACCATAGGTTTCAGAGAATGTCAAAGCCAGCCTTGTCCATTCCTAATAATTCTACCAACTGTGCGCGGTCTGGACACCAGGCCTTCTTGCCGATTAGGCACTGAGCCTGTAAGGGAGGAGACAATTTGAGGAAAAATGGTAGGGAGCGCAAGCACGCTTGCAAGTCATCAAGCTGCTGCTCGAACCAAAACCGCTGTTGTTCGCTACCGGCAAACATCCTCAATCGGCTGCAGCAGTCGTTGAGTTGAAGCAGGGTAACCCGCGCCCTGCTCTCATCAAGGGTCTCGTCCGCCGGCTGCATGAAATAATGAAAGTACAAATTGCCTTCCAGCAGAGCGCGGGCGTGGCAGGCTAGTACATTGAACCCCCACTCCTGGTGATCGCTTCTAACCCAACGGGAATAAGGCATTGCTCGCACAGCAGCGACGCCATGCGAACACATGCGTGCGAATAGATATGTCCCGTAGCCCACACAAGGCGCGGCCATGCGTCCTGCTTGGGCTTGGCCTACGGCGCTGGCCTCGCACACCGCCTTATCAAGCCATTCGAGGGCCAATATGTAGGCTTCTCGCGTCGACGACCCTGCCGTCATCAGACGCTGCACGAGCGCTTCAACGTCACTCATCCAGCCGCGCTACACAGTACCGCTTGGCTAGGTCACTGGCGCACAGTGGCGTGCCTTCCGGGTCCCTCCGAAGCGTCTTGAGCCTGAGACGTTGCTCGATCTTAGCTGGGATCCTAGGATCGCTCATGTCATTCCATGACTGGTAGGTGGCTAATCCGACGCGTTGATTCGTCAATGTTCGCTTCCGGCCAGAAACGGACGCAACCCGCCGATCACACTCTACTGCTGACATTTTTGAAAACGAGCGCGACGAAGTCAAAGCCATACGATAGGCGGGAGAAGCGGGATCGTGATTGCCATTCAAATCACTTGACTGTGCTCCTCTTGCATCCACGCGCTAGTCTGATGATTCCACGATGAGCTTAGCCCGTTCATAGAGCTCGTCAAAGGTCACGATGTCCGGAGAGAACAAGTGCCGCCTGTAGAGCTCAAAGCTACGGAATTGGTCCTCGTTGATGCCAAGATCCTTGACGAACTCAGACAGAGCTCCGCATACGATAACGGAGCGAGGGCGTGCCACAACCGCCTCTTCACCGGTGGGATTGCCATCCTTATCCCGCATTACGAGTAAGCGCTGGAACTGACGCTCCATTCCATCTACTGACATCAAGATCTGAGAAACCGCCCCTGTGAGCTCTTGCGACGGCTGCCACGCGCCGGCCCGATAGCTTCCCTTAGCCAACAGCGGAGTCCTGTGATGCTTGATCTCAACTAGGCATGCGGCGCTTATCCTCCCTCGCGTCCTCAGAAGGCCGTCGATGCGTTTTCCAGGAGTAGCAACCGTAGAGCCTGCGACTACCTGCTCTAGCTTCTCATCGGTGAATCCATCGGCGGACAGATGAAATAGGCCATACCCGAAAACCCAGCGATTGCGCTCGAAAAAGCACTGCCACGTCGCCTCCTTGCGGCCATTGAAGCTTTCAGCAGTTACTTGATCGAAGTAGGCGTCATCGCTCAAGAGCTGCGCGAACTTCGCAAGCTGCTTGCGGCGGTAGGCCACCGCCACTACGTCACGGGATGTGGCCTCACTCGCCACAAGTTCACGTAAAGCATCTGGGTGCCTAGCGATCCAAGCCCTTGCTGCTGAATCCATGTCCACATCGACATGTGCAAGTGACGCACGGTCCAAGCGCAACTTGCCGGTGTTATCAAGCTGCACACTGCTAGCGAGCTGCGCGAACTCAACAAACTCAGCGATCTCCTGCCCCCGTAGATTGATGCCGTACTGCTCGCTGGGCCGGGTACCGTCTTTGTAGATGCGGAAGCTCTGCAGCGTCAGGTGTCTCAGACCTTGCTGATCACTTGTAACAACGGCCTTGATCTGCACCTTGTCGTCGTAAGTTGCCCTGATTACGATCTCATCGTCTACCGAGTCGAAGCAGGATCTCTGGCCATCATCAAAGACCCTAGTGACGTAGCGAGCATCCGTGTCCTTACTCACTCCAATTTTGAATGGTCGGGAGACATAGACCCTGTCACTTCGCTTGTTAGCTACGTAGTCTTCGTCACTCATACGCCCCCCTGAGGCTCGAACTTAGCCGAGCATACATGCACTCGGCTGTGACGATAAATTTGAAAGCTATTTCAAAGCGTTAGGCTATGCTCACCGCCTCTCCGGCGCGGGTCCCAGCATGCATTGCATAGTGTCGTAGCAACGGACCTACCCTGGTGCACGTCCGCTTCCGGCCAAAAGCGGACATCGAATGCCTGAAATATGACGCCCCGCGGGGCGAGTTCCGCTTGAACGAATCTGTTAGATCTCTGTACGCTGGATCGCTCTCAGCTTAGTCATTTGGTTGTCACCATAGGGCGTCAGCGTCCAATATGTAGCCGTGTCTTTCACGCTGCGATTCTTGCTACTCTTGGTAATCAATCCTAGCGCGCGAAGTTGGATCTTCACGGTCTGGAAATCGTCTCGAAGCACAGCGAAATCAAAGAACTTTTGGCCTTTGAAACGCTTCTGTGAGTGCAGGTCTTCGTATTCCTTCGATCTCACAAGGCTATTGAGAGCTATCTGCAGGCCAGACTCATCAGACTCGTCGATCATGAGCGGTGCAAGCGCTGAGAAGATTTCGTCCCAGGTGAGGACAGAGTCCCCCGAATAGGTCTCTCCGTTGTGCCTGTACTCTGTTGTAGACGCTATGAAGCTATAAGCGAGAGAGACCTGATCACCGCCTTGCGCCAACGTGCTAGCACCTTGCGGTGCTTCAGTTGCTACCGCTGAAAGTTTCCGCTCCAGTTCATCCACTGTCCTACGAAGGGACAAGATCTCGGTAGTAGCACTCTCTGACGGAACCTGATCACCTCGCACCCAGCCAATACTGGGATGTGTCTTGATCAGTTTGACGAGACTGCGACTGACTTGGCTTCCGAGGTCAGCCGGAGAGTCCCAGAAGCGACACATGCGCTTCTGGACAAACTCTCGGAACTCTCCAAGCTTCTCTCGCCCGCTCTCCGACTGCTCCGATTTGCTCGTTGCGATCTGAGATGGGTCTTTGTGGACAAAGCCAAGAATTGGCATTCCTTTTTCCAGCGCGTATCGGTATTCCATCTCGGTGTAACTATGGCCGTTAGGGCCGATGCTGCCATAGCGCCCCCCTAGGATGACCATGTAGTAGTCACAGTCATCAATGACCTTTTTGATGAGCGTCCATTGGTCTTCGTTTGCGGCTGGAAACAACTCCATGCCAGATGGGATGCAATCAAGTTCAAGCAATGCCTGCATCACTTCCTGACGCTCTTGCTGTAGGTCCGCGAACGTCGAGCTCACAAAAACCTGGTATCGCTTTTCCACGCAGTACTACCTCCAGAGACGGAACGTTCGAACTAAGCCGAGCCGCGAAGCGGCTTCGGCTCCAATGAATTGTTAGACGGCATCCGCGTGAACAGCTGAAGGTGATAACTGCCGTGTAGTGAAGGGTAAGCGGAACCTGAGGATACAAAGCCAAGGCTAGCCAAAGCCCGGTGCATTGGGACGTTGCGTGTGCGCGAAGTGGCAAATACTCCACTGCCATCAGTTAGGGACAATGCAGCTTGTGAAAGAAGCCGAGCGTAACCATTGCCTCTGGCCTCCATGGCGATGAACACCCAGCCAAGCTCATACGGGTAAGAGTCCTGCGGCAGTTCTATCCCCGAGGAAGATGAAACTCTAGCGCGATACCCAGCATTGGGATGTTTGAGGGCGGCTACTCCGGCCAAGCGCCCGCCAAATTGCAGGAACGCCAAGTTAGCGGCGCTCATGACACGCTGTTTCAGCCCGCCGACTGCAACCTCTCCGCCTTGCTCTACAAGAGCGACAAAGTCACAGATTTCTGTGGCCGAGCAGTTGCTTGGGGTTTTTGAAAAGATCTCGTATGCACTGTCCATGCCAGCAACTACCTACTAGACGGATCCCTGCGTCCGGACTTAGTCTTCCCAAACGCACCGTGCGATGAGTTTCCTTTGACACAGCTTGATCTTAAGGCTACAGGCTCCGGCTAACAAGCCTGCCTATAACCGGACTCAGCGTTGGTCTCGGCGACCGCACCAATGTCCGCTCCGGGGCGGAAGCGGACATTAGATCAACGCTATGGATTGAGCCACTCCATTGACCCGGTTGCAACATCAACTAGGTAGTACCAATCCGTCCTGCCGTTGATCTTGTTGGCCTGGTCGAACGAGACAATCGGGCACTGACCTGGGACGACTGCTCCACAGACCAGCGGAAGGGCCAAAGTGTCCACTTCGGATCGAATCGGAGAATAGCACCGGGCCAGGCGCCCACGCAGTGCTGATGTCCGCTTCCGGCCAGAGGCGGACGCTCACAATATTTCAACCACGCCCAATCACGAAGCGGTTTGGCCCTGAAATAATTTTCGAGCCGGCCCCTACTTGAACATCTCCAACAGATCCTTGTCTTCATGCCGCTGCTCCCACGTGGAGAGAAAGCAGAAGCTCACACCACCTTGCATGGCAGCCTTCTGGAACCCGGCCAGTTCTTCCTTCGTAACCGGGTACTCAACTGGATCAAAGTGCAGAATCCCCCACGGCTTGACGAAAGAGAACCCAGGCAGGAGTTCCGAGAAGATCGCCTTGAGCTGGGGCTGGAGAGTAGAGAAGTCCTTGATCGGACCCGCGCGATTGTCAAGGGCGTGACACTGGCGACGAATGGTCCTGTCTCCACCCACCACGCGGGCAATGAAGTGGTCCTGGTGCACTTGAACGTAGATCAGCTGACAGCGAAAAATCTTCATCCCCTTCTCAACCCCACATGCTCAATGGTCGTCCATGTGCCTGCATGCCTTTCCATCAAAGCGTCGGCCGCGCCTTCAGCGCGTGTGAACCCCTTCGCAGGAGGTACAGCGCCACCAGGAACGGCCACAGCGAGTTGATCGATGAGAACAGCCGCTGTGTCAGCCCCCTGAACCCTTCCGGATCCATCCCCACCACGTTCAACCAGAGATACACAATGCCCGCGATGCTCACCAATGCGGTCACGGCGTACGCCCTTCGGTTTGCAGACCACGCGCTCAATTCGATATGCGACATCGCCGGTGCAATGATGTTTGCGATACCCATGGTGTAGAAGCCGTGCATCGGATGGCCCATGGGCCAGAGCCCGTTGGTCAGCATGGAGATGCCAAATACCAACCAGCAGATCGCGCCTACGGCAATCCGGCGGCCGGACTCCCGCCATACCCCGATGGCAAACGCCACGAAGCTCACGCCGCAGCCGATGGGGGCAATCCTGGCGCAGATGCTTGCGAGCGTTGGCGCCTGCAGCAGCTCGCTGGCGTGCTGTGCAAGCGGGTTGTAGCCCGGCGCAAGCACGGCGGCAACGCTGGTCCAGAACAGGAACCACGGAAGCGGGATCAGACCCGCAAACAGTAGAAGTCGATTGCGACGTAACACGTACCGTGATCCTTGTATTGGTCTGCGCCAAGGGGGGGAATCCGTTCAAACGCCACAAGACCCTCCTGCTGCGGGCAGGACAGCTCCGGGTGACTACAGCGGTAGTCAGATTCTGCGTGACGCCCTGCGGGGTCAATAGGCAGAAAGTCACTCATGCCCGCAAGCGATGCAGACAACAACCTCATCATTCTGGTCCAGCCTGAGCTTCCACCATATCTAGCTGTAAAGTCGACGCATCCCATGCTCAGGCTTGTCATGTCCGCCGTCGACCAGAATGACATTGTCGGTGCACAGCACGAAGTGCAACGGCTTCTTGGCCGTTGCATTCTGCGACTTCAGCAGTGCGAGCAACTGATGAAGTCCATGCTCGCCTTTCAGAAGTTGTTCGGTACGCCGGAAACACTCCCAATGGCCTTGAACAAGCGCAAAGCAGAGATCAGCGGCAAGACAATGGGGGTGCTGGTAGGTCACCTGACTGCCGAATGCGTGGTCAAAGAGGGCCGCGAAGCCCCAGGCGGCCCATCGGGTTACGACAGCAATTCAAGCTTCGTCGCTCTGCACATGGGGCTAGAGTTTCCAGAGCAATCCCATGCAACGCTGAAATCCGACCTGCGCGATCTGGTGAACCTCAGGAACGTGCTCGTTCACCACTTCATCGAGCAATACGATATCCAGACTGTCGAAGGATGCCTGGAGGCACAGGTTGCACTCAGCCGTTCTTACGCTCAGATCGACCGCCAATTTCAACGGCTGCGTGCACTTGCGGCAGATGTTGCGCGGGGAGCGAAAGCGTTTGCGGAGCTGGTTCAGTCACCCCAGTTCCATGAGTTTATGGTCAACGGCATCGCGCCTGATGGGCAGATCCATTGGCCGCTCACAGGTATTGTCAGTGCGCTGAGACAGGCCTTCCGAGAACGGGCGATCGACGGCTGGGTGAATCTGGACACAGCCGTTCGCTGGGTAGCAGAGCACCACCCGGAGCAAATCCCCAAGAAGTACGGCTGTGCCCGATGGCGGCACCTCATTCACGAATCTCGTCAGTTCGAACTGCGCCACTTCGCGCACCACGGCCAGCTCGGGGCTTGGTTCCGCGAGCGGCCAGATTCGCCTGGCTAGTCAGGCGCCGCTGTTGGTAGTAGCAGCAGTACGCTTTCGCCTACCAAGTGCTGTCGCATTTGCCGCTCCCTGCATCTCTTGCGGAAGGTTCTGACGACTCCGTTCCAGAAGTGCCGCACCGCCTAGCACGCCAAGGCTCTCGCGGCTTCCGGCGCTATGCGACAATGCCAAAAGCGTCTCGGGTTTTGGCGGCATTGACCCCATCCCCTTGGCATTCCCAACTACATCAGGCAACTCTGGTATCGCCACCGAAAACGGGTGGCCGGGCCTCGAAAACCCGTTTTGCTAGATGTAGTTTGCGCTTGCCAGCCGGCATCACCTCGCGTGATGCCGGCTGGCAATCCGTCTGCCGGCTATGGCGGGCGGGGCGTGGGGGTCTTGTACCCGCCGGCTTTGTCTAGCAACCGGTTTTCGAGCCACGCTCTGCCCGCCACCTTTATCGGTGGCGGCTTCCGCCTGCATGCACGGAGCCCGCCATGACTACACTGCACTCCCCTCCCCCGCGCCCGATCCAGGAAGCGCCGTCACCCGCGCCTGCGCTGGACCCCAACAGCCTCATCGCCATCCTGCACGCCATCGGTGCCGGTGCTGCGGCCGACGGCCAGCCCTGGCCCGAGCGCCACCTGTTGCGCAGCCGACAGATGGCGATGTCCGACGCCGACTGCGCGGCGACCGGCCAGCGCATCGTGCAGGAAATCCTGCTGGCAGCCGAACGCACCCGCCAGAACGGTGAGCCCGAGCAGTACGTGGGTGACCGGGTGATGGAGGGGCTGGTGATGGCCGATATGGCACTCACGGCCTTCATCCACGAGCGGATGCGTCCCAAGGACTGAGCGCCCGCGTGCGGTGCCTACCGTTCTGCCTGGGTGTGGGGGTGACGAATGAAGAAGCACGGTCTTGCTGCAGCGGCGGTATGCGCCGCGATCACGGTGGCGGTCTGGATGGGGTGGCCCGAGCCCGCGGGCGACCAGGTGTGGGCCTACCAGAAGCTGCGGCCGGCCGATTATCGGATGCTGCATAGCGAGGCGCTCGGTTTCGTGGCCGCGAAGACTGATGAGGGCTTTGAACTGTACGCGCGCCATGTCGGGGCGACGTCCTTCGAGATCCGGTGCAAGGGCGTTCTGGTGATGGACGTGGAAAACGCGCCCTCGCGCGTGCTGATCCGCATGCCTGCCGATGCCGTGTGGCGTGCGCCGGCTATCGAACGGCTGCGTATCAGCTTCGAGCGTTGGCTGGATCTGCACCAGAGCCAAGGAACGTTGCTGGTGGAAAGTGCGGGGCCTTCGTGGGTTGAGGCGCGGTTTGGGCGCTTCACTGCGTTGGTGCCTGATGAGCAGCGGTGTCTGCTTGGCGGCCCAGGCCGCCGCCAGGCCGATCCTAGCAACCATGTCCGCGCCGAAGTGCCTTCGTAGGCTGACGCTTGTAGTGGCGGTGCGCCTGCACCGCTAGGGGCCACCCGATGCTCGATCATCAGGGCGACGCTAACATCATGAATGGTCTGTATTGACGGAAACCGAGCCGTCCTCCCGCATGCGGACGTTTACATATACATCTGGCGGAGGTATCCGATCGATCGACGCCCCAGCAGGAAGAATGTCCCAGCTGGTGATCGAGCCGCAGACTGTTTTGTGAACCAATCTACGACTATCCAAGCCTCGCTTGGCAAGCTCGGCCACAACTACTTCAGGAGGCTTGCGGTCAAAGCCTCTGTAAGCAGTGCACGTCTCTCCCGTCTGGCCAAGGGGATACGTTGAACTCTCCACCTCGTCCCGGCAGCCCGGCAGACCCAAGACGAGCGAGAGGACCATCAGCACACGTAAACCGCGATGGATCTGTAGTGAACGCAGTTCTTCCACCAGCTGATGTGGAGATTGGCATGCTTTCACTTGCACACCGGTACCCGGCCCCGTAGAAAGCACGAGCCGCCCATCGGGCGACTTGTTCTTTGGTGCAAACGAAATCAAGGAAGGGTGCACGCCTATCGCCTTCGATGCGAATTTTCCCACCACTGCTTCAGCGCAAGAAACAGATGAAGGAATAGAAAAATCACCGCGAAGTAGCCCCAGATACGCAATCCCGTATGCAGAGCGTTGGGGTAATGGCGGTATGTGAGAACTGCGAAGTACGAAAGGCCAAAGAGCGCAGCGAGAAGCTGAGTCCCTATGAAGCCTTTCAACAAGGGACTCATTTCTTCTTCTCCAGATCCTTCTGTACGACAGTTGCCCCTGCTCCCGCCAGGCCTTGGCCCGCTTGGGACGCCGCGCCCTGGAGTGCCGATTGCCTGGGAATCGCAGTTCCAGTTGACGCAGTGGCACTTGCCATGTTCGGCCCACCTGGGCCGCGGGATTGACTCAGCCGTTGGAGTGATCCCCGTGCAGCTGGGCCAGCGAAATCACCCATGGCAACGCCAACCCCGGAGGCTGCCAATCCCCCTGCTGCACTGCCAATCGCATTTGAAGCGACGCCCTCCGCCGTGATGGGCTGCCCTTTGATTGCGCTCTCTGCGGCGGAACCGGCACCGCCCGCCACCGCATTGACCACGGTCTGTATAGCAACTGCACGCCCTACCGAAATTGTGCCGGAACCGACTGCCGCAACGGCAACTCCACCAGCGCCTCCGGAGACAGAGCCAACCGCAGCAGCAATGCCAACCTCCACTTTGTCGATAGGCTTGTCCGGATTCATGGCTTTCTGGACCGCGATGTCTGCCAGACCACCCAGGACGGCACCGTAGATGAAGGGCATTACCGGGACTCTTCCGTCCGGATCGGTGAAGGAATACGGATTGCCGTAAGCGTAGCTGTATCGATTGAAGTGTTTCAGGCTTGAATGCGTAGAGATGGGATCTACCGAGAGGAAGAGTCCCAACTGGGGATCGTAGTAGCGCTGCTGCATGTAGCTCAGCCCAGTGGCAGCGTCGCTCACGTGCCCCGTATATCGAGGTCCATCCGTAACCTGCCCGTCGACAGCGCCCCCATAGGGTTCGTAGTCATAGCGCTTGACCACGTTGCCATTGGCATCGGTCTCGGCAACCACCGAACCAAGCGCATCGGTATGAATGTAGGTGATCGTCTCGGCGCCTGCCGATGGCGCTTGCGCCAAGCTCATCAGTGGTGTGCAACAGACCCAGGCATACCTGAGGCCCCGTTTGGGAAAGCGCTTCACCAAGCCCCAAAGATCGAGGGAAACACGACGATCGGCCCCCTCAAACTTCTCCATCCTTCCAATCCCCTTGAAAGAGCCTTCCAGCAAGGCCCCGTCTTCATATCACAGTCCCCGATGACGGGGAAGTCGCACTGCAAACCAGTGCGTGCTGACGTGAATCAAGCGGTGGCTGTTGCCACGCCGTTCTTTCAGAAGCATCCGCAGAGGTGGCATTGGGATGCCCCAAGTGGGATTGGGGTAGCGTTTGGAAATGTGTGGCCATATGAAGCAGACGCCCTCCAGTTCGAGTAGCACGGCCAATTGGAGACCATCCTTCACTTGATCGCAGAGGCTCGCTTCCACAAAGGAAGAAGACCCGCTCCAACCGTCCGTCGGAATCCCCCTAACCACTTCGCCAGCAATTCCCGATAGTTCGCCGCACCTCATTTGCCACATCATCAGACGTCCCTCTGCAGGAAACCACACATGAGCCTGGCGCTGGTCCACAGCCGTGCCCGCGCCGGGGTCGATGCCCCGCTGGTGCGGGTGGAAGTGCACCTCTCTGGCGGCCTGCCCGCCACCCAGATTGTCGGCCTGGCCGAGACCAGCGTGCGCGAATCACGCGAGCGCGTGCGCGCCGCCCTGCTCTGTGCACGCTTCGACTTCCCGCAGCGGCGCATCACCCTGAACCTCGCGCCCGCCGACCTGCCCAAGGAGGGCGGGCGCTACGACCTGGCCATCGCGCTGGGCATTCTGGCGGCCAGCGGCCAGGTCGATCCGCAGTCGCTGCTTCAGTACGAATTCCTGGGCGAGTTGGGCCTGACCGGTGAACTGCGGCCGGTGGCTGGCGCTCTGCCGGCGGCGATTGCGGCGGCTGACGCCGGGCGCATCCTGGTGGTGCCGCCGGGCAATGCCGCCGAGGCTGCGCTGGCCGAGCATGCCGATGTGCGGGTAGCGCGTACGTTGCTGGAGTGCTGCGCTGGGTTGGGGAACCCACGCCTGCTGCCGCCCGTGGAGCGTGTGGACACGACGCCGTTGCCGCTGCCGGATCTGGCCGACGTGCGCGGGCAGGCGCATGCGCGGCGTGCATTGGAGGTCGCCGCTGCGGGTGGGCACCATCTATTGCTGATCGGTAGCCCTGGCTGCGGCAAGACGCTGTTGGCTTCGCGCCTGCCCAGCCTGCTGCCGGACACGGAGGAAGCCGAGGCGCTGCAGCTGGCTGCGATTGCCTCGGTGAGTGGTGAAGGGCTGGACCCACGGCGCTGGCGGCAACGGCCTTTCCGATCCCCACATCACAGTGCCAGTGCGGCGGCGCTGGTGGGCGGCGGAAATCCGCCTTGCCCCGGCGAAATCTCGCTGGCCCATCACGGCGTGCTGTTCCTGGACGAGCTTCCGGAGTGGAATCGAAGTGCGTTGGAAACCCTGCGCGAGCCGCTGGAATCTGGCCACATCCGCATCGCCCGCGCGGCGCGGAGCGTGCAGTATCCCGCGCGGTTCCAACTGGTAGCAGCGATGAACCCTTGCCCGTGTGGCTGGGCTGGTGACCGCAGCAACCGCTGCCTGTGCAGCGATGAGCGCATCAACCGCTACCGTGCGCGCGTCTCCGGCCCATTGCTGGACCGTATCGACCTGCACATCAGCGTGGCGCGCATGGACGCGGTGGAGCTACGGGAAAGCACGCCGCTGGGTGAGCCCAGTGCTGCGGTACGTGCACGGGTGGAAGCCGCCCATGCCCGGCAGCAGGCGCGTGGCGGGCTGAATGCCCATCTGCCACCGGCGGCGCTGCGGGCCTGCACGAAACTGAGCGAGGCCGATCAGGATCTGCTGGAGCAGGCGATTGAACGTCTGCAGCTTTCTGCGCGGGCGATGCACCGGATTCTGCGGGTGGCGCGCACGATTGCAGATCTGGCAGGTTGCGAGGTGATCCAGACGGCGCATCTGGCTGAAGCGATCGGGTACCGGCAGTTGGACAGGGGAAAGCCCTAGGAGCACCGTTCGGAGTGGTCGTTGGTTGAGTCACCGTTGGTCGACTCGCGCGCGAAGAGCAGTCGACTAGCAGTCGACTCTACCAACAGCGGGTCATGGCGACGGATGGTGCAATGGTGCCAGAGCGGGTCATGGCAGCTCGGCACGCCGAGAGCAGCCCCCGCGCATCACGCTGCGGAGTCCACCCGCCCACGCTTCGCCAGCAACGCCACCCGACGGCTGACCAGCGCGTGCAGCTCCGCCAGCTCCGACGCCCGGTCAGCCGTCATGTTCCCGCCAAACAGCACCCGCGACAACGCCGCCTCGTCGTTGTCGTCCGGGTGCTGCCACCGGTCCCGGTACACCTTCTGGCACACCAGCCAGGCCAGCCGCAGCCCCCCACCGGGCAACGGACGGACCACACGCTCGTAGACGTGCCAGAACTGGTACTCGGCCTGCAGGTCGATCACAGGCGCCACGGACAGCGCCTGCCGGGGCCGTCCATGACTCCGTATGCCGAACAACGGTGATCGGGGGTTGTCCTGAGCCATGCCGACAGCATGACCCAGCAACATTGTGGGAACCTTGCGTCGCTGCCAGAAAACCCCTGTTGATTGCGCAAGGCGGGTTTCTGGAGGGGCTTGGGGTCAGAGCCCTTTGCGGTGCAAAGGGATCTGACCCCGGTCATGGGTGGCTTCGGGGTCGGATCCCTTTGCACCGCAAAGGGCTCTGACCCCGTTCCTCGTCGCCTCAGAACGCCATCGACGTACTGAACATCAGCTGCCGGGGCGCGCTGCGCTGCAGGGTCTGGTAATCCCCCGAGAACGACGAGCCGGCGATGGTGGCGGTGCCGATGTTGTGGCGGTTGAACAGGTTGCTCACGTCCAGCCGCAGCTCCAGGCCCGGTACGGCGCTGTCCACGCCAAAGCGGTAGGCGGCATAGGTGTTGACCTGCCAGAAGGTCGGCACGCGGATGTCGTTCTCGTAGGTGAAGGGCTGGCGCAGGTAGGAGGTGCTGGTGGCACCGAAGCGCCAGTCACCGAAATGCGCCGACAGGTCGCTGACCAGCGAGATCTGCGGATAGCCCGGTTGGGCGTTGCCCTTGATCGGGTACACCGTGTCGCCCACCACGAAATCGCTGTCGTAGTACGAACGGGCCACGGCCACGCCCTGGTAGAACTGCAGGTGGTCGGTCAGGTCGGCGGTGATGCCGAGGTCAGCACCGATCACGTGCATCTTCGGCATCAATCGCACGGTGTTGATCTGCGCGAACTGGGTACCGATGGCGGCCGACAGCAGACGGTTGCGGATGTCGTTGTAGAACACGTCGCCGGTGATCGTCAGCCGGTCGAAGCGATGCGATGCGCCGACGGTCAGGTTCCAGTTCTTCTCCGGGCGCAGCGTGCCGGCCACGCGGTCGAACTCCTCCTGGTCGGTGATGGTCCACGCCGAGGCGGTGTAGCCGATGTTGCCGCGCTGGGCCACGCGGTAGCCGTTCATGGTGTTGGCCAGGTCGATGAAGGCATCGGTGGATTCGGTCGGGCTCCAGAACAGCGAGACGTGCGGCAGGAAGTTGCTTTTCGCGCGCAGCGTTCCGTTCACCGGCCGGTCCTTGGCGTCACCGAGGCCGCCGCCGCTGGTGCGGAAGTCCACGGCCTTGAAGCCGACACCCAGCTTCAGCGTGTCGTTCAGCACGATGTCGTCCTGCAGGTAGAACTGGCGCGAGCGGGTCACCCAGCTCGAGGCGTTGTCGGTCTTGAACGCGGGGCCATACACATCGAACGGACCGGTGGCCTTCAGCGGCGGGCCCTCGCCCAGCAGCGGCTGCTGGTACCACTCGGTCTTGGCCGCGGCCTTGCTCTTCTCCTGCCAGAAGCCGGCGGTGAAGGTGTGCGCGCCGGCCTCGAACTGCAGGTTGAACATGCCACCCAGCCGATTCACGCGCGGCGTCTGCACCTGTTCGGAGAATGGCGCGCCGTTGGGCGACGGCACGGTCGGGTCGGTGAGCGTGGCCTGGGTGTGGCTGTTGGCGTTGTACAGCTGCACGTTGCCGCTCAGCGCCGGGGTGATCTGGAAACGGTGGTTGATCGACGACACGCGATCGCGGGTGATCTGGCCGGTGTCGTACGGGATCAGTTCGGACAGCTCACCGCAGGTGTAGGCGCCGCAGGATTTGTCCGCATTCTCCGGCGAGGCCACGTACCAGGCCCACGCATAATCGGGATAGAAGATGTCGGCCTTCCAGCCCAGCTTGCGGATCATGTCGAAGGAGATGTTGTTGTAGCCCCAGACCTTGGCCTTGCTGTCGGACAGGAACACGGTGAAGTCACCCCAGGCGACATCCTGCTGCAGCTTCAGGTCGCCGCGCAGGAAGTTCTGGGTGCCCTCGCCCTGGTACTTGTCGGCAGACACACGCTGCAGGTCGACCAGCACCTTCGGGCCGTGCTCACCGAGCTGGCCGCTCTGCCCGGATACGGTGGTGACCAGCGTGTTGTTGCTGCCCACGCCCTGTTTCACGCGCAGGCTGGGTGTGTCCTGCAGCTCGCGCAGGCGGTATTCCAGGCTGCCGCCGTTGACGCTGCTGGAGAACACGCTGACCGGTGCGCCACCGGGGCTGACCGTGATCGCGCCGATGCCATCGGGCACGCCCACGTTCACCACGCTGGTGCCGGTGAGCGAGAGGAAGCCGTTGTCGTTCAGCGGCACGCCCTCGAAGGTGATGCCCATTTCGTTCATGCGGAAGCCGCGCACGAACAGGCTCGTGGCCGAGATATCCAGGCCCAGCCCGTCGGTGGCGGTGTAGCTGGCGCCCGGTACCTGCTTCAGCATGGCCAGACCATTGTTGCCGGTGACCATCGCGTCGAGGTCTTCAGCCTTGATGATGTAGCGGTTGGGGCCGACCACCTGGGTAGGCGCAACGGCCGCGCCGCGCGGCGTGGCGATGACCTGCAGGGCGTTCAAGGTGGTGGGGGTGTCATGCGTGGCATCGTGCGTTTCTGCAGCATATGCAGGTGCAGCGATGGCCGCGATGATGGCCAGGGCGAGGCGCGTCGTGGGTGGGGTGTTCATGGGCAGATCCAGGTGCAGGGAGAGAGCGGCGCAGGCGCACACCCAGCGCGTTGCAGCACCGGTGTCGGCGCCCTGGCTGGCGATGCGATTGCTTTTGGGGAGTGACGGCGCGGGGCGCGCCGGTCAGCAGACGAAGGCGATCATCTGCCGTGGGATTTGGTGGGGTGATTTCGACGTGCGAAATTCTTGCATCGCACTGCCGCATTCGCCATTGCACCGTGGTACAGCGCGAATGGCGATGGGGATGGGTGGGCTATACGTGGGTATAGCCTGGCGCTTGCCGTCTGCGTGCGCCAACCGAGGTTGGCACCTACCAGGGCATAGGGACGCGCGGTTACTGCAGGACGAAACGCTCAATGGCGCGCGCCACGCCTTCGTCTGCATTGCTGGTGGTCTCGAATCGCGCCACCGCCTTCGCCGCGTCGATGGCATTGCCCATCGCCACGCTGGTACCGGCGTACTGCAGCATGGTCAGGTCGTTCTCCTGGTCACCGATGGCCATCACGTTGGCGCGGTCGATGCCCAGGTGCTCGGCCAGCTTCTGCAGGCTCGGCCCCTTGCCGGCGCGGTGGTCGAATACTTCCAGGAAGAACGGCGCGCTCTTCAGCACCGCGAAGCGCTCGGTCAGTTCGCTGGGCAGGCGCGCGATGGCGGCATCCAGCACGTCGGGTTCGTCGATCATCATCAGCTTGATGAACGACATGGACGGGTCCATGTCGGCCACGCGGCGATAGGACAGCGGCATCCGCGAGAGATGCGAGTCGGCCACGGTGTAGTAGCTGATGTCCTGGTTGGGCGTATACATGCGCCGACTGTCCAGCGCCTGGAAGTGCACGCCCAGGTCGCGGGCCACCTGCTCGCAGAACAGGAAGTCGTCGAAGCTGAGCGGATACTCGACCACGGTTTCGCGTGTGCCGATGCGCTGCACCAGGCCGCCATTGCAGGCGATGCAGTAGTCGTCGTCGCCGGTGATGCCCAGCTCGTGCAGGAACGGTGCCAGGCCGGGAACCGGGCGGCCACTGGTCAGCACGATGTGCACGCCCAGCGCGCGCGCCTGCGCGATCGCCTGCTTGGCCCGCGCGGTGAGCGTGTGGGTGGGATCCAGCAGGGTGCCATCCATGTCGATGGCGACCAGTTCGATGGTCGATTGCCTGCGGCCCATGTCCATTGCGTTCAACTCGTGCGGGGCACGCCAGTTTAACCCCTCATGCCCGGTTCACCTCTTTGCCCACGTTGGCCGGGATACTGCGGGAGCCTGTGCGTCCCCCACCGCAGGACGGCCCATTGACCGCCCTTCCCTGGAGAACCTTGCGACGCATGACCTACCGTGCCCCCGAAACCAATGACAGCGCGCCCCTGGCCCAGCAGATCGAGCAGATGATCGACGAGCTGCCCGGCGACCAGGTGAGCGTCGGCACCCTGCTCAGCGCGCTGGGCGATGAAGGCCTGCTGCTGATCGTGATCCTGCTCTCGGCCATCTTCATCATTCCGGTGTCGATTCCCGGGCTGAGTACGGTGTTTGGTGCCTCGATCCTGCTGATCGGCCTGAGCCGCGTACGCAACCGCCCGCTGTGGGTGCCGCAGAAGCTGGCGCGCCGCGAGATCGCCACCGACAAGTTGAAGGCCAACCTGGGCCGTGCGCTGAAGTGGGTGCACCGCATGGAGCGGCTGTCGCGGCCGATGCGGCTGGCGGTGATGGTGCGCTCGAAGAAGATGATGCGCCTGAACAACCTGATGCTGGTGTTCGCGACCCTGCTGCTGATGGCGCCCGCCGGGCCGATTCCGTTCAGCAATACCTTGCCGGCGCTGGCGCTGATGTCGTTTGCGATTGGCTTCATCCAGCGCGATGGTGCGGCGGTGGCGGCGGGTTACAGCTTCGTGGTGGCCACGGTGGTGTATTTCGGCGTGCTGCTGGGGGGCGTGGGGTTCGCTGCCGAATCGGTGTTCAGCGGGCTGCGCGCGGCGCCGTCGGAAGTGTAGAGCCGGGCCCAGGCTCGGCTGCTTATGGCTTTTTGTAGAGTCGAGCCATGCTCGACTGCTGCTGGCAAAAGCAGTCGAGCATGGCTCGACTCTACAAGGGCCAGATCCAAAGCAGTCGAGCATGGCTCGACTCTACAAGGGCCAGATCCACAGCAGTCGAGCGTGGCTCGACGCTACAGAGTTACTTGGCAGACACCCGCCACACCACATCACCCACGTCGTCGGCGACCAGCAGTGCGCCTTCGGCGTCCATCGCCATGCCTACCGGTGCGCCCATCAAGGTCTTCTCGTCCTTCGAGGCGAAACCGCTGACCACGGTCTGCGGCCGCCCGGTCGGCTTGCCGTCCTTGAACGGTACGTAGACCACTTCGTAGCCGCTCAGCGGTGAACGATCCCAGCTGCCGTGCTCGCCGATGAAGGCGCCGCCGTGGTACTGCGCCGGCAGTGCCTGGCCGGTGTAGAACAACAGGCCCAGCGGTGCCACGTGCGAGCCGATGGCGTAGTCCGGCACGATCGCCTTGGCCACCAGGTCCGGCCGCTGCGGCTGCACGCGCTCGTCCACGTGCTGGCCGTAGTAGCTGTAGGGCCAACCGTAGAAGCCATCCTCCTTCACCGAGGTGAGGTAGTCCGGCACGAGGTCGGCACCGATCTCATCGCGTTCGTTCGCGACTGCCCACAGCTGGCCGGTGCTCGGCTCCCAGTCCAGTCCGGTCGGGTTGCGGATGCCCGACGCAAAGATACGGCTGCCACGGGTGGCGACGTCCACTTCCAGCACCACCGCGCGGCGGTACTCGACGGCCAGGCCGTTCTCGGTGATGTTGCTGTTGGAGCCCACGCCCACGTACAGCTTGCGGCCATCGCGGCTGGCCAGCAGTTCCTTGGTCCAGTGGTGGTTGATGGTGCTGGGCAGGTCGGTGAACTCACGGCCCTTGTCGGACATGCGGGTTTCACCAGGCACGTAGTGGTACTGCACGATGTTGCCGGTGTTGGCCACGTACAGCGTGTCGCCGATCAGCTGGATGCCGAACGGCGAATGCAGGCCTTCGATGTAAACGTGTTGGGCCCAGGTGTTCGTTCCCGGCGTGCGGCGCAGCAGGGTGACCCGGTTGCCGCCCTTGCCGGCCTTGCCCGAGCGCGCCTTGACCTTGCCGGCGATCCACTGCTTGGGCGAGGTGACCGGTTCTTCGCCGGGGCCATTGCCCTCCACCACCAGCACATCGCCGTTGGGCAGGGTCAACAATCGCCGCGGATGCAGCAGGTTGGCGGCGATGCGTTCGATCTTCAGGCCCTCGGCCACCGTGGGTGACTGGCCCTCGGCCCAGCCCACGCCGCGCGGCACCTGCATCGGCGGCATCAGGAAGTTCTTCGGTGCCGGCAGCGGCGGCTGCGCACCGGACTGGTCGGCGGGATGGTATTCGGCCTTGCCGGCACAGGCCGACAGCATCACGGCCAGCGCCAGGGCGCCGACGGTGGGCAGGATGTGCTTAGCCATGACGGCCTCCCTGCAGCAACGGCGGCTGCAACGACAGCAGGATCAGGCCCAGTGCGATCAGCGCCACGGTCAGCGCCGACAGGATCGTGCCGGGCACCGCAACGGCATAGGCATCGCGGCTGTGCACGAAGGCGTTCCAGATGGCCAGCACCACCGCGACCAGGTTGAGGAAGAAGTCGATGCGGTCGATGCGCGTGGCGGTGCCGTTGCGGCGCCAGACCGTGAACAGGTTGATCAGCCGAGGAATGATGGCGATCAGCAGGCCGAAGGTGATCAGCCAGGCCGCAGCCTTGCCCCACATCACCTCGGCACTGTTGAGATAGATGGCGTCGAAGATCAGCGCGCCGACGAAGAAGCCGAAGGGTATCGGGTTCAGCAGGCTGAACAGCGTGGTGCCAAGGCCGCGATGCGCCTGGGCCAGGGGGTTGACCATCATCGTGCTCCGTGCGGAAGGGTGCACGGGCTGTAGTAGCACAGCGTGATGTGAGGGCGCGCGATGATGCTGGGTAGATCCGCGCCATGCGTGGATACGCGTGCCAACCAAGGTTGGCACCTACCAGATGCGGGCCGCTGCAGTCGTCATTACCCCACGGCATAAGTGTTTGTGACGCAATTGGCACATCTGCAGATTGCTTGTGTGAAGAGGTAGGGGGTTGTTCGTTGTGTCGCGTTTGGCTCGTTGCGATGGGGCAGTTCCGCCCCGCCGTCCTGCCATGCCGATTCACAACAGAAGGATTCGTGTATGAAGCGACACACGCAACGCTCCGCGCCACCGCGCTCCGCGCGCCTGGCCTTGGCCACTGCCCTGGTACTGGGCAGCCTGGCCGTCACCGCACAGGCCCAGCAGGCCGATCCGCTGGCCGGGCGTCAGTGGCATCTGCTCAACACCGGACAGGCCGTACTGGGCGATACCCTGCCGGTGACCGGCAACGATCTGAACGTGGATGGCCTGTACCGCAACGGCATCCGCGGCCAGGGCGTCACCATCGCCATCGTCGATGACGGCCTGCAGATCGCCCACCCGGACCTGGCCGCCAACGTCGCGGCGGTCGCCGGCAAGAACTTCGCCAACCAGAGCAACAACCCTTCACCGTCCAATCCCGACCGCGACAATCACGGCACCATGGTCGGCGGCATCGCCGGTGCGGTGGGCGCCAACAACCTGGGCGTGCGCGGCGTCGCCTCGGCCGCCACACTCAAGGGCTTCAACTTCCTGGCGTCCAATGTCCAGGGCAATTCGAATTCCAACATCGAGTACTCGTGGTGGGATGGCGCCGAAGTGGCCGACGTGGGGGTCTTCAACAACAGCTGGGGCTCCAGCCCGGGCAACCCCAACCTGCCGCTGGCCTACAGCCAGAACGACATCGCCGCCTATGAGCAGGCCATGTCCGGCACCCGTGGCGGGCGCGGTGGCATCTACGTGAAGGCCGCTGGCAACAATCACAACAACGGTGCACGCTCGGATGGCACCGACATCTGCTCGGCAGACACCAAGAACCGCAACACGGGTTGCATTCCGGCCGGCCGCGACCCGCGTAACAACCTGTTCAACGTGATCACCGTTGCCGCCGTGCGCGCCGATGGCGTGCGCTCGTCCTACTCGTCCACCGGCTCGGCGCTGTGGGTGTCCGGCTTCGGCGGCGAGAACGGCTGGCAGCGCCAGGTCGTGCCGGGGCAGCTGGCGATCCGCTACGATCCGGCCATCCTCACCACCGATGTCACCGGCTGCGCGCAGGGCAGCAACAAGAACACGAGCCTGCGCAACACCTTGGACGGCGACCAGTCTGCCATCGACAGCACCTGCAACTACACAGGAAAAATGAACGGCACCTCGGCAGCAACACCGATGGTGTCGGGTGTCGCGGCGCTGTTGCTGGAGACCAACCCGAACCTGTCCTACCGCGATGTGAAGTACATCCTGGCCACCACCGCCACCCGCACCGATCCGAACCGGGCAGCGGTGACCCACTCCGACGGCCGCGTGCTGGTGCCGGGCTGGACGGTGAATGCCGCCGGCCGTGCCTACAGCAACTGGTACGGTTTCGGTGTGGTCAATGCAGCACGCGCAGTACAGGTCGCAGAGGACTTCCAGCCGCTGGGTGCACTGGTGGATAGTGGCTGGCGCAACACGACGCGTACCGTGGCCATCGGCAATACCTCGGCGGCCGCGGCGCGCCTGACCTTCCAGCTCGCCAACGGTGCGCGCAACATCGAGAGCGTGCAGCTCGGCTTCCGCGTCAACCACAGCAACACCCGCCAGCTGCAGTTCGTGCTGATCTCGCCCAGTGGCACCCGCAGCGTGGTGCAGCCGGCATTCACCGCGATCGGCTCTGGCCTCAA
Organism: Stenotrophomonas sp. MH181796; assembly: GCF_009659995.1. Classification (NCBI taxonomy): domain Bacteria; kingdom Pseudomonadati; phylum Pseudomonadota; class Gammaproteobacteria; order Lysobacterales; family Lysobacteraceae; genus Stenotrophomonas; species Stenotrophomonas sp. MH181796. The sequence goes on from NZ_RAHU01000001.1 coordinate 659,516, forward strand.
TGGTGTCCAGCGCAACTTCACCAACTGGGACCTGCTGTCCAGCAATGCCTTCCTGGATGAGAACGCCACGGGCACCTGGACGCTGGAAGTCACCGACCTGGGGCAGGCCGCGAACGCTGCATCGCGTGGCAACCTCGAATTCTTCAAGATCCGCGTTCTGGGGCACTGATGATGAAGACGACCATTCTGTTGAGCACCCTCGCCCTTGCGGCGATGACCACCACCGCCTGGGCACAGAGTTCGGGCCAGACACCTCCGGCGAAGACCTTGTCGACCGTAGACACGCAGCAGTTGAAGGCGGAGGCCACTGGCCGTTCGTTCAATGTGGGCGGCTCGCGCTTCCAGCTGGCGCCGTCGGCAACCGTGCAGCAGGCCAGCGGCGGCCAGTTCCGGATCACCACCGGGGCTGATGCCAGCGCTGCGGCCGTCGGCACCCGCAGCAAGCGGTCCACGGATGCGTCTACCGGTGTGGCCGCACGTGCGGATGCCGGTACCAGCAAGTTTGCGGCCGCTGTCTCCAACGATGGCGCACCGGTCGTGGCGACCTCGCGGGTCAAGGTGTTCTTCACCGATGCGGCTTCGGCGCAGCGTGCGGCCACCGCCACCGGCGGCACCGTGGTGAAGGTATCCAAGGCCTCCGGCCGCGCGATCGTGGAGTACTCCTCGGTGAACGCGGCGCTGGATGCGACCACCAAGCTGCTGTCGACCGCTGGCATCAAGGCAGCCGAGCCGGACGTGGTGCAGTGGGAAGAAACCAAGTAAGGCGTTGAGTGGTGCCCCCGGCCGGTTGGCTCTCCTGGCCGGCCGGGGGATTGGTGTGGCGGGATGTGCCGACCAACGATCGGCACCCACCCGATTCATTCATCGCGTGTCGACCAAGGTCGACACCTACCGGGGCAGCGGGCGCGACGAACAGTTGGTATCAATCGCGCATGGCCCGGCACTACCGGGCGGCGAGCGTGTCGCTTCGCTTGAGGTGGCAGCTGGCCAACGGGCCGTTGCCGGCGGCCGGGTGGCCGGGCTCCAGCAGCAGGCGCTGCACGTCGGAGAACAGCTTGTCCACCGGCATGCCATAGGGCGCGAACAGGCGCAGGCGGCCCTGGCGGTCGAACACGTAGCCACCGGCGATGTGGCTCATGGTGTAGGTCTCCGGTATCTGACCGGGTTCCTTTTCGTAGAACGCCTTGAAGTCGCTGGCCATCGCGGCCAGTTGTGCTTCGTTGCCGACCAGCGCGATCGCCTTGGGGTCGAAGGCTTCCACATAGGTGCGGGCGACTTCCGGCGTGTCGCGTGCGGGATCGACGCTGACGAAAACCACCTGCAGCTGGTCGGCATCCTTGCCCATCAGGTGCTTGACCTGGCTGAGCTCGACCATGGTGGTCGGGCACACGTCCGGGCAGCTGGTGAAGCCGAAGAACAGATAGGTCACCTGCCCCTGCAGATCCTTGGGCCCGCGCACGGCGCCGTGGCTGTCAGGCATCGACCAGTGCTGGCCGAGCTCTTCGCAGGCAATGTCCTTGGAGTAGAAATCCATGCGCGACTGCGCGCTGCAGCCAGCCAGCAGGCCGATGGCCAGGCCTGCCAGCAGCGGCAGGCGGAATCGGGGAGAGAACAACGAACGGACAACAGCAGCAGGACGCTTCACGGGTACCACCAACGCAGACGCGGGCGGGGTCTCGGTCAGGCCTGCCCTTGGGGGGGAAAGAGGACGGAGGTGCCGGGGTGATCGCGCGGTCCATGCCGATCACCCCGGCCACGGTCAGTTGATCATCATGTGGTAGTGCATGCTCCAGATGATCCAGACCGACAGTGCGACGACGATGAACAGGATCACCAGGGTGAACACGAAGCTGGCCAGGTTCCAGCCGCCTTCGGACTTGCGGTCCATGTGCAGGAAATAGACCAGCTGCACCAGGATCTGCGCCACCGCGAAGCCGACCAGCAGGAACAGCGTGAGCGGCCGCGACAGCACCGGGTTCATCACCAGCGCGAACGGCACCACGGTCAGCAGCGCGCACAGCACGAAGCCGATCAGGTAGGACTTGGTGGAGCCGTGCGCATTGCCGGCGCGCGAGGTTTCGACGTGGGCCATGTCAGAAGGCTCCGATCAGGTAGACGAAGGTGAAGACGCAGATCCACACCAGGTCCAGGAAGTGCCAGAACAGGCTCAGGCACGACACGCGGGTGATGTTGGTCGGGGTCAGGCCGCGGCTGTAGACCTGGTGCATGACCACCGCCATCCAGATCAGGCCGCTGGCGACGTGCAGGCCGTGGGTGGCGACCAGGGCGAAGAACGCCGACAGGTAGGCACTGGTGCTCGGGCCCGCGCCTTCGTGGATCAGGTGCGAGAACTCGTAGATCTCCATGCCGATGAACGAGGCACCGAGCACGAAGGTCACGCCCAGCCAGCGCAGCACCGCCGAGGTGTCGTGGCGATGCATCGCCAGCACGGCCTGGCCGTAGGTGATGCTGGAGACCAGCAGCAGGAAGGTCTCGGCCATCACGAACGGCAGCGAGAACAGCTCCTTGCCGGTGGGGCCGCCGGCATAGGCGGTGCTGAGCACCGCGTATGAGGCGAACAGCGAACCGAACAGCACCAGGTCGGACATGAGGTAGACCCACATGCCGAACACCTTCATGCCGCCCTGTTCGTGGCCATGGTCGTGTTCGTGGTGGTCCTCGTGCGCCTGCGTGTCGCTGGCCAGCTCGGGGCGGGTCAACAGGTTCATGCGCGTACCTCCTTCAGCTTGGCAAGGTTGGCTGCTTCGGTGCGTGCCACCTCTTCGGAACTGACGTAGTAGTCCACGTCCTCGTCATAGGACCGCACGATCAGGGTGACGATCATCGCGATGAAGCTGGCTGCGGCCATCCACCAGATGTGCCAGACCAGGGCGAAGCACAGCACCAGGATCCAGATGTTGAGGATCAGCGGCACGCCGGTGTTCTTCGGCATGTGGATCGGTGCGTACTTCTTCGGCGGCGGCGGCAGGCCACGCTTCTTCGCTTCGTGGAAGGCATCCAGCTCATCGGCCTTGGGCACCACGGCGAAGTTGTAGAACGGCGGCGGCGACGGCGTGGCCCATTCCAGCGTGCGTGCATTCCACGGGTCGCCGGTCAGGTCCAGGTTGCGCTTGCGGTCGCGCACGCTCACGTAGATCTGCACCAACATCAGGATGATGCCCGCGAACACGAACAGTGCACCGATGAAGGCGGCGATCAGGTACGGCGTCCACGCCGGGTTGTCGTACTGGTTCATGCGGCGGGTCATGCCCATGAAGCCGAGCATGTACAGCGGCATGAAGGCCAGGTAGAAACCGATCACCCAGCAGGCGAACGACCACTTGCCCAGGCGCTCGTTGAGGGTGAAGCCGAACACCTTCGGGAACCAGTAGGCGAAGCCGGCCAGGTAGCCGAACAGCGCGCCGCCGATGATGGTGTTGTGGAAGTGCGCGACCAGGAACAGGCTGTTATGCAGCAGGAAGTCCGCGCCCGGAATGGCCAGCAGCACGCCGGTCATGCCACCGATGGTGAAGGTGACCAGGAAGGCGATGGTCCACAGCATCGGCACGCTGAACTCAACGCGACCGCCGTACATGGTGAACAGCCAGGTGAAGATCTTCACGCCGGTGGGGATGGCGATGATCATCGTCATGATGCCGAAGAAGGCATTGACGCTGGCACCGGAACCCATGGTGAAGAAGTGGTGCAGCCAGACGATGAACGACAGGATGCCGATCGCCAGGGTGGCGCCCACCATCGACTTGTAGCCGAACAGCTTCTTGCGCGCGAACGTGGCGGTCACTTCAGAGAAGATGCCGAACGCCGGCAACACCAGGATGTACACCTCCGGGTGGCCCCAGGCCCACACCAGGTTCACGTACATCATCGGGTTGCCACCCAACGTGTTGGTGTAGAAGTTGAAGTCCAGGTAGCGGTCCAGGGTGAGCGCACCCAATGCCACGGTCAGGATCGGGAAGGCGGCGATGATGATCACGCTGGTGACCAGCACGGTCCAGGTGAACACCGGCATCTTCATCAGGGTCATGCCCGGCGCACGCATGCGCAGGATGGTGATGAACAGGTTGACGCCGGTCAGCAATGTGCCGATGCCCGAAGCCTGCAACGCCCAGATGTAGTAATCGACACCCACGCCTGGACTGAACTCGATGCCCGACAGCGGCGGATACGCCACCCAGCCGGTCATGGCGAATTCGCCGACACCCAGCGAGATCATCATCAGCGCGGCGCCGACCACGAAGATCCAGAAGCTGAAGGCGTTGAGGAACGGGAACGCCATGTCGCGCGCACCGATCTGCAGCGGCACGATGATGTTCATCAGGCCGACCACGAACGGGGTGGCCACGAAGAAGATCATGATCACGCCATGCGCGGTGAAGATCTGGTCGTAGTGCTCCGGCGGCAGGAAGCCGTCACTGCCCGGGCCAGCCGCGGCCAGCTGCGCGCGCATCATCAGCGCATCGGCAAAGCCACGCACCAGCATGACCAGCGCCACCACCACGTACATGATGCCGATCTTCTTGTGGTCCACGGTGGTGAACCAGTCACGCCACAGCGGGCCCCACAGCTTGAAGTACGTCACCGCGCCGAGCAGCGCGAGGCCACCCAGCACCATGGCCGCCAATGTGACCACGACGATCGGCTCGTGCAGCGGCACGGCCTCCCACGTCAATTTACCCAACATGTTCGTTACTCCTGGGAAACCTGGACACCACCGGCAGCGCCCGCCGGGGTAGCAGCAGCGGTGTTCTCGCCAACGCCGATGAACTGGTCGATGACCTTCTTGAACAGCAGTGGTTCAACACTGGAGAAGTGCTGCACCGGTGCGTTCTTCGACGGCGCGGCCAGCGCCTTGAACTGCGTGAAACTGAGTGCGTCGGGCGCGCTGCGCACCTCGGCCACCCAGCGCTCGAAGTCTTCATTGCTGCTGGCGGTGGCGATGAACTTCATGTTCGAGAAGCCATGTCCGCTGTAGTTGCCGGACATGCCTCGGAACTGGCCGGGCTCGTTGGCGATCAGGTGCAGCTGCGTGCGCATGCCGGCCATCGCGTAGATCTGCCCACCCAGCTGCGGGATGAAGAAGGTATTCATCGTCGAGTTGGAGGTGATGTTGAACGCCAGCGGGCGGTTGGCCGGGAAGTTGAGCTGGTTGACCGTGGCGATGCCCAGATCCGGGTACACGAACACCCATTTCCAGTCGGTCGCGATCACGTCCACGTGCAGCGGTTCACCGGCCACGTCCAGCGGCTTGTACGGGTCCAGCTCGTGGGTCGACTTCCACACGATCACGGCCAGGCCGGCAATGATCAGCAGCGGCACGCCCCAGACCACGATCTCCACCTTGGTGGAGTGCGACCAGTCCGGCGTGTATTTCGCTTTGGTGTTGCCGGCACGGAAGCGCCAGGCGAACACGAAGGTCAGCACGATGGCCGGTATCACCACGATCAGCATCAGGCCGATGCAGATCAGGATCAGGTCGCGCTGGGCGAGCCCGACCATGCCCTTCGAATCCAGCAGCACCCAGTCACAGCCCGACAGGCCGACGCAGGCCAGGGCGACCAGCGCCAGGCGGATGCGGTTCCAGCAGATATTCATTGGAGGTCAACCCTGTTGAAGAAGCGCGCTTGACCGGCTCGCCTGCGCGCAGCGCCCGGGCGTGGAGCGGCTACACTGTGGGTACGAGGTCGCCTACAAGCAGGCGAACCACTCCAATCAAGCCCATACAAGATACATCATTGTATGGACTTGTGCATCTGTACGTATGGAAAAACTGACCGATGACGCCACCTGCCGCCGGCCGCCGCCTGAAACACCCCAATCGCACCTGGGTTCGCCCCTTCCGCGAGGGCGCCGGCCCGCTGTACCTGCAGATTGCCCAGCAGGTGCGCGAGGCGGTGGATGACGGGGTGCTGCGCCCGGGCGACCGCCTACCGCCCCAGCGCGACCTCGCCCAGCAGGTGGGGGTGGACCTGACCACGGTCACCCGTGCCTTCGCCGAGCTGCGCCAGGCCGGCCTGCTCGACGCCCAGGGCGCCGGCGGTACCTTCATCGCGCTGTCGGCCGGCAACCGCAGCACCTCGGTCGACCTGAGCATGAACATCCCGCCGCTGCTGGGCAGCGCGCCGTTCGCACAGGGCATGGAGGCCGGCTTCCAGCACGTGGGCCAGCAGCTGGGCCAGGGCGAACTGATGAGCTACCACGTCGGCGCCGGCACTCGCGAGGACCGCGCCGCTGCGGTGCAGTGGCTGGCGCCGATGCTGGGCACGGTCGGCGCCGACCAGGTGGTGATCTGCCCCGGCGCGCAGACCGCGCTGTGCGCGCTGATCCTGGCCCGCACCCAGCCGGGCGAACTGATCGCCGCCGAGCAGCTGACCTACCCGGGCCTGCTGGCCGCCGCGCGCGTGCTGCAGCGGGGCGTGGTGCCGGTGGCGATGGACGCCGAAGGCATGCTGCCTGAAGCGCTGGAAGAGGCCTGCCAGCTGCGTCGCCCACGCCTGCTGTACCTGGTGCCGACCATCCAGAATCCGACCACGGCAACGATGTCGGCACAGCGCCGGCAGGCGCTGCTGGCGGTCGCCAAGCGGCACGACATGACCGTGATCGAAGACGATCCGTACTGGTTGCTGGCCGGAGACGCCCCACCGCCGCTGGCCGCACACCGCGATGCCGGCTGCCCGGTCTATTACATCTCCACTCTGTCCAAGTGTCTGGCCCCGGGCCTGCGCACCGCCTACCTGGTGGTGCCGGCCGGCGAGCCGATGGAACCGGTGCTGGATGCGCTGCGCGCAATCGCGCTGATGCCGACCCAGTCGATGGTGGCGGTGGCCTCGCAGTGGATCCGCAGCGGCCAGGCCCAGGACATGGTGCAGCGCTTCCAGCAGGAACTGCGCGAGCGCCAGGCCATTGCCGCCCGTTACCTGCCAGCCCGTGCCCAGGCGCATCCGGCCGGCCTGCATGTGTGGCTGCCGCTGCCGCCGCGGCTCGACCAGTACCGGTTGATCCAGGCCGCACAGGAGCAGGGGCTGGGCATTGCCAGCTCCGATGCCTTCAGCGTGGAAGAACCGCCACCGGGCAATGCGATCCGCCTGTCGTTGGGCGGCGCGGTCGACCAGGGCGCGCTGGCCGGGGCACTCGCCAAGCTGAACGAGATCCTGTCCGAGGCCCCCGAGGCACGCCACAACGCCATCGTCTGAACGGGGCGCATGGCGCTTTATCCATACAAGATGATATTTTGTATGCAATGTATGGATGAAGGGACGTGCATCGATGCGCGCCGAGAAACTGAAGTTCCACCTGGTGATGGCCGGGTGCGGTGGCTTTGTGGTGCTAATGCTGGCCGCACTGGCCTGGGTCTGCCTGCAGCCACAGACCGTGGACGTACAGGCCGCCGAACGCCACGCCATCGAGCAATGCGTGCAGCGCAGCGAGGATCCGTCGCGTAGCGAGATCCAGCGCCGCGCGCAGGCCGATTCCTGCCGTGAGATGCGCAAGCAGTACGTGCACAAGTTCGGCCGGGAAGATTCCTGATGGGCGCAGCCGCGCCGCGTCGCCGCTGGCTGCTGCCGACGATGATCGCCCTCGCCTGCCTGTTCATGGCCGGCGTCGCGGCTGCGCTGTGGCAGTACTTCGGCTACAGCGCGCAGTCCACCTTCACCGAACAGGCCATCGTCTTCGACGATTCGCAGCTGCGCCTGCCGGCCGATCTGGCCGGTGATACCGGCCGCATCCGCGTGGTGCATTTCTGGGACCCGGCCTGCGGCGTGTGCAACCGCGAGACCGGTGCGCACCTGAGCTACCTGATCAGCATGTACCGCCGCGCCGGCATCGACTTCTATGCCATCCGCCGCCCGGGTACGCAGGGCGAGCTGCCCGAGCCACTGCGCAACAAGGTGATCAACCTGCCGACCATCGACGGCATCGAACACATTCCGGCCAGCCCCGCCGTAGCCATCTGGGATCGCCAGGGCCACCTCGCCTACGCAGGACCGTACAGCATCGGCATGGTCTGCAACTCGGCCAACAGCTTCGTCGAACCGCTGCTGGACAGACTGGTGCGCGGCGAGGCCGTGCGCCCGAAAGGACTGCTTGCCGTGGGCTGCTACTGCCCCTGGCAGGCCAAGCGCTGAGGACGCGCAATGACATCACTGACGCTGGCCGGCGTGGCCGCCGCAAACAACAACGGCGGTCACCTGTCCGAACCGACCGATGGTTATGGACAGGCTCCCGCCGTTGGAAGCAACGATACGCCCCGACATGCTCCGTACATGCCGCGACCGGATGTCGCAGCCCGCGAATGGGTGCAGGACGTACTCGCGCACAGCGGGCCGATCTACCTGCGCATCGTCAACTCGCTGGAACGCACGGTGCGCCGCGGTGGTCTCGCACCGGGACAGCGCCTGCCTTCGCAGCGCGCGTTGGCGCAGCAGCTCGGCATCGACCTGACCACGGTGACACGGGCATTCGATGAAGCACGCAAGCGCGGCCTGATCGAAGCGCGTGGACCACAGGGCAGCTTCATCGCACCGCCCAAGGCCGGCTTCGACCAGGTGGTGGACCTGAGCATGAACGTGCCGCCGGTGCCCGACGCCGATGCGCTGGCCGAGACGCTGCGCCGTGGCGCCGCCGCCGTGCTTGCACGCAGCAACGCACCGAACCTGATGACCTATCACCTGGGCGGCGGCAACCTGACCGATCGCCACGCGGCGGCGCGCTGGCTGCAGCCGATGCTGGGAAAGGTGGACGATGCCTGCCTGCTGCTGACCGAAGGTGCACAGGTGGCGCTGGCCGCGATCCTGGTCAGCCAGGGCCGCGACAACGACGCGATCCTCTGCGATGCGCTGGTCTATCCGGGCCTGCTGCAGGCCGCCGCCGCACTGGGCCGGCGCCTGCTGCCGGTGGACAGCGACGAACACGGCATGTGCCCCGATGCACTGGCCCGGCTGGCGCGCGAAAGCGGCGCGCGGTTGGTCTATCTCAATCCCACCTGCCAGAACCCGACCGCGCTGACCCTGCCGCTGCAACGGCGCGAAGCGCTGGCACGCGTGCTGGAGCGCGAAGGCCTGCTGGCGATCGAAGACGATCCGTACTGGCACCTCGCCGAGGATGCACCGACACCGCTGGCGGCGCTGGCACCGCGCCATGTGTTCTACGTGGCGACGCTGTCGAAGGTGATCAGCCCCGGCCTGCGCACCGCTTTCGTGCGCAGCCCGAGCGCGGCGCATGCCGAGGCGATGACGGCTGCACTGCGGGCAACGCGGTTGATGGGCCATCCGCTGGTCTCGGCGCTGGCCAGCCAGCTGCTGCTGGATGGTTCGGCGCAGTCACTGCTGGCGCAGGTGCGCACCGAGGCGCGCGAGCGCATGCGCATGGCCCGCTACCTGCTGGCGCCATCGCTGCTGCAGCGGGCTGAAGGCCTGCATGCCTGGTGCCGGATACCGGCACCGTGGACCGATGCCACGCTGGTGCGCACCGCGCAACTGCAGGGGCTGGCGATTGCACCGTCATCGGCGTTCTGCCCGCCGGGGGTACAGCATCAGAACGGGGTGCGGCTGTCGTTGGGGCTGGCGGCGGACCGTCGGCAGCTGGAAAGTGCGCTGCGGCGGATTGATCGGTTGTTGTTGTCGGATGCGTTGCCGGCGATCGAGCGGTAGGCCTGGTAGTGCCGGCCGCTGGCCGGCAACGGCGTGCACGGATCAGGAGGTTGCCGGCCAGCGGCCGGCACTACCCCAATGCCACCAGCGCCTTCACCAGCGCATCGATCTGCTCCGGCCGGGTGAACACTGACGGCGTCACCCGCACGCAGGCGCCGGAGTCCAAACCATCGCGATGGGTGGTGAACACGCGATGCTCATCCAGCAGGCGTTTCTGCAGCGCGAGGTTGTCAGCCACGCTGGTGTGCCCGCGCAGGCGGAAGCTGGCCAGCGCACTGGCCAGCGCCGGGTCCGCCGAGGACAGCACTTCGATATGCGCCATCTGCCGCGCCGGCACGGTCCAGCGCTCACGCAGGTAGCGCAGCCGCGCCTGCTTGTTGGCCACGCCGATGCGCTGATGCAGGGCAATGGCGTCCGGCAGTGCCAGGTAGGCGGCGAAGTTGACCGTACCGGTATGCACGCGACTGCCCACGCGGCCATCGTCGGTTTCACCCATGTAGGGATCCAGGTCGGCCACGCGCCCCTTGCGCACGTACATCGCGCCGACGCCCACCGGCGCACCGATCCACTTGTGCAGGTTGATGCCGACGAAATCGGCCTTCAGCTGCGGCACCGCGTAGTCGATCTGGCCAAACCCATGCGCGGCATCGACGATCACATCGATACCGCGTGCTCGCGCGCGTTCGGCAATCTCCGCCACCGGCAGCACCAGCCCATGGCGATGGCTGACCTGGGTCAGCAGCACCAGTTTCAGGCGTGGCAGCCGCGCGAATGCGTCCTCATACGCCTGCAGGATCTGCGCGTGGTCCGGCACCGCCGGCAGCGCGATACGCTCGACCTGCACGCCGCGACGCTGCTGCAGCCAGCGCATCGCGCCGATCATGCTGTCGTAGTCGATGTCGGCGTAGAGCACCTGGTCGCCGGGCTGCAGGCGGTTGTAGCCGCCGATCAGCGCCAGCATCGCCTCGGTGGCGCCGCGGGTCAGTGCAATCTCGTCGGCGGCCACGCCCAGCAGCTCGGCCACCTGCCGCTGCACCGCCATGTACTGCGCCGGAAACTCGCGACGGCCATACCACGCGTTGCCACGGTTCACCTCGGCGGTGTGGCGCTGGTAGCTGGCCAGCGTCTCGCGGCCCATCGCGCCCCAGTAGCCGTTCTCCAGATGGTTCACTTCGTCGGTGATGTCGAAGTGGCTGGCCACGGCGGCCCAGTAGCCTTCATCGCGGGCCAGCACGTCCGGCGCCACGGTCGTTGCGGGAATCTGCATGGGCGCAGCGTAACGCGCGGCGGCCATGGCGGGCAGTGACGACAATGCGGCTGCGGCGGGCAGCAAGGTGCCGGCACGCAGCAGGGAGCGGCGGGTACGGTCCATCAGAAGCTCAGCCGGTACTGCGCGTACAGGTTGGCGCCATCGGTGTCGTACGGTGCGTTGCGCGAGTAAACCAGGCCGCGGCTGGCCTGGAAGACCGCCTCATCCGGATAGCGGTCGAGCACGTTGTCGGCACCCACGCGCAGGCTGTGGTGCTCGTTGATGCGGTACCCCACGGCGAGGTCGAGGAAGCTCATCGCGCCGAAGCGCTGGTAGATGTCGCCCACCGCATTGCCGCTGGCGTCGGTCCAGGCACCGTAGTAGCGCATGCGCGCCATCAACGACCAGGCACCGATGTCCCAGCTGCCGGTCAGGCTGCCCTTGTGCTCGGGCAGGCGGTCTTCGAACAGCACGCGCTGGGTTTCGTTGGTGGCCACCGAGGTGCTGCCGTTGTCCACCCGCGTACGGTTGTAGTTGTAGGCCAGGGTCAGCGTCATGCGACCCGTGCCGAGGTCGCGCAGGTAGTTGCCGACCACGTCCACGCCGGTGGTGGTGGTATCGAAGTCGTTGGTGAAGTAGTTCACCGAGGTATAGCCCAGCGGATTCGGCGTGCCGGCCGGAATGGCGAAGCTGGCCGACTGGCTGAAGCGGTCGGTGAGCTTGATCTGGTAGACATCCACCGAGCCGGACAGCCCCAGGTCGGTGCGCCAGGTCAGGCCCAGCGACGCGGTACGCGATTCCTCCGGCTTCAGCGGCCTGGCACCGAGCAGCTGGGCCAGCGGATCGTTCGGCGACAGGCGGCCACTGGTGAAGATCTGCAGCGTGCGCGTATCCAGGCCCTGGGTGGTGCTGGTGGTATTGAGCTGCGCCGGTGTCGGTGCGCGGAAGCCTGTGGACACCGTGCCGCGCAGGGCCACGTCCGGGGTGATCGCGAAGCGTGCCGACAGTTTGCCGTCCAGCGTGCTGCCAAAGCTGGAGAAGTCCTCGTAGCGGCTGGCCGCACCGATGCTCCAGCGCTCGCCCAGCGGCACTTCCATATCCACGTAGGCGGCCTTGCTGCGCTGGCTCCACTGCCCGGCCTGGCTGGCCGAGAAGCCCGGCGCACCGTTGGAGTTGGCTTCCAGGCCAGCGGCAGCGCCCGGGCCCACTGCGTACGAAGCCGGATCACCGGCACGCACCTGGTAGGTCTCCTGGCGGAACTCGCCACCGAAGGCGACGTTGATCGGCTTGGACAGCGCAGCCACATCCCACTCGTAGTTGAAGTCGGCGTTGGCGTTCTTCTCGGTCTGGGTCAGGCGGCCGAGATCGAATGCGGTCGGGCTGACCGGGCCGAGCGAGGCGTTGATCGAATTCTTCAGGCTGTAGTCGATGGCGTTGCGGCCATACGACGCGCTGACATCCCAGCGCAGCTTCGGGGTGATCTCGCCACGCAGGCCACCGACCAGTTGCAGGTCGTTCTGGACGTTGCCGTACTGCGGGCTGAACCCCACTGGATAGATCGAACGCAGGTTCCAGCCGGGGAAGATCGCCGTGGTGCGGTAGGCACCGGTGGTGGTGTCCGGATTGCGCCAGTTGAAATCGCTGACGCCATCGCTGTGGCTGTACAGGCCGAACGCATACAACTCCAGCGTGTCGCTGGCATTGGCCTTCACGTTGAAGCCGACACGGCGGCTTTCCAGTTCCGGCTGGCCCCAGCGCTGTACCGGGTTGGGCACGTCCAGATCCGGATGCGCGGCCTGGAAGGCGATCGCATCCGGGCGCTGGCGGGTGCGGGAGGTGGCGTCGGAGTTGGACGATTCGGCGAACAGCACCAGGCTGCCATAGTCACCCAGCGACCAGCCGGTGCGTGCGCTGAAATCGCGCGAGGCGCCATCGCCCTGCGCATACTGCGAATAGCCGGCGGTGATCTCGGTACCGGGGCCATCCTCCAGAATGATGTTGATGACGCCGGCGATGGCATCCGAGCCGTACTGCGCCGACGCACCATCGCGCAGCACTTCGATGCGCTTGATCGCACTGGTCGGAATCTGTGCCAGGTCGGCCGCCTGCGCGCCACGGTTGCCGAGCAGCGCGCTGCGGTGGAAGCGACGACCGTTGACCAGCACCAACGTCTGATCCGGCGACAGGCCACGCAGCGTGGCCGGGCGCACGAACACCTGACCGTCCGCCATCGGCAGGCGCTGCACCACGAACGACGGCACCAGCTGCGCCAGCACGTCCTTCAGGTCGGTGGATTCAACGGACTTGATGTCTTCCTTGGTGAACACGTCCACCGGCGCCAACGTTTCGAACTGGGTGCGGTTGGAGGCGCGGGTGCCGGTGACCAGCATCGCGTCGAGCTGGGTGGGCGCCGCACGGCTGCCCGCCGGGGCATCGACCGCATCGGCCTGCGCTGCGATCGCGCCTCCTGCGCTGGCCATGGAAAGGGCGAGGAGGATGGAACGCGAAAGCTTCGAACGATGCACGGCAGGGCTCCGGGAGGACGCGACAGGGCCAGCACCTGCAGGGATATCGCAGGCCTGGACAAGGCGCGCAGTCTCGGCGCGATCTGTGAAGGAGCCATGACGTCAGTGCGACAGCTTGATGCCGCTGCAGCGCAAGAACTGCTAAACGCGGCGCCTGCCGATCCGCTACTGTGCCGGCATTGGATTCGGGGAACGGCAGGATGAGCGCGGCAGGCAAGGCGTTGTGGTACATCGAAACCCATGCGGACCGGCCATTGGCACTGGCCGATATTGCCGCCGCAGCGGGGCTGTCGCCGTTCCATCTGTCACGCCTGTTCCAGGCCCGTACCGGCACCTCGGTGGTGCGTTATCTGCGGGGACGGCGCCTGACCGCTGCCGCGCAGCGGCTGGCCAACGGGGCGGGCGACATCCTGCAGGTGGCACTGGGCGCGGGCTACACCACCCATGCCGCGTTCACCCGCGCCTTCAGCGAACAGTTCGGACAGACCCCGGAGCGGGTACGCGAACAAGGTACCGATGGACTGGCACTGGTGCAGGCGATCCGCGTGGACGATGCGCCGGCTGCCTGCGGTGAAGCGCCGCGCCTGCTCGATACCCCTGCCTTCCAGGTCGCGGGTATCGGCATGCGGCATACCCGCGACAGCGGCGGTGCGATTCCCGGGCAGTGGGCACAGCTCAACCGGGATTGGCCGGCGCCGGCGCCGATCAGCTTCGGCGTGTGCTGCAACAGCGATGACGACGGCGGCTTCGACTACGTCGCCGCGCTGCCGCTCAGCGCGCTGTCCACCGTGCCCGCGCATTGGCAGCGGATCGACGTACCGGCACGTCGCTACCTGGTGGCATGGCACGGTGGGCATATCTCGACCATCCGCTCGACCTGGTTCTGGCTGCTGGACCACTACCTTCCCGGCTCCGGGCTCAGCCTGGCCGATGCACCGGACCTGGAACGCTACGACTCCCGCTTCGATGAGCATACCGGCAACGGTGGCGTGGAGATCTGGCTGCCGGTGGACGGACGAGCGCCCACGCTGACAAGGAATCGACGATGCGCATGACAGCCACTGTGCTGGGACTGATGCTGATGGCCTCCGCGGGGGCCGCCAACGCCGCCGGGACCAGGGTGGCAGGCGAACGCCACGGCACCACCACAGTGGCCAGCGCCGCGGTGCGCGATGCGCAGCATCGCGACGCCCTGCGCTACACGGTCTGGTATCCCGCGCCCGCTGGCAGCACGGAAACCGCCCTGACCATCGGTCCGCCCGATGCGCCGCTGTTCGACGTCGGCCGCTCAGCCATGGATGCCCCGATCGCGGGCAAGCGCCTGCCGACCCTGCTGCTCTCCCACGGCAACGGCGGCAGCGCGCGCATGATGGGCTGGTTGGGCACGGCATTGGCGCGCGCCGGGTATCTGGTAATCGCGGTCGATCATCCCGGCAACAACGGCGTGGACGAGATGACCCTGCCCGGCAGCGTACTGAGCTGGTTGCGTGCGGATGACCTGCGCTCGGCACTCGCTGCAGTACAGGCCGATCCGCTGCTGGGTGCGCACGTCGACCCTGAGCGACTGGGTGTGGCCGGGTTCTCGGCCGGAGGCTACACCGCGCTGCTGGCCGCCGGTGCACGCCCCGACCTGCAGCGGCTGTTGGCCTTCTGCCGCGCGCATCCGGATGACGGCGTCTGCCGGCCACAACAGGAAACCGCCACGCACACGATGGAGGCGCGTGTTGCCGCTGCGGGCTCACCCGCGCTGTCCCCCTGGATCTCCCACGCCGACGACTCGCGCGCGATCCCTGGCGTGCGCGCGGCATTCCTGCTGGCGCCCGCGATCGTGCAGGCGTTCGCGCCCGAGCAGCTGTCCTCGCTGAGGCAGCCAGTGTCGATCATGCTCGGCGAGGCTGACACGGTTGCGCCACCGCAGAGTAATGGCGAGGCTGCACAGGCACTGATTCCGGGCGCTGCGCTGCAGCGTCTGCCGGATGTCGGTCACTACGACTTCCTGGCGGGCTGTACAGCGGTCGGTGTGCAGAGGCTGCCCGAGCTCTGCAGCAGTTCAGTTCCGAAGGCGGGCACCCACGCGCAGGCAGTGGATGCCGCGGTGCGATTCTTCGCCGAAGCACTGCGGTAGTGGCCGCCGGGCGTGGCCCGGCGCTACAGTGGGCGCATCCAAGGAGGATCGGCCATGCGCCTGCTTCACCTCACCCTGCCGGTGTCCGACGTCACCACCGTCGCCGCGTATTTCCACGATGTGCTGCAGCAGCGCGTGGTCGGCAATCATGTGCACATCGGCTGGAGCACGATCGAACTGCAGCCGGCGGGTGATCATCCGGTCGGTGGCGTGCACCTGGCCTTCAACGTACCGGACAACCGCTTCAGCGAGGCGATGACCTGGTTGCGTGAGCGCACGCCGCTGCAACGCAATCCGGCGGGACTGGACTACTTCGCGCTGGAGAGCAGCTGGCAGTCGCAGTCGGTGTACTTCACTGGCCCTGACGGCCTGATCCTGGAACTGATCGGCCGCCGCCGTTTGCCGGCCAGCACGCGCGAAGGCGCGTTCCACGGCAGCGAACTGACCTGCCTGAGCGAAGTCGGCCTGCCCAGCCACGATGTCGATGCCGTGCGCGCGCAGTCCAACCAGCACTTTGGCCTGCAGCCGATCAGTACGGCCTCGCCGAAGTTCGCACCGATGGGCAACGACGAGGGCCTGCTGATCGTGGTTGCGGCGGATCGTCGCTGGTTCCCCGAGCAGAAGGACCTGCCGAATGCGCGCGGCCTGCAGCTGCAGGTCGCCGATGTGGCCGGCCCGGGCGTTGTGGAGGACGCCGCGCTCGGCTGGCGGGTGCAGGCGGCCTGAGAACTACCAGCTGCCCGATGCGCCGCCGCCACCGCTGCGGCCGCCGCCTCCAGACCAGCTGCTGGAACTGCTCGACGACGAACTCGACGAGGACGGCGAACGGGACGACGTGCGTTCGCGGGATGAAGAAGCCCGGCCACGTGCGCGCTCGCCCGGCAGCATGGTGAACAACCACACGAAGTACAACAGTACGCCGCACACCCCGGACACGATCATCGCCAGCAATCGTGGATCGTCACCTTCGGCACGATGGATGACCAGCAACGCGCCCACACCGTAGCCCAGGGTGAGCAGGACCAGCGCCGCCATGCGCACGGCGAAGCTGCTGCGGTTCTTCTTCCAGCGCGTGCGGCAAGCCTGCACCAGCAGGAACACCATCAGGGTGAGAACGCCCGCGGCGGCCTGCAGCAGCAGGTGCCGGGCCAGGCTCGGTGGCAGCTGGCCACGAAGCAGCGCCTGCGCAAGGAAGACCACGCTGAGCACCAGCATGCCGCACAGCACGATGCGCACACCTTGGCTGCGGCGCCAGCACCAGCCCAGCAGGGCCGCCACCGGCACGCCCAGCGCCAGCACGAAGCACAGGCCCGGCAGCACATGGCGTGGCAGCAGCAGCGCCACGCAGAGCACGCCCGCACCCACAACAGCAGTCACCAGCATCGGGCGGCCCCAGGCCGGCAAGGTCGGCCAAGTTGGTTTTGGTGCCGATGCATTGGCGGCCAGCGCCTTGCGTCGGCGCTCGCGACGGCTGCCGCTGAAATCGGCCTCGGTCTTCGCCGGTGGGAAGGGCGGCGGCGAGCGCCACAGCCCGGCCAGGAAACCGGCCAGCAGGGTCAATGCCACCACCGAATCGGCGCGGCGCCAGTCTGCGGGCAGCACGTTGCTGGCCGTCGGTTCTTCCCATGCCGGCAGGTCCTCGCCATCGATCAGCGCCACCATGATCTTCGTGCCATCGAGCACGCCCTGGTCGACATCGCCCTCACGGAAGCGCGGCACGATCGCGTTATCGATGATGCGAGCGGCGTACGCGTCGGGCAGCGCTCCTTCCAGGCCATAGCCGGTCTGGATGCGCACGCGGCGGTCCTGCACCGCCACCAACAGCAGCACACCGTCATCGACACCGATCCGGCCCAGCTGCCACTGATCGAACACCCGCTGTGCGTAGGCCTCGATGCCCTCGCTGCCAACACTGGGCACCATCAGCACCTGCAGCTGCGCTCCTTTCCGCGCCTGCAGCTGCAGCGCCTGCGTGCGCAACGTGGCGCGGGTGTCGGCGGACAGCGCGTTGGCGGCATCCACCACCGGATCGTCCAGCGCAGGTATCGGGGTGACCGCCATCGCTGCCATCGGCAGCAGGCACAGCAGCAACAGCAGCCACACGGTGGCGATCGCCTGCTGCATGGGGCGCGCCGGGTTCACGTACCCTGCCCTGCCTCGATCCGCGCATGCAGTGCCTGCAGCTGTGCCGCCGTCTGGTTGAACACCTGCAGATCGGCATCCACCAGGGCCGCCCAGTCAGGCGCGTGCCCCAGCAGTTGCGCCACCTGCTCGCTCGGCGCGCGGTCGAAGCCCTCGCCAAGCACGGCAAGATAGCGCTCACGGAACCCTTCGGGGTCGCGCTGGTCCTGCACGTACAGCTGCACGGCCAACAGCCCCGCATACAGGTAGTTCACCAGATAGTTCGGGTCTTCATACATCAGGCGCTTGGCGATCCAGCTGTTGCGCAGCTGCGGATAGCGCTCCGGCTGCTGGCCGAAGCGCGCCAGCACCTGGCCGGTCAGCGCATCCAGATCATCGGCGGTGCCCAAGGTGCCCGCGGCCACGCCCCGATAGATCGACTGCTCCAGCTGCGCTTCCTCGGAAGAGGTGAACAGCTGCAGCACCATGTCGTCCAGCAACGATTTCAGGTAATAGGCTTTGGCGCGCGGATCCTCTGCCTGCTGGTACAGCTGGTCGCGGAAGCGCAGCTCGTTGTAGATCGCGAACGCCTCGGTCAGCCACTGGCTGCCATTGCGCTGCAGCGGCGACGCATGACCGCGCTGCATCCACTCGCCGTGCACGGCATGACCGGCTTCATGGGCGATCTCGACGTCGCTTTCCAGATCACCACGGCGCACGCCAACGAACAGCATTGCCGGCACGCCGGGAGCGCTCACCGGGAACGCGTCCTGGCTGCGGTCACCACGTTCGGTGGCCAGATCCATGCGCCGGTTGGCCGGATCGAGCAGCGCGCGCAGTTCGGCGACGTACGCCGGCCCCAGGTGCTGCATGGCATCGGCGGCGTTGTCGCGCAGCTGCGCCAGCGTCAGCACCGGTGGCGTGTATCCCGCATCGGGCAGCGTGGTATCCCAGAGCTGCGGCGCGTCGATGCCGGATCGCGCAGCGTGGCGCAGCAGCATGTCCTGATAGGCGCGGCGATCCCCGGCGTGCTGTTCGATCGCCACCAGCGTTGCATCCACTGCGGCAGTATCCAGGCCCATGCGCTGGTAGCCATATGCCGGCGCCGAGCCGTCACCCTGCAGGCGTGCGGCGGCGTCATTCACCTGCACCAGCCCCAGAAGCACCGAGGCCATCGGCTCACGGCGCGAGTGCAGCCCCTGCCAGTAGCCCTTCCAGCCGGCCTCGCGCAGGGCGCGGTCGGGCTGCTGGGCCAGCACCTGCTTGTCGCGCCCCGTGTCCCAGTGCCGACCGCCGTGCTCGATCTGCGGGTACTCGGCGCTGCGCAGGATCTGCCCGCGCAGGCGCGCGAAGCTGTCCAGCGCCGGATCGGCCAGTGCCTCCACGGCCTCATCCAACGCGGCGTTGGCCGGGGTGGCAGCCTCCTTCAGCGCCCGTGCGCGCAGGAAGCCATACGGTGCTGCCCACGCCGCATCTGCGGGCGCCTCGCGCAGTGCGGCGCGACCACTGCGAGCGATGCGGCTGCACAGCCCCGCTGCCTGCTCCATCGCCTGTGCCGGGCGAAGATCGCGCGCGTTGCGGGCGGACTGCAGATGCAGATAGGCGAGATGCCGCAGGCACTGCGCCTCCAGTGCCTCGGCCTGCTGGAAGCGTTCCGCCGGTGCGAGGGTGGACGCCTGTTGCAGGGCCTCGACGCGCTTGCCCAGCGCGTCGCGCGAGGTCTGTTCGGACGCGGCGCTGGCGAAGTAGGTGCGGTCATCGGCATGCACCGACTGTGCTTGCGCGCCGCTGAAGGGGGCTATCGCCAATACGGCGGCAATGGCGGCGGTGGTGGTGCGCTTCCTGAAAGCCTGCATCGGCGTCTCCCTGCCTGGACCAGGGATCGAGCCTAGCAGCCGCTGGCCCGCCGCGCCTGTGCCGGATCAGCCATCAGATCGACTCATCCTCACGCTTGACCAGCGTCCAGCAGGGCGCCTGCGCGAAGGTGTAGGTCTGCTGGTCGCTGCTGTCCGGCGTACGGATCTGCACCTGCCGCTGTCCATCGGCCAGGGGGCTGACCTGCATTTCGCGGCCCTGCCCGGCCAGTGCGGCGGGATCAGGCATCACCGGCCACTCGACATCGGCCAGCGCCAGCCGGCTTTCCACCTTGCGCGGTTCCGGCTCGGCCTCGGCATCGATGTAGCTGTCCAGCAGCGGATCGGCGGTGGCCTTTTCCTGCAACGCGATCTCGTTGCCGAAATGCTTCAGGAACGCATCGAAGTCCGGGTAGGGGCACTCACTGCGTGCAGCCACAGCCGTGGGCTCGATAGCGGCGGTCGCCGGTACAGCTGCGGCAGGCACGGTTTCGGCCGCGGTCTGCGGTGGCTGCGGCGCTGGCGTGCAGGCAACCAGCACCACGCCGCAGGCGAGCGTCAGCAGTGCGGCAGAACGGTAACGACGCATGGGCTCATCCTGAATCCGGTCCGGTCGCTCCATGCTACCGCGCACCCTACAATTCCGGCATTCCGCCTGTCCGAGAGTCCTCATGCATCGCCTCCTGCTCCTGATCGGCCTGCTGCTGCCCGCCCTGTGGCCGGCGGTGGCGAGGGCCGTCGATGTCCACGAGGGCGACCTGCTGTTCGTCACCGCCGGCCGCAGCGGTCTCAGTGCGGCCATCGACGATGCCACCGGCAAGCAGGGCGCACCCAGCTTCGATCACGTCGCGCTGGTCGCTTCCGCGCCGAAGGGCTGGGAGGTATTGCATGCAGACGAGAAAGGATCGCGCCGGCAATCGCTGGTCGAATTCCGCCAGGAGGCGCGCGCCAAGCAGCGGCAGATCGTGGTCTATCGCCTGCGCGCGCCGCAGCAGGCGGCGATCAGGGATGCGGTCGCCACCGCGCGCACGATGCTGGGCAAGCCGTACAACACGTCGTATGTGTTGAACGAGGACAGCTACTACTGTTCCGACTTCATCGAACGTGCGTTTCGTGCGCACCATGTATTCGCGTTGCAGCCGATGAACTTCCGCAATCCGCAGACCGGGCAGATCGCCCAGCACTGGATTGATCTGTACCGCGGCATGGGCATGGAGGTGCCGCAGGATCAGCCTGGCACCAATCCGAACGACATGTCGGCGGCGCCGGTGCTGCAGCGCATCGGGGTGCTGGAATAAGCGAAGCCCCGCGCAAGGCGGGGCTTCACCGGTCACTCCGCATGCGCGGCGCGGTCATTCTTCTTCGTCGTGGCCGCCCTGCTGCTGGTTGCGCTCTTTGCGCTGCTGATCCTGCTGTTGTTGCTGCTGTTGCTGTTGGTCACGACGCCCCTGCTGCTGATCCTGCTGATCCTGCTGGTTCTGCTGGCCTTGCTGCTTCTGGTTCGGGTTCTGGTTCTGCTGTGCCATGTCCGTTCTCCGAAAGCCACGCGCGGAATGCGGTGGACGGGGCCATCGTCTGCAGCGAAGAGTTAATCGCGCGTTGGCGGACGGCTACACCTGTGTGTACGCCTGTGAATGAACGCGCAGAGCCCCTTGCAGCACAAGCGGCTGAAGGATTCATGCAGGTTCGGCATGTGCTCATGCAGGCGGCGCGGGTCCGCGCATTCATGGCGTGCTCCGCTGGAAACACGCGCTGAACGAGGCTGGCGTCCTGTTCGGGCACGGACGCCAGCCGTGCATTCAGGGCATCACCGGTGGCACATACGCCAGGGTCATGCCCAGCAGCCACAGCAGGCCCAGCACCAGCGGAATGTGCACCAGCAACTGGATGAAGGTGAAGCCGACGATGTCGCGTGCCTTCAGGCCCAGCACGCCCAGCAGCGGCAGCATCCAGAACGGGTTGATCAGGTTCGGCAGCGCTTCGGCCGCGTTGTAGACCTGCACCGCCCAGCCCAGGTGCGCTTTCAGTTCATTGGCGGCCTGCATCACGTACGGCGCCTCGATGATCCACTTGCCACCACCGGACGGTACGAAGAAGCCCAGCACCGCCGAGTAGACGCCCATCACCAGCGCGAACGAATCGGTGCTGGCCACGTGCACGAACAGGCTCGACAGCCGGTGCGCCAATGTCTGCCCATCGCCGCCGGCCGCGTGGGTGAGGATCATCGCGATGCCACCGTACAGCGGGAACTGGATCAGTACGCCGGTGGTGCTCGGTACCGCCTTGGCCACCGCATTGAGGAAACTGCGCGGACGCCAGTGCAACAGCAGGCCCAGCGAAATGAACAGGAAGTTGTAGGTATTGAGGTTGGCGATGGCGGTGATCACCGGCTTGTTGGCGAACTCGTTGAACAGCCAGCCGAACGCCAGCAGCGAGAGCAGTACGGTCAGCAGCGGGCTGTACTCCAGCCATTCGCCCGGGCGCGTGCGTCGCTGCAGCGGCTCCGGCTCGGCCTGCGCAGCGCCGGGGAACTCCTCGGCGGTGCGGGCGCTGGCGGCGGCGGGTGCGGTCAACCAGGCAATCAGCAGCGAGACCAGGATCAGCACCGAGGTCAGCGCGATCGACTGCCACAGGAAGATGGTTTCGGTGAACGGCAATACGCCGGTGATCTCGACCAGCCCCGGCGGCATGCTGGCCGGGTTGGCCTGCAGCTGTGCGGCCGAGGAACTCAGCCCCATCGCCCACACCGCACCGAGGCCGAGATACGCCGAAGCACCGGCCGCGCGGTAGTCCATGCGCAGTTCGGTACGGCGCGCCAGCGCGCGCACCAGCAGTCCGCCGAACACCAGCGAGAAACCCCAGCTGAGCAGCGAGGCCAGCATGCTGACCAGGCCCACGTACACCACCGCGCCACGGCCAGTGCGCGGCACGCGGGCGAGGAAGTCGATGAAGCGTGCGACCACCGGCGCGGTGGCCACGGCGTAGCCGCCGATGACCACGAAGGCCATCTGCATGGTGAAGGGAATCAGGCTCCAGAAGCCGTCACCGAAGGCGCTGGCGGTGGCCTGCGGGGTCGAGCCGAAGCCCATCGCGGCCAGCGCGACGATGACCACGCCCAGCACCGCGAATACATACGCATCGGGGAACCACTTTTCCGCCCAGGCGGCCGAGCGCAGCGCAGCGCGCGCCATCCAGCCGTCCTGTACTGCTGCCGTCGAGGCCATCGCCTACCCTCCCAGGTTCGATGGACCGATTCTGGGCGGTGGGGTGCGGGCTGTCTGCCACCTATTGGTCGTAGGTGGCGGGGTCGGATCCCTCTCCACAGGAGAGGGCTCTGACCCCGAGCCGGGTATCGGCGCGGCAGAAGGGTCAGAGCCCTTTCCCACAGGAAAAGGGATCCGACCCTGGGCTCAACGCAGCGCCAGGTCCACGGCGATACCGGCAAACAGCGCGGCGCCCACCCAGTTGTTGTGCAGGAACGCCTTGAAGCACGGGCCGCGTTCGCGGTTGCGGCAGATCCAGAATTCGTACACCACCAGCGCAGTGGCCACGGCCACGCCGGCCAGGTAGTACCCACCCAGCCCGCCGCGTACGCCTACCAGCGCCATGGTGGCCAGGAACAGTGCATACAACACGCCCTGGATGACCAGATCAAGGTCGCCGAACAGGATCGCGGTGGAGTGCGAGCCCATCTTCAGGTCGTCCTCGCGGTCGACCATGGCGTACCAGGTGTCGTAGGCGGTGGACCACAGGATGTTGCCGGCATACAGCAGCCAGCCCAGCATCGGCACCTCGCCCTGCACGGCGGCGAACGCCATCGGGATGCCCCAGCCGAACGACATGCCCAGGTAGACCTGCGGCAGATGGGTGTAGCGCTTCAGGTACGGGTAGCTGGCAGCCAGGAACACGCCGATGAAGCTGAGGCCGATGGTCAGCCCGTTCAGGGTCAGCACCAGGCCGAATGCCACCAGCATCAATACCGCAAACAACGCCAGCGCAGCGCGGCCACTGATCGCACCGGTGGCCAGCGGACGCGCCTTGGTACGCTCCACATGCGGGTCGAGCCAGCGGTCGGCGTAGTCGTTGATGACGCAACCGGCCGAACGGGTCAGCCACACGCCGGCGGTGAACACGAACAGCGTCCACAGCGGCGGCAGGCCGCCCGCGGCCAGCCACAACGCCCACCAGGTGGGCCACAGCAGCAGCAACGTGCCGATCGGGCGATCAGCGCGCATCAGACTCCAGTAATGCCGCCAACGCGGCGTCGCCGGCGACTGCGGCGAAGTGAGGGGGGTATCAGCCATGGCGATAGGATACTCCTGCCCCTCTGGCAGGGCTTTGCCCGTGGGGGGAGATTTGTTCGGCGAAACTGGATAGAATGCCGGTCCCGCACCGCTTCATGGCGCTGCGATGCCCGCCCCGGCACCGGCCGACGGCGCGGCGGTTCTACAACGCGCCCGTAGCTCAGCCGGATAGAGTAGTGGCTTCCGAAGCCATTGGTCGGGGGTTCGAATCCCTCCGGGCGCGCCATCTCCCCCGCTTGTTGCCTGCACGCTGCTATCCGCGCTGGACGTTGCCGCGCGCATCATCAACACTGCGCGCATGACGCCACCGGATCTGCTGCAGCTGGCGGCAGGCGCTGCGATTCTGGGCCTGGCCGCCTTGTCCACCGGAGTGAGCTTCGGCCGCGCTCGGCGTGGCAGTCATCTGCTCACCACCTTCTTCGCCTGTTTCGCCGCCGCCAATCTGTTCGGGCTGGTGCTGTTGGGTGGCCAGGCGTGGCTGTCGGCCGACGCGGTGCGCTGGCTGCGGGTCATCGAGGTGCCGCTGGTCTATCTGCTGGGCCCGTTGCTGTACGGCCATGCACGTGCACTGCTGGCGCCCGCGCGGGAGCATGCGTCGCCGTTGCCGGTCGCGCATCTGCTGCCGGCCGTTCTCGCGTTCGTCATTTCCCTGTTGAACGCAGTCGCGCCTTTCGAGACCTCGCCACTGGGCAATGCGCTGTTCCAGCTCAGCTTCCATGGCTGGCTGCTGCAGGGTGCACCCTACCTGCTGGCCACGCTGTGGCTCTCGCTGCGTACGCCTTCGGCCCCGCGCGGAACCGCCATCCAGCACAGCGGGCTGCGCGGGCTGGCGATCGTGATGGCGGGGTGCTGGCTTGCCAGCACGATGAACCGGTGGCCGCCGGATACCGCTCCGCTGCTGGCCAGCATCGGGCTCAGTCTGCTGACCACCGCCGGCATGTATCTGCTGGCCTGCCGCGTGGTGCGGCAGCAGCTGCGCGCGTCTGTGAGCGCCGCTGCACCGGGCATGGGGAACCTTGTCCCCGCGCCCACCGAGGACGTCGCCGTCGCACGCTACCAGCGCTCGGGCATCGACGCGGCGCAATGCGCGGCCATCGCCAGCGCGCTGACCGCATTGATGCAGGACCAACGCCTGCATGAAGCCCCCGGACTCGATCTCCAGGGCTTGAGCCAGCATAGCGGCTGGTCACCCAACCAGGTCTCGCAGGCGCTCAACCAGGGCCTGGGCCAGAGCTTCTCCGAGTTCGTGACCGGTTTCCGCATCACGGCGGCGAAATCCTGCCTCTCCGACCCGGCTGACCCACGCAGCGTGCTGGACATCGGCCTTGCCGCCGGCTTCGGCAGCAAGTCCACGTTCAACAGCGCGTTCAAGCGCGCCACCGGGCAGACCCCCAGCGAATACCGCCGCAGCCGCACCACGTCCGGCTGAACGTCCAATCCTTCACGCCCGGTCGAACGGCGCCCGCCGCTGCGTTGCCATCAGCGCTCGACCCGACGAAGAAGGTGATGCGATGCGATGGCAACGGATGATGTTCGGCCTGCTGTGGATGCTGGCGGTTCCCGTGCAGGCTGCGGTGGGGGATGCGGCGGGTGTGCTGGCCCGGGCCCGTGCAGCCAGTGGCGGCGAGCCGTGGCTGTCGGTACAGCGCCTGCAGGCTGAAGGCGAGCAGTCGGTCGGTGGCTTGCAGGGCCGCTGGCAGCTCAACCAGGACCTGCGCGCCGGTCGCTATGCCGAACAGGCGCAGCTGGGGGCCTTCACTGTTGCCCAGGGTTTCGACGGCCAGCGGTCCTGGCGGCGTGACTACGGCGGTGAGGTCGGCCTGCTGGACGGCACCGTGCCACGCCGCACCGCGCGCACGCAGGCGTGGCTGGCCACCCGCGCCTATTGGTCCAGCGCCTATCCCGCCTCCCGCTTCGCGGGCCCACGCACCGAGGTCCACGACGGGCAGCGCTATGACGTGCTGTCGACGACGCCGGAGGGCGCGGACCCGATCGAGCTCTGGTTCGACACCCGCAGCGGCCAGCTCGGCCGGGTGATCATCGCCTCCGCGCGCACACCCACCGCCACCACGCTGGAAGACTACCGGGCGGTCGATGGCCTGCTGCTGCCCCATCGCATCGTCACCGATACGCTCGATGCCCTGGGCCGTGCCGACCCGCGCCTGCGCAGCGACGTGCAGGTGCAGCGCTACCAGGTGGATGGGCCGGTAGCGGACACCGTGTATGCGCCGCCGGTGATGGCCCACGACAGCTACATCGAAGATGCCAGCGGCACCACCCGCATTCCGTTCGACCTGGTCAACAACCATGTCTACATCGAAGCCGAAGTGGACGGCCAGCCGGCGCGATTCCTGGTGGATACCGGCGCCATCAACCTGCTGACGCCCACCGGCGCCAAGCGCCTGGGGCTGACCACCACAGGCCGCCTGAGCGTGCATGGTGCCGGTGACAACGCCAGCGACCTGGGCCTGGCACAGGCCCGCCACCTGCGCATCGGTGGCGCGCACCTTGCAAACCCGGTGTTCCACATCATCGACCTCGGCCAGCAGATCAACTCGATGGGCGTGCCGCATGATGGCTTCATTGGCTACGAGACCTTCCTGCGCTTCGTCACCACCTTCGACTATGGCGCGCGCGTGCTCAGCTTCACCCGGCCAGGCCACTACCAGCCGCCCGCCAACGCGGTGGTGCTGCCGTTCGAACAGGACGACCGCGCGCCGGTACTGAATGGCGAGTTGGACGGCATTCCACTGCGCTTGTGGCTGGACACCGGCTCACGCAACTCGCTGAGCCTGAGCAGCCCGTTCGTGCGCACCCATCGTTTGTTGGAGAAGTACCACGCCAGTGAGGAGGCCGTGCTTGGATGGGGCCTCGGAGGCCCCGGCCGCGCGCGCCCCGCCCGGCTCGGTGTGCTGCGCATGGGCGACATCAAGGTCACCGGCCTGGTGGGTGATCTGTCCAGCACCGACAAGGGCGCGCTGGCCCTGGCCGACTATGGCGCGATCCTGGGCGGCGGCGTGCTGCGGCGCTTCTCCATGGGCATCGACTACGACGCCAAGCGCCTTTATCTGGTGCCCAACGCTGAAAGCACGCAGCCCGATGCCTTCGACCGCAGCGGACTGTGGCTGCAGGCCGAGGACGGTGCACTGCGCGTAGCCGATGTAGCGCCGACCAGCGCCGGTGCACGCGCCGGCCTGCGCAGGGATGACTGCATCGTCATGATTGCGGGAGAGCCGATTGCCGCACGGATACTGGGGGACTGGCGTGCGCAGCTGCGCGAGCGTCCGGTGGGAACGCGCGTTGGCGTCCGCTATCTACGCGATGGCCGGCAGATGGATACCGAACTGGTGCTGGCGGACCGGGTGGCAGCGGGTTGGCCTGCCGATTGAGCTGGGACCGACGCGAACACCGTAGGACATCCATCGATAGCCATCATGGAATGCGGCTGCACGGCGCCGGTTCTGCGGTGCCGCCGGTGGATGGTGCGCAAGGCCTGCGCGCGTAGCTGTAATCGGGATCCCGGCAGGCGCGCACGATCGGACTTCGTGCGTGCCTGATCACGCCTGGGAACCAGGACAACACCAACACCATGGCCCAGATCGCAGCCAACCAGAACCATCGGCCGGAAGCATAGGCCCAGATCATGGGCAATGCAGCGAGCAGCACGACGATCTGCGTATACAGCAGGTAGAGCGTATGCAGGCCCAAGCGGGGATCCGAGCGCAGCACCACGCCACATCCCCTGCATGCCGTCTTCGCCTGCCGTCTCGATGCGGAAAGCAGCGGGAATCGCTGCCCGGCAGCGCCGCAAAGTGGACAGGTGAAGGTCAGCACGCGCATCCGGAAGCTCCTCTCCACCGATTGGCGTCATCTGCCAGGTACGTATCCGAGCCTAGCATGGGCGTGGCAGAGGGGGGCCCACATACAGCAACGCCGGGCAGTGCCCGGCGTTGTGTTCAAAACAGTCGAGCATGGCCCGACGCTACAAAGAGCGGATCAGTACTTGCCGTCGAACGCGAAGATCGGCTTGCGCTGCTTCCACGCGCCAGCGGTGAAGTCCGGGAACTCCAGCGTCTGGAAGCTGTTGGCGATCGACTGCTCGCTCAGCGGGGTGATCGCGCTCCAGGTCACCGCGTCATAGATGTCGATCGGCATCGGCGCCTTGGCCTTCAATGCTTCCACGAAGGCGTGGATGACGAACCAGTCCATGCCGCCGTGGCCGGCGCTGGCGGCGGTGTCGGCATTCTGCTTCCACAGCGGGTGCTCGTACTCATCCTGGTACTTCTTGAACTCTTCCCACTGGTGCGGCGGGCTGCGGCCTTCGATGTGGATCGAATGGTTCACGTCCATCCACAGGCCCTTGGTGCCCTGCACGCGGAAGCCCATCGAATACGGACGCGGCAGCGAGGTGTCATGCTGCAGCAGGATGGTCTCGCCGTTCTCGCAGGCCAGCGTGGTGGTCACGATGTCGCCCAGCTTGAACTTCACCTTGGTGCTGGGATGCGTGGTGCCACCACTCTTGGCCACGGTGTACTCGTGCAGGCCACGCGCCTTGGTCGCGAAGGCATTGATGTGGGTGAAGCGGTTGCCACGGTTGATGCCGGTATAC
The DNA here is from genome assembly GCF_009659995.1 of Stenotrophomonas sp. MH181796. Classification (NCBI taxonomy): domain Bacteria; kingdom Pseudomonadati; phylum Pseudomonadota; class Gammaproteobacteria; order Lysobacterales; family Lysobacteraceae; genus Stenotrophomonas; species Stenotrophomonas sp. MH181796. The sequence continues at coordinate 687,970 of NZ_RAHU01000001.1, forward strand.
ATCGCGCACGGGCCGATGCCGTGGCTGGGGTAGAGCTCACCATTTCGCTCCACCGAATGCTCGGTGCGCCAGCGTGCTTCGCTCCATCCCTTGGGGCCGAACTCCACGCCACTGTCGTAGGGCTGGTTCGGGTCGCCGGAATTGAACTTCACGCCGCGCAGGTCGTGCTGGTAGCCGGCCTGCAGGTGCACCAGCTCGCCGAACAGGCCCTGGCGCACCATCTGCAGCGCAGCCATCACGTCGCGGCGGTAGCAGACGTTCTCCAGCAGCATGTAGGGCGTGCCGGTGCTCAGCTGGGTCTTCAACACGTCCCAGTGGTCCTGCAGGGTGATGCCGGCCACCACTTCGCAGCCCACCGCCACGCCGGCCTGCATCGCGGCAATCGCCATCGGCGCGTGGTACTCCCACGGCGTGGCGATGATCACGCCATCGATGCCCTTCTGTTCCAGCAGGCGCTTCCAGGCATTGGTGTCGCGGTCCTGACCATAGGTCTTCGGCGCCGGCTTGCCCGCCTTGGCCACCATCTCGGTGGCGCGGCCGAGCATGATCGGCTCGATGTCGCACAGGGCGACCACTTCGACGTCGTCGCGGCGCACCAGTTCCTTCAGCAGCACCAGGCCGCGCATGCCGGTACCGATCATGGCCAGGCGCACCTTGCGCCCGCGTGCCCAGGCCGGGGTCTGCGGCAGCAGGCTGCTGGCGGCGACAGCGGCGCTGGCCGCGATGAATTCCCTACGCTTCATGGCAAACATCTCTCCTCTTGGCAGCGTGCCGGCCGCAGCCGGCACGCCAGGTCACGCAAACGGAATTACTTGAACCGGTAGCCGATGGTCACACTGTAACCACGACCGAAGATCGTTGCGTAGTCACTGGAGTCACCCAGGAAGCTGTTCGGATCGTAGAACGGCAGGCGGTTGAACAGGTTCTTGACCGTGAAGCTCAGGTTCCACGCATCATCCGGGCGCCAGGTGACGCTCATGTTGGCGGTCCACCACGATGGTGCACCGTCGCACTTGCTCTTCTGCAGGGCCAGGTAGCCGCCGGTGCAGGTTTCCTTGTTGTTGCTCTTTTCGTCGACCTGGTCGGTAGCCCACTTGGTACCACCCACGTAGTTGACGAACATGCTGGTGGTGACCTGCTTGTAGGTCCAGTCGGCATTGAGCGTGGCACGCAGGCGCGGGTTGTTGTAATAGCCCACCACGTCGCCGTAGTACCAGCCGTTCTCCGCGTCCATGTAGAAGCGGTTGCGGTTGGCGATGGTGGCGGCCAGGCCGATGTTCAGGTTGCCCCAGTCACCCAGCGAGAAGCGGCTGCGCGCATCGATGTCGAAGCCGTCGATCAGGGTCTTGCCACGGTTCTTGTACTGGCCCACCACGCTGGCCACGTTGCCGGCGGAGTAGCCCGGCAGTACCGACGGGCAGCTCACGCCACTGGCCGGGTCGGCACACATCGCCGCCAGCTGCGCCAGGTTGGCGCGGTCACTGTCGGTGATCGGCGAGCGCGACGAGGAGATGATGTCTTCCATGCGGCGGTAGTCCGGCGCGACGATTTCATTGTCGCGATAGATGAACCAGTAGTCGGCCGACACCGACAGCCACGTTGCCGGCTCGTAGACGAAGCCGAGGGTGGCGATCTTCGCCTTCTCCGGCTTCAGGTCCTTGTTCGGCTGGGTCATGCGGGCCACGGTGCGACTGCAATCGACGTTCAGCATCGTCTTGCCCAGATCGACATCACCCGGCCGCTGCGACTTCAGCAGCAGGTTGGCGATGGCGTTGGTCTCGTTGCAGCGCAGCTCGTCACGGTAGCCGCCCAGCTGCGCGAACACGCCGCCGTTGCCGGATTCGGCCAGGCTCGGTGCACGGAAACCGGTCGAGTAGGTGCCGCGCAGCATCAGCTGGTCGAACGCCTGGTACTTGAAGCCGATCTTCGGCGCGACGTTGGCGCTGAAGTTCGGGTACTTGTCCACGCGCACCGCCGCATCCAGTTCCAGCTTGTCGGTGATCGGTGCCACGGTCTCGGCGAACAGCGCGTAGGTGTTGCGCTTGCCGTCGAACCAGGAGCCACCCTGCTGGGAGATCAGGCCATTGGCCGCATCGGCATTGCCCGGGGTGTAGAAGGTTTCGCGGCTGGCGTTGAAGCCGAACGCGGCGCGCATTTCACCAGCCGGCAGCTGGAACAGCGGGCCTTCGATCTTGCCGTCGAGGGTATGCAGGCGGGTCCACGACTGGATGTCGAAGGTCGGGAACGCCTCACGGATCAGCGCAGCATTGGCTTCGCTGATCTCGCCGAATTTATACGCCGGGTGGTCGGAGATGATCACCCGACCGGTGCCCGGATCGATCGAGTACGGGCCGAAGGCCTTCTCGAAGCCCTTGATGTTGACGTTGATGGTCTGGTACGTGGTGGAATGGGTGCCGGCACTGGCGAAGGCGGTCTCCCAGTTCCAGTCACCCCGGTTGCCACGCGCACCGGCCAGCACGCGGTAGCTCTTGTCGGTGTTGCGCTGGCCGAAGTAGTTCGGGCCGGCATCCTGCAGCAGGTAATTCAAGCCGACCACGCCGCCCATCATCGCCTTCATCTGCGGGCTGGCGTGGTTGTACTCGTTGTTCGGGCCCAGGAACGGGTACAGGAACTGGTTGACGGTGTTGCCGGTGTTGCGCGAGAACCAGCTGGTCGGGTTGCCGGTGGTGGTGCCGTAGGTGCGCGGTGTGCCGCCGTTGGCGCGCAGGTCGATGTCGGTGTAGGTCGCCTCGGCGAAGATCTCGGTGCTGTCACCCACCAGGAAGGTGCCGTTGAGGTAGGCGGTGTTGCGCTCGGACTTGGCGCCGGCATCGATCTCGTTGTTCATCCAGGTTTCCCAGACGCAACGCGGACCGGCCGCTTCACTGGTCAGCACGTTCTTGCAGCCCGGCGCAGCTTCCTGCACGCGGCGGCCGGTGACCGGATCGAAGGCGAAGTAGGTGCCCGGGTTGAACTCGCCCGGCTTGCTGCCCACGCCCAGGCGCAGGTCGTTGAGGTAGTTCGGCTTGTTGACGTAGTACTGGTCGGGCCGCTTGTCGTAGAAATCGCTCAGCGGGATCGCGTCGCGGCGGTACATGTTCACCGCGCCGTAGATGTTGAAACGGTTCTCGGCCAGGTCGCCGAAGCCGGCGGTGATGCTGGCCTGGCGCTCGCCGTAGGAGTCGATGCGCGAGGAGGTGTCGTTGGTGAAGCTGATCTCGGCGCCCTGGAAGTTGCGCTTGGTGATCACGTTGATCACGCCGGCCACCGCGTCGGTGCCATACACCGCCGAAGCGCCATCGGTCAGCACTTCCATGCGCTCGATGGCCGCGGCCGGGATCGCATCGATGTTGACGAACTGGGTCTGGAAGCCGGCCGGTGCACCGTAGTACGACAGGCGACGACCGTTCAGCAGCACCAGCGTGCCCTGGGCACCGAGGCCACGCAGGTTGGCCTGCGAGGCACCATCGGAGCCGGTGAACAGCGAACGCGCGTCCTGCTGTGCCGGGCGTGCGGCCGGCAGGTTGTCGAGCACCTGCAGCAGCGTGCGCGCACCCATGTTCTGGATGTCCTGCTTGCTGATCACCTGCACCGGCGACGCGGTTTCAACGTCGGTGCGGCGGATGTTGGAGCCGGTGACCTCGATGCGGGCCAGGTCGGTGGCCTTGTCCTTGCTCTCCTGGGCGAAGGCAGGAACGGCGACCGACAGCAGCACGCCGGCGATGGCCAGCGACAGCGGAGCGATCGAACGACAGGGGGGGCGGTGGTGGCGTGCGGGCAACATCGGGGTTCTCTCCTGGCAGGGGTGCGGCGCAAAAAGTGAGCGCGTGGGCGTTCGGCGGGCAAAACGCTCCCGGGCCACGACCATGAGGGCCGTAGTCGGAATGGGCGGGGGGAGGAGCGGTGTTACGAGGGAGTCATGGGGCGACGATGCTGGCGGAGTCGCCCTCCTGGCCGATCAGCACGGCGTTGGCCCAGTTGGCACAGACCTGGGCGGGTTGGCTGCCCTGCGCACCCAGCGTGCGCAGGCTCAGGGTGGAAAGGCCTCGGATGTCCAGCTCCGGCTTGACCACGCCGGGCGCCTTCACCAGGCCGCTGTCGTACAGCAGGCGGTTGTCACCCCAGACCTGGAACTGCAGGCCACCGGCGCTGCGGCAGGCGTCATCGATGCCGAGGTCGGCACGCAGCAGGTGCCAGCCGCCCTGCAGGCGCAGGTCGATGCGGCTGTTGGCGCCGACACCCAGGCCACGGCGGAACTGCAGGCCGTTCATGCGCATGCCGGCGTCGCCATGGAAGGACTGGTCGGTGCGCAGCTGGCTGGCCAGCGCGGCCGGCACCGGCAGCTCGGAGAGATAGCGCTGCCGGGCCGGTCGCTCCGGTTCCTGGTGTTCGAGAATGTGGAAGGTGGACAGTGCGATCGGGCCGACATCGCGCGGCTGCAATGCATCGAACGCGCGGGCGCTGCCCTGTGCGGCAGTGACCATCGGGTCGGCGCTGCTGGCGCCGTCGCCTTCGGGGTTCTGCACGCTCAGCACGCGGAAACGCAGCAGGCGGCCGGCGTGGGCCGGGAAGTCGATGCGCTGCACGCCTTCCTTCAGCTGCAGGCGACCGCGGACGATCGGCTCGCCCCACTCGCCATTGCTGTCACCCAGGTACACCTCGTAGTCGCGGACCTGGCCGTGCTTCCAGTTCTTGTCGTTGCGCGGCGCGATGTCGATGCCGTCGATCATCCTGCGCTCGCCGAAGCCGATCACCCACTCGTGCGCACCGGTGCGCACGGCCTGGTTGCGCACGCTGCGGAACCAGGTGCCCGGATCATCATCGAAGGCATTTTCCAGCGCATGGCCGGGTTCTTCGGCCGGGCGGTTGACCACCAGCAGGCTGTCGGCCGGCAGTTCGCGGCCCAGCACCGGCGCGGCCGGATAGGCATCGTCGGCCACGGCAGCAGCGACTGCGAAGTCCAGCTGCAGCTGCAGCGGCTGGCGGATGTTCTGTGTGGCGGTGCGCACATGCAGCGTGCCGCGGCGCTCCTGGGCATCGAAGTACCAACCTTCGTTGGCGCTGTTGAAGGCGGCGGCATCGGCCAGCGCCGGCAGCGCGCGACCACCGGCCTGCACCGCGCGCGGCGCCTGGCGGCTGAGCACGCGCAGGCCATAGCGACGCTGCGCCAGCTGGCCGTTGTATTGGCCCTGCACGGCATCAATCTGCACCTGCACCGGGCCACTGCCCTGCGCCGGCGCCTGCACGCGGATCTGCTGCGTGCTCGATTCGCCCTGCTGGTAGCGGCGGGTGTTGCCGTCGTCTTCGTACAGCGTGTACTGCGAATCGCCCTGCGGGTACAGGTCGAACGTCACTTCATCGAGAGGCTTCTCGCCGTCGAACAGCATCGACGGGTACATCGGCAGGATCGCGCCGGCACGCACGAACACCGGCAGCGTGGCCAGGTCCACCTGGCGGTCGAGCTGGCGCCCATCGGCGGCGGCCTGCACGCGGCGGCCATCCCAGTAGTCGATCCAGCCGCCGGCCGGCAGATGGATGTCGCGGCGCCAGCCACGGCTGGCCGCCTGGCTGCGGTACACCGGCGCCACCAGCAGGTCGCGGCCGAGCAGGAACTGGTACTTGTAGGTTTCATCCTGCGCATGCGGATCGCGCGGGTTGTCCCACATCAGGCCCCGCACCGGCGGTGCACCGGTCTGCGCAGCCTCGTGCACCAGCCCGTACATGTACGGGGTCAGGCGCATCTTCAACTTCAGGTAATCGCGGTTGATGCTGCGGTAGGGCTCGTCGTACCACCACGGGTGCTTGCGCGCGTTCGACGACCAGCCGCTCATGCCCATCAGCACCGGGGTGAACGCCTTCCACTGCAGGTCGCGGGTGAATGTCTCGGCGCTGCCGCCGAAGATCGCATCGACGTCGCCGCTGGCGTAGGCCATGCCGGACAGGCCCGAACCGACCAGGGTCGGTACGTGCCAGCGGATGTAATCCCAGCTGCTGCTCTGGTCGCCGGTCCATGCCACCGCATAGCGCTGGATGCCGGCCCAGCCCATCACCGTCCACAGGAACGGGCGCGAATCGGAATTGTCGAGGATGCCGTTGAAGGCCTGGCGGTTGGCGTCCATCGCGAACTGGTAGCCCTTGCCGGTCCAGGCCACGTCCAGCTTCTGCACGCGGCTGCCGGCCTTGCCCACTTCCCAGGCGATCTTGTCGACGCCGTTCTCGGTCCACAGGCCGGTGCGGAAGCCGTACTTGGCCAGGCCCTTCACCGTTTCCGGCAACTGCTTGTAGCCGCAGCCGTAACCGTCATTGGGCAGGATCCAGCCTCCGGGCATGTCGTTGGCGCGGTACTGCCTGGCCACGCTGTCGATCACATCCGGGGTGGTGCCGGTCGGGCCGTCGCTCCAGCCTTCGGGTACGGTGCCGGGCTTCTTGCTGTTGTCGCCGTCGTTGTAGCAATCGGCATCGCCGTAGGACAGCGCCCAGCGCGCGACCATGTTGGGGCGGCCGGTCAGCTGGGTGTAGCGCTCGATCAGTTTCGGCAGGTCGGCGCCGACGAAGTAGTACGCATCGAAGCGGTCTTCGCGGTGCAGCAGCGTGACCTGGTCGGCCTCGCGCAGATCGTAGCTGCCGTCGCTCCAGGTATTGCGCAGCATGCCCCAACCGCGGCTGCTCAGCAGCATCGGCGCCGGGCTTGGGCGGTCGCCTTCTTCCCAGCCGCCGGAGTAGGACACTTCCAGCTCGCGGCCCTTGAACTGGTAACGGCCGTTCTGCTGGCCGCCACCGAAGTAGCCTTCATCGGCCTGCGAGGACAGCACCTGGACGCTCTGCGTGGCATCCAGGTCCAGCGGCTGCAGTTCCTGCCACAGCGCGGTGGGCTGGCCGTTGTCCAGCCGTTCCAGGCGCATGCGCAGCGGCTGCCGCTGTACATGCAGCACCAGTGACTCGGTGCGCACGCGGATTTCCTGTGCGTCTTCTTCCAGCTGCGCCTGCACGTTCGCCTTGGGCTGCGGCAGCACGATCGGCGCGGCCTTGTCGCCTGCACCGGTGAGCGTGCCGTTGCGACCGGCCTGCACGCGGATGATGTCGGTGGCCGGCAGTTCGATGCGGATGCGCGCGCCCTTGTCGGTCTGCAGGTCCCAGCCCTGCACGCCATCGCGGCTGGCGCTGGCGCTGACCGAACGCAGGTTGCCGACGGGCTCGGCCCGGGCCGGCATGGACGCCAGCATCAATGCCGGCAACAGGGCCAGCATCAGCGGCGAGCGACGAACGCAGTTTTCCACGCGGACTCCCAACCCGTTCACCGGGCGTTTCGAAAGCGATTGGGCCGACTCTAGGGCAGCGATTCGAAAGATGTCAACAAATTGAAAGGAAAAAGGAAGATATATTCTATTGAAACGAAAGTTGTTGCGCCGCAATACTTTGTGTAAGCGCTTGCAGGCGCCTGTTAAGCATTGTGCGATACGGCATCCGGCCCGTTCTTTCGTTTTCCCGAGCACACCCAGGCGGGAAAAGTCACCATGCCATTTTCTTTCTTTTTACTTTCGCTATTTGACATTTCGAAAGAAAACACAGATGGTGCGCTGGCCCAACTGGAACCTCCGAATGGACGTCACCCTGCTTTCCGATGTGTCCGCCTGGCAGCGCCTTGGCGGAGCCGATACCGCTACCGAAATCGCCCAGCAGCCTGCGCTGTGGGACGCCCTCGCACAGGACCTGTCGCGTGCCCGCGACCGCCTGCAGGCCTTCCTCGGCGACAGCCTCAACGATCCCAACCAGCGCGTGCTGTTCACCGGCGCCGGCAGCTCCGGCTTCATCGCCGAAATGGTGGCCGATGCAATCAACGCGCAATGGCCGGCCGATGTGCGCGTGGTGCACACCACCAGCCTGCTGACCCACCCGGCGCTGTACCTGCAGCGCGACCGTCCGACCCTGCTGGTCTCGTTCGGCCGCAGCGGCTCCAGCCCGGAAAGCGTGGCGGCGGTGGACCGCGTGCGCAGCGACGTGGATGACGCGCGCTTCCTCGACATCACCTGCAATGCCGATGGCGAACTGGCCCGTCGTGGCGCCGGCCGTGCCGACACCTGCACCCTGCTGATGCCGTCGGCCAGCTGCGACCGTGCCTTCGCCATGACCAGCAGCCTGACCTGCATGCTGCTGGCCGCACTGACCGTGTTCGATCGTTCGCCGTGGGATGCGCGTGTGGCGCGCCTGAAGCAGATCGCCACGCTGGCCCGCGAAGGCCAGGCGCAATGGGATGCACCGGTGGCGGCGCTGGCACAGCGCCCGTTCAACCGCATCATCTACCTCGGCAGCGGCCCGCTGGAAGCGCTGGCACGCGAGTGCGCGCTGAAGGTGCTGGAACTGACCGCCGGCCGCGTGCTGGCGCTGGCCAACACCCCGCTGGGCTTCCGCCATGGCCCGAAATCGACGCTGGACGGCAACACCCTGGTGGTGGTGCTGCGCAGCGTGCAGCCACTGGCGCGCCGCTACGAACAGGACCTGCTGGAAGAACTGCGCCGCGATGGCGTGGCCGGCCAGGTGCTGGCGATCGGCCCGCATTCGGACATCGGTGCGGACGACGAGTACACCCTCACCGTACCGGCACTGGATGATCCGTGGCTGGCACCGGTGTGGCTGGGCTTCGCGCAGCTGTTCGCGCTGCAGCGCTCGGCTGCGCTGGGCCTGACTCCGGACAATCCGTTCCCGGATGGCACCGTCAACCGCGTGGTCAAGGGCGTCACCATCCACCATGGCTGAGCTGATCGCCCACGCCTGCTACGGCATCGACATCGGCGGCACCAAGATCGAGCTGGTGGCGTGCGATGCGGCGATGCAGGTCACCTGGCGTCGCCGGGTGGCCACGCCGCAGGGCGACTACGACGGTTTCCTGCAGGCGGTGGTGACCCTGGTCGCCGAGGCCGATGCCGCGCTGGGCCGCAGTGATGCGGCGATCGGCATCGCCCTGCCCGGCGTGCGCGACCGCCGCAGCGGCCGCCAGCTGAGCGCGAACGTGCCTGCGTTGACCGGCCACAGCGTGGCGGCCGACCTGCAGGCGCGCCTGCAGCGGCCGCTGCATTTCGGCAACGACCTGCAGTGTTTTGCCCTGTCGGAAGCACACGGCGGTGCCGCCGACGGCTATCCGAGCATGTTCGGCGCCATCCTCGGCACCGGCGCGGGCGGTGGTTTCTGCCTGCACGGCCGCCTGCTGTCCGGTTTCAACGGGCTGGCCGGCGAATGGGGCCACTGGAGCGTGCCCGGTCATCTGCTGCAGCGCCACGGCCTGCCGCTGATCGACTGCGCCTGCGGCCTGCAGGGCTGCGTGGAGCGTTATGTCTCCGGTAGTGGCGTGGCGATGATCGAGCGTCACCTCGGTGGCAGCGCCGCCGACGCCAGCGCGGTGATCGCCCTGGCCGACGCCGGTGATGCGCGCGCGCGCAAGGCGCTGGACATCCATCGCGACCTGCTCGGCCACAGCCTGGCGGCGTTGGTGCTGGCGCTGGACCCGCACGTGATCGTGCTCGGCGGCGGCCTTTCGCAGTACGCGCCGCTGTACGCGCACCTGCCCGCCGCCATCGCCGCCCATCTGTTCAAGGGTGTGCAGGTGCCACCGATCGTGCCACCACGCTTCGGCGATGCCGGTGGCGCACGTGGTGCTGCCCTGCTCGCCTGCCAACCCTCGTTTTCCTGATGTCCGGAGCCTGACCATGTCCCCGTTGCAGACCCTGCTTGCCTCCCACCGCGCCGGTGCCAACGTCGGCCTGTACAGCGTCTGCTGCAGCAACGAGCAGGTGCTGCGCGCGGCCATGCACGTGGCGCTGGCACACGGCACCGTGCTGCTGATCGAGGCCACCTCCAACCAGGTCGACCAGTTCGGCGGCTACACCGGCATGACCCCGCCGCAGTACCGCGATTACGTGGGCACGCTGGCCGATGAGGAAGGCTTCCCGCGCGAACGGCTGATCCTGGGCGGTGACCACCTCGGCCCGAATGCCTGGCAGAAGCGCCCGGCTGCCGAAGCGATGACCCACGCGCGCGTGCTGATCGAGGCCTACGTCGCTGCCGGCTTCCACAAGATCCACCTGGACTGCAGCATGTCCTGTGCCGATGACCCGGTGCCGCTGCCCGATGCCATCGTCGCCGCGCGTTCGGCCGAGCTGGCCGAGATCGCCGAACGCACCGCCGCCGAACACAGCCTGCCGCCGCCGGTCTACGTAATCGGTACCGAAGTGCCGATTCCCGGTGGCGAAGCCTCGCTTGCCGAGGGCCTGCAGGTGACCACGCCCGCCGCCGCCGCGCAGACCCTGGCCATCCACCAGCAGGCGTTCGATACCCCGCAGCTTCGCGACGCGTGGCAGCGCGTGATCGCGATGGTGGTGCAGCCGGGCGTGGACTTCGACCACAGCAGCGTGCACGAGTACGACGCGACCGCCGCCAGCACGCTGGCCGGCTTCCTCGAACAGCAGCCGCGCATCGTGTTCGAAGCGCATTCCACTGACTACCAGCGCGAAAGCGGCCTGCATGCACTGGTGCGCGACCACTTTGCCATCCTGAAGGTCGGCCCGGCCGCCACCTTCGCCTATCGCGAGGCGCTGTTCGCGCTGGCCGCGATCGAGGCCGAACTGCTGCCGGCCGCGCAGTGCTCGCGCCTGCCGCAGGTGCTGGACGAGGTGATGGTGGCGCAGCCGAAGTACTGGCAGTCCTACTACCAGGGCGATGAGGCGGCACTGCGCCTGCTGCGCAGTTACTCCTTCAGCGACCGCTGCCGCTACTACTGGGGCGAGCCGGCGCTGGTGCAGGCGGTGCAGACCCTGTTCGCCAACCTGGAACAGCACGCGCCGCCGCAGGTACTGCTCAGCCAGTACCTGCCGGAGCAGTACCGTGCGGTGCGCGAAGGCCGCCTGGCCAACACCCCCACCGCACTGGTGCAGCACCGTATCGGCCTGTGCCTGGGCGAATACGCCCGCGCCTGCAGCGCCAACCAGGCCGGCCCCCGCACGCAGAACGCGGGCTCGGCTGCCGGCGTTGCTGCGAACGGCTAATCTCTACCTTTTCCCGCGAAACCGAGAATGGCCATGCGCAACACCCGCTCCCGCCGGCAACAGATCCTGCAGCTGCTGATCGAGCACGGCTCGGTGCAGGTGGCCGATCTGGTCGAGCGCTTCGGCGTGTCGGCGGTGACCATCCGTGCCGACCTGACCCACTTCGAGTCGCAGGGCCTGGCCAACCGTACCCACGGCGGCGCCACGCTCGTTCGTACGCCGCCGCAGGAACAGGACATCCACGAGAAAGACGCGCTGAACCTGCCGCTGAAGGAATCGATCGGTGCGCGCGCTGCGCGCCTGGTGCAGCCCGGCGACAACATCATCATCGACTCCGGCTCGACCACGATGACCCTGGCCCGCCACCTGCGCGCGCATCGCGACGTGACGGTGATGACCAACGGCCTGAACATCGCCTGGGAACTGGCCAATGCCGCAGGCATCACCGTACTGCTGACCGGTGGGCTGCTGCGCCAGCAGTCGCTGTCGCTGCAGGGCAGCCAGGCTGAAGCCAGCCTCAACTCGTACAGCTTCGACACCCTGTTCCTGGGCGTGGACGGCCTGGACCTGCAGTTCGGCCTGACTACCCACGATGAAGCCGAAGCCCGCCTCAACCATCGCATGGTCGAGCGTGCGCGCCGCATCGTGGTGCTGACCGACGCCTCCAAGTTCGGCCGCGTCAGCCTGCATCGCATCGCCCTGCTGGATCAGATCCACGCCATCATCACCGACGCCGGCATTGACGACGCAACCCGTGAGGGGCTGCAGCGGCTGGGCATCGAAGTGATCATCGCCGAGCCCACCGCATGACCGACACCCGCACCCTGCATGGCCGCATCCTCACCCCGCTGGGTTGGCGGCGTGGCCACGTCCACTTCGATTCGCACGTGCGCCAGCTGCAGGTGGATGACCACAGCGGCGCTGACGACCTGCAGCTGCCGGTGATCCTGCCCGGCTTCATCGACCTGCATGTGCATGGCGCGGCCGGCGTGGACCTGATGCAGGGCGGCGACGTGGCGCGAACCATCGCCCGCACCCATCTTCGCTTCGGCACCACCACGCTGCTGGCGACCACCATGACCGCCGGGCTCGACGAGATCGAGCACGCGCTGCAGGGCGTGGCCGCCACCATGGCGGCACCCGATGCCGACGCCGCCAGCATCGTCGGTGTGCATCTGGAAGGACCGTTCATCAGCCCGCAGCGTCTGGGTGCGCAGCCCAACCGCACGATCGAGGCGACGCTGGCACTGGTGCAGCAGCTGCATGCGCTGGCACCGATCCGGGTGATGACGCTGGCCCCGGAAATCGGTGAGCACACCGCGCTGATTCCCGCGCTCTCGGCGATGGGCATCCGCGTACAGCTCGGCCACAGCGCCGGTACCTATGAGGAAGGCGTGGCGGCACTGCAGGCCGGCGCCTCCGGCTTCACCCACCTGTTCAACGGCATGACCGGCGTCGATCACTATCGCCCGGGCATTGCAGCGGCGGCGTTGGCACATGCGCAGTACGCCGAGATCATTCCCGACCTGCAGCACATCCACCCCGGCGTGATCCGGCTGGCCGCGCGCGCGATCCCGCGCCTGTACGCGGTGACCGACGCCACTGCCGCCACCGGCATGCCCGACGGCGAGTACGCGCTGGGCGAGCAGCGCGTGCACAAGTGCGGCGGCTGCGTGCGCCTGGCGACCGGTTCGCTGGCCGGCAGCGCGCTGACCATGGACCAGGCACTGCGCAATCTGGTGCGTGTGGGCCTGGACTTGGCCGACGCCTCGCAGCGTGTTTCCACGTTCCCGGCCGATTACCTGGGCCTGGACGATCGCGGCCGCATCGCGCCCGACGCCCGTGCCGACCTGGTGGTGCTGGACGCCGAACTGCGCCTGCAGCAGGTGGTGGTTGGTGGGCGCGTAGTTGATTTGAACGCCGCAAACGCCTGATATCTGCGTTTTTGTAGAGTCGAGCCATGCTCGACTCACCGCGCAACGCGCGGTGCAGGGAACCTCGATATCGGAACGAAGAGCAGTCGAGCATGGCTCGACTCTACAGAAAGCAATCTGCGACGAACCGTCGCCGGGCATAGCCCGGCGCTACCACAGGAACTGCCGATGACTGCAAGCACCGCTCCGCGCTGGCCCGTACGCTACCTGCTCTTCATCGGCGGCCTCGGTGGCCTGCTGTACGGCATCGACATCGGCATCATCGCCGGCGCCCTGCCCTATCTTGAAGCGACTGCCAGCCACGCCTGGCAGCTCAGCAGCCAGCAGCTCGGCTTCGTCGTCGCGGCAGTGCTGCTGGGCAGCGTGCTGTCCTCGCTGTTCGCCGGCATGGTCGCCGACCTGATCGGCCGCCGCGGTGCGATGCTGCTGGCCGGCCTGCTGTTCACTGCCTCGATCCCGATCATGGCACTGGCATCCGGCTACACGCCCCTGCTGCTCGGCCGGCTGCTGCAGGGCATCAGTGGCGGCCTGATCGGCGTAGTGATTCCGCTGTACCTGGCCGAAGTGCTCAGCCCAGAGCGACGCGGGCGCGGCGCGGCCATGTTCCAGCTGCTGCTGACCGTTGGCCTGGTGCTGGCTGCCCTGATCGGCCTGTACCACGCCCACGCCGTGGATGCCGCCGCCGAAGCCGTGCGCTCACTGCCGGTCGCGCAGCAGGCGCAGGAGCTGTTTGCGGTGAAGGACCACGCCTGGCGCACCATCTTCTGGACCTGCCTGGCGCCGGGCCTGCTGTTCTGCGCCGGCATCTTCTGGCTGTCCGAATCGCCGCGCTGGCTGGTGCGCCGCGGTCGCATCGATGATGCGCGCCGCAGCCTGCAGCGCGTACTGCCGGCTTCGGAGGTGGAGCCCACGCTTGCACAGATCCAGGCACCGGAATCGAGCGGCAGCAGCGGCAAGCGCGACCCGCTGCTCAGTCGCCGCTACGTGGTGCCGTTCCTGCTCGCCTGCGTGGTGCTGGCCTGCACCCAGGCCACCGGCATCAACTCGGTGCTGGCCTACGCGGTGAACATCCTCAACCAGGCCGGCCTGTCCGGCTCGGTGGCCAACGGCGCCGACGTGGCGATCAAGCTGCTCAATGCGGTGATGACCGTGGTCGCGCTGCTGCTGGTCGACCGCAAGGGCCGCAAGTTCCTGCTGATGCTCGGCAGTGGCGGCATCTGCGTGGCCCTGCTGGCCGCCGCCACCCTCTTCTTCCAGGCCGAACGCGGCCGCACCGACGTGCAGCCGCAGCTGCAGGCGGCGGTCAGCGGCGATGGGCTGCAACTGGTACTGGATGATGCGCAGTGGCAGCGCCTTGGCGCTGGCATCGACAGCGAAGGCCGGCCGCTGCAGCTGACCGTGTCGTATGCCTATGGCGACTTCACCAATGTGCGCGCCCTGCGCAGCGACAACCTGACCGACCGCGAGCTGCGCATCGAGCGTGCGGGCACCGTGCAGCCGGACAGCGTGATCGGCGCGTTCTTCCGCAAACTGCACCTGAACCCGTTCGCCGATCCGGCCAAGGCCGCGCAAGCACCGCTGCGCATCGAGCAGGCCCGCATCGGCCCGGTGCCGCCACCGGCACACGGCTGGGCAGTGGCCGCCTGCATCCTGGTGTTCGTCGCATTCTTCGCGGTCGGCCCCGGCGTCTGCGTATGGCTGGCACTGTCGGAGCTGATGCCGAACCGCATCCGCTCCAACGGCATGAGCATCGCGCTGCTGATCAACCAGTTCGTGTCCACCACCATCGCCGCCATCTTCCTGCCCACGGTGGGCCACTACGGCTACGCCAGCATGTTCGTGTTCTGGGCGGCGTGCACCTTCGTGTTCTTCCTGGTGGCCGCGTTCTGGCTGCCGGAGACCAAGGGCAAATCCCTGGAAGAGATCGAGGCCCGCTTCGCCCGGTAGCGGTCGACCTTGGTCGACCTCCGCGCGCAGCGCGGGTTCATGGCGCGCCCGTCATTCGCCAGTGATGTGCTTCGCCAGCTCCCGCGCCTCGGCAACGCTGGACAACCCGCTCAGCATCATCGATTCGCCGAACGGCCCCTGCACCGTCGCCACCATCAGCACGCGACCATCCACGCTGATCGCCGCACGCTGGCCCACCAGTGCCGCGGTGCCATCGTGGATGCGCTGATGCGCCTCCGGCCGATAGCGGATCTGCAGGCCCGGCTGCTTGCCTTCATCCAGCACATAGCGCACATCGGCAATATCCGCGCTGCCGGCAATCGGTGGCTCGCGCAGCGCCAGGGTCTCGCCCTGCCACTGCGCCGGCGTGCCCTTGCCGGCTGCATCGACCGCGCTCAGGCGCACATCCACGCCGGGGCGCGGCGCATGATCCTTGCCTGCCAACGCACCGGGCGTGGCGCCCTGCATGCATCCGGCCAAGCTCAATACCATGCCCAGCAATAGGGGAAGCGCAGCCCTCACTTCAGCTTCCGCAGCTTGAACGCCACCAGCACCTGCAACAGCCCGTACAGCAGGCTGCCGATGCCGATCCACAACGTGGTCACCGCCACGCCCGCATACGGATTGGCCGCAAACAGCAGGCCCAGCACCACCGCCAGCACGCCACTGAGGATCAGCAGCCACTCGCCCTGGATCTGCTTGCGCACGCGGATCGCGAACACGATGCGATAGATGCCGGCCACCAGCAGCCACGCTGCCAGGAACAGCACCAGGACGCTGGCGGTGGCCAGCGGATTGATCACCGCCAGGATGCCGAAACCCAACGAGGCGATGGCATACAGCGCCAGCCAGCCACGCGAGGCACCGCTGCCGCCGCTGACCAGTGCGAACAGGCTGATGACACCTTCAACGATGGCCATCACACCCAGCGTCCATGCCAATGCCATGGCTGCAGACAGCGGCCAGCCGATGGCGACGATGCCAAAGCCAAGCGCAACCAGCCCATACAGCAGCAGGATCCACCAACTGCGCCCAACCGCCGACAACAGGGGAGACAAGGGGGAATTCATGGCCACTCCTTCGATCCGGAACCGGGCTCATCCTAGCCCCTGGTGATGAAGAGGACGATCACGGCGCCCGCGCGCAGACCCATACCCGCACCTCGTCCGCTCCCACCCACCGCAGCGTCTCCGCAACCTCCATCACCGTGCTGCCGGTGGTCATCACATCGTCCACCACGGTCAGTCGCGGCGGCACCGGACCACGTACATCGAACGCATCGAACAGGTTCTCCCTGCGCTGTTCGGCCGTACGCTCGGACTGCGGCGCGGTATGCCGCCGCCGATACAGCCCCTGCCAGACCGGTATCGACAGCAGGCGGCACAGTTCTGCGGCCTGGTTGTAGCCGCGCTGGCGCAGGCGACGGGTGTGCAGCGGCACCGGCACCAGTAGAGGGCACCACCAGGGCGGCGGTGCGCGCTGCATCAACTGCGCGAGCAGGCGACCCGCTGCGAGATCCTGATGGAACTTGTAGCGCACCAGCAGCTGGTCGACCGGCGGCAGGTACAACAAGCTGGCATGGGTAGCGGCCTGCGGTGGCGCTTCCTCACGGCAGCTGCCGCAGACGATCAGCGCGTTGTCCGGCAACGGCAGTGCGCAGCGCAGGCAGGCGCGGCCCGACCACGGAAGTTCCGCATAGCACGCGGCGCACAGATCCAGCCCATCGTGGCCGGGGTCGTTGCAGACCAGGCAACGCAGTGGCAGCAGGACGCGAAGCAGCGCGTGAGGGACAGTGCTTGCCGCGTGCAGGAAGTTGATGCGCATGCGCCAGCCTTCCATCGCTGCGTCAGCTTCACCATCAGCGGACCGCGTGCTGCAGTGTCAGCGCTATCTGTTACCGCGCGCCCTTCAGGGCGTGCGTTCGCGATCCCCGGCATCCGACGGCGGCACGGCGGGCATCATCAACACCTCCGCCAGACCACGATAGATCGGCACCCGGCACACGAGCCCGGACACGCCACGCGCGATCAGCACCGTGGCCAGGATCGGCAGCAGCAGATCACCACTGTCGGTCAGCTCCAGCGAGATCACCGCCGAAGTCAGCGGTGCCTGGGTGACGCCGGTCAGATAGGCGCACATGCCCAACAGCACGAACGCGCGCGGGTCCACGCCCGGCATCAGGACCGCCAGGTTGTGGCCCAGTCCGGCACCGACCGCCAGCGCCGGCGAGAACAGGCCACCGGGAATGCCCGCCACATAGGACGCCAGGTTCGCGAGCAGCTTCATCAACCCGAACTCGTGGCCGACCATCGCCTGTCCCTGCACCAGGCTGCGCGCCTGCTCGTAGCCGGTGCCGAACGCGCCTTCACCGAAGACCAGGGCGAGCAGTACCACCACCAGGCCGCAGCCTGCGGCCAACAGAACCGGATGCCGCTGGCGCAGTTGCCCGAGCCAGCGCGGGCGGCCCGCCGCACTGGCCAGCACCGCACGCGCGAACAGGCCTCCCAGCAAGCCCGCCACCACGCCGCACAGCAGGATTGCCAGCCAGCCCTGGCCCAGCGGCAGGCGTGCGCTCACATGACCGAAGTAGGTGTAGTTGCCCAGCAGGCCCAGCGACACCACGCCACCGACGATCACCGCGGTCAGCAGGGTGCCGGAGAAGCGATGCTCGAAACGGCCGCTGAGCTCCTCGATGGCAAAGACGATACCGGCCAACGGCGTGTTGAACGCCGCCGCGATACCCGCTGCACCACCGGCCAGCAGGAAGTGCGAGAGTTCGCGCGGGTCCTTGAAGCCGAACCAGCGGCCGAACAGGTACATCAGGCTGGCACCCACATGCACCGTCGGGCCCTCGCGCCCGACCGACGCGCCGCCCAGCAGCGACAACGAGGTCAGCAGCAGCTTGCCGGCCGAGACTGCGGGCGAAAGATTGGTCCTGCGGAACGACTCATCGGGCTTGTCCAGTGCGGCAATGACCTGCGGAATGCCGCTGCCACGCGTGGGTTTCAGCACGCCCGCGGTCAACCAGGCCAACAGCGCGAAGATGCCCGGTGTGAGCAGCAGCGCCCACCACGGCGAGTGCGACGTGATGCGCTGGAACAGATGGAAGGCCGCGTCACTGGCCTTGGCGAACAGGATGGCCACCAGCGCCACGGCCACGGCGCCGCCCCAGAGCGCGGCACGGCGACGCCAGGCCTCGCTGAGAACCAGCGCGGTGATGCGGCCGCGGAGGCGGTGAAGATCGGTCATGCGGGGCAGTCTGGACGCTGCGGGGGAAGGCGGACAGCGGCTACTGTGGCTGAAGGCCTTGCAGGATGCGGTGAAATGCCCGGCCATGGATCCTCCCGACAGCCTGCCGCGTGCGTGCACTACTGGGCGGGCAATCGCTCCCGCCACCGGCGCTTTTCCACGCTGCGCACGTTGGGCTGCTGCCGCAGCCATTCCAGATAGAGCGGCAGATGTGCCAACTCATCATCGCTCGCATCACCGGTGAACTCGCGCACCTCGACCAGGTTTCCGTAGTTTCTGGCGTACTTGCCGGGCGTGTCGTCGATACCGATCATCTGCTCCAACCGGAAGCCGTGTCGCTTCAGCTTGCCCAACCGTTTCTGCGACGCATAGCCGCCAGTGTCCCAGTCACGCGCCGTGCTGCATCGCTGCGCGGACCACAGGAATGCGAGCGGGCGGCCCGGCATCAGGCGGGCCACCAGCGGCTCCGCATACAACTGCCCGGAAGACGTCCACACCCCCACCGTGAAATGGGCGAAGGCATAGTCGAGGAACGCCTGCAGGTGAGGCCGCAGGTAGACGTGGTAGCCGACAAGGCGGAAGTCCGCCGGCCGCTCCAGTTCGCGCTCGCTTGCGTGCACCAACGTCTCGTCCAGGTCGAGTACCAGCAGTTTTCCACCTGGCGGCATTGCATCCGGTTTCATACTCATTCCTCTTCCAAAGCCTCCGGCACCGCTACCTTCCGGATCAGCTTCAACGCATGCCCTTCCAGCACATAGAAGTAGGCGTAGTGACCGGTCCTGTCGTAGTTGCTGTCGTACTCGGTGCCTTCGGCCACCACCAGCGCGCTGTGCGGATCGATCCGGACGATGTTCGGGCCGAGCTCCCCACCCAGGCTCTGCGGCAGCGGCTTGCCGGTGCGCAGGCTGATGAAGGTCTGCGAGAAGCACCCCGTGCCGCAGCCCCAGCCGGCCACGGTGTACTCGCCGGCGAACTCGACCTTGCCGTCCTTCAATGCGGCGGACATCCGCGTCTTGAACATGCGCGCCTCATGCGTACTCATGTCCAGCGCAGCGGCAGGTCCGCCGTAGACCTTCGCCACAGGGTAATCAGTGAGCTGCGGGCCGCCCTGCTCGCCACGGAAGATCGCCTCACGGACGCGGGAGTTTTCGTCAATCTCCGCAGCAGTCGGCTCGGCCGCGCAGGCAGCCGCTGCTGCCAGTCCCAGGGCAAGGGCCACTACAGCAACCGCAGCGCGCGTGATCGATGCAGCGTTCATGGCCGTCCTTTGCGTGGGGGCTCCATTCTAGGCACGAACCCCGTAAACCAATCTAAATCAACAATGGTTGACAGTCCGGACACACCCACCCACACTGCCGCCCTCGCTCCACTCGTACCCAAGGTCCCGCCATGGCTGCTGCCATCCGCCACGACTGGCAACACGACGAACTGCAGGCACTGTTCGATCTGCCGTTCCCCGAGCTGCTGTTCCGCGCCGCAGCGGTCCACCGCGAGCACTTCGACCCCTCGCAGGTGCAGGTCTCCACGTTGCTGTCGGTGAAGACCGGCGGCTGCCCGGAAGACTGCGCGTACTGCCCGCAGGCGCAGCGCTACAACACCGGGGTGAACGCGCAGAAACTGATGGAGACCGACGCAGTGCTGGCCAAGGCACGCCAGGCCAAGGCCGCCGGTGCCTCGCGCTTCTGCATGGGTGCCGCGTGGCGTTCGCCGAAGGACCGCGACATTCCGAAGGTGGCGGCAATGATCGCCGGGGTGAAGGCGCTGGGCCTGGAGACCTGTGCCACGCTGGGCATGCTCAGTGGCGAACAGGCACGTGCGCTCAAGGACGCCGGCCTGGACTACTACAACCACAACCTCGACACCGCGCCGGACTACTACGATTCGATCATCCACACGCGCCAGTACCAGGACCGCCTGGATACGCTGGAGCACGTGCGCGATGCCGGCCTGAAGACCTGTTGCGGTGGCATCGTCGGCATGGGCGAGACGCGCGCGCAGCGCGTCGGCCTGCTGCTGGCGCTGGCCACGCTGCCGGCACATCCCGATTCGGTGCCGATCAACAAGCTGGTGCAGGTGGCGGGCACGCCGCTGCATGGCAGTGCCGAGCTGGACCCGTTCGAGTTCGTGCGCATGATCGCGGTAGCGCGCATCGCCATGCCGCGCTCGATGGTGCGGCTGTCGGCCGGGCGCGAAGCGATGAGCGACGAACTGCAGGCGCTGTGTTTCCTGGCCGGTGCCAATTCGATCTTCTACGGCGACAAGCTGCTGACCACCGGCAACCCGGAGAGCGAGCGCGACCTGGCCTTGTTCGCACGCCTGGGCCTGCAACCGATGGCGGTGCAGGTGGATGCCGAGGGCCACGACCACGGCGGCACCGTGCACGCCGATATCAGTGCCGATACGCCCGGCTGTGGCTGCGCTCACGCGGCCTGAGACGGGCCGCAAGCAGGCGCCGCGGCAACGCGCTACCCTAGCCGCCCCGTCGACGCATTCAGCCACCATGGCCCGCCCCGACCTGACCGCCCGCCTCCACGCCCAGCGCGCCCTGCGCGATGCCCAAGGCCGTCGCCGCCCGCGACGCACGGTCAGCCGTCGTGATGGCGTGCGCCTGGAAGTGGACGGCCAGTGGCTGACCGGCTTCTGCAGCAATGATTACCTGGGCCTGGCCCAGCAGTTCAGCGTGGTCAACGCGCTGCAGGACGCCGCCGCACGCGAAGGCGCTGGCGCCGGTGCCTCGCACCTGGTCTGTGGTCACCACGCCATGCACGAAGCGCTTGAACGCGAAGTGGCCGAGTGGCTGGGCTATCCGCGTGCGCTGCTGTTCGGCAGTGGCTTCGCCGCCAACCTGGCGGTGCAGCAGGCATTGCTGAGCGAAGAGAACGATGTCTGCGTACAGGACAAGCTCAACCACGCCAGCCTGCTGGATGCGACGCGGTTGGCCGGTGCACGCCTGCGCCGCTATCCGCATCTGGATGCGGAAGGCGCGATGCGTCAGCTCAAGCACGCGCCCGATGGCGCGGCGATGCTGGCCACCGATGGTGTCTTCAGCATGGATGGCGACATCGCACCGCTGCGTGCATTGTCGCTTGTGGCACGCCTGCAGCAGGCACTGTTCTACGTCGATGACGCGCACGGCGTGGGCGTGGTCGCTGATGGCCGTGGTGCCGTGGCCGCCGCCGGGCTGGGCGTGGACGACGTGCCGCTGCAACTGGTCACGCTGGGCAAGGCATTGGGCGGTTCCGGCGCACTGGTGCTGGGCCGCGACGACCTGATCGAGCACCTGGCCGAAACGGCGCGCCCGTACATCTACACAACCGCCGTGCCACCGGCGATGGCCGCTGCGGCGCTTGAAGCAGTGCGCCTGGCGCGCCGCGACCACTGGCGCCGCACCAAACTGACCGACCTGATCGCGCTGTTCCGCAGTGAAGCGCGTCGCCACGGCCTGGACCTGATGGCTTCGGAAACGCCGATCCAGCCGCTGCTATGTGGTGATGACCATACCGCCGTGGCGATGTCCACGGCGCTGGAACAGGCCGGCTGGCTGGTCGGCGCGATTCGCCCACCGACGGTGCCGGAAGGCAAGGCACGCTTGCGCGTCACCCTGTCCGCACTGCATACGCCGGAACAGGTGCGTGGCCTGGTGGAGGCCATCGCCAACGCGCGCGATCGCGTGACCCTGACCGTGCGTGAAGCCGCGCCACCGCCGCTGCCCGCCTTTGCCTGAGTTCCGTGTAGTTCCCCATGCATATTGAAGTGACCGGCCGTGGGCCGGACCTGGTACTGATCCACGGCTGGGCCCTGCAGGGCGGCGTGTTCGCGCCGCTGGTGCAGCGCCTGGCGGACCAGTTCACCCTGCATCGGGTAGACCTTCCCGGCCATGGCCACAGCCGCGACGACAGCACGCCGCTGCGCCTGCCGTTCGTGGTCAATGCCATTGCCGCGGCCACGCCGCCGGCGGTGTGGTGCGGCTGGTCGCTGGGCGGCCTGTTCGCGCTGCATGCGGCGGCCACCCTGCCGAAGGTGCGCGGGCTGGCGATGATCGCGGCCACGCCGCGCTTCGTGCGTGGTGAAGACTGGCCGCATGCGGTGGAACCGGCAGTGTTCGAACAGTTCGGGCGCGAGCTGGCCAGCGACTTCGGTGGCACGCTGGAGCGCTTCCTGGCGCTGGACGTGATGGGCTCGGCGCACGCCCGCGAAGAGCTGCGCACCCTGCGCCAGCGCCTGGTCGAGCGCGGTGCGCCCACCGAACGCGCGCTGCTGGAAGGCCTGCGCCTGCTGGAAAGCACCGACCTGCGCGGCGCCCTGCCGATGCTGGGCAAGCCCAGCCTGTGGATCGCCGGCCAACGCGACCGGCTGGTCTCACCGACGGCGATGCAGGCCGCCGCGGCAATGGCCCCGGACGCGCAGATGCTGACCATCGCCCACGGCGGCCATGCGCCCTTCCTCGGCCATGCCGACGAGGTCGCCGCCGCCCTGCAACACTTCGTTGCCGGCCTGTCACCGGCCGATGGCGGACAATGAGCGCCTTCCGAATTCCGCAGGATTGACGCATGGATCTGGGTATCAATGGCCGCTGGGCACTGGTCTGCGGCGCAAGCAAGGGGCTGGGCCTGGGCTGCGCGCGTGCGCTGGTGCGTGAAGGCGTCAACGTGGTGATCGTGGCCCGCGGCGAAGCCGCCCTGCAGGCCGCCGCTGAAGAGCTGCGCGCGCTGGCCGGTGCCGCCGAGGTGCGCGCGGTCGCCGCCGACGTCACCACCGAAGCCGGCCGCGTTGCCGCGCTGGCCGCGTGCCCGCAGGTGGACATCCTGGTCAACAACGCCGGTGGCCCGCCGCCCGGTGATTTCCGCAATTTCGAGCGCGATGACTGGATTGCCGCGCTGGACGCCAACATGCTGGCGCCGATCGCGCTGATCCGCGCCACCGTCGACGCGATGATCGCGCGCGGCTTCGGCCGTATCGTCAACATCACCTCGTCGGCGGTGAAAGCCCCGATCGATATCCTGGCGCTGTCCAACGGCGCGCGCAGTGGCCTGACCGGTTTCGTCGCCGGCCTGTCGCGCCGCACCGTGGCCCACAACGTCACCATCAACAACCTGCTGCCCGGCCAGTTCGACACCGACCGCCTGCGCGCCAACTTCGCCCACAGTGCGGGCAAGGACGGCAACGCCGGCGAAGTGGCCGAACGCCGCCGCCAGCAGATCCCCGCCGGCCGCTTCGGCACACCCGACGAATTCGGCGCCGCCTGCGCCTTCCTGTGCAGTGCACAGGCCGGTTACCTCACCGGGCAGAACCTGCTGATCGACGGCGGCGCCTACCCCGGTACGTTCTAAGAGACTTTCGCAATGCCGTCCCACTTCGATGCCCGCCATGTCCGCCGCGCGTTCGCCCGTGCCGCCAACAGCTACGACGCCGCCGCCGCCCTGCAGCGCGAAGTGCAGTCGCGGCTGATCGAATCGCTGGACTACCTGGAGGCGCGCAAGCCCGAGGTGGTGCTGGACATCGGTGCCGGCACCGGCCATGCCAGCGCGTTGATGAAGAAGCGCTGGCCGAAGGCGCAGGTGATCGCGCTGGATGTGGCGCTGCCGATGCTGGACCAGGCCAAGCGCCAGGCCGGCTGGTGGAAGCCGTTCCAGCGCCTGTGCGGCGACGCCGCCGCGCTGCCGCTGGCCGACAACAGCGTGGACGTGATCTTCAGCAACCTGTGCCTGCAGTGGGTGGACGACCTGCCGGCGGTGTTTGCCGGGTTCCGCCGTGTGCTCAAGCCCGGTGGCCTGCTGCTGTGCTCGACCTTCGGCCCGGAAACGCTGGTTGAACTCAATGAAGCGTTCGCGGCCGCCGATGACCGCCCGCACGTGAGCCGCTTCGCGCAGATCGCCCAGTTCGGCGATGCGCTGATGATGGCCGGCTTCCGCGACCCGGTGCTGGACCGCGATCTGTTCACCCTGACCTACGACGACCTGCCCTCGCTGATGCGCGAGCTGCGCGCGATGGGCGCGACCAATGCACGGGTGGACCGCCGCCATACGCTGACCGGGCGCGGCCGTTTCGCCGCTGCGGCGGCGGCGTATGAACCGATGCGCCGTGCCGACGGCAAGCTGCCCAGCAGCTGGGAAGTGATCTATGCCCACGCCTGGGCACCGGACCCGGGCGCACCGATCCGCGAAGGCGGGCATGACGTGGCCGCGGTGCCGGTGTCGGCGATTCCGATCCGGCGCAAGCAGACCTGATCGTCCGGTAGTGCCGGCCGCTGGCCGGCAACCTCACGATTCCATGGTGGGCATCTGCCGGCCAGCGGCCGGCACTACCGCATTCCACACCACACGCGAATCGCTCTGGTAGGTGCCAACCTTGGTTGGCACAACCCATCAGATCGCGGTGCCGCCAGCAGTGTGCCGACCAAGGTCGGCACCTACCAAAGGCAGGTATGGGCCGGCATTGTGCCAACCAAGGCAGGCTTCCGCCTCAGGTATTGGCCGGCGAACTCAGCGGCGGGCGCACCAGGTCGCGGTGGAAGAAATAGATCTCCTGCACCAGGAAGCGCCAACTCGTATGGAAGCTGCGGAAGCGCGTGCTGGGCGTGGACGAAGCCAGCGCATCGATGCCCAGCGCCCTGCTCAGGCGCAGCGCGCGCGCCATGTGCAGCGGGTCGCTGACGATGATCACCCGGTGCAGGTTGCGCTGGTCCATCAGCCGCTTGGCTTCGACCAGGTTCTGCACGGTGTTGCGCGAAGCGGTTTCGATCAGGATCGCATCGTCCGGCACGCCATGCTTGAGCGCATAACGCCGCGCCACCTGCGATTCGGAGAAGCGCGCGCCGGTGCCGCCATAGCCACCGGTGAAGATCAGCAGTGGCGCGTACTGGGCCTCGTAAAGGTCCAGGCCATGGCGGATGCGCTCTTCGAACACCGGTGACGGTTTGGCGTCATAGGCCGCCGCCCCGAGCACGATGATGGCGTCGGCCTTGGCGGCCTGGTCACGTTCACCGACCCAGACGATCCACGCAGTCACGCCCAGCAGCCAGATCACCAGCACCACGAAAAGCCGCCACAGCCAGCCCAGCAGGCCGGTGCGATGCCGGTTGCGCTCGCGGCTCAAGGCGCCCCCCAGCGAAGCGCTGGCAGGTCGACATTGCCACCGGACAGGACCAGGCCCACGCGCAGGCCGGCAAAACGCTGCGGCTGCGCCAGCACCGCAGCCAGCACGGTGGCCGAGGACGGCTCGACCACCTGCTTGAGGACCTCCCACAGCAGGCGCATCGCGGCCATCGTCGCCGCGTCATCGACCACGATCACCTCGGCACCGGCCGCACGCAGCAGTTCGTAATTGGGCGCGCCGATCAGGGTACGCAGTCCATCGCAGATCGTGTCCGGAGTGAACGCCCCCTGGCGCTCGCCTGCGGCCAGCGAGCGTGCGGTGTCATCGGCGCCGGCCGGTTCGGCCAGCACCAGCCGGGTCTGCGGGCTGGCGTGCTGCAGGGCCAGTGCGGTACCGCTGGCCAGGCCACCGCCGCCCACCGGCACCACCATCACGTCAAACGGGCCGTCGCTGTGCAGCAGTTCCAGGGCCGCGGTGCCCTGCCCGGCCATTACCACCGGGTCCGCATAGGGATGGACCAGGGTTGCGCCGGTATCGGCCTGCACCTTGGCGCAGGTGGCCTCACGGTCGGCAATGGTCGGCGGGCAGCGCCAGAGCGTCGCACCATGGCGGGCAATGTTGGCCAGCTTCGCCGCGACCGCGCCTTCGGGCACCACCACGTGGCAGGGAATGCCACGGGTCCGTGCGGCCAGGGCCAGGGCGGCACCGTGGTTGCCGGACGAATGGGTCACCACACCGGCACGGGCGCGATCGGCGTCCAGTGACCACACCGCATTGCAGGCGCCGCGGAACTTGAATGCACCACCACGCTGCAGGTGCTCGGCCTTGAAGGCCAGCTGTGCCCCGGCCATCGCATCCAGCGTGTGCGAGCGCAGCACCGGGGTCACGCTGGCATGCGGGGCGATCCTCGCGGCAGCAAGCAGGACGTCATCGGCGCGGGGCAACAGTGAATCGCTCATGACGCAAGATTAACGTAAGGCTCCCCGCTGGCGACCGGGGCACAGGTCATGCCAGCATGCGGGCCTTCACCTCCATTCATCCTGGCCGGTGGAATTAAGGGCCGATTCAATGCCGGCGCACGAAGCTGACTGCACACCCGTCCTCTGGGGGGACCCACCATGAAAACGCGCCTGATGCTTGCCGGTGGCCTGTTGCTGGCCCTGACCGGCTGCACCACCTACGACTATGTCGGCGGCGGCCGCAGTGGCAGCTACTACCACGGTGCGCCGTCGGTGGAGTACCGCTACCCGGCCGGCTATCCCTACAACTACGGCCCCTACTACGGTGGCTATGGCGGCTACTACGGCGGCTACGGCAACCCGTATTACTCGCGTCCGATCTACCGTCCGCCGCACAACCACCGCCCGCCACCGCGCCCGGGCAATGGCGGCGAGAACCGTCCGCCGCCGTCGCGGCCGTCGTACAACGGCGGTTCGCCATGGCGGAACATGGACTCGATGCGGCGCCCGCCGCAGTCGAACATCCAGCCGTCGGCACCACCGCCACAGGCCCGTCCGGCCCCCGTGCCGAGTGCGCCGAGGATGAACGGTTCCCCCTGGCGCAACATGGATCGTGGGACGCAGCGCACAGTTGAGCGCTGAACCGTCTTGCATTTCACACGGTCCAAGCCGCACTCTACGGGACCAGTGACGGCCCGCGTCACAATGTGACAAAAACGACACGGGCCGCCGCAAAAAGCTCTACGTCGATATCCGACAGGAACATCTGGATCCCCCCTGTTCCGGCCCTGTCGGATGTCGGCACCTCTGAAGGCAGACGGCCCCGCAATGCGGGGCCGTTTGTTTTGCCGGGCCGCGAACCGGCGAGAGCCCCAGCGTCAGTGAGATCCACGCCATGCGTGGATGGGGCCTTTCCCGCCGCCCCAAAAAACAGGGCCGGACAGTCCCCCGACTGCCGGCCCTCTGCTCCCCCACCGTGCGCCTGTACCGGCCCCTGTTCCAATTCCGGTCACGGGCGCCTACGGCGCCAGCCACGATGGGTGCTATTGGGTTATCTGCAAAAATCCTGCCAACTTTAGGGCTGATTTCGACGCCGGCCGGCCGGCACCGACGTCCCGCCCCCGAATGGCGCTAAAATCGCCACCCCGGCGCCGCCCCCCGGTCCGCGCCCGCCCCCAGCTGAACAGCCCCCCATGAACCCGTCCTTCCATCGTTACGACGTCATCGTCATCGGCGGTGGCCACGCCGGCACCGAAGCCGCGCTGGCCGCGGCCCGCACCGGCGTGCGCACCCTGCTGCTGACCCACAACATCGAAACGGTGGGCGCGATGAGCTGCAACCCGGCCATCGGCGGCATCGGCAAGGGCCACCTGGTCAAGGAAATCGACGCTCTCGGCGGTGCGATGGCGCATGCCGCCGACCGCGCCGGCATCCAGTGGCGCACGCTCAACGCCTCCAAGGGCCCGGCCGTGCGCGCCACCCGCTGCCAGGCCGACCGCAACCTGTATCGCATGGCGATCCGCGCCATCGTCGAAGGCCAGGCCAACCTGACCGTGTTCCAGGCCGCCGTCGATGACCTGGTCATCGAAGGCGACGCCGTGCGCGGGGTGATCACCCAGACCGGCCTGCGCTTTGACGCCGAGGCCGTGGTGCTGACCGCCGGCACCTTCCTGGCCGGCAAGATCCATGTTGGCCCAACCCAATACGCCGCCGGCCGCATGGGCGACCCGCCGGCCACCACGTTGGCCGCGCGCCTGCGCGAACGCCCGTTCCAGGTGGACCGCCTGAAGACCGGCACGCCGCCGCGCATCGACGGCCGCTCGCTGGACTACAGCGTGATGGACGAGCAGCCCGGCGATTCGCCGCGCCCGGTGATGTCCTTCCTCGGCTCGGTGGACGAGCATCCGCAGCAGGTCAGCTGCTGGATCACCCACACCACCGAACAGACCCACCAGATCATCCGCGACGCACTGCATCGCTCGCCGCTGTACAGCGGCCAGATCGAAGGCATCGGCCCGCGCTACTGCCCGTCCATCGAGGACAAGGTGGTGCGCTTCGCCGAAAAGGCCAGCCACCAGATCTTTGTCGAACCCGAAGGCCTGGGCATCGTCGAGATCTACCCCAACGGCATCTCCACCTCGCTGCCGTTCGACGTGCAGCTGGAGATGGTGCGCAGCATCCGCGGCTTCGAGAACGCGCACATCACCCGCCCCGGCTACGCGATCGAGTACGACTTCTTCGACCCACGCGGGCTGAAGGCCTCGCTGGAAACCAAGCTGGTCAACGGCCTGTTCTTCGCCGGCCAGATCAACGGCACCACCGGCTATGAAGAAGCCGCCGCGCAGGGCCTGCTGGCCGGCCTCAACGCCGCACGCCAGGTGCGTGGGCTGGACGGCTGGTGCCCGCGTCGCGACGAAGCCTACCTGGGCGTGCTGGTGGATGACCTGATCACCCACGGCACCAACGAGCCCTACCGCATGTTCACCAGCCGCGCCGAGTACCGCCTGCAGCTGCGCGAGGACAATGCCGACCAGCGCCTGACCCCGGCCGGCCGCGAAATGGGCCTGGTGGATGACCGCCGCTGGAACGCATTCGAGACCAAGCAGGCGGCCGTCGCCGCCGAACGCGCGCGCCTGGGTGCGCTGTGGGCAACCCCGGCCAATGCGCTGGGCCGCGAGGTGCAGGACACGCTGGGCGTAGCGGTCAGCCGCGAAACCAACGTGCTGGACCTGATCAAGCGCCCCGAGCTGGATTACGCGCAGCTGATGCAGGTGCCGTCGCTGGGCCCGGCCGTGGCCGACGGCAAGGTGGCCGAGCAGGTCGAGATCGGCGTGAAGTACGCCGGCTACCTGGACCGCCAGCGCGAGGA
Source organism: Stenotrophomonas sp. MH181796 (assembly GCF_009659995.1). NCBI lineage: Bacteria > Pseudomonadati > Pseudomonadota > Gammaproteobacteria > Lysobacterales > Lysobacteraceae > Stenotrophomonas > Stenotrophomonas sp. MH181796. Next base: position 717,059 of record NZ_RAHU01000001.1, read on the forward strand.
GATCGAGCGCCAGCAGCGGCATGAAGCCACGCCGATCGCCGAGGCCTTCGACTACGCGACGGTGCGCGGGCTGTCGGCCGAAGCGCTGCAGAAGCTGGAGCGCGTGCGGCCGCAGACCATCGGCCAGGCGCAACGCATCCCGGGCATGACCCCGGCCGCGATCTCGCTGCTGCTGGTGCACCTGGAGCGCGCACGCCGCGGCCGCGTGGCGTAACGCGGTCGAACCTGCTTCTGGTGGGTGCCGACCTTGGTCGGCACGAATCATCTGATCGCATGCTTCCGTGCCGACCAAGGTCGGCACCCACCGGAGCGGAAGACGCACACACCCGCGCAAGCGCGTTACCGTGCGTCCGCGCCGCCGCCCAGCACCTTGAACAACGTCACCCGGTTGCCCGCCTCCTGCTGCTGCAACGCGATCAGGTCCTGCTGCGCGGCATACAGGCTGCGCTGCGCGTCCAGCGCCTGCAGATAGCCGTCCAGCCCGGTGCGGTAACGCGCATCGGCCAGCGTGTAGCTGCGCTGGCTGGCGGCGACCAGCGCACGCTGGGCCTCCATCTGCGCGGTCAGGTGATCGCGCGTGGCCAACGCATCGGCCACTTCGCTGAAGGCCTGCTGGATTGCCTTCTCATACTGGGCGATGCCGATGTCCTTGCCGATCTTCGAGGCATCCAGCGAGGCCTTCAACGCACCGGCGTGGAAAATCGGCGCGGTGATGCTGGGCGCGAACGACCAGCCGCGGGTGCCGGCCGAGAACAGCGTCGACAACGCGGTGGAGCTGTGGCCGTAGTTGGCAGTCAGCGTCAGCGTCGGGAAGAACGCGGCGCGCGCGGCACCGATATCGGCATTGGCCGCCTGCAGCGCGTGTTCGGCAGACAGCACGTCCGGGCGGTGCAGCAGCACGCTTGAGGGCAGGTTGGAAGGCAACGGCGCCAGCGCCACGGTGCCGTCCAGTGCCTGTGCGCTGGGCAGCATCGCCGCCTCCAGCGGCGCGCCCACCAGCAACTGCAGCGCATCGCGATCCTGCGCCTGCTGGGTCTGCAGCTTGGCCAGCGCACCGCGCGCGGCGTCCACGCTGGTCTGCACCTGCGACAGGTCCAGGCCCGAGGCCAGGCCTTGTGCATGGCGGGCCTCGGTGCGCTGCAGGGTCTGCTGCTGGCTGTCCAGCGTCTGCCGGGTGAACGCCAGCGACTGCTCGTCGGCCGCCAGCGCCAGCCACACCGTCGCCACTTCGGCCACCAGGCTGGTGCGCGCGGCGCGCTGGTTCTCGACGCTGGCCAGCCAGTTCTGCAGGGCCTCGTTCTTCAGGCTGCGGACGCGCCCGAACAGGTCCAGTTCCCAGCTGCTGATGCCCACCTGCACCGCATCGGATTCGGTCACCTGGCTGACGCCGATCTCGCTGTTGGCATCACTCACCCGCGAGCGGGTGACACTGCCACTGGCATCCACCGACGGCAGCAGCGCCGCGCGCTGGATGCGGTACTGCGCGCGTTCCTTCTCCACCTGCAGCACCGCCACGCGCAGGTCGCGGTTGTTCTGCAGCGCCAGCGCGATCACCTGCTGCAGGCGCGGTTCCAGGAACACCTCACGCCAGGCCGGCATCGCCAGTGCCGGCCCGGTCTCGCCGGTGGCGGCATTGCCGAACTGTGCCGGCACCGGCGCCTCGGGGCGCTGGTAGTGCGGTGCCATGCTCACGCAGCCGCCCAGTACGGTGGTCATCGTTGCGGCCGCCAGGGCGCGCAGCAGCATCGGCTTCATGGGCTTGCCTCCGGGGCAGTGGCTTCGGCCGGCGCGCGGCCCGGGAACATGCGGCGCACCAGCAGGTAGAACAACGGCACGAAGAACATGCCCAGCACCATCGAGGCGACCGTACCACCGGCCACGCCGGTACCCAGCGAACGGCGCGCGGCCGAACCGGCGCCGGTGGCGAACACCAGCGGCAACACGCCCATCAGGAACGCCAGCGAGGTCATCACGATCGGACGCAGCCGCAGATAGACCGCCTGCAGGATCGCTTCGCGGGTGCGCTTGCCCTGCTGTTCGAGGATACGCGCGAATTCGACGATCAGGATGCCGTTCTTTGCTGCCAGACCAATCGTGGTCAGCAGACCGACCTGGAAGTACACGTCGTTGTTGAGGCCACGCAGGTTCATCATCAGCACCGCACCGAACACGCCCACCGGCACCGCCAGCATCACCGCGAACGGCACCGCCCAGCTTTCATACAACGCCGCCAGGCACAGGAACACGAACAGCAGCGAGATGGCATACAGCATCGGCGCCTGGTTGCCCGAGAGCTGCTCCTGGTAGGCCATGTCCGACCAGGCATGGCTGAAGCCTTCCGGCAGTGTGTCGGCCAGCCGCGCGATCTCGGCCATCGCCTCGCCGGAGCTGACGCCCGGTGCTGGCTGGCCGGTGATCTCCATCGCTGATACGCCGTTGTAGCGCTGCAATGCAGCCGGCGCACTGGTCCAATGCGTGCTGATCAGCGACGACAGCGGCACCATCTGGCCGGCCTGGTTGCGTACGCTCCAGCGCTCGATGTCCTGCGGCTGCATGCGTGCTTCGGCGGTGCCCTGGATGAACACCTTCTTGATGCGGCCCTTGTAGATGAAGTTGTTGACGAAGTCGCCGCCCAACGCCGCGTTCAAGGTGTCATTGACGTCCTGCGGGTTCACGCCCATGGCCTGCGCCTTGGCGTCGTCCACCTTCACCGCGTATACCGGCGCGTCTTCCAGGCTGGCGTAGCGCACGTTGACCAGCTTCGGGTCCTTGGCGGCTTCCTTCAGCAGCGTGTTGCGCGCGGCCACGGCGGCGGCATGGCCGGCACCGCCTTCGTCCTGCAGTTCCAGGGTGAAACCGCCCGCATCGCCCAGGCCGAGGATGGCCGGTGGCGAGGTGATGAATACCTGCGCATCGGGCACGCTGGCCATCGCCGCGGTCAAGCGCGCGGCGATGGTATCGGCATCGTCCTTGCGGTCATCCCAGTCCTTCAGGCGGATGAAGGCCTGGCCGACGTTCTGGCCGCTGCCGGTGACACTGAAACCAGCGGTGGCCTGGATCGAGAGCACGCTGTCGTCCTTCACCGCAGCGGCACTGAGGCGATCCATCACTGCACGGGTCTGCTCCAGGGTGGAGCCGGCTGGCAGCTTCACCAGCGCGTTGAGCATGCCCTGGTCCTCATCGGGCAGGAATGCGCCGGGCAGGTGCCACAGCAACAGGCCGGTGGCCACGCTCAGCACCAGGTAGAACAGTACGCCCAGCGTACGCCGGCCGAGGAAACCATCCACGCGATGGCGCAGGCCGTTGGAGGTGCGCTCGAAGCGGTGGTTGAACCAGATGAAGAACTTGCCCAGCAGGCTCGGCTCGCCGCCGTGGTCGCCATGCGGGTGGCCGCCCTTGGGAATCTGGTGCAGGATGCTGCCGCACAGCGCTGGGGTGATGGTCATCGCCACCAGCACCGACAGGATCATCGCGGCGGCGATCGTCACCGAGAACTGGCGATAGATCACGCCGGTGACACCACTGAAGAACGCCATCGGCAGGAACACCGCGGTCAGCACCAGCACGATGCCGACCAGCGCGCCGGTGATCTGGCCCATCGCCTTCAGCGTGGCCGGCTTCGGGGCCAGCCCTTCGAAGGTCATCACCCGCTCCACGTTCTCCACCACCACGATGGCATCGTCCACCAGCAGGCCGATGGCCAGCACCAGCGCGAACATGGTCAGCGTGTTGATCGAGTACCCGAAGGCCGCCAGCACGCCGAACGTGCCCAGCAGCACCACCGGCACCGCGATGGTCGGGATCAGCGTGGCCCGCCAGTTCTGCAGGAACAGGTACATCACCAGCACGACCAGCGCGATCGCCTCGATCAGGGTGATCACCACTTCCTTCAGCGAGATGGTCACGAACGGCGTGGTGGTGAATGCCACGTGGGCGGTGTAGCCATGCGGCCAGTACTTCTGCAGCTGCTGAAGCCGCGCATCGATGGCCTTGGACACGGCGATGGCGTTTGCACCGGCGTTGAGCTCGATGCCCAGCGAGGCCGACGGCTTGCCGTTGAAGGTGCTGATGCTGTCGTAGCTCTCCGGCCCCAGGCCGATCGTCGCCACGTCGCCCAGGTGCACCACGCTGCCATTGGCATCGGCCTTGAGCACCACCTGCGCGAACTGCTCGGGGGTGTGCAGGCGGCTGCGCGCGGTCACGGTCGCGTCCAGCTGCTGGCCCTTCAGCGCCGGCTGGCCACCGAGTTCACCCGCCGACACATCGGTGTTCTGCGCCTGCAGTGCGCTCTCGATGTCCGACGGCATCAGCGCGTACTGGCGCATCTTTTCCGGGTCCAGCCAGATGCGCATGGCGTATTCCTGGCCGATCGGCTGGATGTTGCCGACGCCGCTGACACGGCTGATCTGGTCGTCGATGCGCGCTTCCATGAAGTTGGCGACATCGAAGTTGTCCATGCTGCCGTCTTCGCTGGTGAACGACAGCACCTCGAAGATCGAACCACTGGACTTGGTGATGGTCAGGCCGTTCTGCTGCACCGCCTGCGGCAGCGTCGCCATGGCCGCCTGCAGCTGGTTCTGCACCTGCACCTGTGCGGTGTCCGGATTGGTACCGGTAGCGAACACCAGGTTGACCTGCGCCGAGCCGTCGGAGGCACTGGTCGAGGTCATGTACATCAGGTGGTCCAGGCTCTGCTGGGACTGCTCGATGACCTGGGTGACCGCGTTCTCCACGGTCTGCGACGAGGCGCCGGTGTAGGTGGCGCGGATGGTGATGGTGGGCGGGGCGATCTGCGGGTAGCGGTCCACCGGCAGGATCAGGATCGCGAGCAGGCCGAGCAGGCTGACCGCGATGGCGATCACCCAGGCGAAGATCGGCCGGTCGATGAAGAAACGAACCATGCGCGGCGGGCCTCAGTGCGACTTTTCGTCGGTGTTGCCGTTCGGGTCGACCGCCGGCATCGCCGCCAGCTGCGCCCTGCTGGCCGCCACCGCCTTCACCTGCTGGCCGAGCGATACCGCACTGCCATTGCTGACGATCACCCGCTCGCCGGCCTTCAGGCCCTGCGTGATCTGCCACTGGTTGCCCACCACCTGGCCGGTGCTGACCCGGCGTTCCACCACATGGTCCTTGGCATCGAGCAGGCGCAGCAGCGGCTCGCCACGCTCGTTGCGCAGCACCGCCTTCTGCGGCACCAGCAGGGCGCGCGCGTCGGTGGCCATCGGCAGCACCGCCTTCAGGTACATGCCCGGCAGCAGCAGGCCGTCCGGGTTCGGGATGACCGCGCGCAGCACCACGTTGCCGGTGCCCGGGTCGACCGCACTGCCAACGAACTCCAGCGTGCCTTCATGGGCATAGGTGCTGCCGTCCTCCAGCAGCACCTTCACCTGCGCCTTGCCATCGATGGCCTTCACCAGGCCGGCATCGAGCTGCTTGCGCAGCGCCAGCATCTGCGTGCTGGACTGGGTCACGTCCAGATAGACCGGGTCCAACCGCTGGATGGTGGCCAGCGCCGCGTCCTGGCCGGCTGCGACCAGCGCACCGGCGGTGACGCTGGAGGTGCCGATGCGGCCGTCGATCGGTGCGGTCACCCGGGTGTAGTCGAGGTTGATGCGCGCGGCCTGCAGCGCGGCGCGCGCGGCGATCACATTGGCCTGCGCCTGCTTCAGCGCCGAGGTGGCATCGTCGGCATCCTGCTTGCTGGCCGCATCCATGCCCAGCAGCGCGCGCGTGCGCTCGGCCTTGGGCTGCGCCGACAGCACGGTGGCCTCGGCCTGGGCCAGCTGGCCACGGGCGGTATCGAAGGCCGCCTGGTACGGTGCCGGATCGACCTGGTACAGCAGCTGGCCGGCCTTGACCTGCTGGCCTTCAGTAAACAGCCGCTGGCGGATCAGCCCACCGATCTGTGGCCGCACCTCGGACACCTCGAACGGCACCGCGCGGCCGGGCAGGGTCTGCTGCAGCGCCAGTGGCTGTGCGCTGGCGGTGATGATGCCCACTTCGGGCGTGGCCGGGACGTCGGTCCTGCCCGCCGAGCAGGCGGCCAGGGCCAGCAGCAGGGGCAACAGCAGCGGACGGGGGGAACGGGACAGCGGGCGCGGGAGTGACATGGGGGGCGTGGAGGCCTTGCGTTGACCCGTGCACGCTGCCGTGGAACTGTGCAGAGAATATGGAGATTGTGCGACCGGCTCAGCTGACGCTTGCTTTCAGCGCCGCATGCGCCGCTAATGGCCCCCGCGATGGCGAAGATTCGACTCAAATTCGGCCTGACCGCGAAGACCTTCCTCGCGATCTTCACCGCCTGCCTGCTGGTGCTGGCAGTGAACGGCATTGCCAGCCGCGTGGCGTTCCAGACCGGCTTCCTGGACTACCTCAACGACCAGGGCGACCTGCGCATGCAGCGCCTGATGCCCCACCTGCAGCGCGAGTACAGCGCCCACGGCGGCTGGGAGCATCTGCGCGGCGACAGTGACCGCTGGGCGCGGCTGCTGCGCCCGGACCTGGCCCATGGGCACGAAGGCCCGGTGCCGCCGCTGTCCGACCAGACCGGCGTTCCCTCACGGCTGGGCCTGTTCGATGAGCAGCATCGGTTCGTGGCCGGCAACCCCGATGCCACCAGTGATGACGATCCGCATCCGGTGCAGCTGGATGGGCACACCGTGGGCTGGCTGGGCATGGTGCCGTTCCAGACCGTCATCGCCACCAACGATCTGAATTTCTACAACACCCAGATGCGCGCATGGTGGGTGATCGGCATCTCGCTGCTGCTGGTGACGGTACTGCTGGCCTGGCTGGTGTCACGCGCGCTGCGCCAGCGCCTGGCCAAGCTGGCCGCCGCCACCCACCGGCTCGCCGCCGGCGACTACGCCACCCGCATCCAGCGCACCAGCGATGACGAGCTGGACGCACTGGTCAACGACTTCAACCGGATGGCACAAGCGCTGGATGATACCGAGCGCAACCGCCGCGCCTTCATCGCCGACATCTCGCACGAACTGCGTACGCCACTGGCGGTGGTACGCGCCGAACTGGAGGCGATCGAAGACGGCATCCGCCCGCTGGACCGCGCCAACCTCGGTGCCCTGCAGGGCGAGATCCGCCAGCTGGGCAAACTGATCGACGACCTGCACGACCTGTCGATGACCCAGTCCGGGGGCCTGGCCTACCGCTTCGCGCCGCTGGACCTGGTGGCACTGCTGCGCAGCGAGCTCAATGGCATGCGCGTGCGCTTCGCCAATGCGGGCCTGGCGCTGGAAGAAGACCTGCCGGCCGGCCCGCTGCCGGTCTCCGGCGATGAGCGGCGCCTGCAGCAGGTCCTCGCCAACCTGCTGGAAAACGCGCTGCGCTATACCCATACCGGCGGCCGCGTACGTGTGCAGGCCGCGCGCGTGCCCGCCGGCGTGCAGCTGGTCGTGGAAGACACCGCTCCGGGCGTACCGGCCGACAAATGCGCGCTGCTGTTCGAGCGCTTCTACCGGGTGGAGAGTTCGCGCAACCGTGCCAGCGGCGGCAGCGGGCTGGGCCTGGCCATCAGCCACAACATCATCCTCGCCCACCACGGCCACATCCACGCCGAGCCTTCGGTGCTGGGTGGCCTGCGCGTGGTCATCACCCTGCCGGAGCCTGCATGAGCACGTCCCCCGCTGCGTCCGCGAAGATCCTGATCGTCGAGGATGAGCCACGCCTGGCCTCGGTCCTGCGCGACTACCTGGCCGCCGCCGGCATGGCCAGCGAATGGGTGGACGATGGCGGCCAGGTGATCGACGCCTTCGCGCGCTACCAGCCTGATCTGGTGCTGCTGGACCTGATGCTGCCACAGCGCGACGGCGTCGACCTGTGCCGCGAACTGCGTGCCAGCAGTGACGTGCCGGTGATCATGGTCACCGCGCGGGTGGAAGAGATCGATCGCCTGCTGGGCCTGGAGATCGGCGCCGACGACTACATCTGCAAGCCGTTCAGTCCGCGCGAAGTGGTCGCGCGGGTGATGGCAGTGCTGCGCCGCTACCGCCCGGACCCCGCTGCACGCGCCAACAGCGGCCTGCACATCGATGAGCCGGCGGCACGCGCCACCTGGAACGGCAAAGGCCTGGACCTGACGCCGGTGGAGTACCGCCTGCTGCGCACCCTGCTGGCCACGCCCGGCCGGATCTGGGCCCGCGATGAGTTGCTCGACCGCCTCTATCTGGACCATCGCGTGGTGGTCGACCGTACCGTCGACAGCCACGTGCGCAACCTGCGCCGCAAGCTGGCCGACGCCGGCATGGAAGGCGAGCCGATCCGCTCGGTATACGGGATGGGTTACAGCTACGAACCCTAGCCGGTAGTGCCGGCCGCTGGCCGACAACCGCAGAATTCCAGGTGCGCCCATGAGGTTGCCGGCCAGCGGCCGGCACTACCCGTGCGCACCTGCGTTACAGTCGAGCACGCTCGACACTGCGAACACGACTGCATGGACGATATCCACCCGATCGCGCCGGACAAGCGCGCCGCCATCCTTTCCACCCTCGCCGCGATCGAACAGCGCCACGATGTGCGTGTGCTGCTGGCCTGCGAATCGGGCAGCCGCGGCTGGGGCTTCTCCTCGCCGGACAGTGACTACGACGCGCGCTTCATCTACGTGCATCGCCAGCCGTGGTACCTCAGCGTCAACGAGAGCACCGGTCCCGGCGAAGCGCAGCGTGATGTGATCGAGCTGCCGATCGATGAGGAGCTCGACGTCAGTGGCTGGGACCTGCGCAAGGCACTGCGGCTGGTCTCCAAGTCCAATCCAACGCTGATCGAGTGGCTGCGTTCGCCGATCGTGTACCAGCAGGATGACGCTGCGGTGGCGCAGCTGTGGGAGGCAGCGAAGGGGTTCTATTCGCCGCTGGGCAGCTGGTGGCACTACATGAGCATGGCGAAGACCACGTACAGCCGCCATCTGGGCGAGCCCACCGTCAGTACCAAGAAGTACCTGTATGTGCTGCGTGCCCTGCTTGCCTGCCAGTGGATCGAAAGCGAATCCACGCCGCCGCCGATGGCCTTCGAGGACCTGCTGGACCGGCTGCTGCCTGACGGTCCCGTGCGCAACGCCATCGACGCCCTGCTGGTGGTCAAGCGAGCCAGCGCCGAAGTCACCGCCCGTCCGCGCGTCGTCATCATCAGCGACTACATCGACCATGCAATGGCCGTGCGCACCGCGCAGGTCCCGCAGCTGGCGGCCGGACAGGGTGACAACGGCTGGCTGGACGCACTGTTCCGGAAGATGCTGGCCGAACTCGCGCCTGCATAGGCGACCGCGCCGGCTTCTGGTAGTGCCGGCCGCTGGCCGGCAACCACGGAAATCCAGATGCGCCCATGAGGTTGCCGGCCAGCGGCCGGCACTACCCCGCGGCAGGCACGCGGCGTGCGGACCACGCGGGTATCATCGCAGTGAACGCCCTGATTTCCGGAGACACCGATGAACCCGCTGCGCCCCTTCCGCGACAAGATGCCCGTCCTCGGCGAGCGCGTGTACATCGATCCGGCCTGCACCCTCATCGGCGACGTGGAAGTGGCCGATGACGTGTCGGTGTGGCCGGGCACGATCATCCGCGGTGACGTCAACTACGTGCGCATCGGTGCGCGCACCAATGTGCAGGACGGCACGATCATCCACGTCAGCCACCACAGCCCGTACAACAAGGCCGGCTACCCGACCCTGATCGGCGAAGGCGTGACGGTCGGCCATGGCTGCATCATCCACGCCTGCACCATTGGTGATTACAGCCTGATCGGCATGGGCGCCTGCATCCTCGATGGCGCCCGCGTGGAGCGCCATGGCTTCGTCGGTGCCGGTGCGGTGGTCGGCCCGGGCAAGGTGGTGGGCGAAGGCGAGCTCTGGGTCGGCAACCCGGCCCGCCCGGCCCGCACGCTGAGCGACAGGGAAATCGAGTCGCTGCACTACTCGGCCGACCACTACGTGCGGCTGAAGGATGAATACCTGGGCTGAGCAGCCAACGCCGCCATGCGGCTCTGCTAAAGTCTGGGCCCGACCAGGACCTGTCGAGACCCCCATGCCTGTGGACGCCTGCCGGAGAGGACTCCGGCGCCCACAACGAAGGCCATCGCACTGATGGCCGCACCGATGCTCGATACCTACCGCGAGGTGGTGACGCCGGAGGGTGTGCTGCTGCAGTTGCCGGCAGCCGGTCCGCTGCCGCGGGCGATGGCCTGGCTGATCGACCTGGGCGTACGCATCGCGGTGCTGGTACTGATGTCGATTCCGCTGGCGCTGCTGGACAAGTTCGGCTCCGGCCTCTACCTGGTGCTGATGTTCCTCGTCTACTGGGCCTACCCGATCGTCTGCGAGGCACTGTGGGGCCGTACCCTCGGCAAGCGCGCACTGGGCCTGCGGGTGCTGTCGCGCGATGGCGCACCGGTGGGCTGGATGGCGTCGATCACCCGCAATCTGCTGCGTACCGTGGACATGCTGCCGTTCGGCTATGCATTGGGCCTGATCAGCAGCCTGTTCGACCCGCATGGCCGGCGCCTGGGTGACCTGGTGGCCGGCACCGTGGTGGTGCACGCGCCTGCGCTGTATCTGCCGCCGCCACCCACCATCGACAGCGTACTGGCCCCGCCACAGCCGCTGCGCCCGGAAGAGCAGGCCGCGCTGATGGCCTTTGCCGAGCGCGCGCCACGGCTGTCGGCGGCACGCCAGCAGGAGCTGGCCGGCATTGCCGAGCCCCTGACCGGTACCCACGGCCAGGTCGCCGTGCTGCGCCTGTACGCCATGGCCAACTGGCTGCTGGGGCGGCGATGAAGCAGGAACAGTTCGTCGCCCGCTATCAACAGGAGTGGCAGGACCTGGAGCAGTGGCTGCTGCTGCGCGCCGGTGCCTCGCGCCGCACGCGCCGCAAGGCCAGCGGCCTGGCACTGGACGACACTGCCTTCCCGCAGCGCTACCGGCGCCTGTGCCAGCAGCTGGCGCTGGCCCGCGAGCGCGGCTACAGCCCACAGCTGGTGCAGCGCCTGCAGCAGCTGATGCAGCAGGGCCACAGCGTGCTGTACCGCACGCGGCCGACGCGCTGGCGCGCGGCACTGGAGTTCCTGGTGGCCGACTTTCCGCTGCTGGTCCGCAGCCAGGCACGCAGCATGTGGGTGGCACTGGCGATGTTCGCGTTGCCGGCGGTGGCCTGTTTCGTGCTGGCGCAGGCCTATCCGGACCTGATCCACATGCTGATGGACAACCGCCAGATTGCCGAGATGGAGCGCATGTACGACCCCGCGGCCGAACGCCTGGGCCGCGACAGCGGCACCGACTGGATGATGTTCGGCCACTACGTCATGAACAACATCAGCATCGCCCTGCGCACCTTCGCCAGCGGCCTGCTGGCCGGGCTGGGCACGCTGCTGGTACTGCTGTTCAACGGCGTGACCATCGGTGCGGTGGCCGGCCACCTGCAGCACATCGGCCACGGCGGCCCGTTCTGGCGCTTCGTGGTCGGCCATGGTGCCTTCGAGCTGACCGCGATCGTGATCGCCGGCGGCGCCGGGCTGCAGTTGGGCATGAAGCTGCTGGCACCGGGCCGGCGCAGCCGCCTGGATGCACTGGTCAACGGCGGCCGCATCGGCGCACGGCTGTGCCTCGGCGTCGCCTTCATGCTGCTGGTCGCGGCCTTCATCGAGGCCTTCTGGTCATCGATCGCCGAAGTACCCGCATGGGGCAAGTTCAGCGTGGCCGGCGTGCTGTGGGCCGGCGTGCTGTTGTGGCTGTGGCGCGGCGGACGTGGAGGCGGCGATGCGCATTGACCGCCTGGACGTGGTGCTGCGCGCGCGCAGCGGCTGGGAAGCCATGGAGCTGGGCAGCGCCCTCGCCCGCCGCCACGCACGTGCGGTCTGGGGCAGCTGGCTGCTGGCCAGCGCCCCGCTGTTCGTGATCTTCAACGCACTGGGCTGGTGGCTGGATGCGTTCGGCTGGGCCTGGCTGGCGATGTGGTGGTGCAAACCACTGTTCGAACGAGCGCCGTTGTACGTGCTGTCGCGCGGCATCTTCGGCGAGCCGGTCGGCACGCTGGCGGCGCTGCGCGCACAGGGTGCGTGGGGCAACAGCGGCTTCTGGGGCTACCTGGGCTGGCGCCGCTTCAGCGTGCTGCGCAGCCTGTGCCTGCCGGTGAACCTGCTGGAAGGCAACACGCCGGGCCAACGCGGTCCACGCCGTCGGGCGGTGGCAGCTGGCGCAGCGGGCGCGGCACTGGTGCTCACCGTGACCTGCATGGCGTTCGAAGCGGTGCTCGTGTCCGGCGCGATCGGCGCGGTGTTCATGTTCATGCCGCTGGAGCTGATGTCCGAATCGTGGCGCACCGCATGGGACATGATTGGCCAGGACACGCCCGCATGGGCGCGGCTGGGCTTCAACCTGGCATGCTGGCTGGCGTCGGTGCTGATCGGGCCCTTCTACGTTGGTGCCGGCTTCGGCCTGTATCTGAACCGGCGTACGCAGATGGAAGCCTGGGACGTGGAAATCGCCCTGCGGCGCCTGCGCGACCGCCTGCTGCCGGCGGCATCGACGCTGGCGCTGCTGCTGTGCCTGGCACTGCCGCTGCTCTCCACACCGGTGCATGCGCAGGACGCGGACACCGGGCCCGAACGTGCCATGGGCAAGCCCAACGACCGTGGCATCGACGCCGAGGAAGGCGACGAAGGACCGACCATCGACCCGGCCAACACGCCGGCAATGATCTTCGGCGGTACGCCGGTGGACACCGCCGGTTTCCGTCAGGCGGTGAACCGCGCCTATGAGGACCCGCTGCAGCGCCCGACCCGCGAGGTCACCCGCTGGAAGCCGATCGAGCAGGCCGAGGAAAAAAAGAAGGAAGACAAGCAGCTGCAGCGTGACGCCAACAGCAAAGGTGAACGCAAAGCGCGCAAGGACGGCATCGCCTGGCTGGCACGGCTGGCCGAATGGGGCCTGTGGGGCCTGCTCGGCATCCTGCTGCTGGTGCTGCTGCTGACCGCGCGGCTGTGGCTGCCGTGGCTGCGTGGCAGTGGCCGCCGCAAGGCCGACGCTGCACCGAAGGTGCTGGAGGAGCAGGTGGAGTTGCCGGTGGTGCTGCCGCCAGACGTGGCCACCCAGGCTGGCCTGCTGTGGGACCAGGGCCGGCCGCGGCAGGCGCTGGCCCTGCTGTACCGCGCCAGTGTGCGCACGGTGGGCGAGCGCAGCGGTATCGCGCTTCCACCCGGTGCCACCGAAGCGCAATGCCTGCGCGCATCGCGGCGCATGCCCCAGGCCAGCGACCGTGACCTGTTCGCGCGCATCGTGCGCATGTGGCAGTACGCCGCCTACGGTGGCCGCCTGCCCAGCCGCGCCGATTTCGATGCATTGGCCGGCACCCTGCGCCAGCAGTACGGGTGGCAGGCATGAGTCCGCGCCTGTTCTGGTCGTTGCTGCTGGGGGTGCTGGTGCTGCTCGGTGTGCCGCTGACCATCCTCTACCTGCGCACGCACGAGCGGGTGACCGAGACGATCCGGCTGCCGCCACAGGGCGAGGCCGCCTACAACCCGCTGTACGTACTCGGCCAGGCCCTGCGCGCCGATGGCATCGACGTGCATTCGCGACCGCGGCTGGAGTTGCAGCAGATGACGCTGGGGCGCCACGACACGGTGGTGCTGCTGCAGGACAGCAGCGAACTGCCGGCGCCGGCGGTGAAACAGCTGCTGGACTGGGTCGACCAGGGCGGCCACTTGCTGGTGCGTACACCGCCACCGGCCGAGGACGATGCCAGCAGCACGCAGGGTCCCCTGCTGGACCAGTTGAGCGTGGACAGCCTGTTCCAGCGCAGCGACTGCCAGGCCTTCCATGTCGACGACGATCCGGGCCACGTCGAATTCTGTGGTGGCCGCCGCTTCACCCTGGGGTTTGCGGCCAGTGCGCAGGCCGAACGCCGCTGGGGCACTGATCGCGACCTGGTGTTCGCGCGCCTGCGCCACGGCCAGGGCAGAGTGAGCGTGCTGGCCGACATGGAGTTCATGCGCAGCGAAGTGGACTCACCGGCAGCGCGCCTGGCCTCTGCCGCAGGCAAGGCCAGCGACGGCCTGCACGATCCTGCCCATCGCGACCTGACCCGCTACCTGCTCGATCCGAACTACGGCAAGGGTGCGGTCTGGCTGGTCTATGCCAGCCGCCCGCCGTCGTTGTGGTCGCGCATGTTCTATCAGGGCTGGCCGCTGTGGGCACCGTTGCTGCTGGCCCTGCTGGGTTGGCTGTGGGGCCGCTCGCAGCGCTTCGGCAGCCTGCTGCCGTCACCGGTGCTGGAACGCCGTTCGCTGCTGGAGCACGTGCGCGCCAGTGGCGAACTGCTGCTGCGCTTCGGTCACGGCATACGCCTGTACGAGGCCGTGCTCGCCCTGTTCCTGCACCGCCTGCGCCTGCGCGCACCGATTGCCGCCGCACTGGATGGTGCGCCGCGCGATCAGGCCATCGCCGAGCTGCTGAAGTGGCCGCAGGGCCGCGTCGCCAGCGCGCTCACGCCCCCACCGCCGCACGATTCCTCCGCCCTGCGCGAGCGCATCCGCTTGCTGCTCCAGATGAGATCCCTGCTATGACTGAAGTCCCCGAGCTGCCGGCGGCCGCCAACGCCCGCCTGATCGAACGCGTCGATGCCATCCGCGATGCCGTCGGCCACGCCTTCATCGGCCAGGCCGATGTGCTGGACCAGATCCTGGTGGCCCTGCTCGCCGGTGGTCACGTGCTGATCGAAGGCGTGCCCGGGCTGGGCAAGACCCTGCTGGTGCGCGCACTGGCACAGGCCCTGGAACTGGATTACGGCCGCGTACAGTTCACCCCCGACCTGATGCCCAGCGACGTCAGTGGCCACGCGGTGTACGACCCGAAGAGCGAGAGCTTCAAGATCCGTCGCGGCCCGGTGTTCACCAACCTGCTGCTGGCCGACGAGATCAACCGCGCACCGGCCAAGACCCAGTCGGCGCTGCTGGAAGTGATGCAGGAAGGCCAGGTGACCATCGAAGGCAAGGCCTTCACCCTGGCGCCGCCGTTCATGGCGCTGGCCACGCAGAACCCGCTGGAGCAGGAAGGCACCTACCCGCTGCCGGAAGCACAGCTGGACCGCTTCCTGCTGAAGGTGCTGATCGACTACCCGCAGCTGGAGGACGAGAAGCGCATGGTGACCGCAATCACCAGCGGCCGCGCCGCCAGCGATTTCGACCTCAGCCAGGTGCCGCGTGTGCTCGGCGCCGGCGAGCTGCTGGAACTGCAGCGCGCCACTGCGGCGATCACGGTCGATGACGAAGTCATCGATTACGCGGTACGCATCGTCGCGGCGACCCGGCAGTGGCCGGGTATCGCGGTCGGCGCTGGCCCGCGTGGCAGCATCGCGCTGGTGCGTGCCTCGCGTGCACAGGCGGTGCTGGCCGGTCGTGATTTCGTCACCCCGGATGATGTGCGCGACATCGCACGCCCGGCGCTGCGCCACCGCATCGCGCTGGCACCGGAACTGCAGATTGAAGGCCAGGACGCCGACGACGTGCTGGGCGCGCTGCTGGCCAAGGTGGAAGCGCCGCGCCGATGAGGCCGGCCCCGCTGCTGCTGGCGCTGCTGCTGGCCTGGGCTGTCCTGGGCGGCCTGGTGCTGGGCGGGTTGCTGCCGCGCTGGAGCTGGGCGCTGGCGGCGCTGGCGATTGCCGTGCCGGCGCTGGTGGATCTATGGCGCCAGTGGCGGCGTCCGTCGCCGCAGGTGCAGCGCGAACTGCCCGAAGCGCTGGCACTGGGCGTGCGCCGCGAGGCTGCACTGCGGCTGCAGGCGGACGCACCGATGACGGTGCAGGTGTTCGATCTGGTCCCCGGCGGCTGGCCGCTGGAGTCACTGCCGCAGCGCGTGCACCTGCAGGCCGGCAGTGCCTCCACCCTGCACTATCATCTGCAGCCGCTGCAGCGTGGGCATTTCCGCTTCGAAGGCGTGCACCTGCGCATGCGTTCACCGTGGCGCCTGTGGTGGCAGCAACGCACGCTGCCGCCAGCACTGGACGTGCGGGTCTATCCGAACTTCGTACCGCTCACCCGCTTCGCCCTGTTCAGTGCCGACCAGGCCTCGCGGCTGGTCGGCGCACATGTGAAGCGTCGCCGTGGTGAAGGCACCGACTTCCATCAGATGCGCGAGTACCGCATCGGCGACAGCCTGCGCCAGCTCGACTGGAAGGCCACCGCGCGTGCGCGCAAGCTGATCTCGCGCGAGTACCAGGACGAGAAGAACCAGCAGCTGCTGCTGATGCTCGACAGTGGCCGCCGCATGCTGGCCAGCGAAGGCGGGCTCTCGCACTTCGATCATGCATTGAACGCCTCGCTGGTGGTGGCCTACCTAGCGCTGCGCCAGGGCGATGCCGCCGGCCTGTTCGCCACCGGTGGCGAGCGCCGCTGGGTGGCACCGCAGCGCGGGATGGGCACCGTCGAGCACCTGCTGCGCGCCAGCTACGATCTGCAGCCTCGCGCGGTGGCCACCGACTATCTGGCCGCCGCTACCGAAGTGTCGCTGCGCCAGCGCCGGCGCGCGCTGGTGATGCTGGTCAGCAACGTGCGCGACGAAGACATCGAAGACCTGCTGGCGGCGGTGCGCCTGCTGCAGCAGCGCCATCTGGTATGCGTGGCCAGCCTGCGCGAGCGTGAGCTGGACGGCGTGCTGGACAGCGAAGTGCAGACACTGGAAGACGCCACCCAGGCCGGTGCAGCGGCGCTGTATCTGCAGCAGCGCGCGAAGGCGCATGAGGCGCTGCGCAGCGAGAAGGTGATGGTGCTGGACGTGACCGCCGATGCCCTGCCCGGTGCGCTGGTGGAACGCTACCTGGCGGTGAAGCGCGAAGGGCTGCTCTGATACCAGCGATCGCTCTGGTAGGTACCAACCTTGGTTGGCACGAAACCCACAGCGCCGACCAAGGTCGGCATCTACCAACGGCGGTTGCCGGCCAGCGGCCGGCACTACCCCTGCAACGACCGACGCACCGCTCTGGTAGGTGCCAACCTTGGTTGGCACGGAATCAACGGCGCCGACCAAGGTCGGCATCTACCAACACCGATTGCCGGCCAGCGGCCGGCACTACCCCTGCAACGACCGACGCACCGCTCTGGTAGGTGCCAACCTTGGTTGGCACGGAATCAACGGCGCCGACCAAGGTCGGCATCTACCAACACCGATTGCCGGCCAGCGGCCGGCACTACCCCTGCAACGACCGACGCACCGCTCTGGTAGGTGCCAACCTTGGTTGGCACGGAATCAACGGCGCCGACCAAGGTCGGCATCTACCAACACCGATTGCCGGCCAGCGGCCGGCACTACCCCTGCAACGACCGACGCACCGCTCTGGTAGGTGCCAACCTTGGTTGGCACGGAATCAACGGCGCCGACCAAGGTCGGCATCTACCAACGGCGGTTGCCGGCCAGTGGCCGGCACTACCCCTGCCACAACCGCCGCACCGCCCTGGCAGGTGCCAACCTTGGTTGGCACGGAATCAACAGCACCGACCAAGGTCGGCCTCTACCTACAGGGGTTGTTCTACGACCGGCGTCGGTTGCCCACGCCGGCCCGGTTGCGCCGTACCGTCATCAGACGTAGATCCGCGTCGGCGCCTCATCAACGATCGCGTGCGGCACGAAGCGCGCACTGTCGCGGGTGATCGCGCTGTCGTCTTCGCGGATGCCGATGCCGCAGGCGTGGTCACCCACCACCCAGCTGCCGATCAGCGGGTAGCCGCCTTCGAAGCGGGTCAGCGGATGCGCACGCTGGATGATCGCCGGGCCATCGTAAGGCCCGTCGCTGCGCTGGGTGCTGCCATCGGCCAGGTGCATCTCGATGTTGGCGCCTTCGCGCGAGAACAGCGGCTTGCGCACCCAGCCCGACGCCAGCGTGCTGCCGTCATCGAAATGCGCCTCCAGCAGGTTCGGATGGCCCACGTTGCGCTGCCACAGCAGCGGCAGGATGCCCTTGTTGCTCAGCACCGCCTTCCACGCTGGCTCCAGCAGCTGCACGCCCGAGCCGGGCAGCGCGCGGCCGAACTCCTCGGCCATCAGGTCTTCCAGCGGGTACAGCTTGAACAGCGTGCCGATCACCGAATCGTCCAGCGCGGTGAAGCGACCGTCCTCGGACAGGCCGATATCCTCGATGGCGATGGCCTGGCCATGCAGGCCGGCCTGCGACGCACAGTCGCGCAGGTAGTCGACGGTGCCGCGGTCTTCTTCCGAACTGCCCACGGCGCTGAAATACAGCGGCGGCGGCAACTGCGTGGCCAGTTCGCCGAAGCGTTCGACCAGCGCTTCGTGGATCGCGTTGAACTGGTCAGCATGCTGCGGCAGGCGACCCGCATTGCGCTGGTCTTCCAACCACTGCCACTGGAAGAAGCTGGCCTCGAACAGCGAGGTCGGCGTGTCGTAGTTCAACTCGTACAGCTTGGCCGGGCCGGTACCGTCGTAGGCCAGGTCCAGGCGACCGTACAGATGCGGCTGGCGCTGGCGCCAGCTGTCGGCGATCCAGTCGCGGTAATGCGACGGAATCGCCAGCTGGTCCATCAGGCGCTCGCTGCCGATGACATCACCGACCAGGTCCAGCGCCATCTGGTGCAGCTCGGCGCTGGGGTCTTCGATGTCCTGTTCGATCTGGCGCAGGGTGAAGGCGTAGTACGCGCTTTCATCCCAATACGGCTGGCCGTCGATGGTGTGGAAGCGGAAACCCGCTTCATCCGCGCGTGCCCGCCACTGGGCACGCGCGGCAATCCGGATGCGCTGCATGGGTCGATCAGCCGCCGTAGCTGCCGCTGGTGCTGCGGCGTGCGCTGGTGTTGCCGAAGCCACCACGGCTGGCGGTGACCGCACGGTTCGGCTCGCTGGTGACCGGCGCCAGGCCAGCCTTGCCGGCGCCGATGCCGCTGGCGGTGTTCAGGCCACCGGTACCGCCCGGTGCCGGACGCGCCCAACCAGCGCTCTTGTCCTGGTAGGCCGGCGACGCCGCCGGCGCCTGCGGGGCGAGGCCGCCGCGGTTGCTCAGCATCTGCGACATGAAGAAGCCCATCATCATCGGGCCGATGAACGAGGTACCGGCCGAGGTGTGCTGCTGCACGCACTGTTCCGGCTTGTAGTCCTTCTCGCAGGCTTCCTTGCTGGCGTACTTCGGCGCCGCATCGGCGGCCTGCTTCTGCGCTTCGGCGAAGGCATTGCGGCACGACGACGGATCGCCGGTGGCCTCGGTGCAGGCCTCGACCGAGGTGTACAGGCCTTCCTGCACCTTCACCTCCGGCTCCTTCTGGCAGGCGGTGAACAGCAGCGGCGCAGCGCTCATCAGCAGCAGCGCGGTGGTGCGGGAACGTTTCATGGCCTCATGCCCTGTCGACGGATCAATGCCCCAATGATGCCAAATCCGGACCAGCAACCGGAATCGGCAAAGTCCGAAAGATGAACGGACTTTCATTTTCGTCGGGCATTGGGGTCAGAGCCCATCGCGCCGCGATGGGATCCGACCCCGGGCGGCGCACCGCTCTGGCAGGTGCCAACCTTGGTTGGCACACCCCCCGCGGCGCCCCGCTAGGCCCGGCGCGCGCAGCCAAGTCTCCGGCAAGAAGCCCCCTTAGTTGTTCAAGGGGGCGCGCCGAAGGCGCGGGGATAAGGGGAAATGCGCGGACCACCAAGCCGCTGCAAGCGGTGAAGGTGGTTGCAGCAGCAACCGAAAAAATTGGCCATGATCGGCTGACCCCCACGTCGTACGGCCCGCCCGTTCCGCCAGCCATGCCCGAATACCGTTCCCGCACCTCCACTGCCGGCCGCAACATGGCCGGCGCCCGCGCCCTGTGGCGTGCCACCGGCATGAAGGACGGCGACTTCCACAAGCCGATCATCGCCATCGCCAACTCCTTCACCCAGTTCGTGCCCGGCCACGTGCACCTGAAAGACCTCGGCCAGCTGGTCGCGCGCGAGATCGAACAGGTCGGCGGCGTCGCCAAGGAATTCAACACCATCGCCGTGGACGACGGCATCGCGATGGGCCACGACGGCATGCTGTATTCGCTGCCCAGCCGCGAGATCATCGCCGATGCCGTGGAGTACATGGTCAACGCGCACTGCGCCGACGCGCTGGTGTGCATCAGCAACTGCGACAAGATCACCCCCGGCATGCTGATGGCCGCCCTGCGCCTCAACATCCCGGTGGTGTTCGTCTCCGGTGGGCCGATGGAAGCGGGCAAGACCAAGCTGTCCGAGCACAAGCTGGACCTGGTCGATGCGATGGTGGTGGCCGCCGATGACAGCGCCTCCGACGAGAAAGTGGCGGCGTTCGAGCGCAGCGCCTGCCCCACCTGCGGCTCCTGCTCGGGCATGTTCACCGCCAACTCGATGAACTGCCTGACCGAAGCACTGGGCCTGTCGCTGCCGGGCAATGGCACCACGCTGGCCACCCATGCCGACCGCGAGGCGCTGTTCCGCCGTGCCGGCCGCCTGATCGTCGAACTCTGCCACCGCTGGTATGGCGGCGAAGACCCGAGCGCGCTGCCGCGCGGCATCGCCACCCAGGCCGCGTTCGCCAACGCGATGACCCTGGACATCGCCATGGGCGGATCGACCAACACCATCCTGCATCTGCTGGCTGCCGCGCAGGAAGCGGAGGTCGACTTCGACCTGACCCACATCGACGCGCTGTCGCGGCGCGTCCCGCAGCTGTGCAAGGTGGCGCCGAACACGCCGAAGTACCACATCGAGGACGTGCATCGCGCCGGCGGCGTGTTCGGCATCCTCGGTGAACTGGACCGCGCCGGCCTGCTCGAAACCACGGTGCCGACCGTACACAGCGCCAGCCTAGCCGAAGCACTGGAACGCTGGGACGTGGTGCGCAGTGACAACGACACCCTGCATACCTTCTTCAAGGCTGGCCCGGCCGGCATCCCCACCCAGGAAGCCTTCAGCCAGGCCACGCGCTGGCCGACGCTGGACGTGGACCGCGCCGAGGGCTGCATCCGCTCGCTGCAGCACGCGTATTCGCTGGAAGGCGGGCTGGCCGTGCTGCGCGGCAACCTGGCCGTGGATGGCTGCGTGGTGAAGACCGCCGGCGTGGACGAGTCGATCCACGTGTTCGAAGGCCCCGCGCGCGTCTACGAAAGCCAGGACGCCGCCGTTGCCGGCATCCTCGCCGACGAAGTGCAGCCGGGCGAGGTGGTGGTGATCCGCTACGAAGGCCCGAAGGGCGGCCCCGGCATGCAGGAGATGCTGTACCCGACCAGCTATCTGAAATCGAAGGGGCTGGGCAAGCAATGTGCGCTGCTCACCGATGGCCGCTTTTCCGGCGGCACCTCGGGCCTGTCGATCGGCCACGTCTCGCCGGAAGCCGCCAGCGGCGGTGTCATCGGCCTGGTGGAAAACGGCGACCGCATCCGCATCGACATCCCGGCCCGCCGCCTCGACCTGCTGCTGGACGAGGCCACGCTGGCCCAGCGCCACGCCGACGCCGATGCCCGCGGCTGGAAGCCGCGCGCACCGCGCCCGCGCAAGGTCACCAGTGCGCTGAAGGCTTACGCGCTGCTGGCCACCAGCGCTGACAAGGGTGCCGTACGCAACACCGCGCTGCTCGGCGATTGACCCCCGTGCGGTAGTGCCGGCCGCTGGCCGGCAGCCTCATCGATGTGGGCCATCGCGGTGCAGGTGCCGGCCAGCGGCCGGCACTACCCCTGCAACAACCGCCGCATCGTTCTGGTGGGTGCCAGCCTTGGTTGGCACGGAACCCACAGCGCCGACCAAGGTCGGCATCTACCAACAACGGTTGCCGGCCAGCGGCCGGCGCTACCGATCCGGTACGCTGCGCGGCATGACCCACCGCCCGCCGCGCCAGCCCCTCATCGATGCCCTGCGTGGGTTCGCGCTGCTCGGCGTGTTCCTGGTCAACCTGCGCTTCTTCTCGCTCGATGCACTGATGACCGAGGCCGCGCAGCAGGCACTGCCCAGCGCGGCGCTCGACCATGCCATCCGCACCGGCATGGCGTGGTTGGTGGACATGAAGGCGATCACCCTGTTCTCGCTGCTGTTCGGCATGGGCGTAGCAATGCAGATGGACGGCAACGCCCGCGGTAGCATGGCCGCGCACCTGCGGCGGATGGCAGTACTGCTGGTGATCGGCCTGCTGCATTCGGTGCTGGTCTGGTGGGGCGACATCCTGCTGGTCTATGCGCTGGTGGGCCTGCTGCTGCCATTGTTCCGTCACCTTGGTGATCGCGCACTGCTGTTCAGTGGGATGTTCATCGCCCTGTTGCTGCCACCGCTGCTGTCGCCGTGGATCCGCGAATGGGTCGCCCTGCTCACACCGCGCGCGCAGATGAACGCCATGGCGCTCGATGCCCTTGCGCACGGCACGCTGGCGCAGGCGTGGTGGCACAACCTGCAGCTGGCCGCATGGCTGAAGCTGAGCAACTGGGCGCTGTTGTTCTTCGTGCTCGGCCGCTTCCTGCTGGGCTACTGGGCCGGCCGTCGCGGGCTGCTGCAGCAGCCGCAGGCGCATCTGCCGCTGCTGCGCTCGATCGCCATCGGCAGCCTGCTGCTGACAGCGGTGTTCCTGTGGATCGATGCCCAGGCCGATGCGCTCAAACAGGCATGGCCGGCGCTGCGTGCGGGCGTGCCCGGCTACCTGCTGCGCGTGTCCTATCGCGTTGCGCCGCTGGCGCTGGGCATTGCTGCGGCGGCGATCTTCACCCTGCTCTATCTGCGCCCGTGGGCCGAGCGCATGCTACGCGTGTTCGTGCCGGCCGGGCGCATGGCACTGAGCAACTACCTGCTGCAAAGCGCGATCTGCGTGCCGCTGTTTGCCGGCTTCGGGCTGGGTATCGGCCCGCAGTACGGGCTGTGGCCAGTGCTCCTGGTGGCGGCAGTGGTGTTCCCGCTGCAACTGTGGGCGAGCGCGTGGTGGCTGCGTGGCCATCGCTTCGGGCCGGTCGAATGGCTGTGGCGCAGCGCCAGCGAAGGGCAATGGCTGCCGTTACGGCGCTAGCGACCGGAGACGGCGGTGGTGAGGTCGTTTGTGCCACTTACGACTTAATTCCCTCCGTCCCCTTTTTGCCGGCCAGCGGCCGGCACTACCGGTCAGCCGATCACGCGTTTGAACGGCGGCAGCGCGTCGATGATGCGCTTGCCGTAGCGGCGGGTCAGCAGCCGCGAATCCAGAATGACCACGCGGCCGGTGTCGGTGGAGGTGCGGATCAGGCGGCCGGCGAACTGGGTCAGCGTGCGCAACGCATGCGGAATGGCGATCAGGTTGAAGGCGTTGAGCCCGCGCCCCTCGAACCACTCACTGAGCGTAGCGGTCTGCGGATCGGTCGGCACCGCGAACGGCACCTGGGTGATCACCACCGTGGTGCAGGCCTCACCGGGCAGGTCGAGGCCTTCGCCGAACGAATTCAGCCCGAACAGCACCGAGCCCTCGCCCGCGGCCACGCGCCGCAGGTGCTCGTCGATCAGCCGGGTCTTGGACATCTCGCCCTGCACCAGCACCTGCTTGCGGCGCGCGGCCGACATCAGCCCGGCCACCTTCTCCATCTTCCAGCGCGAGGTGAACAGCACCATCGAGCCCTTGGCCCAGTCCAGTTCGGTGTCCAGGTAGCGCGCCACTTCGCGCGGGTGCCCTTCGCGGTCGTCAGGCGTGACCGGGAACTTCGGCACGATCAGCTCGGCCTGGTTGGGCAGGTCGAACGGCGACGACAGCGAGACCATCTCGGCCTCTTCCGGAATGCCGTTGTCGATCGCCAGCGACTGGAAGTCGCCACCGCCGGTCAGCGTCGCCGAGGTCATCACCACCGAGTCCACTTCATCCCACAGCAGCTTGCGCAGCACGTGCGCGGCCGACACCGGTGAGCCATGCAGCACCAGGTCGCCGTCGCGGGTAGCGGTGACCCAGCGCGCCATCGGCGGCGCGCCGTCCTTGTCCTCGCGGCGCCACGCCTGCCACAGGTTGTACTGCTGCTCGATCATTTCCAGCGCCATGCCCAGGTTGCGCTGCAGGCGCTCGCGCGCGGCATCGTCCGGCTTGCCCTTGGCGACCTGCGCGGTGGCGGCATGCGCCCAGTTGTAGAGGCTGCGGGTGTCGTCGGCCAGCGCTTCGATCGGCTCGCGCCAGGCGTCGGGCAGGCGCCCATTGGCCGCGCGCCACATCGGCTCTTCGTCGGCCGGCGCCGGCATCCACACCCGTTCGATGTGGTCGCGGAACGCGCGCAGTTGCTTGGCGACGTTGCTGGCCACCTCGATCGCTTCGTTGGGCAGCAGGTTGCCGAGGCGGTCCTTGTCGACCGCACGGTAGGCACCGGCGATCAGGATCTGCAGGCGGCCGGTACGCTTGGCCATCTCATCCAGCGCGAGGCTGGCCGCACCCTGGTCGATCGCCACGTTGCCGATGTGATGGCCTTCGTCCAGCACCAGCAGCATGTCCGACGGCGGCGCGATCAATGGCTGGCCGTTGTCGCTGTCACCGATCGACAGTGCCGACAACAGCAGCGCGTGGTTGGTGACCACGATCTGTGCATCGCGCACCGTGTTGCGCGAACGCAGCACCGCGCACTGCGCCGAATAGGCACAGCGGCGCCCGGCGCAGCCCGAGGCCGGCGTGGTGATGCGGCTGCGCAGGCCGGGGCTGATGGTCTCCGGTGCGTTGTCGATGTCGCCATCCCAGCTGCCGCCGGTGAAGGCGTCGGTCAGGCGCTTGGCGATGTCCATCTCGATCGGCGCCAGCGGCCGGTCGAACAGCGGCGCGTCATCCTCGAACATGCCGCCCTGCGAGCCCTCGCCCTGCGCTTCGGCAGCATTGCGCGTGCACAGGTAGCGGGTACGGCCCTTGGCCAGCGCCACGGTCGCTTCCAGGCCGGTGGCCTTGAGGAAATTCGGGATATCGCGCTCGACCAGCTGTGACTGCAGCGCCACGGTGCCGGTGCTGATCACCAGCTTCTTCTTGCTGGCCAGCGCGATCGGCACGCCTGCGGTGAGGTAGCCCAGGCTCTTGCCGACGCCGGTGGGCGCCTCGACCACGCCCACGCCACCGCTTTTCGACAGCGCGCGCGACACCACGCCGATCATCTGGCTCTGCGAGCGACGGGTGGAGAAGCCGGGGGTATTGGCCTGCAGCGTCGTGTACGCCTTGCGGATCGCGTCCTTCAAGGTGTCATCGAGCGTGCGCGGAGCGGCGACGGTTTCGGTCACGCCGGGAACTACCGTGGCTGGATCAGGCCGGTCATTGTCGCATGGCCGGCCACCTCCGCCGCCGCTGGCTGCCTGAACGGGGCAGCGGCGACGCCCGGTGGCTGGATGAACACACCAGGCAGGACAGGTGACGGCCCGAGGCCGTCACCGGCGTGTCATTGCGCTGCGTTGCCGCGCAATCGCAGCAGGCGCACGAGGGCCCAGACCAGCAGGACCACACCGATGGCCTCGATCATCGCCAGCGCGAAATGCAGCACGCCGAGGATGGCGCTCAGGCTCGACACGGCACTGAAATCACCACTGCGGACCATCCACATCGGCAGGATGCCCGCCGCCATTCCACCGAGGCTGGTCAGCAGCAACAGCAGCAGGCCGACCAGGGCGCCGGTACGGGTGGCGTCGCGCGGTGCCCCGACCACCCAGACCAGGCCCACGCACAGCGCGATCAGCACCGGCAGGCGTACGCCGACCATGCTCAGCACGGTTACCAGCAGGGTTGTGCTGTCCATCGGTCAGTCCTCGCCGGCCAGTACCGCCGAGCCCTGGCGCAGCGACTGGTAGACCTCGTCGGTCTGCGGGCGCACACCGTGCCACTGCAGGAAGCTCTCGGCCGCCTGCTCGACCAGCATGCCCAGGCCGTCCACGGTATTGCGGCACTGCGCCGCACGGGCCCAGGCCAGGAAGGCGATGGCGGCCTCGCCGTAGTTCAGGTCGACGGCGGTGGTCATCGAGTTGACCAGCGACAGCGGCAGCTTGAACTCAACGGCGCGGTCGCGCCCGGCCGAGGTGGCATTGACGATCAGTTCGAAGTCGCCGAGGTCGCGCAGGTCTTCCCAGTAGCGGCTGATCGCGCGGCCCGGTTCGCCCATCGCGTCGATCAGCTCATCGGCTCGTTCCGACGTGCGGTTGACCACCACCAGCTCGGTGATGCCGGCATCAAGCAGCGCCGGGGCGACGCTGCGCGCCGAACCGCCGGCGCCGATCAGCAGCATGCGGCGGCCGCGCAGGTCCAGGCCGTGGCGATCGGTCAGGTCGCGCACCAGGCCGATGCCATCGGTGGTGTCACCATGCCAGCGGTCGCCCTTGCGCAGCAGCGTGTTGACCGAGCCGGCGCGACGCGCCCGTGCGGTCAGCGTGGTGCACACCGAGAACGCGGATTCCTTGTGCGGCAGGGTGACGTTGGCACCGACACCGCCCTCGGCGGCGAAGGCCTCCAGGCCGGCCAGGAACGCATCCGGGGCCAGGTCGATCGCGCGGTAATCCACTGCGATGCCTTCCTGGCGACCGAACGTCGCGTGGATCTGCGGCGACTTCGAGTGGGCAACGGGGTGTCCGAAGACGGCGTAACGGTCGGTCATGGAATCCTCAAGCTGGCTAGACTGATGCTCTTTCGTGCACGGATCCGGATGATGCGCATCACCCCGCCCCTGCTGGTGCTTGCCGCCAGTCTACTCTCTGCCCCCGTGGCGATGGCGTTGAACGAGTACGGCATCGAAGGCATGGGCGTGGTCTCGACCCGCGCCGACGAGGGCCGCGCCACGATCAGCGCCGATGGCCAGCGCATCGTTTTCGCCCGCCGTGGCGAGGCCGGTTGGGGCCTGTGGGAGGCGCGCTTGGTGGACGGCCGCTGGCAGCAGGCGCAGGCCTTGCCGGTAGGCGTGGCCGGTGAGGCCCGTGATCCCTACTTCAGCCGCGATGGCCGCTGGCTGCTGTTCGCGGCCGGCCCCGACGGCAAGCTGGCGCTGTACCGCGCCGCGTTGGCCGCCGACGGCCAGCTGGGCCCGGCGCAGCCGCTGGCCGGCGACGCGGGCCGCCGGGAAGAGCGCGGGCCGGCCCTGAGCGCGGATGGCAGGCAGCTGTTGTTTGCCCGCCAGCAGGGCCGTGGCGCCGGCTGGGACCTGTTCGTGTCGACACTGGATGCCCAGGGCCTGCGTGGTCCGGCCACCGCACTGAGCGCGTTGAACAGCGCCGACGACGAGACCGATGGCGACTGGCTGGGCCATGACGGCGCCGTGGTGTTCAGCCGCGGCAGCGGCACGACCGCGCAGGTATGGAGCAGCGGCTGTGCGTGGACCGGCGCGGCGCTGCAGCCGTTGGGGTTGTCGTTCAACCAGACCGGCGGCTGGACCGGCGCGCCGGTGATCGACAACGCCAAGCCGGGCGAGATGATGGTTGCCAGCAGTGCGGCGAAGGCGCCGCGTGCCGGTGGCGTGGACGTGTACCGGTTGGCGGTGCCGAAGGTGGCGGCGGTTGCGGGGTGCCTGCCTGCCGCTCGGTAACGGCAAACGCCAACCGGGGTTGGCGGCCACCCGTAGATCCACGCCATGCGTGGATGATCGTTTGGTAGATGCCAACCTTGGTTGGCATGCGGGAAAGTGCCAACCAAGGTTGGCACCCACCCGTCAGCGCGACAACACCTTGGCGCGCAACTGCTCGTACTCCACCTCGCTCAGCTGGCCATTGTCCTTGCGCTGGTTCAGCGCGGCCAGTTCGGCCTGCACGCTGTCCGGCAGGGCCTGCTCACGGGCGACATGGCGGGCGGCGGAGAGCTGCTCCGGCGGGCGCTTGCCGGCCCGCCAGGCCGCGATGAAGACACCGACGATGATGGCGCCGAACACCAGCGTACCGATGCCCCAGATCAGCCATTGCATCCATCCCAGTTCGGGGCCCATCGCGTATTCCTCCGTCTATCCTGGCGCTATTGTCAGCGCTCGCGCAGCCATCGCGCCACCTGCGGCGCGAAATAGGTCAGCACGCCGTCGGCGCCGGCCCGCTTGAAGCCCAGCAGCGACTCCAGCACGCAGGCGCGCTCGTCCAGCCAGCCGTTGGCGAAAGCAGCCTTCATCATCGCGTACTCGCCACTCACCTGATAGGCGAAGGTCGGCACGCCGAATGTCTCCTTCACCCGGCGCACCAGGTCCAGGTACGGCATGCCCGGCTTGACCATCACCATGTCGGCGCCCTCTTCCAGGTCCAGCGCGATCTCGCGCAGGGCCTCGTCGCCGTTGGCAGGGTCCATCTGGTAGGTCTTCTTGTCGGCCTTGCCGAGGCTGGCGGCGCTGCCCACCGCATCACGGAACGGACCGTAGAACGCCGAGGCGTACTTGGCCGAGTAGGCCATGATGCGCACGTTGATGTGGTTGTCGGCATCCAGCGCACGGCGGATCGCGCCGATGCGGCCGTCCATCATGTCCGACGGCGAGACGATGTCCACGCCCGCTTCGGCATGCGAGACAGACTGCTTGACCAGCGCTTCGACGGT
The DNA here is from genome assembly GCF_009659995.1 of Stenotrophomonas sp. MH181796. Classification (NCBI taxonomy): domain Bacteria; kingdom Pseudomonadati; phylum Pseudomonadota; class Gammaproteobacteria; order Lysobacterales; family Lysobacteraceae; genus Stenotrophomonas; species Stenotrophomonas sp. MH181796. The sequence continues at coordinate 745,495 of NZ_RAHU01000001.1, forward strand.
GACGTCGTTGAGCACATAGCCCTTGTCGTCGATGATGCCGTCCTGGCCGTGGGTGGTGTACGGGTCCAGCGCCACGTCGGTCATCACCCCCAGTTCCGGGAATCGCGACTTCAGCGCGCGGATCGCACGCTGCGCCAGCCCGTCTTCGGCCCATGCCGCCGATGCATCCAGCGACTTCAGCGAGGGGTCGATCACCGGGAACAGGTCGATCACCGGAATGCCCAGCTCCAGCGCCTCTTCGGCCACCTTCAGCAGTTCTTCGATCGACAGCCGCTCCACGCCCGGCATCGAGGGTACCGCGGTGCGGCCGGCAAGCTCGTGCACGAACACCGGGTAGATCAGGTCGTCGGTGGTCAGCGTGTTCTCGCGCATCAGGCGGCGCGAGAACTCGTCATGGCGCATGCGGCGCGGACGGTAAAGCGGGTGGGACATGGCAGGCTCCGAGGAGTGGCTATTGCAACAGGTAGCCCTGCGGCAGCAGGGGTTCGGGCAAGGGGCGTTCGCCGAGCGCGTCGAGCTGGTCGATCTCGATGGTGCGCACCAGCGCGTCCAGCGGCAGGTCGTTCGGCTCCAGGCCGAACGGGTCTTCCATTTCTTCGCCCAGCTGGTCCAGGCCGAAGAAGGCATAGGCCAGCACCGCCGACAGCACCGGCGTACCCCAGCCCAGCGAACTGGCCAGGCCGAATGGCAGCAGCACGCAGAACATCCACGCGCAGCGGTGCAGCAGCAGGGTGTAGGCGAACGGCAGCGGCGTGGTGAGGATGCGCTCGCAGCCCGCCTGGATCGACGACATCGCGTGCAGACGGTCCTCCAGCTGGGCGTAGAGGATCGGGTCGAGGTCACCGGCACGCAGGGCCTGGGCCAGCTCGGCGGCGACCATCGACAACAGCGCGTCCGGCACGTTCTCGCGCTGGCCGAGTTGTTCGCGCTGGCGCTTGTCCAGCCACGGCAGGGCCATCAGCGCGACGATGCGCCCGCGCAGGCGACCGGCCAGGGCATGGGCGAAGGCGGTGGTGAGGTAGGCGATGCGGCGACGGCGGCCCGCGTCATCGGCCAGCAGCAGGTTGACCTGGCGGGCCAGCGAGCGCGATTCGTAGACCAGCTGACCCCACAGCTTGCGGCCTTCCCACCAGCGGTCATAGCAAGCGCTGTTGCGGAAGCTGAGGAAGATCGACAGCACCAGGCCAAGCAGGGTGAACGGCGTGACCGAGACACGCTCGATGCCGGTCGGTGGCGCCAGTTCCACCACGGCGGCCACCGCAATGGACAGGATCAGGATGGCCAGCACCTTGGGCGCGATCGCTTTGACGATCGAGCCGCGCAGGATGTAGAGCAGTTGCCAGCCGTGGGGACGGGGTCGGATGATCATGGGGCTGCCGCGCCGGGCGCGGATTCACAGGCACGCGGGGGGCTCGCGCAGCCATTCATTGTACGCCCCTGCCCGGCCATGGACCGTGCGCCTGCGACGCCCTGTCGCACCCGGGTGCGGGCTCAGATCACGCCGCCACCCAGGCCAAGGCGCAGGATGCCGACCACCACCACGATGCCGTTCAGCACCAGCCCGGCCCAGGCCCGGCCACGCTTGCTCGGATGGGTGAACAGGATGCCCAGCGCGGCGATCACCGCGCCCACCGCAGCGAACGGGATCAGGAACCAGTTGCCCCAGCCGAGCAGTGGAATCAGCGCCAGGATCATCCACAACAGCGCCAGTACGCCCCACAACAGACTGATCACACCCATGCCGCTCTCCCGCAGTTGGTTCCTGCCCCAACCATAGACGTTCCCGCTGCCGCCGCCTACTGCCATTGGCGGGGCTGTCACCCGCCCCGTGCTAGCGTGCTGTCGTGCGTGCCCTGGCCCGGGTGTTGGCGCCGATTCAGAGTGGCCCGCCGATGATCGCAACCAGTCCTACAGGGGTCGTGCCATGAATATCCGTTGGGCCGCGTTGGCGGCCATCCTGCTGGTCGCCGCTGGCTGTGCCAGTACCTCCAAGGTGATGCTGGGCCGCGCCCGCGCACCGATCGATCCGGCGCTGGTGCAGATCTATTCGACGCCGCCGGCCGGTTCCCAGGAAATCGCGCAGCTGGAATCGGCTTCGGCCGTGGGCTTCGGCACCCAGGGCCAGACCGACGCCGCCGTGGCACGCCTGAAGCGTGAGGCCGCCGCGCTCGGCGCCAATGGCGTGGTACTGATGGGCGTGGGCAGCAGTGGTTCGCCGGTGGGCATGTCGGTCGGCGCCGGCACGTTTGGCTCGCATGTGGGCGGTGGCGTCGGCATCGGCATTCCGACCACGCAGAAGCGCGCCGCCGGCGTCGCAATCTGGGTGCCGAATCCGGCACCGCCGGCGCGGTTGCCGACACAGGTGATCACACCGCAGCCGCAGCGGTGACGCGGCAGCGTCACCGCGGGTAGTGCCGGCCGCTGGCCGGCAACTCTGCCCAAGGGGAATGCCGGCCAGCGGCCGGCACTACCCGCTGATGCTCAGCGCTTGTACTTCGGCACGAACACCTTGTTCACCGCATCGGCCAGCTGGTCCGGCGGCAGCAGGCCCTGGTCGAGCAAGAAGTTGTTGAACGCCAGGCGGTCGAACTTCGCGCCCAGTGCCAGCTCGGTCTGCATGCGCAGTTCGAGGATGCGGGTGTAGCCGTAGAAATAGCTGCCGGCCTGGCCCGGCATGCGCACCATGTAGCGGTCCAGTTCCTGGGTGGCCATCGCCTTGGACAGGCCGACCTGCTCCATCAGCACGCGCTCGCCGTTGGCACGGTCGGTCAGGCCAAGGTTGAGCATCGGGTCCAGCATCGCGCGTGCGGCGCGCAGCAGGCGGAACTGCAGGGCGATCATCTGCCCGTCCAGCGGCTCGTACGGCACCATCTCGGCTTCGGCATACAGCGCCCAGCCCTCCACGTTCACCGAATTGAACGCGAACATGGTGCGTGCCAGCGACACGCCGCGCTCGACCATGGCGGTGAACTGCAGCTCGTGACCCGGGCGGCCCTCATGCGCGCTCAGCGTCCACGCCGCCGCACCGAAGTTGAAGTCGTCGTACTGCGCACCCGGGCCCGCGGCCGGGTTGCCCAGCGGCAGCACGAACGTGCCCTGCTGCCCGGTGTTGTTGACCAGCGGCGCCGGCAGGAAATGCGGCGCCGGGCTCGCAGCACTCTCGGCGGCCGAGCCCAGGCGCATCTGCATCGCGCGCTTGGGCACGTCGACGATGGCGTGCTCGCGGATCAACGGGTCGATCGCATCGATCACCTTGCGGTAGTGGCCTTCCAGATGATCGTCGGCGATCTTGTCGGCCTTCAGCGCGCGGATCACCGCCACCGGGTCGCTCGGGTCGGCCACCTTCAGGCCCTTGTCCTTCACCACCAGCGGCGCCAGCTGCTGCATCGCCGAGCGGGTTTCCATGAATTCCAGCTGCGCGCGCTGCATCAACAGCTTCGGGTCGATGTCGATGCCTACCTGCTTGAGCTGGTAGGCGTACAGCGGCGCCGGCAGACGTGCGTCGGCACGTGCCTTCGGCAGCACGGTCGTGCGCGTCCAGGCGGCGTAGTCCTTCATCTGCCCGGCCAGTGTCTTCATCGCCTCATCGGCACCGGCGATCTGGTACTTCTTCAGCAGCGACTCGATGCCGGTGATGTAGGTCTCGACGTTGTCCAGCGACTGCTGCACTTCGATCTTGGTCGGCTGCAGCAGACTGCTGTCCTTCAATCGCTCTTCGTAGCGCTGGCGGGCCAGCGTGGTGAACGCGGTGCCGCCCGGCTGCAGGCCGGCATAGGCCTTGAGGCGTTCGATCGCCTTGGCCCGGCGCTCGGCTGGCACTTGGTCGGACAGCAGCAGGTTGAGGCCGCTGAACACGGTCTGCGGCGCGTCACTCCATGGCAGCAGGTACTTCTCGTTGAGCTCGCTGCCTTCGATGTTCTGGTTGGCGGCGTGGATCATGATCTCCAGGTCCTGGCGGACATTGGGATCCTGTTCGGTGGCCAGCTTCGCCTTCAGCTCGTCGCGGGCCTTGGCCATCGCGGCACGGTAGCGCTTGCCGTTGTCGGGGCCGAGATCGGCGACCTTTTCGTCATAGCCAGGCACGCCGAAGAAGCCGGTTTCCTCCGGCTGGAACGGGCCCTGCGCATCCAGCAGGATCTGCGCCAGCGCATTACTGCGGGCGACCCAGGCCGGGCTGGCGGGAGTCGCGGCCTTGGCAGCGGGTGCCGCCAGCGCCGGCGGCGCAGACAGCAGCGGGGCGGCAGTCAGGGCCAGGGCAACGGCCAACGCGATCGGCTTCATGGGACACTCCAGCAAAGGGTTGCCCGCACCCTACGCGCTCAGCGCGGTGGCGACAATCGGCCGGAGGTCACAACGCCGCGGTCATCGGGCATTCGCCGCGATCACGGCAGGCCTGCAGTTCGCATTCCTGTGCCGCCTCGTCGTCATCCAATGCGGTCAGGTCGAAGGTCTGCTTGTCCTCGGCCAGCACGTACATCACCGGGTAATCCCACACGTCATCGCTGCGGGTGCCCTTCACGAACAGCCGGCCGTGCGCGTGGGGTCCTTCCAGGGCCACGGTCAGGCCAACATCACGCTGGCCGTTGATCGCGGTCTGCATGCTGCCCAGCGGCATCGATTCGGTGCGCAGCGGCTCGCCGAAGGCTTCCACCAGTTCGATGCTGCATCCCGCGCGACGCATCGCTTCGCGCATCGGCGGGCTCTCGCGTGCCGCCTCGCTCCAGCGCAGCACGCTCCAGGTCACCACGCCCCCCACCGCGCCCAGCACCAGCACCACGGTCAACGGCATTGCCCAGCGCCAGTGTCGGCACCACCAGCTGGCAGGCCTCTGGCCATGGGCAGGAATCGGCGGTGGCAGGGTCATCGGCGGGCTCCTTCCCGGCTGTGGATCAAGGTTTCAGGCAGCGTCCCAGGAAGGCTTCGGCCACGCGGTAGCGATGCAGGGCATCGGCGCCGGACAGGCCATGCTTGGCACCCGGGTAGGTCATCAGCTCGAACGGCTGTGCACGCTTCTGCAACGCGCTCATCAGGCTGGTCGAATTGGTGAACAAGACGTTGTCGTCGGCCATGCCGTGGATCAGCAGCAGCGGCGAACGCAGGCCGTCGATATGGGTCAGCACGCGCGCTTCGCGGTAACCCGCTTCGTTGCGCGCCGGCAGATCCATGTAGCGCTCGGTGTAATGACTGTCGTACAGGCCCCAATCGGTCACCGGCGCACCGGCCACGCCGCAGGCGTACTGGTTCGAGGCCTTGGCCAGCAGCATCAGGGTCATGTAGCCGCCGTTGGACCAGCCCTGCACGCCGATGCGCGCCGGGTCCACCCACGGTTGCTGCTTCAGCCAGGTCACGCCACGCAGCTGGTCGGTCACTTCCACCGTGCCCTGCTTGCCATACAACGCGCCACCGAAGTCACGGCCACGTCGCGGGGTGCCACGGTTGTCCAGCGAGAACACCACGTAGCCCTGCTGGGCCAGGTACTGGTTGAACAGGTGGTCGCCACGGCCGGGCCAGCTGTCGGTAACGGTCTGGCTGGCCGGGCCACCGTAGACGTACACCGCCACCGGGTAGCGCTTGGACGGATCGAAGCCGGCCGGCTTGATCAGGCTGTAGTTGAGCGGGGTCTTGCCGTCGGCGGCGGTCAGCGTACCGAACTCGATCGGGCGCTGCGCATCGCGGTAACGCGCATACGGATGCTTGGGATCGGCCAGGTCGTTCTCGAGCAGGGTGGCGATCTTCTCGCCATTGGCGCGGAACAGTTCGATCTGCGGCGGCGTGGTGCTGTTGGACCAGCTGTCCACATAGACGCTGGCATTGCGGGCGAAGCTGGCGCTGTGCATGCCCGGAGCCTTGGACAGCCGCTGCGGCTCACCGCCCTGCAGCGACACCGCGTAGATCTGGCTTTCGCGCGAGGTCTCGATGCCGGCACGGAAGTAGGCCTTGCCGGCCTTTTCATCGACCGCCAGCAGCTCGTCCACCGGCCAGTTGCCGTGGGTCAACGCGGTGGCCTTGCCCTTGCTGTCGATGCGGTACAGGTGCTGGAAACCGGTGCGCTCGGACGACCACAGCACGCTGCCGTCGTCGAGGAAACGCAGGCTGTTGTGCAGCGGCACCCAGGTCGGGCTGGTTTCGTGCGCGAGCACGCGCTGGCGGTTGGAGTCGAGTGCCACTTCCACCAGGTCCAGCTGCTTCTGGTCACGCGACTGGCGCTGGAAGCTCAGGTGCTGGGCATCGCGCCAGTCGACGCGGGCCAGATAGATGTCCTGTTCCTTGCCGAGGTCGACCCAGCGCGGCTGCGCATCGGCGGCCGGTGCGATCACGCCCAGCTGCACGCGCACGTTGGCGTCGCCGGCGGCCGGGTAACGCTGCTCGATCACGTCGGTGCGGTCGGCGTAGACCTCGTAGCGCTTCTGCACCGGCACCGGTGCTTCATCGATGCGCGCGAAAGCGATGGCCGAATCATCCGGCGCCCACCAGTAACCGGTGTGGCGGTCCATTTCCTCGTCGGCGACGAACTCGGCCACGCCGTTGCCGATGGTGGTGCTGCCGTCGCGGGTGAGCTGCAACTGCTTGCCGCTGGCCAGGTCGATCACCCACAGGTTGCGGCCACGGATGAAGCTGACGAAACCGCCCTTGGGCGACAGCTTGGCGTCGGTAGCGAAGCCCTCGCCGTGGGTCAGCTGGCGCACTGCGGCCTGGCCCTGCTGCTTGAGGTCGTACAGGTACAGCTCGCCGCCCAACGGGAACAGCAGGCGCTGCGCGTCCGGCGACCACTGGTAATCGACGATGCCGGTCATCGCAGCGATGCGCTGGCGTTCGCGGCGGGCCTTTTCCTCATCGCTGAGGGTCTCGGTGCCGGGCAGCACCACCTTCGAATCCACCAGCAGACGGGTCTGGCCGCTGCCGATGTCGTAGGTCCACAGGTCCAGCTGGTTGCGGTCGCTGTCCTTGCCGCGCAGGAAGCTGACCTGCGAACCATCGGGGGCGACCTTCGGTTTCATCAGGGTCGGGCCGGACAGCGGCAGCGGGCCGGTGATGGCTTCCAGGGTCAGCTTTTCAGCGTGGGCGGCGGTACTGGTGGCGAGCATGAGGGCGAGCGAAGCGAACAGGTGGCGCATGGAGGATCCCGGCAAACGGCAGGTCCGCCCCCGCGATGGACGCGGAGCGGTCGTCCCCCATCCTAACCAAGCCCGTGCGGGAAGGCAGCATGACCTTCTGCCCATGCCGCGGTGCTGGGGTCAGAGCCCTTTGCGCTGCAAAGGGATCCGACCCCGCGGCGGGTCAACGCTGGCCGAACAGGTGCTTGCGCTCTTCGTCGCTGAGCGGCTTGCCGGCGTTGGGGTTCACCTGCTGGCGCAGGGCATAGGCGCGCTGGGTGGCCGGGCGTGCGGCGATCGCTTCATGCCAGCGCTTGAGGTTCGGGAAGGCGGCGAAATCCACCGGCAGCTTGTCGTAGGCGCCGATCCACGGGTAGCTGGCCATGTCGGCGATGGTGTACTCGTCCCCGGCCAGGAAGGCGTGCTGGGCCAGGCGCTTGTCCATCACCCCGTGCAGGCGGCGCACTTCGTTGTCATAGCGCTCGATCGCATACGGGATCTTCTCCGGCGCATACACATTGAAGTGGCCCATCTGGCCGCTCATCGGACCCAGGCCGGCCATCTGCCAGAACAGCCACTCCAGGGTGGTGACGCGGCCGCGCGGGTCGCGGGGCAGGAACTGGCCGGTCTTCTCGGCCAGGTACAGCAGGATCGCACCGGACTCGAACACGCTCTGCGGAGCACCGCCATCGGCCGGGGCCTGGTCGACGATGGCCGGCATCTTGTTGTTGGGCGAGATCGCAAGGAATTCCGGCTTGAACTGGTCGCCCGAACCGATGTTGACCGGGTGGATGCGGTACTCCAGGCCGGCTTCTTCCAGCAGCAGGGTCACTTTGTGACCGTTCGGGGTGGGCCAGTAATACAGGTCGATCATGGCGGCGGCTCGGGGTGCGGAAAGGAACCTGAAGTCTAGTGCGAGAGTTGGGTTGGCACCGTCATGGCGGGCCAGTAACCTCGCCACTCCCCCGCAACGCAGCATCCCCCGCATGAGTGCAAACCGACCGCCGCTCTCCCCCCTGTCCACCCTGATCTTCGCCTCGCGCTGGCTGCAGCTGCCGCTGTACCTGGGTTTGATCGTTGCCCAGTGCGTCTACGTGTTCCTGTTCGGCAAGGAACTGTGGCACCTGATCTCGCATTCGGCCACTATGGGCGAACAGCAGATCATGCTGATCGTGCTCGGCCTGATCGACGTGGTGATGATCTCCAACCTGCTGGTGATGGTGATCGTCGGCGGCTACGAAACCTTCGTCTCGCGCCTGCGCCTGGAAGGCCACCCGGACCAGCCGGAATGGCTGAGCCACGTCAACGCCAGCGTTCTGAAAGTGAAGCTGGCGATGGCGATCATCGGCATCTCCTCGATCCACCTGCTGAAGACCTTCATCGCCAGCGGTGCACTGAACGGCATCCCGCTGTGCCCGCCTGAACGAATGGCATCGGCCGCAGCCAACATCGGCGAGCAGACCTGCTCGACCTTCACTCCGGATGGCGTGCTGTGGCAGACCATCATCCACTGCGTGTTCATCCTGTCGGCGATCGGCATCGCCTGGACCGACAAGCTGATGTCCAACAGCCACAGCAAGTCGCACGACAAGGCGCACGAACACTGATCTCGTCGCCGGCGGCGGCATGACCACCGCTGCGCGTCCCGGCCACCGCCCCTTGCGCGCGGCGGTGGCCGGGATGCTAGATTGCACCCTCGCCGTTGCCGGCGATGGCGTCGGGAAACGTCATCGTTCCGTGCCCGGACCGCTGGTCCCGGCCATGCATATCAATGATTTACGTCACGTCGTCTTCTAGAGGGGAGCAGGATGTCGCACGTCTCAACGATCACCGCCGCGCGCCGGTGGCTGCCGGTTGCCCTGGCACTGGCACTGGCCGCCTGCTCGGGCAAGGAAGAAACCCCGGCACCCGCACCTGCCAGTGCACCCGCCGCCGCACCGGCCGCACCGGTGGTCGCCGCCAAGGTGCAGTCGATGGGCACCGAGCAGCTGCGTGAATCGGCCAGCCAGGCGCTGCGCGAGAACCGCATGTACGCGCCGGCCGGCGACAACGCCATCGAGTACTACCTCGCCCTGCGCGACAAGACCCCGGACGACGCCTCGGTGAAGAGCGCGCTGACCGACCTGCTGCCCTACACCCTGATCGCCGCCGAACAGCACCTGGGCCGCGAGGACTACACCGAAGCGCAGCGCCTGGTGGCGCTGATCGAGAAGGTGGATGCGTCCGCGCCGGCCCTGCCGCGCCTGAAGGAAGGCCTGGCCAAGGGCGTGCAGAACGCCGCCAAGCGCACCGAAGCAGAGGCAGAGAAGGCGAAGAAGGACGCCGAGGACCGCAGCAAGCAGCAGACCGAGCAGCAGCGCCTGGCCGAACAGCGTGCCAAGGAGGCCGATGCGGCCAAGCAGATTGCCGCGCAACAGGACGCCGCGCGCCGCGACAACGAGCGTCAGGAAGCCGAGCGCCAGGCCGCTGCCCGCCGCGAGGCCGAGCAGAAGCAGCAGCAGGCCGCCGCGCAGCAGGCCAGCGCCGCGCGCCAGGCTGCCGCCACCGCCGCGCCGACCCTGCGACCGGTCAGCACGCCGGCGCCGCGTTATCCGGCCGAAGCGCTGCGTGCCGGCACCTCCGGCGAAGTGCTGGTGGAAATCACCGTCGGCACTGACGGCTCGGTAGTCAACGCCCGCGTGCTGCGCGCGACACCGTCACGCATCTTCGATCGCGAAGCGATGAACGCGGTCAAGCGCTGGCGCTTCGAGCCGATCAGCGCACCGGTCACCACCCGCCGCACGCTGGTGTTCGCTCCCGGCGGCGGCTGACCGCAAAAAGGGGACGGAGGGGATTAAGTCGTTTCCGCCCACGCCATGACGCCAAGGCCCGGTCCGTCCGGGCCTTGTCCGTTTCAGGCTGCACCCTCGATCAGATCCTGCAGCGCAGGATCACGCGCGGCCAGCACCCGAAACAGGCCCAGTGCGTGCAGGCCCGGCAGCAGCGCACGCAGGTCGGCTTCGGCGGTGGCGCGGGTGGCATCATCGCTGGCGGGATCCTGCCAGTCACGGACGCTGGCCAGGAAGGCACCGACGCTGCCCTTGCGCACGGTGAGGCCATTTACCTGCACCTCGTTCTGATGGTCCGGAAGAATGTCCTGTGGCTGCATGGGGGCTGCTCGATTGAATGAGGGCTCCAGTGTGGATGCCCCGCAATGGCGGTTCTGCCGTATAACTGCCAACCTGTATGGCAGATCAGACATCCATCGTATTGATCGACCCGGCACTGGCCAATGCCAGCGACGGACCGGCGCTGCTGGCAGCCCAGCTACGCCTGCGCCGTCCGCGACGGACAGCCCGTCATCAGCACGCCCGTGGCCAGCTGCTGGGTGCACACCAGGGCCTGCTGCGGATCGAAGTGGGCGATCTGCACTGGCTGCTGCCGGCGGGGCATGTCGCCTGGATTCCACCCTTGCTGCCCCATGCACTGGCCAGCACCAGTGCGTTCGATGGCTGGAGCCTGTACTTCAGTGCGCCCGCCTGTGCCGATCTGCCAGCGACCCCTCGCATCTTCCAGGCCGATGCGTTGCTGCAGGCGAGCGTCATGCGCGCACTGCAATGGCCACACGCTGCACTGGATGCCGCACAGACGCGGCTGGCAGGAGTGATCGCCGATGAGATCGGCGCCAGCACGCCGTTGCCACTTGCCCTGCCACAACCGCGCGACCGACGCCTGCGGCGGATCGCGGCCGCGCTGGCGCGCGCACCGCACGACAACCGCAGCATCGAGGACTGGGCCACCCGCACCGGTTTGTCCAGCCGCAGTCTCGCCCGCCACTGGCTGGCCGAGACCCAGATGACGCTGAGTCAGTGGCGGCAACGCCTGCGGGTGTTGCTGGCGCTGCCACGCCTGCTGTCCGGCGAGCCGGTGATCAGCGTCGCGCTGTCGATGGGCTACGACACACCCAGTGCCTTCATCGCCGTGTTCAAGCGCGAGATGAGGGTGACGCCTGCGCGGTATGCCGGCGGATGACGCATTCAACGCTCCCGCTGTCTACCCTCGCGACCTAAGCTACTTTCCAAACTCAGGAGGAGAACCGATGAAGTACGACGACGCCAGCTGGCATTCCGGGGGTGACTTCCCTTCGGATCTTCCGGCTGAGGCCGGTGCCACTCACATCGGCATGTACCTGGCATGGCTGCTGTTACAGGGCATGGCAAGCGAAGAGCTCGCCGAGGACGCAGAAGAAGACCTGCAGGCGCTGCGGGAACGTAGTACGACGCCAGGCCTGCTCCTGCTTCAATGCAGCGACGGCAAATTCGTCGATGACCTGATCAGTGATGAAGCCAACGCGTTCACTGCTGCGTACTACGACCTCGAAAATGGCCAGTATCTCGAAGACTATGAGGAACAGCTGGGGGCCGAGGTCCCGTCGCTGTACCACGTCGCCGATACCTGGGAAAACTTTGATCGATTGGCACCGGTGATCGCCCAACGCTTCGCCGCTTGGCAGGCAACGCAATCCTGAAAACAACGAGGCCCGGAATGACCGGGCCTCGTTTCAAATCCGCCGGGCATGGCCCGGCGCTACCAGTGGCGGTCAGCCGGAGATCGCCAGACGCTCGTTGTGGTAACGGCGCACGGCGGCGAACCACAGCAGTGCGGCCAGGCCGAGGCTGGCACCGAGATAGATGGCCCAGACCGACGGCGTGATGGTCTCGTGGCGGATCACCTTCAACAGCATCTGGTTCTGCGACAGGAACGGCACGGCGTACTGCCACAGCTCGCTCTTCAGCGGATAGGCCACCAGCGCGTAGCCGGGCATCATCGGCAGCAGCATCAGCCAGGTCATGTGGCTCTGCGCTTCCTTCATGCTCTTGGCCGCCGCCGACAGGAAGGTCAGCAGCGAGGTGCCGATCATCAGCATCGGCAGCATCACCAGCAGCATCTGCAGCATCGAGGCGACGTTCATGTTGAACTGGCGGCCGATGTTGCCGGGCGCGATCTGTGCGCTCACCTTGAACGCCACCAGGGTCAGCAGCAGCGATACGAACCCGACCACGCAGGCAGCCGCGATCTTGCCGCTGACGATCGCGCTGCGCGAGCCGGGCGTGGCCAGCAGCGGTTCCAGTGACTGCCGCTCGCGCTCGCCGGCGGTGGCATCCATCACCAGATAGGCGCCGCCGATGAACGAGGTCAGCGTGAGCAGCACCGGCAGCAGCATCGACAGGATCATGCCGCGCTTGGCTTCGGCACTGGCCAGGTCCTGGCGTGCCACGTCCAGCGGCCGCGCCACCTGCGCGTCGATGCCACGCGCCATCAATCGCAGCGCGCCCACTTGGCCGTTGTAGGTCGCCAGCGCCGCCTCCAGACGCGCACTGGGCACTTCAGCGGCACGGCGGGTACTGTCCTTGATCACCTCCACCAGCGCCGGCTTGCCATCGGCCCAGTCCTTGCCGAAGTCCTCGCTGATGCGCAGCGCCACGTCGATCTCCTGGCTGCGGATGGCGTCGGGCAGGTCCTTCGGTGCCGGCGCGGTATTCAGCCCCTGTGCGGCGAGGAAGCGCACCAGGTTGGGGGCGTTCTCCGCACCGATGGTCGGAATCTGCAGCGGCTGTTCGATCTGGGTGCGTACCCGGCTCTCGGCCAGTTTGCCCATGCCCAGCAGCAGCACCGGGTACAACAGCGGACCGAACAGCAGGGTCAGCAGCAGCGTACGTCGATCACGGGAAAGATCGCGCAGCTCCTTGCGCATCACCGTCATCAGGGTCGACATCATGCTCATGCGTGCAGGCCCTCTTCGCTGCCGATCAGTTTCACGAACGCGTCTTCCAGGTTGGATTCGCCGGCTTGCGCACGCAGTTCATCGGCGCTGCCGGCGGCCATCACCGTGCCCTTGGCGATGATCACGATGTGGTCGCACAGCGCGGCCACCTCCTGCATGATGTGGCTGGACAGGATCACGCAGCGGCCCTCTTCGCGCAGGCCCAGCAGGAAGCGGCGCAGTGCGCGCGTGGTCATCACGTCCAGGCCGTTGGTCGGTTCGTCGAGAATCACGTTGCGCGGGTCGTGCACCAGCGCGCGGGCGATGGCGGTCTTGGTGCGCTGGCCCTGCGAGAAACCATCGGTCTGGCGGTCGAGGATGTCGCCCATGTCCAGCGCGTGCGACAGCACCTCGATGCGTTCGCGGATGCGCTCGGCTGTCAGGCCATGCAGTTCGCCGAAGTAGGTGATGTTCTCGCGTGCGGTCAGGCGCTTGTAGACACCGCGCGCGTCGGGCAGCACGCCCAGGTGGCGGCGTACTTCTACAGGGTTGCGTGCGGCATCGACCCCGTCGACGCTGATGCTGCCCTGGTCAGGGGTCATCAGCGTGTACAGCATGCGCATGGTGGTGGTCTTGCCGGCACCATTGGGGCCCAGCAGGCCGGTGATGCGGCCGTCCTCGGCGCGGAAGCCGACGTTGGACACCGCCTGGATACGGCCGGTACGGGTGTCGAAGGCCTTGTGCAGGTTGTCGGCGACGATCATGGTTCCCATCCATTGAACGAGGTGAACGCCGGCACGTAGCTCAGCGTGTCCAGGCAGCCGGCATCCAGCGCCTTGGCATCGATCTTGTCGATGAACTGGCCGAGCAGGCGCGGCATGCAGCCGGCGGTCAGCGTGCCGTGGCCCTGGCCACGGGCGACCAGTGCCCGGCCATTCGGCAGGCCCTTGAGGACCTGCTCGGCGTAGCGCGGCGGTGTCACTGGGTCCAGTTCACCGGACAGCAGCAGCGCCGGCACGTCACTGCGCAACGGCACTGCAGCGGCCGCCGCTGCCGCTCGATGCGGCCACACCGGGCAGGCGGCGAAGAAGGCGCTGGCGACTTCGTTGCCGAACAGGCGCTCGGGATCCTCGGCCGGCGCGTGGTAGCGCGGTGCATCCTCGCTGCAGATCACCGACCACTGCATGCCGCGGTTGATCTGGAAATCCATGCTGCGGTTCGCGCCGCGTGCCAGCGATGCCAACGGTGCATAGCGGCCCTGTGCGGCCTCATCGAGGACCAGCGGCAGCAGCGAGGAATACTGCGGCACGTAGGAAAACGCGAACGCCAGGCCGACCACGCTGTCCGGGGTCAGTACGTCTTTCCGGATATCGTAGGTGCCGGGGTCGCGGTACTCGACCGAGACCGGCGCACGGCGCAGGGTCTCCACCACGCTGCGCACCTGCGCGCGGGTATCGGTCGGGAAACGCTTGCTGCATCTGGCATCCTTGCGGCACTGCGCCGACTGCAGGGCGATCGCATCCTCGAACGTCGTGGCGAAGTCACCACCGACCACCAGTTCGTTCGGCACCACGCCGTCGATGACGATGCTGCGGGTGTGCTGCGGATAGGCGCCGGCGTAGCGCTGGGCCACGCGGGTACCGTAGGACCCGCCGACCAGGTTGATCCGGTCCACGCCCAAGGCCTGGCGTACCGCATCCAGGTCGGCGATGGCTTCGGTGGTCGTGTAGAAGCGTGCATCGGCACGCCCCTGCAGCGAGGCCGCGCAGCGCTGCGCGTAGTCGCGCAGCGACGCCTCGGTGGGAGCGGCGTCCTCGTCCATCTGCAGGTCCTTGCCGTCCGCGCCGAGGCAGCTGAGCGGGTTGGAGCCGCCGGTGCCGCGCTGGTCGATCAGGAACACGTCACGCTGCTTGCGTACCTGGCGCAGCGCGGTATCGACGATGACCGCCACCTCGCTGGCGGCCTGGCCCGGGCCACCGGCCAGGAAGAACACCGGGTCGGGCTGGCTGGAACCGCTGTTGCCCGACTCCAGCCAGGCGATGCGCAGGTCGATCCTGCGGCCATCTGGCTGGGCCCGGTCCTCCGGCACCTGCAGGGTGGCGCACTGCGCTTCCACGTTGGCGCTGGCGCCTTCGGTGGACAGCGTGCAGGGCTGGAAGTCGATCGTGCCGAAACGGCGGCTGGGCGCATCGTTGGCGCTTTCGGCGCCGGGTGGCGGTGACTGGCTGCACCCGGCAAGCATCAGGCTGGCCAGCATCCCGGCCAGCGCGAGGTGGTGTCTTTGCATCGTGCTCGTTTCCCCTGGAGGACGTTCCTGTCGACCACGACGGGCTGCCGCGGAAGATGTGACCCAACTTACACGGGCACGGCGCCGGCGGCGATGGGCAAAGGCGAAATCGTCGCCGGCACGGCACAGGCCAAGCGGTCACGGCCCTCGGCCTTGGCCCGGTAGAGTGCTGCATCGGCAGCCGCCAGCAGCGTCGACAGGTCACCCTGGCCCTCGTCCATGGCCAGGCCAACACTGGCCGTGACGAGCACAGGCCCCGTGTCCAGAAGGGCGGGATGTCGCTGCAGACGGGTGCGGATCAGCGCTGCCAGCGCCACCGCGTCGCTCGACGTACTGCCGGCCAGGACCAGCACGAACTCCTCGCCCCCATAGCGGCCCAGCAGATGGGTCCGTCCCTGGGTGCTTTGCTGCAGCACCGAAGCGAAGTGACGCAGCACCTGGTCACCGGCCAGGTGGCCCCAGCGATCATTGATCCGCTTGAAGTGGTCGACATCGACCAGCAGCAGGGCCAGCGGACGGCCCTGCCGGCGCGACCGCTGCAACTGCACCTGGCCATCGGCCAGCACCGCGCTGCGGTTGAGCAGGCCGGTCAGGCCATCGGTGCGCGCGGCATGCCGCAGATCGACCAGCATGCGCTCGACCAGCAGCAGCACCATCGCGAAACATCGCGCCAGTTCCAGCATTACCCCGGCGATGTAGGTGGCGAACATCGGCGATCCGGTGCGCATGATGTCCTCGCCTGCATCCGGTGCCACCGGCAGCAACAGGCGCACGGCATACAGCGCGGCTTCGGCCAGGAACACCGACGCCGCCAACCGGCAGCTGGTGCGCTGCTGCACCGGCGCATGGCGCAGCAGCAACCAGGCGATCCAGCCATCGACGATCAGCGCGAACACACTGAATACCTGCAGGCGCAGGTGCAGGTTCGGCCAGAGCACCAGGAACGCGAAGATGCAGGCCATGAACGCCGCCGCGATCAGCAGCGGCCGCCACAGCGGCAGCGGCTGCTCCAGGTGCAGTGCCACCCCGCGCAGCATCATCAGGCCACAACCGGCCATCGCCGCGTTGCCGGCCAGCACGGCCGGGGCCAGCGGCAGATAGGGCCGCAGTGCCAGCAGGGTCACGCCCAGGGTCAGCAGCCACAGGCTGATGGTCCACTGGCGCAGCACCGGTTGCCCGCGCAGCACGACCAGCAGCAGCGAGAACCCCACGGCGATGCCGATGCAGAGCAGGAAGCCAAGCACGGTGATGGTGGGGAAATCCAGGGACATGCGGCGCTCGTCGGCCGGGGCGGCGCGCGCATCTTAGCGCCTTGTGGTGCAGTCGCCATGGCGCTGTCCGGCCCGGCGTGATGCGAGGTCGGAAAACGGCGAGCATCGCCGCCGATGCCCACGCAGACTCCGCGGAAACCAAAGGAGACGCTCATGCATGCGTGGTACCTCGGTGGCCTGGACCATCGCCCCTTCCAGCACCTGTTCGAGAAAAGCGAGCGCGAACTCGCCGCGCTGGGCATCCAGCGTCGCTGGGCCGGCGAAAATGGCGGCCATCCCTGCCGGATCAGCCTGAGCGACCCACCCAGCGGCAGCGAGCTGCTGCTGTTGTCCCATGTGCACCTGCCCCTGCACTCGCCCTATCACGCCTCGGGTCCGATCTTCGTGCAGCGTGGCGTAACGCGCTGCGTGCTGCCGCCGGGTGAGGTACCCGCCTATGTACAGCGCCGTACGATCTCGTTGCGCGCCTATGACCAGGCTGCATTGATGCTGGCCGCAGAGATCAGCGCGGGCACTGATGTTGCTGCCCGGCTGGACACGCTGTTTGCCGACCCTGCCGTGGCCTTCGTGCAGCTGCACAACGCGGCCCACGGCTGCTTCTCGTGCCAGGCAGATCGAGTGGGTATGGCGCCGACGTAGCATGATCTCCACGACGTGATCGATGCCACGCCGATCCCGTGACCGCCAACGCATCCGTTCAGCCCCACGTGAAGCCTGCGGGAAGGGCTTCACACCCCCAGTCACGGATCGGCGCTTCGGTGGTTCCGCCCCTTGCATCGCGACTCGATACTCGCCGTGGTGCCGCCGAAAGTCCGCCGTGCAGCGCAGCTCCTGCGGTCACCGTTCCCTTTCGACGACCACAAGGATGCGCCATGTCATTCCGATCCACACCGCTGTTGCTGGCCACCTCGTTCGCTGCTGCGGGCTTGTGCCTGGCCGGCAACGCGTTCGCCCACGGCACCATGACCACGCCGGTCAGCCGCGTCTATGCCTGTTTCCAGGGCAATCCGGAGAACCCGACCAACCCGGCCTGCGCCGCCGCGAAAGCGGTGGGCGGTTCGCAGGCGTTCTACGACTGGAATGGCATCAACCAGGCCAATGCCAACGGCAACCACCAGGCCGTGGTGCCCGACGGCAAGCTGTGCAGCGGCAACAACCCGACCTTCCGCGGGCTGGATGTAAACCGCAGCGACTGGCAGACCACACCGATCCAGCCAGACGCCAACGGCAAGTTCACCTTCGTGTTCAAGGCGACCGCACCGCACGCCACGCGCGACTGGCGCTTCTTCGTCACCCGCGACGGCTGGCAACCGGGCAGCCCGCTGCGCTGGGCCGACCTGCAGGAGTTCTGCACGCTGGGCAACACGCCGCTGTCGGCCGATGGCACCTACAAGCTGCAATGCACGCTGCCACAGCGCAGCGGCCAGCATGTGATCTACAACACCTGGCAGCGCTCGGATTCGACCGAGGCGTTCTACACCTGCATGGACGTGCGCTTTGAAGGAGGCGGTGGCAGCACCCCGCCCGCAGCGCAGTGGCAGGATGCCGGCCCGGTCACCGCGCGCGGCGAGCTACCGGTCGGCACCACCCTGGCGTTGCGCGTGTTCAACGCCAACGGCAATGATGTCGAACGCGTGGAAGAGACCCTCGCCAGTGGCCAGACCGCGGCCGCACAGTGGCCGTTGGCGCTGGCCCGCAAGGTCAATGCCAGCGCCCAGCACGCACGCGTGGGCGTGCTCAACAACGGCGTGATCACACCGACGGCCTCGGCCACCGCCAACCGCGTGTACCTGAAGGATGGCAACCGCTTCCAGCTCGATACCCAGGTGCCCGACCCCGGCACGCCATCACCGGGCGGTGATTTCGACCACGTGTATCCCGCCGGTATCGGCAGCTACGTGCCGGGCCAGACCGTGGTGAAGGGCGGCGACGGCAAGCTGTATGCCTGCCGCCCGTTCCCGGAAGGTGCATGGTGCAACGTCAACGCCGAAGCCTATCGGCCGGGTGCCGGCGCGGCTTGGCGTGATGCGTGGATCGCGTACTGAGGCAGTGATGCGGGAGGCGGTGCACTGTGCACCGCCTTTCGCCCGGATGGCGGCACAGTGAGCACCGTGTTGCAGATCGATCACGGCCTTCATCGATTTCAAACTTGTCCGATGTTGCCGACGGCCCTGCATGTGAAGACTGCGCGAGGTTTCCCACACTTCGCAAAGGAGTTCCTGCATGCACCTGTCCCACCGGGCAGTCCTCGCTCTGTCCGTCGTTGCCTGCCTGGCCCTGTCCGGCAGCGCCCTCGCCCACGGCACCATGTCCAAGCCGCTCAGCCGCGTGAAGCAGTGCCACGAAGGCAATCCGGAAAACCCGACCAACCCGGCCTGTGCCGCGGCCAAGGCCATCGGCGGCGCGCAGCCGTTCTATGACTGGAGTGCAATCGCCCACGGCAACGCCAATGGCAACCACCGCGACCTGGTGCGTGATGGCGAACTGTGCAGCGCCAGCATCCCCAAGTACCGCGGCCTCGATCTGAATCGCAGCGACTGGCCGACCACGCCGGTGCGCGCCGATTCGCGTGGCCGCTACACCTTCGAGTTCAAGGCACCGGCACCGCACGCCACCCGCGAGTGGAAGTTCTATGTCACCCGTGACGGCTGGCAACCGGGCAGCCCGCTGCGCTGGGCCGACCTGCAGGAATTCTGCACCCTGGGCAACGTGCCGCTGTCCGAAGGCGGTGTCTACAAGCTGGACTGCCCGCTGCCCAAGCGCAGTGGCCAGCACATCATCTACAACACCTGGCAGCGCTCGGATTCGCAGGAGGCGTTCTACACCTGCATGGACGTGCGCTTCGAAGGTGGCGGTGGCGTGGTTCCGCCGCCGCAGTGGCAGGATGCCGGCGCGGTGACCGCCAACGGCGCACTGGACGTGGACAGCACCGTGACCCTGCGCGTGTTCAATGCCAACGGCAACGACCTGGAGCGTGTGGAAACCCAGCTGGCCGCTGGCCAGACCAGTCCGACGCAGTGGCCGCTGGCCCTGGCCCGCAAGGTCAATGCCAGTGCACAGCATGCGCGCGTGGGTGTGATGAAGAACGGCGTGATCACGCCGGTCGCCTCGGCCACCGACAACCGCGTGTACCTGAAGCCGGGCAACCGCTTCCAGCTGGAAACCCAGGTACCGGGTCCGGGCCCGATCGATCCGGTCGATCCGCCGGGCGGCGACTTCGACTTCGTCTACCCGGCCGGCCTCGGCAGCTACACGCCGGGCGAGACCGTGGTGAAGGGCACCGACGGCAAGCTGTATGCCTGCCGCCCGTTCCCGGAAGGCGCCTGGTGCAACATCAATGCCGATGCCTATCGTCCGGGCACCGGTTTCGCCTGGCGCGACGCCTGGATCGCGTACTGAGACAGGACACCGGGGGCGGCGTGATGCCGCCTCCGGTTCATGGGGTTGCCGGCGAGCGGCCGGCACTACCAGGGTCCATGCGGTTGCCGGCCAGCGGCCGGCACTACCCTGGTTTACTTGCTGCTGACGTACTTCTCGCGGCGGATCTGCGGATTGCCCAGACCGGCGGCCTTCAGCAGTTCGGCACAGGCATCGACCATGTCCGGGTTGCCGCACAGGTAGGCGATGTCGGTGGCCGGGTCCGGGGTGAATCCGGCCAGCGCCTGCTGCACGTAACCGTGCTGCACGTCCGGGTGTGGTTCGGCCGGCAGTTCGCGCGACAGGCACGGAACATAGCGGAAGTTCGGGTGCTTTTCGGCGAAGCTGTAGAAGTCTTCGCTGTACAGCAGCTCACCCGGGCTGCGCGCGCCCTGCAGCAGCACGATCTGCACGCCGCGTTCGGCCATGGCCTTTTCCAGCAGCGGCAGCATCGAGCGGTACGGGGTAACGCCGGTACCGGTGGCGATCAGCAGGTAACGGGCGTTGTGATCGCCGGGGTTCAGGCAGAACCGGCCGTAGGGGCCGGACGCACTGATCTGGCCGCCCTGCTCCAGCGCCTCGAACAGCGCCGTAGCGGCGCCACCGGGCACGAAACTGACCGCGATATCCACCGCTTCGCCCGGGCCCAACGCGTGGTCGTGGATGGTCGCCAGCGAGTAGCTGCGCTTGGTTTCGGTGCCGTCGGCGTAGCTGAAATGGACCTGGATGAACTGACCGGGCTGGAAATCCAGCGGCTGCCCATCGTCACGCACGAACTGGTAGTGGCCGACGGTCGGGGCCAGCATGCGGCAACCGACCAGCTTGAGGGGGAATTGAACAGGCACGACTTTTCGGGACAGTGTGTAGCCGGGGCAAGCCCTCGGGGTCTTCTATAATAGCCCCTCCCCGCCCCTCTCCAGCGCCAGCCCATGGGCGCGAAGGCTTCGAGCTTGGCATCCCAGAACGATACGGCGCCCGCCCTGCGCGTGCGCGACCTGCGCAAGACCTATGACAACGGCACCCAAGCCCTGAAGGGGGTTTCCCTGGAAGTGGCCCCGGGCGACTTCTTCGCCCTGCTCGGCCCCAACGGTGCCGGCAAGTCCACCCTGATCGGCATCATCAGCTCCCTGGTCAACCTCAGCGAGGGCCAGGTGGAAGTGTTCGGCAGCGACCTGGTGCGCAACCGCAGCGCCACCATGCGCCTGATCGGGCTGGTGCCGCAGGAGATCAACTTCAACCTGTTCGAAAAGCCCTTCGACATCCTGGTGAACTACGCCGGTTTCTATGGCGTGCCGCGCGAGGAAGCCGAGCAGCGTGCCGAAGAGGAACTGAAGCGGGCGCACCTGTGGGAAAAGGCACAGGTGATGAGCCGTACGCTGTCCGGCGGCATGAAGCGCCGGCTGATGATCGCCCGTGCGATGATGACCCGCCCGCGCCTGCTGATCCTGGACGAGCCGACCGCCGGCGTGGACATCGAGATCCGCCGCGACATGTGGCGCGTGCTGAAGGAGATCAACGCCGCCGGCACCACGATCATCCTCACCACGCACTACCTGGAAGAAGCCGAGTACCTGTGCCGCCACCTGGCGATCATCAACCATGGCCAGATCGTCGAGCAGGGGCCGATGCGCACCCTGCTGGCCAAGCTGGACGTGGAAGGCTTCCTGCTGGACATCGACGGTGACCTGCCGGCGCAGCTGCCGGTGATCGAGGGCGCGACGCTGACCGCACCGGACCCGCACACGCTGGACATCGACATGCCGCGCGCAATGGACCTCAACCGCGTGTTTGCCACGCTCAACGAGTCCGGTATCCGCGTGCGATCGATGCGTACCAAGAGCAACCGCCTGGAGGAGCTGTTCGTGCGCCTCACCGGCAACCTGGAGAAGCCTGCATGAGCACCACCGAGCTGACCGACGGCCAGCGCAACCGCATCGCACTGATGACCATCGTGCGCCGCGAAGTCGCCCGCATCATGCGCATCTGGGGCCAGACCCTGGTGCCGCCGGCGATCACCATGACCCTGTACTTCCTGATCTTCGGCAACCTGATCGGGTCGCGCGTGGGGGACATGGGCGGCTACACCTACATGCAGTTCATCGTGCCGGGCCTGGTGATGATGAGCGTGATCCAGAACAGTTACGGCAACATCAGCTCCTCGTTCTTCGGTGCCAAATTCGGCCGCCACGTGGAAGAGCTGCTGGTCAGCCCGATGCCGAACTGGGTGATCCTGTGGGGCTACGTGGCCGGTGCGGTGCTGCGCGGGCTGATGGTGGGCGTGATCGTGCTGATCATCGCGATGTTCTTCACCCCGGTGCGCATTCCGCACCCGCTGGTGATGCTGACCACGGTGATCCTGGGTGCGACGATCTTCTCGCTGGCCGGTTTCATCAACGCGGTGTATGCGAAGAAGTTCGATGACGTGGCGATCGTGCCGACCTTCATCCTGACCCCGCTGACCTACCTGGGTGGCGTGTTCTATTCGGTGAAGCTGCTGCCGGGCTGGGCGGAAGCGGCCACGCACGCGAACCCGATCTTCTACATGGTCAATGCATTCCGCTATGGCCTGCTGGGCAGCAGTGACGTGCCGCTGCCGGTGGCCTACGGGTTGATGCTCGGCTTCGTGGTGGCGCTGACGGCGCTGGCGCTGTGGCTGCTGCGCCGTGGCGTGGGCATGCGCAGCTGAGGGGTGCCTGCAGGGCCTGCGGCCCTGCACCCGCCGAATCAACGTCAACTTCAACGGCAAAAGCTGACTATCCTTGGGATGGCGGGGTGGGTCCGGTTGCGGGAGACGCCGTAAACCCATCCCTGGGGGCTTGGCCGCGGCATCCATGCCGCGGACACTCCCGCAATCGGATCCACCCCGCCTTCGACAAATTCCTGCAACCTGCCGGGACGGCGTTCTCCGCTGCTGTTGGTGGGTGTCGACCTTGGTCGACACGGTAGATCCGCGCCCTGCGCGGACAAGGCATTACCTGTAGAGCCGAGCCCATGCTCGGCTCTTTTTTTGCCTGCAATCTCCGGCACAATCGCAGGTCTGATTCCCCAGAAAACGGTGAACGTGCAATGCGCATCCTGATCCTCGGCGCCGGCGGTACCGGCGGTTACTTCGGTGGTCGCCTGGCCCAGGCCGGCGTAGACGTGACCTTCCTCGTGCGCCCCGCACGCGCCGCCCAGCTGGACCGCGATGGTCTGGTCATCCGCAGCCCACTCGGCGATGCCAGCTTCCCGGTGCAGCACGTCACCGCCGATGCGCTACCCGCATTGGCCGCGCAGACGCCGTTCGACCTGGTCATCCTCAGCTGCAAGGCCTACGACCTCGACAGCTCGATCGACGCCATCGCTCCGGCCGTGGGCGCGAACACCACCGTGCTGCCGGTCCTCAACGGCCTGCATCACTACAACGCGCTGGACCTGCGCTTCGGCCGCGACGCTGTGCTCGGCGGCCTGTGCTTCATCAGTGCCACCAAGGCCCCCGACGGCGCCGTGCTGCACTTGGGCAAGCCGGCCAAGCTCACCTTCGGCGAGCGCGACGGCGGTGCCATCTCCGAACGCATGCGTGCCTTCGCCGCCGCCTGCGCGCAGGCCAACCTCGATCACCTGGCCAGCGAGCACATCGGCCAGGAACAGTGGATCAAGTACACCTTCCTGACCGCGCTGGCCGCCGCGACCTGCCTGCTGCGCGCGGATATCGGCAGCATCGTCGCCACCGATGATGGCGAGGCGCTCGTGCGTGGCCTGTACGACGAGTGCCTGGCCGTGGCCGAGGCTGCCGGTGAACCGATTCCTGATGCCGCGCAGGACACCGCACGCGGCACCCTGACCCAGGCCGGCTCGGCACTGAAGGCGTCGATGCTGCGCGATCTGGAAGCCGGCCAGCAGGTGGAGGCAGAACAGATCGTCGGCGACATGCTGGCGCGCGCGCGCAAGGCCGACCAGGAAGCTCTGCTGCTGCAGGTCGCCTACAGCAGCCTGCAGGCCTACCAGGCACTGCGCGGCGCGTGAGCGATACGACGAAGGCCAACGCCCTGCCCGCGCGGGTGTTGATCCTCGGCATGGGCTGGAGCGGGTGCGTGCTGGCCACGCATCTGCGAGCGTTGGGCGTACACGTGGCCGGCACGGTGCGCGACCTGGCATCAGCACCGCACGATGGCCTGCTGCGCCATCAGCTACGTGCCGACGCCACGCCATCGCCCGCTCTGCTCGGTGAGATCGCGCAGGCCGAGGCCGTGCTGTGCAGCGTGCCGCCCGATGCCGAGGGTGACCCGGCACTGCGTCTGCTGCTGCCGGCACTGCAGGAAAGTCCAGCACTTCACTGGGTGGGCTATCTGTCATCCACGTCGGTCTATGCCGATCGGGCCGGCGGCTGGGTCGACGAGCGCAGCGCAGCCGATGCCACAGAAGCAGCCGGCGTGCAGCGCCTGCGGGCCGAAGCGCAGTGGCGTGCGCTTGCGGAAGAACGTGGCGTCGCGTCGGCGGTGTTCCGTCTGCCCGGCCTGTACGGTCCCGGACGCAATGCCCTGCTGCAGCTGGCGCAGGGACGTGCGCGCCACGTGGTACGTCCTGGGCTGGTATTCAACCGACTGCACGTGGATGACCTGGCAACGGTCGTTATCGCATCGATGCAGCGGCCGTGCGTGGATGGGCTGTATCTGCCGGCCGACGACGAGCCGGCACCGCCGCAGCAGGTACTGGCCTTCGCCGCGCAGCTGGGCGGGTTTGCGATGCCGCCTGCCGTGGCCTGGGACGACCCGGTGCTGAGCCCAACGCTGCGGCGCTTCTACGAGAGCAGCAAGCGCATCGACAGTCGTGGCACGCGTGAAGCGCTTGGGTGGCAGCCGCGCTTCCCAAGCTACCGTGAGGGCCTGCGCGACCTGCTCCGGTAGTGCCGGCCGCTGGCCGGCAATCGCGCGATTTTTGCGGCGTTCATGCTGCTGCCGGCCAGCGGCCGGCACTACCTGATCAACCCGCGTCGGGCAGGCGGAAGAACGTACGCGTCGCGGCAGTTGCATTCGCGGCGGTCACCGCCACGTCCTCGCCACGGTCACGCGCCAGTTCTTCCACGATGTGCGAGAGGAACATCGGTTCGTTGCGGCGGTCCTTCGGCATCGGTCTCAGCGTGCGCGGCAGCAGGTACGGCGCGTCGGTCTCGATCATCAGGCGGTTGGCCGGGATGTTCTTCACCAGCTCGCGCAGGTGCGCGCCACGGCGTTCGTCGCACAGCCAGCCGGTGATGCCGATGTACCAGTCCTGGTCCAGGTAATCAAACAGCTCGTCACGCTCGCCGGTGAAGCAATGCACCACCGCCGGGCCGATACGGCCTTCGAAGTTCTTCATCTGTGCCATGAAATCGGCATGCGCGTCGCGCTGGTGCAGGAACAGCGGCTTGCCGTTGTCTGCGGCCAGCTGCAGCTGGCGCTCGAACGCGCGGTGCTGGGCCGGGCGCGGCGAGAAGTCACGGAAGTAGTCCAGCCCGCACTCACCCACCGCCACCACTTCCGGGTGGGCATGCAGCACGCGCATCTCGGCGTCGCATTCCTCGGTGTACTCCACCGCGTGATGCGGGTGCACGCCAGCGGTGGCGTACAGGAAGCCCGGGTGCTGCTGCGCCAGCTGCACAGCCAGTGGCGAGTGCTCTCGGCTGGCACCGGTGATGACCATCTGCACCACGCCGGCCTGCCGTGCGCGTTCAAGCACGGCATCGCGGTCACGGTCGAAGGAGTCGTGGGTCAGGTTGGCGCCGATATCGATCAGGTGCATGGTCATCGCGGGGGAAAAGTGCCCGCGCATTGTACCTGCGGCCGCCGTGGCCCCTTATCCTTTGCACATGAACGCCCCGCTCTTCCCGATTTCCCCGCTGCTGCCACAGATCCAGCAGCATCTGGCCGCGCAGCCGCGGCTGGTGCTGGAGGCGCCGCCCGGCGCCGGCAAGACCACCCAGGTCCCGCTGGCGCTGCTCGATGCACCGTGGCTGCAGGGGCTGAAGATCATCCTACTGGAACCGCGCCGGGTCGCCGCACGCAGCGCCGCGCTGTTCATGGCGCGGCAGCTGGGCGAAGAGGTGGGCGGCACGGTCGGCTACCGCATCCGCTTCGAGAACAAGGTTTCGGCACGCACCCGCATTGAAGTCGTCACCGAAGGCATCCTGACCCGCATGCTGCAGGACGACCCGATGCTGGAAGCGGTCGGCGCGATCCTGTTCGACGAGTTCCACGAGCGCCACCTCAGTGGCGATCTGGGCCTGGCGCTGGCGTTGGACGTGCAGGCACAGCTGCGCGATGACCTGCGCCTGGTGGTGATGTCGGCGACGCTGGATGGTGAGCGCCTGGCCCGTTTCCTGGATGCGCCGCGGCTGAGCAGCGAAGGCCGCAGCTACCCGGTGGCGATCAGCCATTTCCCGGCGCGCCGCGATGAGGCGCTGGAGCTGCAGGTGCGCCGCGCGGTGCAGCAGGCCCTGGCCGAACACCCCGGTGACCTGCTGGTGTTCCTGCCCGGCCAGCGCGAGATCGCGCGGGTGCAGGCTGGCCTGCAGGAATCACTGGATGCCGGCGTCGAAGTGCTGGCGCTGCACGGTGAACTGCCGGTGGAACAACAGGCGCGGGTGCTGCAGGCGGCCAGCGATGGTCGTCGGCGCGTGGTGCTGGCCACCAACGTGGCCGAGTCCTCGGTGACGCTGCCCGGCGTGCGCGTGGTGATCGACAGCGGCCAGGCGCGCGAACCGCGCTACGACCCCAACAGCGGCTTCACCCGGTTGGACGTGGTGGCCATCGCGCAGGCGTCGGCCGACCAGCGCGCGGGCCGTGCCGGTCGCGTCGCCGAAGGCGTGGCCTGGCGGCTGTGGCCGCAGTCGCAGCGACTGGAGCCGCAGCGCCGCGCCGAAATCGATCAGGTCGAGCTGGCCGGACTGGCGCTGGAACTGGCGGCCTGGGGCAGCAGCGACCTGCGCTTCCTCGATCCGCCACCGGCCGGCCCGATGGGCGCGGCACGCGAACTGCTGCAGCGGCTCGGCGCGCTGTCCAGCAGCGGTGCGATCACCGCACTTGGCCGCCGTGTGCTGGCGCTGGGCACGCATCCGCGGATGGCGGCGATGCTGCTGGCCGCGCCCGATGGACGGGGGCAGGCGCTGGCTGCCGACCTGGCCGCCCTGCTGGACGCGCGTGATCCGTTGCGCCAGGGCGGTGATGCGCTGGCCGCGCGTTGGCGTGCGCTGGCGGCATTCCGCAGTGGCCGCGCACCGGGCGACGCCAACCGCAGCGGCCTGGCCGCGATCGATGCCGCCGCCAAACAATGGCGACGTCGCCTGCGCTGCGAGGCCACGCCGCCGGCCAGCATCGAGGCGCACGAATTGGGGGATCTGCTCGCACGTGCGTTCCCCGACCGCATCGGTGTCCAGCACCCCAGCGATCCGCTGCGCTACCTGCTGGCCAATGGTCGCAGCGCACGGCTGCACGAGCTGAGCGACCTGCGTGGCGAACCGTGGCTGGTAGCCAGTGAACTGCGCTTCGAGGCGCGCGACGCGCTGCTGCTGCGTGCCGCACCGGTGGACGAGGGCCAACTGCGCAAGGCGTGGCCGGAGCGGTTCGTCACCGAGGACGTGGTGCGCTGGGACAGCGAGCGTCGCGCCCTGGTGGCACTGCGCGAGACCCGTTTCGACCGCATCGTGCTGGACAGCCGCTCGGCCGGCCGGGTCGATCCGCAGCACGCCGCACAGGCCCTGACCGACGCGGTGGCCGAGCTCGGCCTGCAGGCGCTGCCGTGGACCGAAGGCCTGCGCCAGTGGCAGGCACGGGTGGAATCGCTGCGGCGCTGGATGCCGGAGCTGGACCTGCCCGACTGCAGCGACGACGCCCTGCTGGCCACGCGTGCGCAATGGCTGCAGCCCGCGTTCGCCGGCAAGAGCCGCCTGGATGCGCTGGACGAGGCCAGTTTCGGCGAAGCGCTGAAGTCGCCCCTGGAGTGGTCACAGCGTCAGCTGGTCGAGCGTCATGCACCGACCCGCATCACCGTGCCCTCCGGGCTGGAGCGGCCGATCACCTACGCGCTGGACAGCGAGAGCGGCGAACCGCTGCCCCCGGTGCTGGCGGTGAAACTGCAGGAACTGTTCGGCCTGGCCGACACGCCGCGCATCGCCGACGGCCGCGTGCCGCTCACCCTGCACCTGCTCTCGCCCGGTGGCCGCCCGCTGCAGGTCACCCAGGACCTGCGCAACTTCTGGGAAAACACCTACGCGGAAGTGAAAAAGGAAATGAAGGGCCGTTACCCGCGGCATCCGTGGCCGGATGATCCGTGGACAGCGACGGCCACGCATCGGGCCAAGCCGCGTGGCACCTGAGGGCGGGGGGCGGATCCCTTTGCAACGCAAAGGGCCCTGACCCCGGGCGTGGCGGTTGGGGTCAGAGCCCTTTCCCAAGGGAAAGGGATCCGACGCCACCCTGCCTGATCCTGAATGGCTGCGGTAAAGTCACACCACGTGCCACCCCGGCTGACATACCGTTTACGGGCAACACGCGACACTGGACTTCGACCCGAGGCAAAGGACCCCCGCATGAGCAAGCTGACCGTAATCACCGACCGCGCTCTGGAGCGCGCCCTGGAGCTGGCCCACACCGCCGGCGATGGCCTGAAGAGCGCCGGTGGCAGCCTGCGCAATGCGGACTGGATCAAGACCGGCGCCGCCATCGGCGCAGTGAAGACCGGCGGCAAGGCCGCCACCAAGTTCGTGCGCCGCAATCCGGCGGTGGCCGTGGCCGCTGCCGCGGTGGGTGTCGGCCTGCTCGGCTATGCGCTGTACCGCAAGCAGCAGAAGAAGAAGGCCACCAATGGCCACGTGGTGAACGGGCAGGCGCAGCGCATCAGCGCACGCGACCGCCGCAACGACACCGTGGTGGACGAGCACAGCGATATCGGCAGCGATGCGTGAGTCTGCCCGGGTCAGAGCCCTTTCTGCGGAAGGGGTCTGACCCCGATCCAGGGTCGGATCCCTTCCACAGGAAGGGCTCTGACCCCAAGGCACGGCATGAGGGTCGGACGCCGCAAGGCGTCCGGCCCTTTCCGTATCAACCGATCTGCCGCCACTGCCCAGGCTGCAGGTCATCCAGCCGGTACGGCCCCATCGACACCCGCACCAGCCGCAGCGTCGGCAGGTTCACCGCCGCGGTCATCCGCCGCACCTGGCGGTTGCGGCCCTCGCGGATCGTGATCGCCAGCCAGGCATCGGGCACGGTCTTGCGGAAGCGCACCGGCGGATCGCGTGTCCACAGCGACGGCGCCGGATCGAGGCGCTCGATCTTCGCCGGCAGGGTCGGCCCATCATTGAGCACCACGCCTTCGCGCAGCTGCTGCAGCTGTTCGTCGCTGGGCATGCCTTCCACCTGCACCCAGTAGGTCTTGTCGGCCTTGTGCTTCGGGTCGGTCAGCTTGTGCGCCAGCGTGCCGTTATCCGTCAGCAGCAGCAGGCCCTCGCTGTCATGGTCCAGGCGACCGGCGGCATACACGCGCGGCGGCAGGCCGAACCCGGCCAGGGTCGGCCGCGGCGGCACGCTGCGGTCGGTGAACTGGCAGAGCACGTTGAAGGGCTTGTTGAAGGCGATCAGCATTGCGGGCACGACGGGCGGCGGGTGGGATAGTGTCCCACGCCGCGCCACGCGCCACTCGGCTGTAGAGCCGAGCCCATGCTCGGCTCATCGCGCACAGCGCGGCGGAACGCAACAGCAGCCGAGCATGGGCTCGGCTCTACAGCGTCAACATGCACCAGCCCGGCGCTACCGCCTTACGGCTTGATGAAGCGCAGGGTCATGCGGTCGCTTTCGCCGATCCCCTGGTACTTCGCATCATCGGCCTTGTCGTGCTGGTTGGTCGGCGGCAGCGTCCACACGCCGTTCGGGTGGTCCTTGGTGTCGCGCGGGTTGGCGTTGACCTCGCTGCGCGCGTCCAGCTTGAAGCCGGCGGCCTCGGCCATCGCAATCACCTGCTGCTGGCCGACATAGCCGGTGTCATCGTCGTCGGCCACGTCGGCCTTGGCGCGGTGCTCGACCACGCCCAGCACGCCGCCCGGCTTGAGCACGTTGAAGAAGCCCTGGAACATGCCCTGTGCCTGGCCGGCCTTGCGCCAGTTGTGCACGTTGCGGAAGGTCAGCACCACGTCGGCTGAACTGGCCGGGCCGAACACCGGCTTGGCCGGATCGTAGGCCACCACGGCGGTCTTGCCGAACTGTGCCGGCGCACCGGCGTACTTCTTTTCCAGGCTGTCGCGGCTGCGCTGCTGGTAGTCACGGCCGCGCCCTTCGGCAACCGCCATTGGATCGACCACGGCAGCAATGTAATGGCCCTTGTCATGCAGCAGCGGCGCCAGGATTTCCGAGTACCAGCCGTTGCCGGGGGTGATCTCGATGACGGTCTTTTCCGGCGTCACCTTGAAGAACGACAGCGTCTGCGCCGGATGACGGAAGCCATCGCGCTTGACGTTGTTGGCATCACGGGTCGACGCCTTCACCGCCGCATCGATGGCCGGTGAGACCTGGATCTTCGCCGGTGCCACCGTGGCCGGTGCGGCGAACGCGGGAACAGCGGCAAGCAGGGCCGAAGCAAGCAGCAGGCGGCAACCACGCAGGGACGAAGCAGGCATCATCGGAGCGACTCCAGCGGAAGATGCGGCGAGACTAGCAGCCGCGGCGTCCCAGGTGTTCACAAAACGTTAGCTGCGTGCGTATCGCGGAACACTGTTTTGTGGTCACCGCCGCAGCACGGTCACACAACGCGTTTTATTCTGGAGCACTTCCCTCAAGGAGTCCGTGCCCATGACGGCAACCCGCGAACTGGGCCGTTCCGGCCTGCATGTACGTCCGCTCGCCTTCGGTGGCAACGTGTTCGGCTGGAGCGCCGATGAGAAGGCCAGCTTCGCCCTGCTCGATGCCTTCGTCGACGCCGGCTTCAACCTGGTCGACACCGCCGATGTGTATTCGGCCTGGGTGCCGGGCAATGCCGGTGGCGAATCGGAAACGCTGATCGGCAAGTGGTTCGCCCGCAGCGGCAAGCGCGACAAGGTGGTGCTGGCAACCAAGGTGGCCAAGTGGGCCGAGCGCCCCGGCCTGACCCCGGACAACATCAATGCCGCGGTGGAAGATTCGCTGCGCCGCCTGCAGACCGATGTCATCGATCTGTACCAGGCCCATGAAGACGATGAATCCACGCCGCTGGAAGCGACGCTGGCCGCGTTCGGGCGCCTGATCGAAGCCGGCAAGGTGCGTGCGATCGGTGCGTCCAACTACAGCGCCACGCGCCTGGCCGATGCGCTGAAGGTATCCACCGACTACAAGCTGCCGCGTTACGAAACCCTGCAGCCCGAGTACAACCTGTACGACCGCGCCGGCTACGAGAAGGAGCTGGAACCGCTGGTGCAGCGCGAACAGATCGGCGTGATCGGCTACTACGCCCTGGCCAGCGGCTTCCTCAGCGGCAAGTACCGCACGCCGGCCGATGCGGCCAAGAGCCCGGCACGTGGCGAGAACGTGGTGAAGCGCTATCTGAATCCGCGTGGCCTGCGCATCCTGCAGGCGCTGGATGACGTGGCCAGCAAGCACAGCGCCAGTGCCGCGCAGATCGCACTGGCGTGGCAGATCGCACGGCCGTCGATCACCGCGCCGATCGTCAGCGCCACCAGCGTCGAGCAGCTGCACGATCTGCTCGCGGCGGCGAACGTGTCGCTGAGCGTGCAGGATGTCGCGCAACTCGATGCCGCCAGCAAAGAAGGCTGAGGTGTAGTGCCGGCCGCTGGCCGGCATCGCACAATGCCGAAGAAAATAATTGAAAAAAATGGTTGCGCACGAGTAAATCGTGGTTTATCGTGCGCACCTCGTTTCAACAACCACTGGAAACTTCCCTTGAACGCGCATTCCGTCGCCATCGCCAAACTGCTGCCATGCCTGCGCATGGACGTGCTGGCGCGCGCGTTCGGCAAGGAAGTCCAGCTGACAACGGCCTGATACCCGCCCTGCGGAGATCGGCCACCCCGATCTCCGAGGCTTGACGACGCCCTCGGAACGCAAGTCCCGGGGGCGTTTTCGTTTGCGTCGGCACAAGGACCCGCGATGCCAGAACTGCACACCGCGCGGCAACCCGCCGCTCACTGACCCAGGTTTTTCCCGCCCCGCCGAAGGATTTACTTCGCGCGATTGGCGACACCTGGACATTATCTGCATCGCACCCAAACATTATCGCTCGCGATAATGTCGGTGGCCTGCACCCTCGATTCTCCAACGGTCCCGTTTCCACCACGGGCTGGTGCGCGCGGCGTTGCCGTGGCGTATGCCGGAGGTCGCGGACATGCCATCGCCTGGATCGCCTGCTGGAAGCAGGCGCCGGTTCGCCGGTACGCGGTTCGATTCCGCGCGATCCCCAACTGGATAGCTCAGCTTGGTCAGAGCAACGGATCCTGATTCCGTCTGTCGTGGGTTCGACTCCCACTCCAACCACATGACCTCTCACGTCATGACTTGAAGCAACACCCGGGGCGCAAGCCCCAGCGGCCATCGTCGCCGTCCACGGACATCGCCTTCGGGCAGGAACGTGGAAGGCAACGGACCGCACGCCGGGCCCCGGCCCGCCGCTACTGCCAGCCACGTTCCGCACCGGTGCCGCCTGCCGGGAACGACGACGGCAGCAGAGCCGGTGCACCGAAGGCTCCGCGCGCGGACCGTCCGCCGATGGCCGCCCTCTTCCGCCGCCTGCACGTGGTGTGCAGCTGGCTGTGCCACGACCTGATCGACCCGGGTCATGGCGATTCATTCCCATCGGGTCGAACCACCAGAGCCATACAAGGAGAGACTCCCATGTTCTGGACCATCAAGGTCGTGATCGGCGACGGCGAGCGCGGCCTGGTGTATCGCAACCGTCGCTTCCAGCAGATCCTGCTGCCGGGCGTGCACCGCCTGTCGCTGTTCGGCGGCCGACCGCACGTGGACATCCACACCGCATCCAAGGGCGCGGCCTACACCGGCAGCGACCAGGACAGCCTGATCGAGGCACTGGGCGCGACGCTGGACACGCACTTCGTGCTGGCCAACGTCGGTGCCATCGAGGTCGGCCTGTTGCTGCGCAACGGCCGCATCGATGAAGTCCTGCCGCCGGGCAGCCGCCGTCTGTACTGGCGGGGTTCGGTCGACACCCAGGTGCGCGTGATGGCGCTGGGTGACGAGCCGCGCGTTCCGGCGGACGTGCAGCAGCGCCTGGGCCAGTTGGGCGTGCTGCCGCGTGTGGCAGTGATCAGCACCGTGCCGAGCGAGTCGGTCGGCCTGCTGTTCATCGATGGCACGCTGCGGCAGACGCTGGACGCCGGCCTGCACGCGTTCTGGAACTTCAACGGCAACGTATCGGTGGAGCGTGTGGAGCTGCGTGCCCGTTCGCTGGACGTGTCCGGCCAGGAACTGCTCAGCCGCGACAAGGTGACCCTGCGGGTGAACCTGGCTGCGACCGTGCAGGTGGTCGACCCGGTGCGTGCACACCGCACGCTCAGCAATGCCGACGAGTTCGTCTACCGGCAGCTGCAGTTCGGCCTGCGCCAGGCGATTGCCGCGCGCAGCCTGGACGAGCTGCTGGGCGACAAGGCCGCACTGGACGGCGAGATCGCCGCCCATGTGCAGGCGGCGATCGAGGGCCACGGCGTGCGGCTGCTCGGCGTGGGCATCAAGGACGTGATCCTGCCGGGTGAGATGAAGGAGATCCTCAACGGTGTGGTGCTGGCCGAGAAGCAGGCCCAGGCCAGCGTGATCCGCCGTCGCGAGGAGGCCAACGCCACGCGTTCGCAGCTCAACACCGCAAAGCTGATCGAGGACAACCCGGTGCTGATGCGCTTGAAGGAGCTGGAGGCGCTGGAGAAGGTCACCGAGAAGATCGACAAGCTCACCGTGTTCGGCGGCCTGGAGGGCGTGCTGAAGCAGTTGGTGACGATCAGGTAGGGGGTCGCGGCGGCGCAGGGACGCGCCGCCGGCCCATCAAGGACAAACACAAAGACATGGACACTCAACAGAACTATCAATGGCTGCACGCCGAGGGCACCACGCCGATCAAGGGCTGGGTCAACGGTGTGCCGCTGGAAGCGCAGGCGCATGAGCAGCTGCGCAACATCGCCGCGATCCCGTTCGTCGGGCCGTGGGTGGCCGTGATGCCGGACGTGCACCTGGGCAAGGGCGCGACCGTGGGCTCGGTGATCCCGACCCGCGGTGCGATCATCCCGGCCGCGGTCGGTGTCGATATCGGCTGCGGCATGGCCGCCGTGCGCACCACGCTGCGTGCCAACGACCTGCCCGATGACCTGCGGCAGCTGCGCAACAGCATCGAGCGCGGCATCCCGGTCGGCAACGGGCGCGGCGGCGAGCACCACCGCATGCCCGACAGCATCCACACGCGGCTGGTGCAGTCCGGGCTGGCCGCCGGTCTGGAGAAGATCAAGGACAAGCACCGCAGGATCCGCACCGACAAGCTCGACCGCCAGCTGGGTACGCTGGGCGGCGGCAACCACTTCATCGAACTGTGCCTGGACGAGACGGACACGGTGTGGGTGATGCTGCACAGCGGATCACGCGGCACCGGCAACCTGATCGGCACCTACTTCATCGAGAAGGCGCGCGAGGAACTGGCCCGGCGCGTGCTCGGCTTCCATCTGCCAGACAAGGACCTGGCGTTCTTCATGGAGGGCGAGCCGCTGTTCGATGACTACGTCGAGGCGGTGTCGTGGGCGCAGGACTATGCCCGGCAGAACCGCGAGGCAATGATGTCGCGGGTGCTGGCCGAGATGCGCCACCGGCTGCCGAAGTTCCAGCTGGCAGCGATGGCGGTGAACTGCCACCACAACTACGTGCAGAAGGAGACGCACCACGGCCAGGAACTGCTGGTGACGCGCAAGGGCGCGGTCAGCGCGCGCGAGGGCGAGCTGGGCATCATTCCCGGCAGCATGGGCACGCGCAGCTACATCGTGCGTGGCAAGGGCAACGCGGACAGCTTCCACAGCTGCAGCCACGGTGCCGGCCGGGTGATGAGCCGTGGCACTGCGCGCCAGCAGATCACGCTGGCCCAGCATCGCGAAGCAACCGCGCACGTGGAATGCCGCAAGGACAGCGGCGTGCTGGACGAGTCACCGGCCGCGTACAAGTCGATCGACGACGTGATGGCGGCGCAGCTCGACCTGGTGGACGTGGTGCACACCCTGCGCCAGGTGCTGTGCGTGAAGGGATGATGGAACGGTGCCGGCCACGGCCGGCCTCTACCAGAGCAACACGTCGCGTCGGGGGTCAGATCCCTTTCTGCGAAAGGGATCTGACCCCGGCACATTCAGCGCGGCACGCTGTCTTCGGCCACCAGCGCATGATGCACGCCGATCCCCGCGCGCACGCCCTCGGCGGTGGCCAGGGTGATGTTGCCGACCGTGGTCGCATCGCCTGCGGCATACACGCTCGGCACCGAGGTCTGCTTCATCATGTCGACCTCGATCAGCACCCCCAGCGGGCTCTCGACCAATGTGCACCCCAGCTGCTGCA
The DNA here is from genome assembly GCF_009659995.1 of Stenotrophomonas sp. MH181796. NCBI lineage: Bacteria > Pseudomonadati > Pseudomonadota > Gammaproteobacteria > Lysobacterales > Lysobacteraceae > Stenotrophomonas > Stenotrophomonas sp. MH181796. The sequence continues at coordinate 780,837 of NZ_RAHU01000001.1, forward strand.
CCAGCGGCGTGGCCATCGCCTGGGTGGCCGGTACGAACAGCGCACGCTGGGCGATGCGGCGGCCATCGGCCAGCTCCACTTCCAGCCAGGTCGGCTGGTCGCCCTGCACACCCAGCACGGGTGACGTCTCGATGTGCACGCCACGCTGCTGCATGGCGGCGCGTTCCTCATCGGTGATCTCCAGACCCATGCTGAAGAACGTGACATTGCCCCAGTCGGCGAACAGCGGCGCTTTGCTGGCCGACATCGGATGGCCACCGAGCAGGCCGATGGCGCCACCACCGACTTCATAGCCGTGGCAGTAGGGGCAGTGCAGCACGGTGCTGCCCCAACGCTCGGCCAGTCCGGGCAGCGCCGGCAGCTGGTCGACGATACCGCTGGCCAGCAACAGCTTGCGCGCGGCCAGCACCTGGCCATCGGCGGTATGCACTTCCACGCCTTCGGCGGTGGTACGGGCGTGCTCTGCTTCGGCGTGCACCCAGCGTACCGTGGGATAGCCCAGCAACTGCTGGCGTGCGGTCTTCAGCAGCTCGGCACCGCTGATGCCGTCCAGTCCCAGCACACCGTGCGAATGGCTGGCGAAACGGTTGCGCGGCAAACCTGCGTCGATGACGGTGACCGGGCGGCGGGCACGGGCCAGGATCAGGCCGGCGGCGATGCCGGCATAGCTGCCGCCGACGATGAGCACATCAGGATTCATGGTGACCTTCCAGGGAACGGTGATGGGCGAGATGGCGGGCGAAGTCGGCGCCGAGCTGGTCCAGCGTGGTTGCCTGCAGCCGCGCCTCGAGCAGCCGCTGTGCTTCACGTGCGCCCTCCAGCAGGGCGCTGTTGACCAGTTGCTGGATCGGGCAGCCACCGCCGGAATCGCGGGCACCGACCTGCACCAGCGGCGGTGCGCCCACCGCCAGGTAGATGTCATGCAGGGTGATCGCTGCGGCATCGCGGGCCAGCAGGCTGCCGCCGCCGTGACCACGGGTGCTGCGCACCAGGCCGGCCTTGTGCAGTTGCGCCAGCAGGCGGCGGATCACCACCGGATGGGTCGGCAGGCATGACGCCAGCTGTTCGGAGGTGCGCGGCTGGGCATGCCCGACCAGATGCGCCATCACGTGCAGGGCGTCGGAAAGCGGGTTCGCGGATTTCATGTAACAACAATAGTTACATTTAATTCGCCTGTCGAGGGTCTGCTTTCGTTCCATATGGACACATCTGTCCTATGAAATAGTTTCTTCACATCGCTAAACGAAACACGAATGTGATGCGCGTCGCACTTCAGCGCGTGCGCAGCGGGTCGATACCGCAGTGCCCCTTCCCGAGAGTTCTTCCCCATGAATGCGTCTGTCCGTGCTCCGCGCCTGCAGTCCAAGCTGCTCGGCGCGGTTTCTGTTGGTCTGGCCGTGGTCCTGCTGTGCGCTCTGGCCGGCCTGGCCTCCGCCTGGTTGAAGTTGTCCACCGAGGTTCCACCCGAAGTCGCGCACAGCCGCGATGCCGAACGCCTGCAGCGCGAGTTCCGCGGCCAGGTGCAGGAATGGAAGAACGTGCTGCTGCGCGGCCACGACGACGCGTTGCGCCAACGCCACCTGGACGCGTTCGACAGCGAGGGCCGTCTGGTCGAACAGCTGGCCAAGGGCCTGGTGACGAGCCCGGACGCGCACACGCGTGAACTGGCGCAGGCGTTCATCGGCCTGCACGCGCAGTTGCAGCAGGACTACCACGCAGCGCTGCAGGCCTTCGCCGAGGCCGGCTACGATCCCGCCGCTGGCGACAATCTCGTGCGCGGCAAGGATCGCCCGGTGGCGGCGGCACTGGATGCACTGAGCACGCATGCCACGCAGGTGGCCGAGGCGGCGCTGGCGGCCCGTTCGCACCAGGCGCGGCAGACCCTGCTGCTGTGCGCGGCGTTGACCGTGCTGGCTGCCGTGCTGCTGTTGATCGGGCTGGCCTGGTGGCTGCGGCGTGCCGTGGTGCAGCCGGTGCTGGCGGTGGAAGCCGCTGCGCGTGCAGTGGCTGCCGGTGATCTGCAGCACGTTGTGCAGGTGCGCAGCCGCGACGAGATCGGTCGCCTCGCGCAGGCCATGCAGGCGGTGCAGTCGACGCTGCGTGGCGTGCTGGAGGCGCAGGCGGCGATGGCACAGGCGCATGACGCCGGCACCATCAGCCACCGCATGGATGCCCGTGCCTTCCCGGGCGCGTTCGGCGAAATGGTGGCCGACAGCAACGCACTGGTCGACGCGCATATCCAGGTCAAGATGCGCGCGATCGCGATCATGGGGCGCTACGCCATCGGCGACCTCAGCCAGGACATGGAGCGGCTGCCGGGCGAGAAGGCGGTGATCACCGAAGCACTGGATACCGCCAAGGCCAATCTGGGCACCATCAATGGCGAGATCCGCCGCCTGGCCGAAGCGGCCGCCGCCGGTGACTTCAGCCAGCGCGGCGACAGCGCACGTTTCGAGCATGATTTCCGCGCGATGGTCGATGGCCTGAACCGCCTGATGCAGGCCACTGAACTGAACCTGGGCGAGGTCTCCAGCATGCTGCGTGCGATCGCCGATGGCCGCCTTGGCGCGCGCATGCACGGTGATTTCCAGGGTGTGTTCGCACGCATCGCCGGCGATGCCAACACCACTGCCGCGCAGCTGGCCACCATCGTCACCGACATCAAGCACGCCTCCGGCAACATCCACACGGCTGCGGCGGAGATCGCCGCCGGCAACAATGATCTGTCGCGCCGCACCGAACAGCAGGCCGCCAACCTGGAAGAAACCGCTGCATCGATGGAGGAACTGACCTCCACCGTGCGCCAGAATGCCGAGCACGCCCGCCAGGCCAACCAGCTGGCGATCGGCGCGCACAACGTCGCCTCGCACGGCGGCAACGTGGTCGGCCAGGTGGTGGCAACGATGGGCGCGATCGAAACCTCGTCGCGGCAGATCGCCGAGATCATCAGCGTGATCGATGGCATCGCGTTCCAGACCAACATCCTGGCGCTGAATGCCGCGGTGGAAGCGGCGCGCGCCGGTGAACAGGGCCGCGGCTTCGCGGTGGTCGCCAGCGAAGTGCGCACACTGGCACAGCGTTCGGCCGCTGCGGCGAAGGAGATCAAGTCGCTGATCGAGACCTCGGTGGAACAGGTCGGCCACGGCGCACAGCGGGTGCGCGAGGCCGGTGACACCATGGCCGAGATCGTGGCGTCGGTGCAGCGGGTGACCGACATCATGGCCGAGATTTCGGCGGCCTCGCAGGAGCAGAGCGCAGGTATCGAGCAGGTCAGCCAGACCGTGATCCAGATGGATGGCACCACCCAGCAGAACGCCGCGCTGGTGGAGGAGGCCAGTGCCGCCGCACGCAGCCTGGAACAACAGGCGAACCGGTTGATCGACGCGGTGGATGTGTTCGATCTGTCGACCACGGCGGCAGCGAAGGGTGGACTGGCACGCGCGGCCTGATTGATCCGGTTGCCGGCCAGCGGCCGGCACTACCCGTGCGATGAGCGGTAGTGCCGGCCGCTGGCCGGCGACCTCAGCGCACGTAATCGCTCTGTGCCATCGCGTCGGCCAGGTAGTCGACGAATGAGCTGATCCGCGCCGACACCGCGGTGTTGCGGTAATACACCGCGTGGATCGGCTGGTATACATCCAGCGTCTGCGCCGCCAGCACTGGCACCAACGTGCCGGCAGCGCGGTCGCGATCGGTGACGAAGTCGGACAGGCAGGTGATGCCGACGCCTTCCACCGCCAGGCGGCGCAGCGTCTCGCCACTGGACACGGCGATGTCCGGGCGCACCAGCAGCAACCCCTCCGACTCACCGGGCAGCGGCCAGCGGTTCAGCGATTCCGGCTCGTTGAAGCTGAGCAGCGTGTGCTGGCCCAGCGCGGCGACGCTGGCCGGTTCACCGTGCCTGGCCAGGTAGGCCGGGCTCGCCACCAACCGCAGTTGGCAACGACCCAGCGGCCGCGCGTGCAGGGTGGAGTCGGCCAGCGGCCCGATCCGGATCGCCAGATCGGTGCGTCGCTCCAGCAGGTCGATGTAGCGGTCGGAACTGTTCAACTCCAGCTGCACGTCCGGGTAGCGCGCGCGATAACCGGCCACCAGCGGCGCGATCACGTGCAGCACGAACGGCATCGCCGCATCCACCCGCAGGCGCCCGGCCGGGCGCCCGCGGCGCGCCGCCATCTGTTCCTCGGCCGATTCCACCGCATCGACGATCGCGCGCGCATGGCGCAGGAACGCCTCGCCCTCGGCAGTCAGGTGCAGGCGGCGGGTGGTGCGGGTCAGCAGGGTGATCCCCAGCTTGTCCTCCAGCCGCCCCAGCGCACGGCTCACACCCGAGGGCGTCTGCCCCAGCTGCTCGGCGGCAGCACTGATCGAACCGCTGTCGATCACCGCCAGGAAGGCCTGCATTTCATCAAGCGTCGTCTTCATGCCCCTATTATTGACTGCACAGCAAGAGTGATTGGCGTGAAGACCGGTTTTTCCGCAAAGGTCGGCAGCGCAGACTGCGCAGCCTCTTCCTCCTGCTGGACCCTGTCATGATCCGTGGCATTCCCCTCGCCCTGCTGGCGTTGACCCTCGGTGCCTTCGCCATCGGCACCACCGAATTCGTCATCGTCGGCCTGATCCCGACCATTGCCGGCGACCTGCAGGTCAGCCTGCCTTCGGCCGGCCTGCTGGTCTCGCTGTACGCACTGGGCGTGGCCATCGGCGCACCGGTGCTGACCGCGCTCACCGGCCGCGTGCCGCGCAAGTCGCTGCTGGTTGCGCTGATGGTGCTGTTCACGCTCGGCAACGTCATCGCCTTCCTGGCACCGGGCTACACCTCGCTGATCCTTGCCCGCATCCTCACCGGCCTGGCCCACGGCGTGTTCTTCTCGATCGGCGCGATCATCGCCACCGCCGTAGTGCCGAAGGAGAAGGCCGCCAGCGCGATTGCCATCATGTTCACCGGCCTGACCGTGGCGCTGGTGACCGGCGTGCCGCTGGGCACCATCATCGGCCAGCACCTGGGCTGGCGCGCGACCTTCCTGGCGGTGGCCGGCCTCGGCGTGATCGCCCTGCTCGGCGCGCTGCTGTTCGTACCACGCAACCTGCCGCAGAGCGCACCGGCCAGCCTCCATCAGCAGCTGGCCGTACTGGGCCAGCCACGCCTGCTGCTGGTCTATGCGATGACCGCGCTGGGCTACGGCGGTACCTTCCTGGCCTTCACCTACCTGGCGCCGATCCTGCAGGACGTCACTGGCTTCTCCGCCAATGCGGTCAGCCTGGTGCTGCTGGTGTACGGCGTGTCGGTGGCGATCGGCAACCTGTGGGGCGGGCGCATGGCCGACCGCATGGGTCCGGTGCCCGCGCTGAAGCGCATCTTCGCATTGCTGGCCCTGGTGCTGTTCGTACTCACGTTCACGGCCTACAACACCTGGTTGATGCTGCTGACGGTGCTGGCGCTGGGCGCGGTGGCGTTCGGCAACGTGCCCGGCCTGCAGGTCTACGTGGTCAAGCAGGCGCAGCGCTACGCGCCGCAGGCGGCCGACGTGGCCTCGGGCCTGAACATCGCCGCGTTCAACGTTGGCATCGCCATGGGCGCCTCGCTGGGTGGCCTGGTGGTGGAGCACATCGGCCTGATGCATACGCCCTGGCTGGGCGCGCTGGTGGTCGCACTGGCCTACGTGCTGACCGCGCTCAGCGGCCGCCTCGACCGCCGTGATGGCATCGACCACCGCGCCGACGGCATTGCCGCCACCGCGCATTGATTCATGCAATGCACCGTTGCCGGCATGCATGCGGTGCCTGTCCTACCCTCTTCCTTCTGCTACTCCCTTCCCCCGTTGGAGCTTTCCATGACTGTCCCCGCTTTCGGTCTCGGCACCTTCCGCCTCAAAGACCAGACCGTGATCGACTCGGTGCGCAACGCACTGGAGGTCGGCTACCGCGCCATCGATACCGCGCAGATCTACGGCAATGAAGCCGAAGTCGGCCAGGCCATCGCCGAGTCGGGCGTGCCGCGCGATGATCTGTACCTGACCACCAAAGTGTGGATCACCGAGTTCAAGCGCGATGCGCTGCTGGCCAGCCTGCGTACCAGTCTGGAGAAGCTGCGCACCGATCGCGTCGACCTGGCGCTGATCCACTGGCCGTCACCGAATGACAAGGTCGATGTGCCGATGGAGGAATACCTGCCAGCACTGGCCGAGGCCAAGGCGCAGGGGCTGACCAAGGCGATCGGCATCTCCAACTTCACCATCGCGCAGACCCGCAAGGCGATCGAGATCCTCGGTGCCGATGCCATCGCCACCAACCAGATCGAGATCCACCCGTACCTGCAGAACCGCCTGCTGGTGAAGTTCCTGCAGGACAACGGCATCCACATCACCGCCTACATGAGTCTGGCCTATGGCGAAGTGCTGAAGGACCCGGTGATCCAGGCCATTGCCGGCCGTCACCAGGCCACGCCGGCGCAGGTTGCACTGGCCTGGGCGCTGCAGCAGGGCTTCTCGGTCATTCCGTCGTCGACCAAGCGCGAAAACCTGGCGGCCAACCTGGAAGCAGCGGCCGTACGCCTGACCGACGAAGACATGGCGCAGATCGCCAAGCTGGATCGCGGCCATCGTTTGGCGAATCCGGAAGGGATTGCCCCGGCCTGGGATTGAGGCATTGTTGTAGAGCCGAGCCCACGCTCGGCTCCTGGCCGCCTGCAGCCGAGCATGGCTCGGCTCTACAGGTAGATGCCGACCTTGGTCGGCGCTGGCCTCTGGTCAGTCGATGACACATCGTGCCGACCAAGGTCGGCACCTACCAAAGGCAGCGCTATCCCTCGCCTTGCAGCAACCACCCACGCATGGCCGCACTGACCTCGTCCGGCTTTTCCATCGGTGCCAGGTGCCCGCAATCAGGCACCACCACCAGCTGCGAATGCGGCGCCAGGGCGTGCATCTCCTCGCTCACCGCCAGCGGCGTGATGCGGTCGTTCGCACCGCAGACGATCAGCAGCGGATCACGGTAGCCGGCCAGCACGTCATGGCCGTCGCGGCGCTCCAGCGCGCTCTGGCGCAGGAACACTTCGGCGCCCAATCGCGCGGTCATGTCGCGCACACGCTGCACCAGCACGTAGTCGTCCAGCCGAGAAGCATCGATGTAGCTGCGCATCAGCACGTCACCGAAGCCGTGGAATTTTCCCGGCAGGCGCACGCTGGCACGTTGGCTGCGGCGCTGCTCGGCACGTTCCGGCGAATCGGCATGGATCGAGGTATCGATCAGCGCCAGCTGCAGCACACGTTCCGGCGCGATGCGCAGGATCTGCTGGGCGACGAAACCGCCCAGCGAGAAACCGGCCAGCGCAAAGCGTTCCGGCGCCTGCGCCAGCACGTCCTCGGCCACGCCCTGCAGGGTTTCGCCGCGGGTCTGGTCGCCCACCTTGCAATCAGCGATGTCGGCCAGGTCAGCCAGCTGTGCGCGCCAGAGATCGGCATCGTTGAGCAGGCCGGGCAGCAGCAACAGGGGGATACGGTCGGTCATGGGGGTATTGTCGCGCCGGTGCGGTGGCGGCGCCATGCCGCAACGGGCGGTTGCGTTGTAGAGTCGAGCCCTGCTCGACTGCTCCACAGCCAGTCGAGCAGGGCTCGACTCTACAGAAGGCAACGACACGGACGCGACCATGGCAGACCCCTACAACAGCGGTATCCCCTCCCCGCCCGCGCTGCGCTTCGACGATTCGCTGGTCACCACCGCCTTCGAGCTGCCCGGCCATCGCGTCGTGCGCAATCTGGGGGTAGTGCGCGGCATCACCGTGCGCTCGCGTTCGATCGTCGGCAACTTCCTGGGCGGCATCCAGACCCTCTTCGGCGGCAACATCACCATCTACACCGAGCTGTGCGAACAGGCCCGCGAGGAAACCTACCGCGACATGGTCAAGCACGCGCGGCAGCTGGGCGCCAACGCGATCATTGGCATGCGCTACGACGCCACCGACGTGATGACCGGGCTGACCGAGGTGCTGTGCTATGGCACGGCGGTGGTGGTGGAACCATTGCGTTGAAGCTGTAGAGCCGAGCCCATGCCCGGCTCAGGCGGCAATCAAGCCACCGGCGGAACGTCAGGCACCTCGACCTGCTGCACCGGCAGGGTCACCATCATCACCGTCGGGTCATCCGGATCCAGCTTCGTCTTGAAGCCCAGGCTCTGGCACATCGCCAGCATGGTGCTGTTCTCGCGCAGCACCTGGCCTTCGACCACGTCCAGGCCCAGCCACTTGGCGTACTCGATCATGATCGCCATCAACCGCCAGCCGATGCCGTGGCCCTTCAGGTCCGAACGGATCAGGATGCCGTACTCGCCACGGTGGTAATCGGCATCGGCGTGCAGGCGTACCGCGCCCAGCATTTCGCCGCTGCGCGGTTCGATCGCCACCAGCGCGATCGAGCGTGCGTAGTCGAGCTGGGTCAGGCGCGCGATGAACTCGTGGCTGAAGTGCTTCACCGACTGGAAGAAGCGCAGGCGCAGGTCCTCATCGCTGACACGAGCGAAGAACGCGCGGAACAGTGCGTCGTCCTCCGGCCGCACCGGGCGCACGAAGGCACGGCCGCCATCGGACAGCTCGATGGTGCGCTCCCACTCCTTCGGGTATGGGAACACCGAGAAACGCGGGTGGCCGCGGCCCTTGTGCAGGATGCGCGACGGCGCCACCGCCACGCGGGCGTCAAGGGCGAGGATGCCCTTGCCGTCGACCAGCAGCGGGTTGATGTCCAGCGTGCGCACTTCGGGAATGTCGGCGGCCAGTTGTGCCAGCTTCACCAGCGCCAGCGCCAGTGCGCGCTCGTCAGCCGCCGGCACGTCACCGTAAGCCTTGAGGATGCGCGAAGCGCGGGTCTGGCCGATCAGCTCGTGGGCCAGGCGCAGGTCCAGCGGCGGCAGCGCCAGCGCCTTGTCGTTGATCACTTCGACGGCAGTGCCGCCGCGACCGACCACAATCACCGGACCGAACGTCGCGTCATCGGCGATGCCGACAATCAACTCGCGCGCCTTCGGGCGGACGATGGTCGGCTGTACCAGCAGGCCATCGATGCGTGCATCCGGCCGCAGCTGGCGTGCGCGCGACAGGATCGCGTTGGCCGCGCTCTGCACCGCCGGCAGCGTGGACAGGTTCAGGCGCACGCCATCCACTTCCGACTTGTGCGGAATATCCGGCGAGAGAATCTTCAGTGCGACCGTGGCACCGCGCTCCAGCAGCGGCTGCGCCAGATCCATCGCCTCGTGCGCATCGCGCGCATGCATCACCGGCGCGGAGGGAATGCCATAGGCCTTTAGCAGTTCATGGGTGGCCAGCGGGTCCAGCCACTGCTGGCCGTTGGCCAGTGCGGCATCAACCAGCGTGCGCGCGGCGGCCGTGTCGACGCTGAAGTCCTGCGGCAGGCTGGGCGGCGTTTCCATCAACGCGTTCTGCGCTTCGCGGTAGCGCACCAGGTGCTGGAAGCCACGTACGGCTTCGGCCTCGGTCGGATAGGTCGGCACCCGTGCCGCGTTGAGCGTGGCGGTAGCCTGGTCGTCGTTGCCCAGCCACACCGCGAACACCGGCTTGTCGCGATGATGGCGCGGGCGCAGGCCGAGCGTGCGGGTGAGCGCTTGCGCGGCGTCCGCCGATGAGGTGAACGCGGTCGGCACGTTCACCACCATCACCGCGTCATTCTCGTTGTCGGCCAGCAGCGCTTCGATGGCCGCGGCATAGCGATCACCATCGGCGTCGACCACGATGTCGACCGGATTGCTGCGCGACCAGCCCTGCGGCAGCACCGCGTCGAGTTTCTCGACGGTGCTGTCGGACAGGTTGGCCAGCGTGCCGCGCAGCGCGATCAACTGGTCCACCGCAAGGCGACCCACGCCACCACCGTTGCTGAGGATGGCCAGGCGGCGACCGGGGAACGTCCCCAACCGACCCAGCGACTCGGCGGCGGTGAACAGTTCGTCCAGCGCCCCCACGCGCAGCAGGCCGGCGCGGTTGAAGGCCGCGCCGTACACATCATCGGCGCGGGCCAGGGCCTGCACATGGGTATCGCGGCTGCCCGGCTGCACACGCTCGGCGCGGCCGGACTTCACCACCACCACCGGCTTGGCGCGGGCCGCAGCACGCGCGGCCGACATGAACTTGCGCGCGTCCTTGATCTGCTCGACGTAGAGCAGGATGGCTCGAGTGCGGTAGTCGGTGGCGAAGTAGTCGAGCAGATCGCCGAAGTCGACGTCCATCGTGTCGCCCAGCGACACCACGGCAGAAAAGCCGACCGAGCGCGCCACGCCCCATTCCACCAGCGCGGCGGCAATGGCCGAGGATTCGGAGATCAGCGCGAGGTCGCCGGCCTGCGGGAAGTGCGCGGCGATGCTGGCATTGAGCCGCGCATGCGGTGCGATCACACCCAGGCAGTGCGGGCCCAGGATGCGCAGGCCATGCTTGCGCGCTACCGTTTCCACCTGTTCCGACAACGACCCCGGGCCTTCGCCCAGGTGCGCGGTGAGGATGATCGCCGCCTGCACGCCACGTTCGGCGGCGGTGCGCACCACCTGCGGCACGATCGCCGCCGGTGCGGTGATCACCACCAGGTCGGGCACCCAGTCCAGGTCCTTCAAGCGCTTGACCGTGCGGATGCCATCGATCTCGGCATGCCGCGGATTGATCCACGCCACCTTGCCGGGGAAGCCGGTGCCGCGCAGGTTGCGCATCACCGCGCGCCCGGCCGAGCGCTCGCGCGGGCTGCCGCCGATCACCGCGACCGACTGCGGACGGAACACGGACTGCAGGTGGTAGGTACTCATGCGCCTACGGTACACGCACCAGCGCATCGGGCGCATGATCCAGCGCAAGCCTCCGGTCTCCGGGGTCGGATCCCTTCGCACAGCGATGGGCTCTGACCCCTGCGTGCCGACCAAGGTCGGCACCTACCGGAGCACAGTGGTTCCGGCTTACAGCAGCGTGCCGTGCAGGATCATCGCGGCGATGCTGAAGTAGATCACCAGGCCGGTCACGTCCACCAGGGTGGCCACGAACGGCGCCGAAGCGCTGGCCGGGTCGAAGCCGAGCCGCTTCAGGATGAAGGGCAGCATCGAGCCGGACAGCGAACCGAAGGTGACGATGCCGACCAGCGCGGCGCCGATGGTGATCGCCAGCAGGATCCAGTGCTCGCCGTAGTCATGCAGGCCACCCAGCTGCCAGATCACGATGCGCACGATGGCCAGGCAGCCGAGGATGGCGCCCAGCACCATGCCGGTCGGGATTTCGCGCAGGGCCACCTTCCACCAGTTGCGCAGGCGCAGTTCGCGCAGCGCCAGGCTGCGGATCAGCAGCGAGGTGGCCTGCGAGCCGGAGTTGCCACCCGAGCTCATGATCAGCGGGATGAACAGGGTCAGCACCACCGCGCGTGCCAGTTCGTCTTCGTAGTGCTGCATCGCGCTGGCGGTCAGCATCTCACCCAGGAACAGCACGCTCAACCAACCGGCGCGCTTGCGCAGCATCTCGAAGAAGCCGATCTGCATATAGGGCTTGTCCAGCGCTTCCATGCCGCCGAACTTGTGCGCGTCCTCGGTGGATTCCTCGATCAGCGCATCAAGCACGTCGTCCACGGTGACGATGCCGAGCATCTGCTGCTGCGCGTCGACCACCGGGATCGCCAGCAGGTCGTGGCGGCGGATCAGCCGTGCCACTTCTTCCTGGTCCATCAGCGCATCCACGGTCACCGGCGGATTGACCTGGGCCACGTCCAGGATCGATTCCTCGGGCAGGCCGGTGATCAGCCGGCGCATGGTCACCACCTGCTGCAGCTGCTGGCTGGCCGGCTCCAGCACGTAGATCGCGTACACCGTCTCGCGGGTGCGCTCGACCTGGCGGATGTGCTGCAGGGTCTGCGCCACGGTCCAGCTGGCAGGCACCGCCACGTACTCGGTGGTCATCAGCGCGCCAGCGGTGTTCGGCGGGTAGCTGAGCAGCTTCTGGATGGCCTGGCGGGCGTCGGTGCCCAGCAGTGGGATCAGCCGCGCGCGCTCTTCTTCGTCCAGCTCGTGGACGATGTCGGTGGCCCGGTCGTCGGCCATCAGGCCCAGCAGCGCCGCAGCCCGCGCCGGTGGCAGCGCGGCCACCAGCTCACCGCTGCGATGCAGCTCCGGCGCTTCGAGCATCTTCACTGCACGCGGCAACTGCAGCGCAGCCAGCGTTTCCGCGGCGCGGGTCAGTTCCAGCGTGTTGAGGAATTCCACCGCGTCGGCGGTGTTGTAGTTCGCCAGCGGTGCGGCCAGTGCGGCGGCATCGGCCACCTGGCGCAGCAATTGCTTCTGGTTCATCGGTTTTGCCTTGTGGGGGTGCGACCTCGCGCAACGCCAACGCAGGCAAACCGTCCCGATGTCAGGCGGTGGCCATCGCTGGCGTCGAACGAGGTCGACTTCTACTGTCGCTGGACATGGGTTGGGGACTCCGGGATGCGTATGCCGACGGACGCGCCGCCAGCGGCGGGCAGTCTGGACCCGCGGGCCATGCAGGTCAACCCGGCAGCCCCGCACCGACGCCCGGCCGGTTGTTCTCGTGCGTACACAGACCGGCGCGCATAATGTCGCGGTGGTGCTCACCACGCCCTCCCCCACCCGAACGGACGCACAGCGGGCTCCCCCGATGACCAGGTATTCCCATGCATAGCGGTGGTCTGGAACTGGCCCTGGTGCTGCTGCTGGCGGCGGTCATCGCCGTGCCGGTGTTCAAGAAATTCGGCTTCGGCGCGGTGCTGGGCTACCTGGCGGCCGGCGTGGTGCTGGGCCCGGACGGGCTGGGCTTCGTGCAGGACGCCGACCGCATCCTCGGCGCCGCTGAGATCGGCGTGGTGATGCTGCTGTTCGTGATCGGTCTGGAACTGTCGCCGGCACGCCTGAAGGTGATGCGGCGCTCGGTGTTCGGCGCCGGTGCGGCACAGGTGGCGCTGTCCGGGCTGGTGCTGGGGGGATTGCTGCTGCTCGATCACTTCCAGTGGAAGAGCGCGCTGGTGGTGGGCGTGGCGCTGGCGCTGTCATCCACCGCGGTGGGCCTGCAGCTGCTGTCCGAGCACAAGGCGATCAACAGCGACCATGGCCGGCTGGGTTTTGCCATCCTGCTGTTCCAGGACCTGATCGCGATCCCGCTGCTGGCGGCCATCCCGCTGCTGGGCGGGGTGAAGAACGAGACCCTGCGCATCGAGGATGCGATGGTGGCGCTGGGTGCGCTGGCGGTGGTGATCCTGTGCGGGCGACCGGTGCTGCGCAAGGTGTTCAGCATCATCGCGCGCACCCGCAGCCCGGAAGTGTTCACCGCCACCGCCCTGCTGGTGGTGCTGGGTACCGCCTGGTTCATGCAGGAAGCCGGCCTCAGCCCCAGCCTGGGCGCCTTCCTGGCCGGGGTGCTGCTGTCCGATTCGGAGTTCCGGCACGAGCTGGAAGCACAGATCGAGCCGTTCAAGGGCCTGCTGCTGGGCCTGTTCTTCATCGCGGTGGGCATGGGCATCGACCTCGACCGCATCGCCGCCGAGCCCTGGCTGATCGCGGCGGGCGTGGCGATCCTGCTGGTGGTCAAGTTCGGCCTGCTGTACGTGATCGGGCGCATCGCCAGGCTCAGTTCACGGCAGTCGTTGCTGCTGGGCAGCGTGCTGTGGCTGGGTGGCGAGTTCGCCTTCGTGGTGTTCAACGAAGCGCAGCGCGCGCACCTGCTGGGCAACGCCAACCATGACCGGCTGGTGGCGATCGTCGGCCTGTCGATGGCGATCACGCCGCTGCTGATGATCGCGCTGCTCAAGCTGCTCGGCCAGGAAAAGGCCCCACCGCGCCAGGCGGCCGAGGCTGACAAGGTAGCGCCGGACAACCGGCCCAAGGTGCTGATCGCCGGCATGGGCCGCTTCGGCCAGGTGATCGCGCGCCTGTTGACCGCGCAGAAGGTGCCGTTCGTGGCGCTGGAGGCGAACCCGGACACCGTGGCCGACCTGCGCCGCTTCGGCAACCAGCTGTACTACGGCGACCCGACCCGGCCGGAGATGCTGCGCGCGGCCGGCGGCGAGCACATCGATGTGTTCGTGATCACCGTGGACGACCCGGAAACCAACCTGCGCGCGGTGCGCATGGTGCGCCGGCTGTACCCGGACGCGACAGTGCTGGCGCGTGCACGCAACCGCCAGCATGCCTGGCGCCTGATGGACATGTCGGCCGAGCCGTTCCGCGAAGTATTCGGCACCAGTCTGGAAATGAGCGGGCGCGTGCTGACCGCGCTCGGCGTTGCACCGAACGTGGCCGAACGGCATGTGCAGCGTTTCCGCGAACACGACGAACAGCTGCTGCGCGATCAGTACCTGGTCTACGACGACGAGGCCGCGGTGATCCAGACCTCGCGCGATGCACGCAACGACCTGATGCACCTGTTCGAGGCCGACGCGGAAAGCGACGGCGACAAGGAGCGCTGACGGCACCCACCCGATCAATGGTGGACCCGGTAGCGCCGGCCGCAGCAGATTCCGGCAGCGCGGTGTCGGGGTCAGAGCCCTTTCCCTTGGAAAGGGATCCGACCCCGGCCTGTCAGCCGTTGTCGCGCAGGAACCGCGCCATCGACGAAACGCCCGGCACGCGCGGTTCGAACTCGCCAGCAACGTCGATGAAGCCGCGCATCACCGCGATCTCGCGCGGGCTGCGGTTGAGGCTGTCGCGCACTTCCGGATCGGCACCGGCGCGCAGCAGGCGCTGCACCAGCAGTGGCAGGCCGTGCAGCGCGGCCAGATGCAGCGGGCCGAAGCCGCGCGGATCACGCACGTCCAGGCTGACGTCCTCGTCCAGCAGGCGCTCCACCGCCGCCATCACCACCTGCTCGTCGCACGCGGTACCCGGCTCGGCGCGTGCGCCCAGCAGCAGCAGCAGCGGCGTGACCGAACCGGCAGCGGCCTGGTCCGGTTCGGCACCGGCCAGCAGCAGGGTGTCGAGCAGGGCCAGCAGGCGCGAGCGATCGCGCGCACTGAAGCCGTACAGGGCAGCGCAATGCAGCGGCCCCAGCTGCTGCGCGTCACCGGCATGCACGTCGGCACCGGCGGTGAGCAGGCGCGCGACGATGTCCGGCAGGCCCAGCGCCGAGGCCAGCATCAGCACGGTCACGCCGCCCGGCAGGCGGTGTTCCAGCTTGGCGCCGGCATCGAGCAGGGCCGACACGATATCCACCTGGCGCATGCTGACCGCCGCCGACAGCGGCGTCGCACCACTGGCCGCAGCGTGCTGCGGATCGGCGCCACGCGCCAGCAGCAGGTCGGTCACCGCCAGATGGCCACCACCGGCCGCACGCAGCAGCGCGGTGCAGCCCTGTGCATCGACCGCATCAACGGCGAAGCCCAGATCGATCAGGCGACGCACCGCATCCACGTCACCGGCCATCGCGGCGGCCGGCAGATCGGCCTCGCGCAGGGTACGGCGCGGCAACGGCCACACCCGCCAGTCCAGCCAGTCGGCCAGGTCACGGCGACCGATCGACAGCGCCACACCCAGCGGCGTCTGGCCGTCGGCGGCACGTGCTTCCGGCGAGGCGCCGTGCTGCACCAGCAGCTTCAGCGCGCCTTCGCGGGCCAATGCGGTGGCCAGGTGCAGTGCGGTCATGCCGTGGCTGTCGCGTGCTTCGCGATCGACACCGGCCTTGAGCAGGGCCTGCTGCAGGCGCAGCCAGCCCAGACGCACCGCCAGCGACAGCGGCGGATCACCCGCCGGCGAGGCCGCGAACGGATCGGCGCCACGTTCCAGCAGCTCCAGTGCCAGCTGTTCCAGGCCACGGGCGGCCTGGTCGTGCTGCGCACAGGCGGCCAGGAAGCGCGCCAGGCCACCGCGTCCGGCCGGGGACAGGCCCCGCTGCAGCATCACCTGCAGCGCAGGCACCGCGTCGATGCCGCGCGACAGCAGCGCGAACATCGGCGTGTCGGCGCAGGCGTCACGCACATAGGGATCGGCGCCGTGGCCGAGCAGCCAGTCGACCGCACGCGGCTCCAGTGCCAGTTCCGGATCGAGCAGCAGGCCACCCAGTTCTTCCGGCTGGCACAGCTTGGCCAGCGCCGCCATGCCATCGGTGTTGCCGAAGCCCAGTGCCTCGCGCAGCAGGGTCAACGGCGGGCGGTCCGGCAGCAGGCCGCTGGCGCTGGCCGCTTCGCCGCGCTCGGCCAGGCCATCGCTGACCGCAGCCGGCAACGGATAGGACGGGTCCAGCAGGGCCACGATCGCCCAACGACCGGCTTCGGCGGCGTAGTCCACCGCACGGCGGCCGACCGGATCGGTGGCATCGGCGGCGATGCCCAGTTCAACCAGGCGCTTGATCAGCAGCGGCGAGACATCTTCGGCCATCGCTGCCAGCTGCACCGCGTTGCGGCCTTCGCCATCCACCGCGACCAGGTCTGGCTTGTGCGGCAGCAGATGCTCGATCACGGCAGCGCGACCGGCACGGGCCGCTTCCAGCCACGGCGTACGGCCCAGCGCATCGCGCGCTTCCAGATTGGCGCCGGCACCCAGCAGCACGCCGATGATCTCGACGTGGCCAGCCAGTGCGGCCTCATGCAGCGCGCTGCGGCGCTGGCGATCACGCGCGTCGGCCCGCGCCTTGTGCTTGAGCAGCAGCTGCACGCCGGCCGGATCGTCGTCTTCGGTGGCGGCGGCAGCCAGCAGCACCGGGGTGCCTTCGGCCGGCTCGCTGCGTGCACCGCGTTCGAGCAGGAACCGCGCCAGGCGCCAGTTGCCGACCTGGCAGGCCACCGCCAACGGCGACCAGCCATCGTGGTTCAGTGCGTCGACTTCGGCTGCGGCATCACGCAGCAGCGCGGCCACACCCGGGTCGGAGCTGCGCGCAGCATGGTGCAGCGGGGTGTTGCCATCGCTGTCGGTGGCACGCGAATCGGCGCCGTTGGCGAGCAGGGTCATCACCGCTTCGGGGCGGCCATGCCAGCTGTCACGGGTGGCGGCCAGCAGCGGGGTCATGCCCCGGTGCGGCGCATTCACGTCGACGCCGCGGGCAATCAGCTCGCGCAGCAGGCGCAGGTCCGGCAGCACTGCGGCCAGTACGGCCAGGCTGCGCTGGTCGCGCCAGTTGGGGTCGGGCAGCGCATAGGGATCGGCACCGGCCTGCAGCAGCTGCAGGCCACGGTCGATGCGGCCCTGGCGGGCGGCTTCATACAGGGCCGGGGTCAGCTCCTGCGGCGCCATCGCCTCCAGCGGCGCGGTTTCGGTGGCGGCAGCGAACATCGGTTCGCGCTCGCTGCTGGCCGCGGTCAACGGACTCGAGCGCAGCGACACCAGCGGCGCTGGCGCCACCCGCTGCAGCAGCAGGTGCAGCAGTGGCGACAGCACCACCACCGCCAGCGCGGCAGGCCAGCGCGCGCTTTCCGGCAGCAGGCCCGGCCAGGCCGGCAGCACCACCAGTGCGGACAGCGCAATCACCAGCGCGGCCACGCCCAGGCCACGCCACGCGGTCAGGTCGCGCCCGGCCAGCGCCTGCCAATGCTGGGCCAGGCTGCCGTCCAGGCGTTCAACATCGTTCCACAACGGCCAGGTACGCCATGCCGCCAGCAGGCCGGCACTGACCAGCACGCTCAGGCCCAGCACCGCGGCCAGGCTGCCGCTGTCGCGCAGCGCCGCCAGCGGCCAGGCCAGCAGCAGCGCCAGCAGCAGCGGTGCGGCCGCCCACAACGCCAGCAGCGCCGGCAGGTCCTGGCGCGCGACGACCTTCAGCGGCAGCAGCGCGCGGCTGCGACGCCACCACGACACACCCAGCGCGAACGCGGGCTGCGCCAGGGCGGCGAGGATCGCACCTGGAACGCCACCCACGGCAGCGCCCAACGCCAGTACGGCGCCAACGGCGAAGGCGATCGACAGGACGCGCGGACGGGAGGCGTCAGTCATAGTGCCGCGGCATCAGACTGGCCACCGACGGCGGCACCTGCAGGTAGAACCCGCGTTCGCTCATTTCGCTGCGGACCTTGTCCGGATCGGCCTGGGCCAGGCGGCGCTGGGCATCCAGGGCCACGTCCAGGACGAAGGTGAGCGCACCCAGCGAGGTGAGCAGCGGCGCGGGCAGCGCGCTGAAATCATCGCGTCGGGGAACGTAGACGTAGGTGTCGGGCTTGAGTTGGCTTTTATAGACGTAGGCGTGCATGTCCGCGGGACAATAACCCGGGAAGAGCCATGATTGTGTCGGAAAGCCGACACCGGGGAAAGCCGTCAGCCGACGATGGCGGCGTGATCGACGGCGTTTCCCCAGCGGGGTTCAGCAATGTGGCGGCGGCGTTCAGGCAGCGCCGCCGCCGCACGGTCGCTTACTTGACCTTGGCGTAGGTGCCCTTCAGCGCCACACCGGCGACGAAGGTGCCGGCCCAGCACTCGTAGTTGGTCGTGCTCTTGAACTCGTTCTTCTTGTAATAGCTGACGATGTCGACCACCGCGTTGGCGCCGCGCGACCTGGCGCCGTCCTGCAGCGCGCGCAGCGCCGACAGCGCAACCCAGCGGCAGGCCTCCGCGTCGCTCTTGTTGGCGGCGTTGGTCTTCTTGTTGGTCACGTCTTCGCCCAGGCGCTGCTGCACGCTCACCGGCTGTCCCGCCAGGTAGAAGCGCACGCTGCCGTCGATGCCGGCGTCCTTGGCAGCCTGCGAGCTGACCAGCTCCTGCAGGGACTGCTCGACGCGGGTATCGCGGGCGGAGGCGGTGGAGGTCAGGGCCAGCAGCGCGGTGGCCGTGGCGATCATCAGGGTGCGGCGCATCGGAACATCTCCTTGTCGAGGGTGCGGGTGGGTAGCGGAAACAGTGCAGTGAAGCGGTGGATCACTCGCGCCAGCGGCGGAACACCAGCGAGGTGTTGATGCCGCCGAAGGCGAAGTTGTTGCTCATCACGTATTCGGCCTGCAGTTCGCGGCCCTGCCCGGTGATGAAGTCGAGCTGGCCACAGCGCGGATCGACCTCGGCCAGGTTCAGGGTGGGCGCGAACCAGCCGGCGCGCATCATCTCGATGCTCAGCCAGGCCTCGAACGCGCCGCAGGCACCCAGCATGTGGCCGACATAGCTCTTCAGCGAGCTGATCGGGATGCGGCTGCCGAACACCTGCGCGGTCGCCTGGGTCTCGGCGATGTCACCGTGGTCGGTGGCGGTGCCGTGGGCGTTGACGTAGTCGATCTGCGCCGCGTCCAGCCCGGCATCCTCCAGCGCCAGGCGCATGGCCTGGGCCATGGTGTCGGCACTGGGCTGGGTGACGTGCTGGCCATCGCTGTTGGTGCCGTAGCCGACCACCTCGGCAAGGATGGTGGCGCCACGCGCCTGCGCGTGCTCCAGGTCTTCCAGGATCAGCGTGCAGGCGCCCTCGCCCAGCACCAGGCCATCACGGCCGGCATCGAACGGGCGCGGGGTGGTCTGTGGTGCATCGTTGCGCACGCTGGTGGCGAACAGGGTGTCGAACACCGCCGCGGCGGTGGCATCGAGCTGCTCGGCACCGCCGGCCACCATCACCGTCTGCTTGCCGCTGCGGATGGCCTCATAGGCCGCGCCCACGCCCTGGCTGCCCGAGGTGCAGGCACTGGAGGTGGTGTAGACGCGTCCGGACAAACCAAAGAACACACCGATGTTGACCGGCGCGGTGTGGCTCATCATCTTCAGGTAGGTGGTGGCACTGATGCCTTCGGTGGTGAATTCGTTGAGCATGCGCCCGAATTCGCCGGTGGCCTCGTGGCTGCCCGAGGACGAGCCGTAGGCCACGCCGGTACGGCCACTGCGCAGCACCGGGTGCTCGTGCAGGCCAGCCTCGCGCAGTGCCACCTCGGTGGCGCGCACCGACATGATCGCGACCTTGCCCATCGAGCGGGTGGTCTTGCGGTTGTAGTTCGGCGGCAGCTCGAAGTCCTGCGCCGGCGCGGCCAGCTTGGTGTTCAGGCCAGCGTAGACATCCCATTCGGGCATCGTGCGCACGGCATTGCGGCAGCTGCGCAGGTGCGCTTCGATGGTGGGCCAGTCGTGGCCGAGCGGACTGATGGCAGCGGCACCGGTGACCACCACGCGACGATCGGCAGCCATCAGAGCATGCCTCCGTTCACCGAGATCACCTGGCGGGTGATGTAGCCGGCCGGCTCGGACAGCAGGAACGCCACCGTGGCCGCCACTTCGTCGGGACGACCGACGCGGCCGGCGGGAATCAGCTTGAGCGCGT
Source organism: Stenotrophomonas sp. MH181796 (assembly GCF_009659995.1). Lineage (NCBI taxonomy): Bacteria > Pseudomonadati > Pseudomonadota > Gammaproteobacteria > Lysobacterales > Lysobacteraceae > Stenotrophomonas > Stenotrophomonas sp. MH181796. The sequence continues at coordinate 801,016 of NZ_RAHU01000001.1, forward strand.
GTTCGATCACTTCATCGTTGAGCATTTCGGTCTCGATCAGGCCCGGGGCCACGCAGTTGACGGTGATCTGGCGGCTGGCCAGTTCCAGTGCCAGCGCCTTGGTGGCACCGATGATGCCGGCCTTGGCGGCGCTGTAGTTGACCTGCCCGCGGTTGCCGGCCAGGCCGGACACCGACGACAGGGTGACGATGCGACCGGGCTTGCGCCGCCGCACCATCGGCATGATCAACGGATGCAGTACGTTGTAGAAGCCATCCAGATTGGTGTGGATCACCTGGTCCCAATCGTCCGCCGACAGCGCCGGGAAGGCGCCATCACGGGCGATGCCGGCGTTGCAGACCACGCCGTAGTACGCGCCGTGCGCTTCGACATCGGCCTCCAGCGCCGCGCGTGCGGCCTCGCGGTCGGCTACGTCGAACGCCAGCACGCGGGCCTGCTGGCCCAAGGCCTGGATCTCGGCCACCACGGCCTGTGCTTCTTCCAGGCGGCTGCGGCAATGCACCACCACGTCGAAGCCATCGCGCGCGATGCGCAGCGCAATGGCCCGGCCGATGCCCCGGCTGGCGCCGGTCACCAGCACACTTCGATTCCCTGTCATGCCTGTCCACTCTCCAGATAGGCCATCGCGTCGGCCGGCTCGAACACCGACACGTTGGCTGTCGCCCATTCGTCCTCGCCCGCCAGGATGCGGCAGGCGAACATCCCCAATCCATTGTCGCCCAACAGCTCGCAGCGCGCCTGTACGCGCAGCCGGGTGCCACTGGGAAAGCCGCTGCAGCGGCTGCTGTAGCGCCGGCTGCCAAGCAGGAAGCCGAGCTGCGGCGGATTGCCGGCCGCACGTGCACGGCAACCGGCCCAGGCCGCGATGGCCTGCGCCATGTATTCGATGCCGACCCACGCCGGCACTTCGCCGTTCTCCACGAACAGCCCGGCTTCGGGCACCACCAGTTCGGCCTCGATGGCCTCCTGGTCCCACTGCGTGATGCGCTCCAGCAGGCACATGTCCTGACGGTGCGGCACCACGTCCTCGATCGCGTACAGGGTGTTCATCGGCGCTCCAGCGCCAGCACGGCATTGCTGCCGCCGAAGGCGAACGAATTGCTCAGCACCCGCCGCGGCGCCTGCGCCAGGCGGGAGCCCGGCGCGACCAGCGGCAGCACCGGCAGTGCGGGGTCGGCCACGCCGTCCCACCAGTGCGGTGGCAGCTGCTGCTGCGGGTTCTCGGCCAGCAGGATCCAGCACAGCGCTGCCTCGATCGCACCCGAAGCGCCCAGCGTATGGCCGGTCAACGGCTTGGTGGAGCTGGCCGGTACGCCATTGCCCAGCACCTGCGAGACCGCCAGGCTTTCCATCGCATCGTTGTGCCCGGTGGCGGTGCCATGCAGGTTCACGTAGTCCACTTCGTCGGCGCCCCAGCCCGCACGCAGCAGTGCCTGCTGCAGCGCGTCGATGGCGCCCAGCCCCTGCGGATCCGGCGCCGACATGTGATGGGCATCAGCCGATTCGCCCCACCCGGCCAGGCACACCGGACCCGGCTCGCGGGTAAGCAGGAACAGCGCGGCGCCCTCGCCGATGTTGATGCCGGCGCGGTGCTGCGAGAACGGATTGCAGCGCAGGGCCGACACCGATTCCAACGCGCTGAAGCCGGCCACGGTGAAGCGGCACAGCGAATCGGCACCGCCGGCAATCACCGCATCGACGATGCCGGCGCGCAGCATGCGCGCGGCCGACATCAGCGCCTTGGCGCTGGACGAACAGGCGGTGGACAGGGTCCATGCCGGCCCCTGCGCGCCGCTGCGCTGGCGCACGAACTGCGCGGCGGTGCCCATTTCCTGCTGGGCATAGTCGAACCCGGTCGGCCACTGGCCCTGCTCGGCGTGGCTGCGCAGGGCCTGCTCGGATTCACCGATGCCCGAGGTGCTGGTGCCCAGCACCACCGCCACGCGCTCGGCGCCATGGCGGGCGATCGCGGCGGCCACTGCCGGTGCGATCTGCGCCAGTGCCACGTCCAGTAGCGCGTTGTTGCGCCCGCGCAGGGGCACCGGCAGGTCCTCCAGCGCCGGCAGCGGCGTGCGCACTTCGCCCAGTGCCAGGGTGCGCCCCGGCAGCAGGCTGTCGTTGTCGCTGAGGCCGCCCGGCACATCGGCGAACATGGCCGAGGCCACCGCGGCGCGGCCATCGCCGAGCGCACAGACCACGCCCAGGTCGTTCAGGTAGATCGGTGCACTCATCGGTCCGGCCCGGCCATGTCGATCGATTCGATGCGCAGCGCGTAGCCTTCGGCGCGGTTGTCCAACTGCACACTGCCATCGTCCAGGCGCTGCAGCTGCAGCCACACCGTGCCGTCGCGCGACAGGCTGCGCTGATGGCCGTCATCGCTGACCTGCCAACCTGCCGGCAACGCGGCGGCGATGGCCGCGGTCGGCCACAGCGCGAACTGCAGGTCATCCAGTACGCGCTCGGCACGCACCTGCGGCGGCAGCCACGGCGCGCGCTGCTGGGTCAGCTGCTGGCCGTCCCACTGCAGGCGCACGCCGGTCTGGCCCATCGCCTGCACCGCCAGCTGCACCTGCTGCGCATCGGCTTCCAGCAGAGCATCCAGGTCGCGCTCATGCGTGCCGAAGCGGAAATGCAGCTGCTGCTGCAGCGCCAGCGGCGCCGGCAGGCTGGCCGGTGACAGGCGCAGCGGCGGCAGCTCCACCAATGGCTTGGGCATGCGGCCGGCACACGCGGCCAGCAGCAGGCACAGCAACAGCGCTGCAGTACGGGCGATCAGGCGCTGCACAGCTGCTCCAGCACGCGCATGCGGCGGCCGCTTTCGTCGGCCACGTACGGGTTGTTGGTGTCCCAGGCGTAGCCGGCCAGGATGGAGCTGATCATGTCGCGCACTTCAGGCTGCTGCTGCGGGTGGTAGATGATCTTCTGGAAACCGCCTTCGTACCAGCTTTCGACGAAGCGGCGGAAGGTCTTCACACCGGCGCGCAGCGGGATCGAGAAGTCGGCTTCCCAGTCGACGGTTTCGCCGGCATAGCGGCGCGCCAGGCACTCGCTGGCCAGCTGCGCGGACTTGAAGGCGATGGTGACGCCGGAGGAGAACACCGGGTCGAGGAACTCGCCGGCATTGCCCAGCAGGGCGTAGCCCCGGCCCCACAGCGAACTGACATTGGCCGAGTAACCGGTGATCCGCCGCACCGGCAGCACCGCCCATTCGGCGTTGGCCAGCAGCCGGGTCAGGTTGGGGTCCTCGCCGACGATGGCCTGCAGCTTCTGCAGGTCGTCGCCTTCGTAGCGCTCGAAGAACGACGGCTCGGCGACCACGCCCAGCGAGCAGCAGCCGTTGGAGAACGGGATCGTCCAGTACCAGACGTCGATGTGCTCGGGATGGGTGGTGATCAGGATCTTGTTGCGATCGAAGTCCGCTTCGGCCGGAATGTTGTCGCGCACGTGGCAGAAGATCGCCCCGCGCACCGGGAAGTTGGACGGCGATTCCAGCTGCAGCAGGCGCGGCAGCAGGCGCGCGAAGCCGGAGGCGTCGAGGATGAAATCGGCCTCGATGCGGTACTCGCTGCCATCCGGACGACGCACGGTCACCGCCGGATGCTCGCCCGGCTCGACCGCAAGCACTTCATCGCCGAAGCGCAGCGTAGTGCCCATGCGCTCGGCACCGCGCGCCAGCACGTTGTCGAAGTCGGCGCGCTGCACCTGGTAGGTGGTACCCCAACCCGGCGAGAACTTCTTCCTGAAGTCGAACGCGGTACGCGCCTCGCCATGCACGAAAGCGGCGCCGTTCTTGTGCTGGAACCCGGCCTCGACCACGTCCTGCAGCAGGCCTGCCGCTTCGATGTACTCCATGCTTTGCGGCAGCAGGCTTTCACCGATCGAGAAGCGCGGGAACTGCTGACGCTCCAGCATCAGCACCTGGCGACCCTGCTGGCGCAGCATCGCGGCGGCCACCGAGCCGGCCGGGCCCGCACCGATGATCAGGATTTCAGTACGTTCGACAGCATCCACAGCAGTATTCATCGGTGCGTCCTTGTTGCTCGATCAAGTGGAAAGAAGGAAGTCGGGAAACAGGCTCAGGCCGACGGCAGGTCGTGCGGCGGCGGCCTGAACAGCGGCGAGATCAGCCAGACCAGGCCGATGCCGAACAGCAGGGTCAGGCCGAACGCGCGCAGCGCCGGGGTCTGCGACAGGCCCAGCAGGCCGAACGACAACCAGGTGCTGGCCGCGCCCACGCACACCGCCAGCCAGGCGCTGGCATCGCCACGGTGCTCGATCAGGAAGATGCCGTAGTCGATGCCCATGCCCAGCAGCAGCATCAGTGCCAGTACGTTGAACAGCTGCAGCGGCTGGCCGAACAGGCCCAGCAGGCCCAGGGTCAGCGCACCGGCAATCAGGGTCGGCGCAAACACGCGCCAGGCCTGGCGGCGGTAGCGCAGCCACAGCGCGCCGAACACCAGCACGATGCCGACCAGCAGCAGCCCGCCCATCAGCTTGCGGTAGTGGCCCAGCAGCATGGAGAAGTCGGCGGTGCGATCCACCCAGCGCACGCCCGGCAGGCCTTCGGCCGCGCCCTGCAGGGTGGCCAGCGCATCGGCGCGCGACAGGTCATCGACCATCACCACGCTGATCATCTGCCCACCGACCTCACCCACCCACAGATGACGGAACGGCTGCGACGCCGGCGAGGCCAGGAACGCCTCTGCGGTCAGTGCCTTCGCGGCGAAGTCCGGGCGCGGCAGCGGTTCGCCGACCGCCTCGGACACCGCATCCAGCACGCCCGGTTCCACCTTCGCGGTCAGCGCGGCATCGGCCTGCTGGCGTGCCGGCGACGGCAGCCAGTCGCTGATCGCGCGGTAGCCACCAATGCGCTTGTCGTTGGCCAGCACACGCAGGCGTTCGGTCAGCGCTTCCTCACGCTGCAGCAGCTGCGCGGCGTCCGCACCCTGCACCAGGTAGAACTGCGCCGGGCTGGGCATGCCCAGCAGCTGGCTCAGGCGGATCTGCTGCGCCATCAGCGCCGGCGGCGAAGACTGCAGGCTGCGCAGGTCGTCGTTGCTGTGCAGGCGGGCGATGCCGATGGCAGACAGCGCCAGCGTGATCACCACGAACACCGTCACCGGGCGACGGCCATGCAACCGCGGGAAGCGCTCCAGCGTGTTGCCCAGCCACTGCGAGAAACGGGTCTGGCGGATCTCACCGCCATCCAGCCACGGGAACCAGAAGATCACCGTAAGGAAGGCGGCAGCCAGGCCGACCACTGAGAACAGCGCCATCTGGCGCAGGCCCGGGAACGGGGCCAGGCCCAATGCCAGGTAGGCCAGCGCACTGGTCAGCAGCGCCAGCCAGAGGCCAGGCAGCAGGTGCCGCAGCAGTTTCCAGCGACGATCAGCCGGCTCGGCCTGGCGCGAAGCGAACCAGTGGATGCCGTAATCCTCGGCCACGCCCACCAGCGATGCACCGAACACCAGGGTCAGCACGTGCACCTTGCCGAATACCAGCACGGTCACCGCCAGCGCCACGCCACAGCCGATCAGCAATGACGCGGCCACCAGCAGGATCGGCCGCAGCGAACGGAACGCCAGCCACACCAGCAGCAGTACCGCCGCCAGTGAGCCCCAACCGATCGTGTTGATCTCCTGGTTGGCCTGCACCGCGGCCGCTTCGGCATGCAGCGGCACGCCGGCATGCAGGATCTCCAGATCCGGAGCGGCCGCTTTTGCTGCCTGCCCGGCACGTTCCAGCAGGCCGTCAAGATGGCGTTCGCCGTCGAGCTGGAACGCCGAACCCGGCGTGTCGAACTGCAGCGCGGCCCAATGCCTGTCCTCGGCTTCGAGCAGGCCGTCATCACCCAGCCGCAGTCCCGAACCCTGCGCCTGCTGCTGCCACCACTGCGGCCACAGCGACAACGGGTCCTGCCGCCAGTCGGTCAGGCGCGGCGCGCCCATCGGGCCGTACAGCGCGGCCAACGCCTGTTCGGCCAACGCGCCCGGCTCGCTGCCCTGCAGCTGCTCGCGCTGGGCCGGGGTCAGCAGGCGGTCACGGTACGGCGCGTAGAACGCGCGCGCCTCATCGAACCAGCCTTCGATCGAGCCGCTGGGCACCAGCAAGGCGTGATCGGCGTCCTTGGCCATGGCCGCGGCAAAAGCCGCCTGCGCACGCTTGGCGGCAGCGCCGTCCTTGCTGCCCAGCAGCACCACCACCTGCCGCGAACTGCCATCGGCGATGCGCCGGGTGACATCGCTCAACAGGCGGTCGTGTGCATCCTGCGGCAGCAGGGCGAGGATGTCGGTGTCGATCCGCGATTGCTGGCTCCACAGGCGCCACTGCTGCGCGCCCATCACCAGCAGCACCAGCAGCCAGGCAATGCCCAGCAAGTGCCACCAGCGCCGCAACCGCTCCGGTGCGTTCGATGCGGCACCCTCACTCAAAGCGGCGCGCCTCGTCGGCATTGAGCGTGGCCGGCGTCTCGCTCAATGCGCTGAACTGGATCTGCGTGCGGTCCTTGTTGGCCTCCACGATCTCGACCTGGCGCACGTAGCGGTCACCCTGCAGGGTCAGCGATTCGAAAGCCTTGGCCAGCATCGCCGACTTCGGCGTCAGGCGCAGCCGCCAGCCCTGTCCTTCACGGCTGGCCGCCACGTTGAACTGGCTGGACAGCGCCTGCACGTCGCCACTCATCAGCGCGAACATGATCGCGTTCACCGAACGCATCGCCGGCTGCTGCCGTGCATCGAGCTCGACACGGGTGCTGCCATCGCGCTGGCGACTGAGGATGCGGTCGGCGGTGACCACTACTTCGGAAGGGAACGGCTTGAGCGTGGTCCAGATCACGCCGTGCTGGCGCGCGACCACGAACCGGCCCTGCGAGCGCAGCGGGTTCTTGAAGCCGCTGACCTGCTTTTCCTGGCTGAACTGGCCGCGCAGCACGTCCGGCCGCGCCACCGCCTGGGTAATCGCATCGATGGCGGGGTCGGCGGCCTGCACCAGCGGTGCGGCCAGCAGCAGCAACGCGCACAGCAGTGCGCGCGCAAAACGGTTGGCTCGGTTCATGGCGCAGGCACTCCCAGGCGTTCCCACAGTACCGGCGGGCACTGGTACAGCATTTCCTTGCTGGTCGCGTCCACCGCAACCTGGATGGTCATCGCACGGGTCAGCACCTGGCCGCTCTGCGCATCGAGAATTTCGTACTCGATCTTCAGCCGGTTCTCCCATTCCACGATGCGCGCGATCACGCGCAGGGCCTGGTTGAACAGCAACGGACGCACGTACTTCACCCGCGCATCGACCAGCGGCCACAGGTAGCCCGATTCAAGCATCTGCGGGTAGTCGTAGTCGTAGCGGCCGAGCAGCGCGCAGCGCGCGATCTCGAAGTACTTGAAGTAGTTGCCATGCCAGACCACATTCATCGGATCGCAGTCATGGAAGGCGGGGGTCAACGCAATCTCGCCAACCCGTTCGATGGCCTCATTCACCGGCATACAGCTCCCAACGTTGCGCGCGGATCTCCACCAGCAGTTCCCGCAGTTCGCGATCCAGCGCGCGGTCTTCTTCAACCAGGGCGATGCGCTGCCCCAGGTCGGCGTACATGTCGGCCAGACTGCCATGCAGCTGCGCGTTCAGGCCAACCCGTTCGCGCAGCGCCAGGCCCTGGCGGGCAGCGATCAGCATCGCGGCCACCACCTGTTCAGTCAGCTCGATCACGCGCAGGCAATCGCGCGCGGCAATGGTGCCCATGCTGACCTTGTCCTGGTTGTGGCACTCGGTGGAACGCGAGAACACACTGGCCGGCATGGTCTGCTTCAGCGCTTCGGCAGTCCAGGCCGACACGCTGATCTGCAGCGCCTTCAGGCCATGGTTGATGGCCGCGCGCGGGCCAGTGGCCGCCGACAGGTTGGCCGGCAGGCCATGGTTGTAACGGGCATCGACCACCAGCGCCAGCTGCCGGTCGAGCAGATCGGCAACGTTGGCCACGGTGTTCTTCAGGGTGTCCATCGCCAGCGCGATGTGGCCGCCGTAGAAGTGGCCGCCATGCAGGATGCGCTCGCCGTCGGCATCGATCAGCGGGTTGTCGTTGGCGCTGTTCAGTTCGGTTTCGATCAGCTGGCGCAGGAACGGCAGGCTGTCCTCCAGCACGCCGATCACATGCGGCGCGCAGCGCAGCGAGTAGCGGTCCTGCAGGCGCTGTTCATTGCGCGGCGGACGCTCACTGTGCAGGTCGCTGCGCAGGCGCGCGGCGATGCGGCCCTGGCCAGGATGCGGCTTGGCTGCGAACAGGGTTTCGTCGAAGTGGTGCGCATTGCCGTCGCTGGACAGCACGTTGAACGCGGTCAGGCGCGTGGCCATGCGCGCCAGGTAGTCGGCGCGCTGCCAGGCCAGGCAGGCCAGGCCGGTCATCACCGCGGTACCGTTCATGATCGCCAGGCCTTCCTTCGGCCGCAGCTTCAGCGGGGTCATGCCGATCTTCGCCAGCACCTCGGCCGCCGGCTGCACGCGACCGTCGTGCAGCACCTCGCGCTCGCCGCACAGCACCGCCGCCACGTACGACAGCGGCGTCAGGTCACCGCTGGCACCCACCGAGCCTTCGGCCGGAATCAGCGGCAGCACGTCGTGCTGCAGCAGCGTGGCCAGGCCTTCCAGCAGCGGCACGCTGACACCGGACATGCCGCGCACCAGCGAGGCCAGGCGCGCGGCCAGCACCGCACGGGTCTCTACCGGGTCCAGGTAACGGCCCAGGCCACAGCCATGGTAGGTGTACAGGTGGTGTGGCAGCTCAGCCACCAGCGCCGGCGGGATGTTCACCGTGCACGAATCGCCATAGCCGGTGGTCACACCGTAGATCACACCGTCCTCGCGCAGCAGGCGATCAAGGAAGTCGGCACCGCGCTGGATGTGCGCGCGGAACGCCGGCGCGTCGCTCAGCGCGGCCTCGCACTGGCGCTGGGCCAGGGCAACCACATCTTCGATGGTCAACGGTGCATCGCCAAAGCGGCACACGGGTACGGCGTCAGTCGTCATGCGGAGCCTGATCCCAGAAGGGGAAGAAATTGAACCAGTCCAACGGGGACTGGATGACCTGGAGTTCCAGCCAGCGCGCGAAGCGCTGCGCCTGTTCGGCCAGTGCGGCGTCGCGCGAGCCACGCGGCAGCACGATGCGTTCGGCGAACTGTTCGAATGCCACGCGATAGCCCTCGCCCTGGTGCAGGCAGGCCATGGTGTAGACCGGGCAACCCAGCGCGGCGGCGAGCACATAGGCGCCGATCGGGAACGGCGCGCGGTGGCCAAGGAAATCGGCGGTGACGCTGCGGCCGCCCTGCACCGGCGTGCGGTCGCCGACGATGGCGACGAAGCCACCCGCCGCCACGCGCTCGGCCAGCATCACCGCCGTGGCCGGGCCCATTTCGGTTACCTGCACCAGTTCCACCGCTGCCAGTGGGTCCAGCCGCTGCAGCAGGCGGTTGAAGCGCTGCGCGTGCGCGGTATGCACCAGCACGGTGATGCGGAAGCCCGGCACCTGTTCGGCCAGCACCTGGCACAGTTCCAGGCAGCCGATGTGCGCAGTGAGGATCAGCCCGCCTTCGCGGCGCGCGATCTTCTCCAGCACCAGGTCGCGATGCAGGTGGATGCGTTCGGCCGGATAGCGCCCGCCCAGGCCCAGGATCTTGTCCAGCATCGTGTCGGCAAACGCGAAGAAGTGGCGCAGGCTGTCACCCCGGGTCGGCGCGCGACCCAGCGCACCACTGTGCGCCTGCAGGCGCTGCAGGTACTGCATCGAGGCCTGGCGGCCGACGCGGTTGCCCAGCCAATGGCAGGCCACCACCGGCCACACGCACAGGCGGAACGGCCAGCGCCCGAACCAGCGGTGCACCCAGCACAGGAACAGCACGCCGGCCACCGACGTCGATTCGCCGATGTCGGCCCAGTGCGGGGCACCCTGCGCGGCAGCCATCTCAGCGCCGCCCCCACAGGCGGCGCCACAACAGGCGCGGTGCGCGCCAGAGCATGCCGAAGAACAGGCGGGTATGCATACGGCTGATGCGCACGTTGTCGCGCCACACATCGAAGTGCGACACGCCATCGGAGGGATAGGTCACGCGGGTGGCCAGATGCTCGACCGGCACCTGCCGCCAGTACAGGCGCACCATCACTTCGGTATCGAAATCCATGCGCTGGCCGATGGTTTCTTCACCGATCAGGCGCAGTACCGGCGGCAGCGGATACACGCGGAAGCCGCACATGGTGTCGCGCAGGTGCAGCGACAGCGTGTTGATCCAGACCCAGATGTGGGTGGCGTAGCGGCCGTACAGACGCGCCTTCGGCACGCTGGCGTCGTAGGCGGGGATACCGCAGATCACCGCATCCGGATGCACGCGCGCGGCCTCGATGAAGCGCGGTAGATCGCGGGTGTCGTGCTGGCCGTCGGCATCGATCTGCAGCACGTGGCTGTAGCCACGCGCGGCCGCCTCGGCGAAACCGGCCAGCATCGCCCCGCCCTTGCCCTGGTTGATGTCCAGGCGCAGCAGGTCGACCCCCTGGCGCTGTGCCAGCGAACGCAGTGCTGCCGCGCACGCCTCATGCGAGCCATCGTCGACCAGCAGGCACGGCAGGCCGGCGGCCTGCACGCCGTCGACCACCGCCGCGATGGCGTGCTCGTGGTCGTAGACGGGAATCACCACCAGTGGCGCGAACGCGGCACCGGCACCGGCCGGGTCAGTCCGCATCGGCGAAAACCACCTTGCCGCTGGCATGCACACCATGGCTGGAGGTGTAGCGGAAGGCCAGCACGTTGCGTGCGGCATCCCAGTCCAGCTGCAGGGTCAGCTCATCGCCCGGGCGGGCCACGTGCTGGAACTTCACCGCATCCATGCGCAGGAACACTGCCGGCATCGCGAACACCTGGCGGCCAAAACGTACCGCCCAGTCCAGCTGTGCCACGCCGGGCAGGATCGCCGCCTGCGGGAAGTGGCCCAGGAACGGCCGCAACGCGGGATCGAGGGTCATGCGCAATGTAGCGCTGGCCGCATCGCGGTGATCCCAGACCGGCACCGGCATCAGCGGTTGGAACAGCGCTGCCAGTGCCGCCTGGGTGACCTTGCCCTGTGCGTTGATCGGCAGCGCCTGCACCAGTCGCCAGCGGCGCGGCCGGGTGACGGCGTCATGGCCCTGTGCCAGGCGTGCCCCCAGACGTTGCGCGAGCGCGCGACGCGCGGCATCGCCACCGGCCAGCAATGCCGGGTCAGCCGGCACCACCACGGCGGCCAGCTGCTCGCGCTGCCCGGGCAGCACCAGCACGCGCACGTCATCCACTTCGGTGTCTTCGCGCAACGCACGTTCCAGTGCATCCAGCGAAACGCGGCGCTCTTCAATCTTGACGATGCGGTCGGCGCGGCCCAGCAGGCGGAAGCGGCCATCGGCCAACGCTTCAACGCGGTCCTGGGTACGCCACCAATCCGGGGTTTCCAGATGTGCAGAGGCCACCGCCAGGCAGCCCTCCTCGATGCGCCACTGCACGCCGGGCAGCGGCTGCCACGGCGGCAGGTCGGTGTCCCAGCGGCGCCAGGCGATGCCGCCGGTCTCGCTGCTGCCATAGACCTCGGTCGGGGCCACGCCCAGCCACTGCCGCACCTGGCGTGCGGCTTCTTCCGGCAGCGGGCCACCGGAGGAGAAGACCGCGCGCAGGCGGCCCTGCAGGCTGGCCCAGTCAAGCTGCTCAGGCAGGCGTTTGAGATGGGCCGGGGTCGCCACCAGCACCGTGTCGGTACCGGACAGCGCCGCCACCAGGTCTTCGTGGAAGAACCGGCGCGGGTGGATCAGGCGGCCGGCAGCCAGCGGCCACAGCACGCGGAACAACAGGCCATAGATGTGCTGGTGCGACACTGTGCCATGCACCTGCACGCCCTCCAGCTGCGTGCCGAACGCAGCCTGCAGCGCCTCCACCTCGCGCGCCAGCTGGTCCAGGCGCTTGCCGATCGCGCTCGGCTGGCCGGTGCTGCCGGAGGTGAACACGCACAGTTCGCAGGCACGCTCGTCCAGCGCCTGCAGTTCGTCATCCAGGGCGGCGTCCCGCGCCATCAACGGGCGGTAATCGGCGGACACGTCGCCTGCGAAGCCGCTTACCTGCGACTGCAGCGCCTGCAGCGTGGCCGGCAGGTTGTCGGCGGCCAGGAACACCCGCTTGCCGGCATGCCAGGCACCAAACAGCGCCGCGGCGAAGGCCACCGCGTCATCGAAGTACAGAGCCCAGTCACGGCCTTCGGCTGCCGCAAAGGCGCCGCGCCAGGCCAGCACCCGCTGGCGGAAGCCGGCGTGGTCGACCACCTCGCCGTCGCAGAGGCCGACGCCGCGCTGCGGCCGTGCCTCCAGCAGCAGCCGGTCCAGGGCGATCCACTCAGCCATGTGCGTGCGCCGCCTTCACCCGCCGCCGCACCAGCCACTCACCTGCGAACAACACGCCCATCATCACGTACGCCAACAATCCGTTGTAGAGCATCCAGACCCTGTCCGACGCGTACAGCGCGGTCAGCAGGGCCAGGCTGCCGTTGAAAACGAAGAAACCGCACCACACCTGGGTGACGCGGCGGGTATAGGCCACCGCGAACGGGGGCAGGTCCGGCTCCTGCAGCCGCGCCAGGCGCTCCACCAGCGGAGGCCCGAAACGCAGGCTGGTGCCAAACACCGCCAGCATCACCGCATTGACCAGCGCCGGGTACAGCTTCAACGGCAGGGCCTGGTTGAGCACGGTGGCCAGCACCGCCAGCAGGCCGGTGCCGGCGGCGGCCGCCCACCACAGTGGCTGTCGCGTGCTCAGCGCACGCAGCAGGGCCAGGGTGAACAGCAGCAGCGACAGCCAGCGCGGCTCGAAACGGCCCATCGCCAGGTACACCAGCAGTGGATAGGCAAGCGAAATCGCTGCCACCACGACGGTACGTGCGCGAGCCATGGCGAAGCCGCCGGCGCTGCGGTCAGGCGGCTGCCTGGTCCGGCAGCAGTCCATGCACGACATCGACGATGTCCTGCACGGTGCGCACGGCCTTGAACGCTTCCGGCTGCAGGTTGCGGCCGAGCAGCGGCTTCAGCTGAACGATCAGGTCGACCGCATCGATGCTGTCGATGTCCAGGTCGTCGTACAGGCGGGCCTCGGGGGTGATCCGGGCGGTTTCGATCTCGAAGCTGTCGGTCAGGATGCTGACGATGCGTTCGAACAGTTCATTCTTGGTCATGGCAATTCCTGGCGCCGTTACGACTGGCGGGCGGCGACGAACTCGCCGAGCGCGCGCACGCTGGAGAAATGGCGACGGGTTTCTTCCGAATCGGCCGAGAGGCTGACACCGTACTTCTTCTGCAGCGCCAGGCCCAGCTCCAGCGCGTCGATCGAATCCAGGCCGAGGCCCTCCACGAACAGCGGCGCGGTCGGATCGATGTCCTCCGGCGTGATGTCCTCCAGCGAAAGCGAGGAAATGATCAATTCCTTGATCTCGTGCTCAAGTGCTTGCACGGTTCGGATCTCCAGACAGGTCGAAGTAACGAGAAAGGTGCTCGGTGACGCGGCGTGCTGCCAAGGCATCCCCCCTTGGCGAGTCGTCATCGGCCAGGAAGGGCGCGATCGGGATATCTTCGCCGATCTGCAGCCGAACGTGAAAGCGACGTGAGGGGACACGATACCACTTCTGTCCCTTGGTCAACGTGGGCGGGGTACAGGTGATCCGCACCGGGGTGATGTCCAGCCGGCCCCGTACGGCGATGTTGGCGGCCCCGCGCTGCAGCCGCGGAGGCTGTCCGGGCACGCTGCGGGTGCCCTCCGGGAAGATCACCAGGGTGCCGCCGGCATGCACCGCCGCCACGCAGTCATCAACCAGGCCGGCGCCGTCATCGTTGGCGATGTAGCCGGCCGCCCGCACCGGGCCGCGCATGAACGGGTTGCAGGCCACGGCCCGCTTCACCACGCAGTCGGCGTTGGGCAGCAGCGAGATCAGGCAGACCACGTCGATCAGGGTCGGGTGATTGGCCAGCACCAGCAGACCGTCGCGCTGCAGGCGTTCACCGCCCTCGATCTGGTAGGTCATCACCCCCAGCGCGCGCATCAGGCGCAGGTGGCTGGCAAAGGCGACCTGGACCACGCGGCGGGCCCGGCGGCGGCGGACCACCGGGTCGCGCATCATCAGCAGCACCGGCATCACCAGCACGCCCAGCAGCAGGCCGCCCACGCCGAATGCGACAAAGCTCAGGCCGGTACCAAACACCCGCCAGGCATGATCGAGGCGGCGCAGCGCCTCAGCCACGGCGCCCCCAGCACCAGCGCTGGCCGTGAGCGACATGCTCCAGCGCCGGCGCACCAGACAGCAGGAAGCGGTGCAGGTCCAGCGCATGCGGCAACAGGCCTGGCGCAGTGGTGGCCTGGCCTTCCGCCGGATGCCACTGCAGCGACAGCGTCGGCCGGCCCTCTGCCGGGGCAGTCAGGCGCCAGCACCATGCAAAGAACGGGTCAGGTTCGTCGGCGAACGTCGCGTAAATCTGGGGAAGCGGCGATTCATAGACCACCACCCGCACCTCGCGGGCACCCTCGGCCAGCAGGCCAGCGGCTTCCAGGCAGGCCGCCTCCACCGTCGCCTGCCCGGCGGCCAGCGCCAGGTAATTGCCGCGGTGGCCGCGGGCGATGGAGTACAGCGCGGCGATCGCGTTGTGCACGGACAGGCCGAATCCGGTCGGCGACAGCGGCTGCTCGCCAACCAGCGCGCCCAGCAGGTCCATCGAACGGGCCACGTCGCCGTGGCGGCTGGCGAACACCAGCGGCACGTCACTGTCCGCGCCCTGTCCATCCTCGCACCAGCACGCGGCCTGGATCGCCATCCGGCCCAGCCGCTCGATGCGGCGGCGCTGCATCGCTGGCACTTCGGCCAGCGCCGGCGTGTCCCCGCCGTGCGGCAGGTACGGCGCATCGGCCCAGCCCAGCCACTGGCTACGCTCACTCAGGCCGGGCGCCCAGGCGGCCCAGTCGACGATGGAGAATTCGATCATTTAGCGATGGTGCTTCAACGGGAGAACGATAGGCACGAGCCACTACGGCGACGCGCGGCGGCCCCCCGTTCCTGCAGCCGTGCGTCCGTCCAGGACGTCGCCGGCTGCCCCCCTGGCCGCCGGAAAGGAGCGCACGCTAGCACGTCCCGCCCAGAGTGTGCAGGTTTCACATTCCCCAACACGGGGCCCGGCAACGGCAGGCCCCGTGTTCAATCGATCAGTGGTAACCGGTGTCGGCGTGCACCTTGCCGCGGAATACCCGGTAGGACCACGCCGTATAGCCGAGGATGACCGGCAGCAATATGACCAGCCCGACCAGGGTGAAGCCCAGCGACGACGCCGGCGCGGCGGCCTGCCACAGGGTCATCGACGGTGGCAGCAGATAAGGCCACATGCCCAGCACCAGGCCGAGGAAGCCGAGCACGAACAGGGCCAGGCTGAGCAGGAACGGCGGCAGGTCACGGCGCGGGTGGGTGGCACTGCGCCACAGCGCGGCGGCCACCGCCAGGGTCAGCAACGGCACCGGCGAGAGCCACCAGAAGTTGCCGTCGCTGAACCAGCGCGCCATCAGGCGCGAATCGAGGAACGGCAGCCAGCTGCTGACCAGGCCCATCGCCGCGATCACCGCCACCACCAGCGGCCGGGTCATCTGCCGCGCCAGCGCCTGCACGCGCCCTTCGGTCTTCAGGATCAGCCAGGTGCTGCCCAGCAGCGCATAGCCGGCCACCAGCGCGGCGCCGGTCAGCATCGCAAACGGGCTGAACCAGGCGAACGGCCCGCCCTGATAGACGCCGTCCACCAGCGGGATGCCCTGCACCAGGGTGCCGAGGATCACGCCCTGGGCGAACGTGGCCAGCAGCGAACCGAGGCCGAACGCCACGCTCCACAACCGGCGCGATCGATGCGCCTTGAAGCGGAACTCGAAGGCCACACCGCGGAATACCAGTGCCACCACCAGCAGCAGCACCGGCAGGTACAGCGCCGACAGTAGAACTGCGTACGCCTTGGGGAACGCCGCCAGCAGGCCGGCGCCACCCAGTACCAGCCAGGTCTCGTTGCCGTCCCAGATCGGCGCGGCGGTGTTCATCATCAGGTCCAGCTGTTCCTCGTCCTCAGCGAACGGGGCAAGGATGCCGATGCCCAGCACGAAGCCGTCCAGCACCACGTACATCAGCACGCCGAAGCCGATAACCGCGAACCACGCCACCGGCAGCCAGGTCATCAGGTCCATGTCAGCGCTCCTCCAGCGGTTCATCGGCGGCCGACAACGGACGTGCCGGGGTATGGCTGCCATGGTCCAGCGACGGCCCCTCGGCATACGGCTGCGGCCCATGCCGCAGGATCTTCACCAGGTACCAGATGCCCCAACCGAACACGAAGGCGTAGCCAACCACATAGACGCCCAGCGACAGCGCAGTCATCCACGCGCTCTGCGGCCCCACCGCATCGGCGGTGCGCAGCACGCCATACACCACCCACGGCTGGCGCCCCATCTCGGTGACGAACCAACCGGACAGCAGTGCGATGAAACCGCTGGGCAGCATCCAGTTCCAGCCGCGCAGCAGCCACGGCGAATCCAGCAGCTTCCTGCGCCACAGCTGGAACGCTGACACCCAGGCCAGCAGCAGCATCAGCGTGCCCAGCCCGACCATGATGCGGAAGGCGAAGAACACCGGCGTCACCGGCGGACGTTCGCTGGCCGGCACCGAGGTGAGAGGGTCGAAGGTGCCGTCCAGGCTGTGGGTGAGGATGACGCTGCCCAGCTTCGGAATTGCCACTTCGAAGTCGTTGCGCTCTTCCTTCTCGTTCGGCAGCGCGAACACCACCAGCGGCACGCCCTCGCCTTCCTTGGTTTCATGCCAGTGCGCTTCCATCGCCGCGATCTTCATCGGCTGATGCTTGAGCGTGTTCAGGCCATGCATGTCGCCGACGAAGATCTGTACCGGCACGGTCAGTGCGGCGAACGCCACCGCCGCGATCAGCATGCGCCGCCCCGCTTCCACGTGCGTGCCCTTGCGCAGGTACCACGCGCCCACGCCACCAATCACGAAACAGGTGGTAATGAACGAACCCAGCGCCATGTGCGCCAGGCGATAGGGGAACGAGGGGTTGAACACCACCTGCCACCAGTCCACCGGATGCACGATGCCGTTGATCATCTCGTAGCCCGCCGGCGTATGCAGCCAGCTGTTGGACGACAGGATCCAGAACGTGGAGAACAGCGTGCCCAGTGCCACCATGCAGGTGGACAGGAAATGCAGGCGCGGCGAGACCCGGCCCCAGCCGAACATCATCACGCCGAGGAAGCTGGCTTCCAGGAAGAACGCGGTCAGCACCTCGTAGGTCAGCAGCGGTCCGATGACCGTGCCGGCCACTTCGCTCAATCGTGGCCAGTTGGTTCCGAACTGGAAGGCCATGACGATGCCGCTGACCACGCCCATGCCAAACGACACGGCGAAGATCTTCTGCCAGAAGAAATACAGCTCGCGCCACACGGGCAACTTCGTGCGCAGCCACCGCCATTCGATGAAGGCCAGCCAGCTGGCCGTACCGATGGTGAAGGCGGGGAACAACACGTGGAAACTGATGACGAATCCGAACTGGATCCGGGACAACAACAACGCGTCCAAGGGACGCCTCCTGCCTGTGACCGGTGGGATACCGGACCACTTTAGGAGGATTTCGTTAAGCCGGGATGCGACCGGGTGACGCGCTGCTTCACTTTGTCGCAGGTGAAGCTGGATGCCAGGATGAATGGGCTATAGGGGCTTCAGCAAGGTCAAGGGCAGCTCCTTGGCGATTCGCAGGGCCCTGGGTACCAGTGCGGTCAAGCAGGTCGCCATCACCAGCACGACAGCGCTCAGTATCGAGACCCACGGTGACCCTGTGATGCCGTCCTGCGGCGACCCTATCCACTGCAACGACATCGCCCCGAGCAGGGCGCCCAACGTGGTGAACAGTGAAACCTCGAACATGATTTCGGCAAAGATCACGGATCCGCGCGCACCCAATGTGCGTCGGATCCCGATGGACTGCCGGCGTCGATCGAGCCACGCACCTACGACCCCGGAAACTCCTGCCATCAGAACACCCAGAACAACCGCGGTCATGATGGCGAGCACGGTCGTAGCGAATCGATCGGCTTTGACGTAGGCGTCGCGATATCCCGACAGCGTCTCGACACCCGCCGGATTCACGATCCGATAGGGCCGCTGCAGCGCATCGACAATGCGATCAAGCGAAGAACGATCAACCTCCGACCTCCACTTCGCCAGATAATAGCGACTGGCGCCCATGGGAAGGCCCGGAAGCAGCGCCCACTGCAAGTCTCGCTCATTGCCTCCTGGTGCCGGTCCAGCAACAGACGCAAATACGCCCACGATGACCCGGCTGCTGCCGGGGCCGAAATGCAGGTGGCGGCCAACAGCACGCTCCGTTCCGAACAGACGGGCAGCCAGCGCTTCACTGATCAGCACCACCGGAGCACCTTCAGCCATGTCGTCCTCTGTGGCATCCCGCCCCAGGACGATTCCCGCGCCCAGCATCGCCAGCAAGCCAGAGCTGGCAGTTACCACAGGAATGCGATCACATCCAGCAACGTCTGTCGTACCCGCGTTCATCGAGTACGCCATGGCCGACTCGCTGGTGCACACGCCGTATCGATGGGCTCTTCCCCCGAACGGAACAGCGTCGCTCACAGCCGTGTCCTGAACACCGGGCAGCCGGATCGCAGACAGGTCTGCCCGCAGCACTGCAGCATCAGCGCCTTCTTCGACATCCGAGACCCTGACCACACCAATCGATACTGCTTCCCGGATGCTGCGGGTGTTCAATCTGGCGAAGCTGTCCAGCACAGATTGCAGTGCGAATGCACATGCCAGGCTTGCAAGCGCAGCCTGCACTGCAAGCAGTGCGGCGCTTCCCAGGTGCCGTCGGGTCTCCCTCATTGATTCGAACATTTCAGGCAGCCCCCTTCGCGAAGGCACTCGACAGTGAGCTGACCCTGCAGATTTCAATCGATGGGACCAATGAACAGAGCAACGTCGTGACGACTCCCAGACCAGCCGCCATCAGCATTGCCCCAGCATGCATTGCTGTTATCGCGCTGGGCAGAACGTCTCCCGCAGCAACCACCCGGATTCCCAGCGTGTAGGTGACGACAGCGAGCGCACTACTTGCGACGCCCGCCGCGATGGATTCCCACATGAGCTGGATGAACACGTCTCGGCGTCGCGCTCCCAGTGCACGTCGTATCGCGAGCTCCCGCCGACGGCGCCCCAGACTGAAGCTCAGCAGCGCCGCCGCATTGACGATGCACACACCGAGAAGGATCAGCGACAACCGAAGCTGCATCCTGGCCTGCTCCGGAACCAATCCCAGCCTGTCCAGCCAATCCATCAGCGGCCAGAGTGCCACCTGCTGGGTGCCTGGCCCGATTCGAAGCCCCTTTTCCTGCGCATAGGCGTTCAGACTCGCGCGGTAAGTGGCAACATCATCTGCGGTGGGCAGCCACGCCCACAATTGAAGCCAGGAAACGTTGGCCCCTGCAAGATCCGTGTCCTGGTCACCACCCCAGATCGCCGTCCCGTCCACAACAGTCAGTTTGTCTGCGATTGCGGTTTCAACCGGCAGGTAGATCTCGTCAGGTTGCACAAACGGTCGGCGTGTGAGATCTCCCTGGAACATTGGCACCGGATGCCAATCCTCCGCGACACCCACAACGGTGTAGGTGCGTCTGCCCAGTTCCAACCGATGACCAACGCAGTCCTGTGTACACTCGCGCTCTGCGAGCGCACGCGACAGGACGACTACTCGACTCGCAGCATGCCCCTCCTCGGCGGTCCATGCCCGCCCTTGAACAACGGCAATGCCAAGGACACTGAAGAGTTCGGACGTGGCGAACCTGGCGCGCAGTCTTGCGCTGGACTCTCCCGGCCGGGAGAGCGTCACCGCGCCCCCTGCCATTGCTGCCTGCTTCCACGTCCGGCCTTGGTTCAGAAGCACCTTCGCGTCTGGCCAGGTCAGTGGCTGACCAGGATCCGGAGAGCCACTGCGCAGTGCATCTGGACGCGCGTCAAGGTACGGGCGGAACAATGCCGAGCTCCGGCCTGGAGCGGGATCCGACGATGCCTGGAGAACAATGGAAAGCATCACGGTGGTGATCCCTACCCCCGCACCCAACATAAGAGCGATTGCCAGATGAGTGCCGACTCTCTGCTTGAATCGAATCAACGACATTTTGATGTAGTAACCGTGCACGTACCCTCCTTGGCCTTTGCAGAGCCCTCAACTTCAACTCGAAGGAACTCCCTGTAGAAGAAGTTGCTCCCTTTCTCCCAGCTCACCTATTCCAGCCATGTATGGGCTGCAGGCGCAGAAGGTCAGACTTTCGTCTTCTTGGTACGCCAGAATCTCGCCCATCCTGCTGTCGAACAACTCCCGGCATGCGTATACGAGAGCGGGAAAGGCCCCAAGATCCGCCTTGGGCCGCCCCCTTGGGAAACTCAGTGCGAACGCCTCTCCGTGATAACTACATATGATTGGGATGCCTTGTGGCTGTTCGACGAAGAACGGATGCCACTGCCGCTCCCCTTCTGCGACATCAGAATCACCATTCCATCGGAAGTAAGACCAGACTGACTTCTGTACGAATTTGTCCAGATGCGACATATCAGGCATTCGATGACCGAACCCAAAGGCGAAATTTGGTGTTTTTATGTCTGGGATACGCTCGGAAAGAAGCTTCCACTGCACATTCAAGGGGAGAAGCGATCTACTCACTCCGCGAGGACCAATTCCGTGTGCCAGTGCGTGCGCTCGCGATAGAACCGAACCCAAAGCTGTGTGTGCCCAGTTCTCATGCAATCCGAATGCACGAAGACGCTTGCCAATCTCGGTGCAAGAGAGATCGAAGACTCTGTTGATGATGTAGGCGGACCCCATGCTAGGAATCCACATTTCCACTACGGGTTCAATGATCTCTGCCTCCTGAACGCACCAACTTTGAGTCAGTTCGTCCAGATGGATCACACTCACGCCTTGGACATCTCTCAGCACGGCTGCGACGGCGTCTTCCGGATCGGAGTGGATGACAATGGTTGGAACCTTCATGCCGCGCTCTCCAACATTTCCTTTGGCATTCTCTGCCCGTACTCGGCCCTGATCTCCTCCTGAATTTCATCCACGACTGCCATCAGCTGCACCGACGCGGGTGACTCCAATACGAACAGCGTCGAGATCCTCCGTTCGATGAAGAATCCGCCTGCTACGTGCATCAGCCGTCGCTTCATTCTCCTCACGGCTTCTTCTCCAACCCCAGCACCGATACCAACCAACCTCCCGAGAAGCTGATGGATGGCGTAGTAGACAAAAACCGCGTGCGCCAGTGAGTGGTTTGGAATGAAGTTACCTGACCAGGGTGAGACCGGACGAACCCTGATTGCACCTGACATGAACTTCCCATGTACCTCTTCATAGGCGGAGAGGTACGAGTGGACGGACTCATGCAGAATTGCCTCTGCGCAAAGATCCACGGTCATTTCCGGCCTGTGGACATTGAGAATTCGGATGCAACCTGCATGAATCGGCCGATACTCGGATCCAAGATTCAGAGGTGAAGCCTGATCATCCGACTCGATCGACTTCCTGACAAGCACACGCCTTGTGAATGTCCGAATCAGGAGACCCAGGTGTGGAGTGGCTTCGTCCACCAGCCCCATGGCCGCTTCCAGCTTGTCTTGGATTACAACAAGCTCTTCTGATGAGATGCTCAGGAATGGATTGCAGAACGTTCCGCTCTCCGGCTCGTTTCGACGCGCCAGCCCACTATCCACGTCCAGAGCGATCACACCTCCTACTTTTGCGCGCTCGACCTTTTCAAGCCCGGATTCACTCCGCCTGATCACCCACTCCCCAAGAGGACTTTCGATTACCGTCCCTCGGTGAAGTTCGCCCATTTCGTCATGGATGGGAGCAACTGGACATTCCGCCATTGCGGCGAGATGAAGCGCTTCGATGGTCGTGACAGGCCTTCCATCTGCATCTTCATGGGACACCCCATCTGGATCATCCATGAATCCGGAAACCCATGGGGAGCCAAGCAATCTTCTTCTCGCCGCAGGATCCAATTTCTTGAATGTTCTTTCAAAATTCTCAATATGACCTTTATTCTCAATCCGCTCATCTCTGAATTTTGAAAGAGCCTCACCCAAACGACGTGGAGTTACTTCAAACCATGCATCCAGCAGTACTGAGCAAACGTCAACCGTTCTGCATGGATCTTCAATTGCTCTCCTGAGATCCTCTACGGAAGTTCTCATCAACCTCTCCTTGGTGACGGACGGCCCCCCAATGGGCGACCGTCCGCGTTCTTAGACGTTGAACTTCTGGACGTCAGGAACTACGTGCGCAAACTGGAGTTCTTCTGCATCACCTGACGAGTAGTGACCGCAGTGGGTACCACCGCTTGAGTAGTTGGTACATTGAACCCCTGCGATCTCGTTATCGCTGGTTCCCTCTTGCAACTCCGTCCCACTGACGAGAGTGATGTCCAGCACAGAGGCGTTCTGGATCTGCGTGAGATCATTGGACGCACTCTCCTGCGAAGCAGATGCGATTCCGGCCAGACCAAGCATTGCAATGAGTGCCGGAGGAAGAAGCACGGACTTGCAGATCTTCGACATTATTCAGCTCCTTTGAAGTTGATACTGCTGGATATGGCCGAGAGCTTGTTCGGCTCCTGGCCAGCGTCAACGATTGCTGACGATTTAGATTTTTCCAGCAGCGTCATCGACATCAATAGCTGCAGATTCCTTTGCAATTATCCTCAGTGTGGGGATCTTCACGTAGCGTCTGGAGATGACGCAATCCGTCGGGTGCGGGGGATTGTCCGAATCAGCGACATTGGGAATGGCGGAGGAAGATTCATGCCGGATACGACTGACGTCAGCCTACAAATCGCTTAATGCCAGAAGTACCAGGCCGCTGCCGCCACCAACGCACCCAACAACACCACCTGCACCACCACATAGCCCACACCACCGTCGCGCGACTCAGCGGCAATGCGCTTCTGCAGCGCCTCGCTCACATCCGGTGTTTCTTCCTGCTGCGTCTGCTCACGCAACGCCTGCGCCAGCGCGCGTTCTTCCGCATCGCGAGGGTCAGTCGATGGGCTCACAGCAGTTCTCCGGCGGCGGCATGTCGCGTCAGTTCCTGCTTCAGGACCTGGCGCGCGCGGTGCAGGTGGCTCTTGATGGTACCGCGCGCCAGCCCCGTCACCTGTTCGATCTCGGCTAGATCGAAATCCTCCAGGTAATGCAGGCCGACGATCAGGCGCTGCGGTGCACTCAACCGTTCCAGCGCTGTGCCGAGCTGGCGCCCTGCCTGCAGGGTCTCGCTCAGTTCAGCCGGCCCCGGACCTTCATCGCCGACGCCCAGTTCCTCGGGCACTTCCACCGCCACCATCCATTGCGCCTCCAGCCGTCGCCGGCGCAGGTGCTGTAGCGCGGTGGTGTAGGCCACCCGCGAAACCCAGGTACGCAGCGAGGATTCGAAGCGGAACCGGTGCAGCTGGCGGAACACGGCCAGGAAGGTCTCCTGCAGCAGGTCGGCGACCTGGTCGCGGTCGCCGACCATGCGTCCGATCACATGCGCGCAGGTGCGTTGATGGGTTTCAACCAGTTGCGCGAAGGCCGCCTGCGAACCGTCGATGATGGCCCGCACCAGGGCCTGGTCCGCGTCCAGCGGCTCGGCGGGCGGTGCCGCCGCTGCTGCATCGTGGCGGCGACGGCCCCGCAGTGCCGACAATGCTTCGCCGAGCAGGCTCATCTGCGGGGCGTCCCCTGTGCCCGTGGCATGCGCCGGCTCAGCCCTTGCGTGCGGCGGGGCGGGTGAAGTGCCAGGCCAGCAGCTGGCCCAGGCCAGCACTGCCGACCAGCGCGGCGGCGGCGCCGAAGGTCAGGTCACGGGCACCGATGGCTTCCAGCAGGGCCAGGGCCAGGGCCAGGCAGACCAGGCTGATGCCCCAGCGCAGCGCGCCCTGGCGGCGGCGCTCTTCTTCCAGCACCGCCAGCGAGCGGATCACTTCCTCCGGCACGTGCGGGGCCACCAGCTTGCTGCGCGCGCGCGCATCGGCAATGGCGTGGATCGCGTAGGCGATGCAGATGAAGAGGGTGATCGGGATGAGTTCCTGCATGGTCGGGCTCCTGTTCGGTGGATGATGCGGGTTCAGGAGAATGGATGCGCGACCACGGCAACCGGTTGCACTAGGTGCCTGCCACCTCGTCGCTGGTGCCGGGCGTATCCACCGGGTCCGGGAAATAGGTCTCCACCTGAAACTCCAGCTGCAGGTCCGCCATGAGTCGCAGCAGCTGCTGATCCAGCACAAAACCCGCCCATGCGGTCTTTCCAAAGATGCCGACACGCAGGCCGATCCCGGCTCCTTCTTGCAGCAGCTCCCTGATCACGTCGGTACGTGCCCGCAGGAGATCGATCAACGCCGGCCAGGCATCCATCAGCCAGCCGTCCTTGCCCCTCTCCAGTACGAACACCGCGCGGGTCTCCGCATGCACCCTGATCAGGCTGCCGTCGCGATCCCTGTATCCGGTCCCGACATCTCGGGAGAACGCTGGTTCCAGATCCAGCCGGGCGGCAATCCCGGCGCCGGCCTCTGTGGGGTGCTGCACGCCCAGAGAGATCCTGTAGTCGTAGCAGTACATATCGGTTCCATCCGAACGGAATGGCCATCATGCCGCACACGCCGCCGCAGCGACCCGGGCGGGGCCATTTTGCCAATCCCGCTGCCATGACCTGTGGCCCCTGCCCCGGGCCCTTGCGGCTGCTACGCTTGGCCGGTTTCCTCTTCTGGTGCCGTCCGCCCATGTCCCGAGTGCTGCCCCTGTCCCTCCTGCTGTCGGCCGTGCTGGCCGCACCGGCTGCGCATGCCGCGCCGACGCCGATCACCATCGAACAGGCCATGGCCGACCCGGACTGGATTGGTCCGCCGGTCGAGAAGGCCTGGTGGTCGTGGAACAGCCAGCAGGTGGAATACCAGCTCAAGCGCAACGGCAGCCCGGTGCGCGATACCTTCCGCCAGCCGGTGGCCGGTGGCGTGGCCGCACAGGTGGCCGATGACCAGCGTGGCACCCTGGACGTGGCCGAGCCGGTCTACGACCGCAGCCGCAGCCGCAGCGCCTTCGTCCGCAATGGCGACGTGTTCGTACGCGACCTGCGCAGTGGCGCGCTGACCCAGCTGACCCGCAGCAACGAGCGCGCGGGCAACGTGAACTTCGCTGCCGACAATGGCGTGATCTGGCGCGTTGGCCAGAACTGGTTCCACTGGACCGCTGCCAGCGGTGTGCAGCAGGTGGCCAGCCTGAAGGCCGAGAAGGATCCGCGCACGCCGCCGAAGGCCGACGTGCTGCGCGACCAGCAGCTGCGTACGCTGGAAACCCTGCGCCGCGACCGCGACCAGCGCGAAGCACTGAAGGACCAGGACCAGCGCTGGCGCCAGGCCGACCCGACCCGCGCACCGGGCCCGGTGTACCTGGGCACCGACGTGGAGATCGCCGACAGCGTGCTGTCGCCGGACCTGACCCACCTGATCGTGGTGACCAAGCCGAAGGACTTCGATGACGGCCGCGGCGGCAAGATGCCGCTGTACGTGACCGAGTCGGGCTACGAGGAAACCGAAGACACCCGCACCCGCGTCGGCCGCAACGGCTTCGAGCCGCACACCCTGTGGTACGTGGACGTGCGTACCGGCAAGGCCGAGAAGGTTTCGCTGGCCGGCCTGCCTGGCATCAGCACCGATCCGCTGGCCGAGCTGCGCCGCAAGGCCGGCAAGGACGCGCTGAAGGGCGAGCGCAGCCTGCAAGTGATGAGCGACTTCATGGGCGGTGGCATCCGCTGGAGCCCCGATGGCCAGCAGGCCGCAGTGATGCTGCGTGCCAACGACAACAAGGACCGCTGGATCATCAGCGTCAACGCTGCCGATGGCCGCGTGCAGAACCGCCATCGCCTGACCGACAACGGCTGGATCAACTGGGGCTTCAATGATTTCGGCTGGATGGCCGATGGCCGCACGCTGTGGCTGCTGTCGGAGGAATCGGGCTTCTCGCACCTGTACACCCAGGCCGGCACCGCCAAGCCGCAGGCGCTGACCAGCGGCAAGTGGGAAACCTCGGCGCCGGTGCCGTCGGCCGATGGCAAGGGCTTCTACTTCCTGTGCAACCAGCAGGCCCCGCATGACTACGAAGTCTGCGCGGTCGACACCGGCAGCCGCCAGGTGCGCGAGCTGACCAGCCTCAACGGCGTGGAAGACTTCTCGCTGTCGCCGGACGGCCAGCAGCTGCTGGTGCGCTATTCCGGTGCCTACCTGCCGCCGCAGCTGGCCGTGCTGCCGAGCACCGGTGGCCAGGCCCGCGTGCTGACCGACACCCGCACGGCCGACTACAAGGCACGCCAGTGGATCCAGCCGAAGCTGGTGGCGGTGCCGTCCAAGCACGGTGCCGGCGTGGTCTGGGCCAAGTACTACGAACCGGAAAACAAGGAACCGGGGAAGAAGTACCCGATCGTGATGTTCGTGCACGGCGCCGGCTACCTGCAGAACGTGCACCAGCGCTACCCGGCCTACTTCCGCGAGCAGATGTTCCACAACCTGCTGGTGCAGAAGGGCTACATCGTGCTGGACATGGATTACCGCGGCAGCGAGGGCTACGGCCGCGACTGGCGTACTGCGATCTACCGCAACATGGGCCACCCGGAACTGGAAGACTACAAGGACGGCCTGGACTGGCTGGTCGATACCCAGCAGGGTGACCGCGACCACGCCGGCATCTACGGCGGTTCCTACGGCGGCTTCATGACCTTCATGGCCCTGTTCCGCTCGCCGGGCACGTTCAAGGCCGGCGCCGCGCTGCGCCCGGTGGTCGACTGGCACCAGTACAACCACGGCTATACCAGCAACATCCTCAACACCCCGGACATCGATCCGGAGGCGTACCGCGTGTCCTCGCCGATCGAGTACGCGCAGAACCTGCAGGACAACCTGCTGATCGCCCACGGCATGATGGATGACAACGTGTTCTTCCAGGACTCGGTGAACCTCACCCAGCGCCTGATCGAACTGCACAAGGACAACTGGTCGATCGCACCGTACCCGCTGGAGCGCCACGGCTACGTCCGCGCCGATTCCTGGCTGGACCAGTACAAGCGCATCCTCAAGCTGTTCGAGCAGAACCTGAAGTGAGCAACGCCGCGGCCACGATCCACATCGTGGCCGCGGTCATCCTGGATGACCGCGGCCGGGCGCTGGTGGTGCGCAAGCACGGCGCCACCCGCTTCATCCAGCCCGGCGGCAAGCCCGAACCCGGCGAAGCGCCACTGCAGGCGCTGGCCCGCGAGCTGGACGAGGAACTCGGCGTGCAGCTGTGCACCGATGCCTCCATCACGCTGGGCACGTTCCAGGACTGGGCGGTGAACGAGCCCGGCCACCGCGTGCAGGCCCAGGCCTGGTGGGTACAGGTGGACGGCAGGCCACAGGCACGCGCGGAGATCGCCGAACTGGCCTGGGTGCCGCTGCAGCCACCGCACGGCCTGCCCTTGGCACCGCTAAGCGAACACCATATCCTGCCGGCCGTCGCCACCCGGGTGACGGCCCGCTGATCGCGCGGGCACCGATTGCAAGGACACCGGATGTCAGTGCCGCTCCCGCCGCCCTCGTTGCAGCCTTCGCCCTACCACGCGTGGATTCGGCCACTGGTGCAGGCCTCCTTCTGGCTGTCCGCGCTGCTGGCCGGCTATTTCGCGCTGCAGGGTCTGCTGGTGTGGCCGCTGCACGACGCTCCACTCTGGCAGCTGCTGGCGGGTGAAGCACAGCATCGGCAGATGCACAGCCTGACCTGGCTGCTGGCGCACCCGGTGGGTGCCTCGATGATCACCGCACTGCTCTGCCTGGTCTCGGCCGTGGCCAGCTGGGGGCTGCTGCGCGAGCGCCGCTGGGGCCTGTGGTGCTTCGTGGTGATGCTGCTGGTGAGCGCACTGGCCAATTTCGCGATCACCTGGTGGTTGGACGTATTCATGCGCGACATGATCGTGCTGCTTGCCGACGAGCCGGAGATGCAGCAATCGCTGCAGCCGCGTCGCTGGATGATGACCTTCACCCTGCTGGGCACTTCGGTGCTGTTCCTGGGCCTGCAGGGCTGGCTGGCCTGGCGCCTGTTGCGACCCGACATCCGCTCGCGCTTCCACTGAGCCCCGTCCCCTTCTCGCACGACAAGGACCGTCGCATGCGCTTGCTGACACTTTTCCCTGCCCTGTTGCTGTTCGCCGCGCTGCCTGCCAGCGCCGATGCCCTGCAATGCGGCGAGTACCGCAGTGTCGACGACGGCATGGCCCTGGTGTTCACCACCCACAGCAGCGGCTACCGCGACAACGGCATCGGTGAGCCGGAGCCGCTGTGGGTCGATCGCAGTGCGGCACAGACGCGCCTGGTCATGCTCGACGATGGCGTGGCGGAGCCGATCCGGATCAGCACCGATGGGCGGCGCATCGAGGACGACGTGTTCGTGGTCTATACCCTGCGCCAGCCCAGGGCCTGCGCTGTCGAGCCCAGCGCTGTGGCCGGCAGCTGCCGCGCTGCTGGCAGTTACTGCATGGTGCAGCTGCCAACGGCCTCGCCCGGCCAGGCCCGGCGCGCCTGCGACGAGGGTGTGGGCGCCGGTTGCTCGGCGCTGCTGCAGCAGAGACTCGAAAGCAACACCGCGGCAGCGACCGATGGCGCCGGCAGTGCGCACTTCGAGCGCCCGCCAGCCTGCCGCGAGCACGCCCCCACCCACGATCCTCAGGTCTGCGAAGCGCTGACCGACGATGATCTGGCTGCCGCGATGCGACGGGTTGATCAGCGCCTGGAACAGGCCGAGAAGGCACCGAAGGGACCGCCGTTGCCCCTGGCGGCGCTGCAACAGCTGCAGCAGCTGTGCCTGCAACACCGTGGTGGCCGCTTCTGCATCGAAGTAGCCGCGCAACAGTTGGACGCGCTGCAACCTGCGTTGGCGGTGCAGGCCCTGCAGGTGGTCTGCGATGCTGGACGCGTCAGTGCCTGCGAACGTACCGCACCGCTGCGTGAACTCGGCGCCGACCTGCACCTGGTGGCGCTCCAACATGTGCCGTGTGGCCGCTACCAGGCCGACGGTGGCCAGTTCGACAGTTTCGACTTCGGCGACGGCACGCAGGCCCGCCTGCACGAAGGCGCCGTCCAGCTACAACAGAACGGCGAAACGTTCGTGCTGCGCCAGCTCGGCAACGGCGACCTGCTCGGCATGGACAACCAGACGGCCTACCAGCGTTACCAGCCCGTGCCAGGCACGGCACAATGCATGCCCCCGCGCGAGGGCCGTGGTTCGCCGTAGCGCCTGGAGTTTCCCGTTCGATCGTCAAGGAGACGACATGCATTCACCCGCACCGCGCCGCCGCTGGCTGGCCTGGGCGTTGCTGCTGGCCGCGCCGATGGCCTCCGCACAGTCACTGCAATGCGGCCTGTTCAAGGCCGATGAAGGCAGCAGCACGCTGCGCATCAGCTCACCCAACCGTGGCGAGCAGAAGCACTTCGGCAGTGCGCCGTCTCCGGTCGTGTTCCAGCAGATCGACGGGAAGCTGCAACTGGTGAATCTGGAGTACGGCCTGCCCAGTGCGCTGCAGGTTCGCGATCGTCGCCGCACGGTCGAGGTGGATGGCACGGTCTACCTCCTGCAGACCCCCGCACAGTGCGCCGCAGCGGCCATACCGGCTGAAGGCAGCTGCCTGGCCGATGCGACGGCGTGCCTGGACAACCGTCGCGAAGCGACCCCGGCCGCCCTGGAAGCGGGGTGTCGCGAGGGCGTGCCCGGCATGTGCCTGCAACTGGCTGATCGTTGGCACGAGGAGGCTAAACCCACGGTCGAGGCCGATCCCGCCCTGGCAAAGGCAGCGCTCGACGCGGCCCTGTCGGGCATCAAACTCCCCGCCGCCTGTGACGATGGCGGCTTCGAACAGGGAACCCCGGCGTGTGCGGCCGCACTCGAGGCCGACCCCGCAGTGCAGGAGCAGCTGGTCAAGGCCGCGATGACGGCCGCCATGACCGAAGCCATGGTGACGATGGCTGGCCCGGACTCACCGGTGATCATGCCTGTACAGCGACGCCAGCAACTGCTGCAACTGTGCCGGGAGACAGCGCAGGCCGGCTTCTGCGAGCGCGTGGCCGAACTGTCCTGGGAGTCGGGAGATCACCTGCAGGCGGTGCAGGCCCTGGCGGCGGCCTGCACCGCCGGCAACGAGCGCTCCGTCTGTGAGCGTCTGCCCGCACTGCAGGCGGTGGTCGCATCGCTGCGACCGCAGCCCGCGACTGCATTGCCCTGCGGCAATTACCGGTCCGACGGCGGCCTGATGGACACGCTGGACTTCGGCGATGCCGGCCTGGTCGGTGTGGGCTGGAGCAGCCATCTTCGCGCACGCGTCGAAGCGGGCGACATCCGCATCCGCCACGACCGGGGCGGCGACTTCGTGCTGCGCCCGCTGCCTGGCGGCCAACTGCTGGGCCTGGATACCTGGACCCGTTTCCAGGTGTTCACCCCCACTGACGAGGGCCCGAGCCGCTGCAGTGCACCGAAGCAGTACACCGTGCTGCCGCTACCACAGGATTGCCCGCAGGCGCTCGCTGCCGGCGGGGCGGAAGCCTGCTGCGCGCAGGGCAAGCTGCAGGGCTGCAACATGCTTGGCAACCGCCTTGCGCTGTCCGGGAACTGGCTGCAGGCCGCCGAGCACTACACCACGGTCTGCCGCGCCGGCGTCCGCGAAGGGTGCGAGAACCTGGTCACCGCGCAGGGCAACGGTGTCGAAGTGAACGCACGAGCAGTCCTGGAGCAACTGTGCAAGACCGACCGCAGCGGCCTGCATGTGGCCTGCGATGTGCTCGGAACCCAGAACTGGGAACTGATCGATCTGGGCCGCGCGCTGCAGAAGGCAGCCGATGACGCGGCATCAGACGACACCCCGCCGCCACGCCATTCCAACCGCAAGCGCTGAGCCCGCCAGGGCCTGCCCGCAGCTTTGGGCAGGCCCTGCGGTAAAGTACGCGCCATGAACGAATTCGAGCGCGTGCGCGCCTACCTCACCGACCTGCAGGACCGCATCTGTGCGGCGATCGAGGCCGTCGATGGCCAGGCCCGCTTCCAGGAAGACCTGTGGCAGCGTGCCGAGGGCGGTGGCGGACGTACCCGCGTACTGCGTGATGGCGCGGTGTTCGAGCAGGCCGGCATCGGCTTCTCCGACGTGGCCGGCAGCCGCCTGCCGCCGTCGGCCTCGGCCAACCGTCCGGAACTGGCCGGTGCCTCCTGGCGCGCTACCGGGGTGTCGCTGGTGTTCCACCCGCTCAACCCCTACGTGCCGACCACCCATGCCAACGTGCGCTTCTTCCAGGCGCAGCGCGATGGCGAAGTGGTGGCCAGCTGGTTCGGCGGCGGCTTCGACCTGACCCCGTTCTATCCGTTCGACGAGGACGTGCAGCACTGGCACCAGGTTGCGCGCGACCTGTGCGCCCCGTTCGGCGATGAGCGCTATGCCGCGCACAAGCGCTGGTGCGACGAGTACTTCTTCCTGCGCCACCGCAATGAAACGCGCGGCGTCGGCGGCCTGTTCTTCGACGACCTGCACGGCGACTTCGAGCGCGATTTCGACTACCTGCGCGCGGTCGGCGATGGCTTCCTGGATGCCTACCTGCCGATCGTGCAGCAGCGCAAGGACACCCTCTACGGCGAGCGCGAGCGCGAGTTCCAGCTGTACCGTCGCGGCCGCTATGTGGAGTTCAACCTGGTCTATGACCGCGGCACGCTGTTCGGTCTGCAGAGCGGCGGCCGCAGCGAAAGCATCCTGATGAGCCTGCCGCCGCGGGTGCGTTGGGAGTACGGCTTCAGTCCGGAAGCGGGCAGCGCCGAGGCACGCCTGGCCGATTACCTGGTGCCGCGCGACTGGCTCTGATCTTCCGGCACCGCGCCTGGGGCGTGGTGCTTTCTCCTGCCTGCGGTGCGTCCTGCACCGGGCAGGTCGTGTTCTTTCTTCTTCAAGGATGATGTCATGCCTGCTGTTGTTGCCCTCCGCCACCGCGCTGCGGGTTGGCGCTCCCTGCTGTTGCTCGCGCTGGCCTCGGCCAGCCTGCCGGCTGCCGCGCAATC
This sequence comes from Stenotrophomonas sp. MH181796, assembly GCF_009659995.1. Classification (NCBI taxonomy): domain Bacteria; kingdom Pseudomonadati; phylum Pseudomonadota; class Gammaproteobacteria; order Lysobacterales; family Lysobacteraceae; genus Stenotrophomonas; species Stenotrophomonas sp. MH181796. The sequence goes on from NZ_RAHU01000001.1 coordinate 833,235, forward strand.
GATGGCCTGCGGCACCTACAAGGACAGCGGCGGCACTATCACGCTGACCATCGAGAGCGAAGGCCACGGCTTCCTGTCCGGCCCCTACCAGGCCACCGAGGAACTGCGCATCGCCCGCCAGGAAGATGTGCTCGGCACCGGCAACCTGTCCACCGGCCGCCTGGAAAACTGGTACTTCTCGGACAACGACCGCACGATCAACACGCCCTATCGCGAGTTCACCCGTGAGCACGCCGCCGCCTGCAAGACGATGCCCGAGCCCATCGAAGATGGTTGCGTGATGAACACCTCCGAGTGCCTGGAGGCGCTGCCGGAGGCCGCACCGGTGAAGCTGCACGCCTGGTGTGCCGAGGGCGTGGGCGCGGCCTGCTCCCAGCTGTTGGAGACCTACCAGCAGCAGGCCAAGGACGCCGCGCCGGAAACGTCCGAACCGCCGATGCCCGAGATCTGCAAGGAGGAGTCACCGTCGTTCGACGCCGAGGGCTGCACCGCAGTGGCCAGGAAGATCGCTTCGGAAATGATGGGCAAGGCCCTGCTCGGCCTGCAGCATTCGGTGGATGCGCCGCTGCCGCCCGCACAGCTGGATGAGCTGACCGAGCTGTGCCGCGTGCAACAGGGCGAAACATTCTGCGCCGACGTCGCCGAAGCCTTGTGGAGCGGTGGCCGCCTGCAGCAGGCCCGCGATGCGCTGCAGCGTTCCTGTGCTCAGCGCGCGGATGCCCCGGCCTGCGGGCCTGCCAAGGACCTTGCCGTTCTTGCCAGCGCCTCCGCGTCCGCGCTCACGCCAGTGCCAGCCACCGCGATGCCCTGTGGCAGCTTTGAAGCCGAGCGCAGCGTGCTGTCGCAGCTGCGTTTCCTCGAGGGTGGCGTGGTCGAGGCCGGAGGCCGCGAACAGCCACTGCGTGCGAGCCTGCGCGAAGGCCGCATCCTCATCCATCGCGATATCGGCAGCGACTTCGTGCTGCAACTGCTGCAGAACGGCAACCTGGTCGGCATCGACAGCGGCAACCGTTTCGCCTATTACGAGCGCAAGCCTGCTGCGGGCAACGCCCGCTGCACGCCATGAACGATGCCGCGTAGCGCCGAGCCCATGTTCGGCTGAAACCCAGTGCAGCCGAGCATGGCTCGGCTCTACAAGTCAGGTGCTCTTCCTGGGAATGATGGTGATGTGCCCGTTGATCTCCAGCAAGGCCAGCTCGACATCTTCCACGCCAAGGCAGCCCTGCTGGCGCATGGCGGCCTCGAAATCCGAGCGGGTGACCTGTTCCCGCCGCAGAACGGCGTCGAACAGGCGGCCATCGCGTGCGATCACCACCGGTTCTCCTTCTACCAGGCGTTCAACCCGCCGGCTGCGGGTACTCACCCAACCCACTCCGTAGTTGAGCAGGATCAGGGTGGCCGCCAGCAGCAGGCCGCCGCCCAGCGAGGTATCGGTGCCCAGCAGCGCGTTCTGCACCGCGTTGCCCAGCAGCACCACCAGCAGCACGTCGAACGGGGTGATCTGCCCCAGCGGGCGCTTGCCACTGAGCCGGACCATGCCCAGCACCACGACATACACCACCACCGCGCGCAGGATGAACTCCCACCACGGCATCGCCAGTGCGAACAGGTCGGGCATTGTCTTCCCCTGCGGATCGGTGGCCCAGCCTAGCATCCGGGGTCAGATCCCTTTGCCCGATGGGCAAAGGGATCTGACCCCATCCGAGGTTGTGACAGCACAAATAAAAAGCCCCGCTGACCAGGGGGAGGTCAACGGGGCCGGGGAACGGGCACTTGGGGAGGAGTCCCCGTTCCGAGATCTGCTCCAGGGGATGGGAGAGATCCACAACAGGCGTTGCGCCTGTCGAGAGTTATAGAAGCACTCCGAACACTAACGGTTCGTGAAGGGGCCCAATTTAATGAACTTCCATCAGGGCAACATTCATGATCGAGTCAGAAAGCTCCGGCGGATGAACGAATTCACGTCGTTTTCGGCCTGAAATGCACTCAGTGGGCTTCGTCCCAGTTGTTACCGACACCGGTATCGACCACCAACGGCACCCGCAGTTTGGCCGCTTGCGACATGCGCTCGACCACCTGCAAACGCAAGTCTTCAACGAAACTGCTTTCGGTTTCGAACACCAGTTCATCGTGCACCTGCAGGATCATCCGTGCCGGTGCGCCGCTGTCACGCAACCACTGGTCCACATCCACCATCGCGCGCTTGATGATGTCGGCGGCGGTGCCCTGCATCGGTGCGTTGATCGCAGCGCGCTCGGCACCGGCGCGCAAGCCCTGGTTGCGGGCATGAATGTCGTTCAGGTACAGGCGGCGGCCGAACAGGGTTTCCACGTAGCCCTGGTCGCGGGCCTGCTGGCGCATCCGCTCCATGAAGTCGCGAACGCCCGGGTAGCGACTGAAGTACAGCGCCACGTAGTCCTGCGCCTGGCCGCGGTCGATGCCCAGGTTGCGGGCCAGGCCGAAGGCGCTCATGCCGTACATCAGGCCGAAGTTGATCGCCTTGGCCGCGCGGCGTTCGTTCGGGGTCACTTCCTCCAGCGTGCGGCCGAACACCTCGGCGGCGGTGGCGCGGTGCACGTCGGCGCCCTGTTCGAAGGCACGCACCAGGCCCGGGTCCTCGGACAGATGCGCCATGATCCGCAGCTCGATCTGCGAATAGTCGGCCGCCAGCAGCTGGAAGCCCTCCGGGGCGATGAACGCGCGGCGGATGCGGCGGCCATCCTCGGTGCGGATCGGGATGTTCTGCAGGTTCGGGTCCGAGGAGGACAGGCGGCCGGTGGCAGCACCGGACTGGTGGTAGCTGGTATGCACCCGGCCGGTGTCCGGGTTGACCATCTCCGGCAGCTTGTCGGTGTAGGTGCTGCGCAGCTTGGCGAGGCCCCGGTAATCCAGGATCACCCGCGGCAGCTCGTGCTGGTCGGCAATCGCCTCCAGCGCCTCTTCATTGGTGCTGGGCTGGCCCTTGGGGGTCTTCACCACCGCCGGCAGCTTCAGCTCGTCGAACAGCACCGCCTGCAGCTGCTTGGGCGAATCCAGGTTGAAGCTGCGGCCGGCCAGCTCGGTGGCTTTCTGCTGCGCGGCCAGCATGCGCGAGGACAGGTCCTGGCTCTGCCGGCGCAGTTCGTCGGTGTCGATCCGCACGCCATTGGCTTCGATCGTGGTCAGCACCGGCACCAGCGGCATCTCGATGTCGCGGTACACGCTGTCCAGCGCCGGCTCGGCCAGCAGCTGCGGCTGCAGCGCGCGGTGCAGCCGCAGGGTGACGTCGGCGTCCTCGGCCGCATAGCGGCTGGCTTCGTCGATGCCCACCTGCGAGAACGGAATCTGCTTGGCGCCCTTGCCGGCCACGTCCTCGAACTTGATGGTGCTGTAGCCCAGGTAACGCAGGGCCAGCGAATCCATGTCGTGGCGGGTGGCGGTGGAGTTGAGCACGAAGCTCTCGAGCATGGTGTCGTCGTGGTAGCCCTGCACCTCCACGCCATGGCGGCGCAGCACATGCAGGTCGTACTTGCCATGCTGGCCCAGCTTTTTCTTTGCCGGGTCCTGCAGCGCCGGGCGCAGCGCATCCAGCACCTGCTGCATCGGCAGCTGCGCCGGCGCGCCCGGGTAATCGTGGCCGACCGGAATATAGGCGGCCTTGCCCGGCTCGACCGCCAGGCTGACGCCGACCAGGCGCGCGCGCATCGCGTCCAGCGCATCGGTTTCGGTATCGAAGCTGATCAGATCGGCCTGCTGCAGGCGCTCGACCCAGCCCTGCAGCTGCTCGCTGGTCAGCACGGTCTCGTATTCACCTGGCGCGGCCAGCGCCGGATCCAGCGTGCCAGCAGCGGGGGCCTCGGCGCTGCCACGGGCGAAGCCGGCGGCGGTACCGCGCAGGCTCGGGGTAGCTTCGCTGGCCGCCGCGGGCGCCGGCAGTGGTGCACCCAGTTCCTTCAGCGCCTGGGTGAAGCCATAGCGCGTGTACAGCTCGGTCAGCACCGGTACGTCCTGCTCACGCAGGGCAAGCGTGGTCGGGCTGGCGTCCAGCTCCACGTCGGTGCGGATGGTCACCAGCTCGCGGTTCAGCGGCAGGCGCTCCAGCGCGGCGCGCAGGTTCTCGCCGATCTTGCCCTTCATGGTCGGCGCGGCCGCCATCACGCCGTCCAGGTGCTGGTACTCGGCCAGCCACTTGGCGGCGGTCTTCGGACCGCATTTCTCCACGCCCGGCACGTTGTCGACGGTGTCGCCCATCAGCGCCAGCAGGTCGATGATCTGGTCGGCGCGCACGCCGAACTTGTCCATCACCGCCGCATCCGAATCCATGCGGCTGCCGGTCATGGTGTTGACCAGTTCGATGCCCGGGCGCACCAGCTGGGCGAAATCCTTGTCGCCGGTGGAGATGGTCACCTTCAGGTCCTGCGCCAGGCCCTGCAGCGCCAGCGTGCCGATCACATCGTCGGCCTCCACGCCGGGAATGCGCAGGATGCTGATGCCCAGCGCCTCGACGATGCGGCACATCGGTTCGACCTGGCTGCGCAGCTCATCGGGCATCGGCGGGCGGTTGGCCTTGTACTGCTCGTACAGGTCGTCGCGGAAGGTCTTGCCGGGCGCATCGACCACGAACGCCACGTAGGCCGGGCGCTCCTTCAGCGTCGAGCGCAGCATGTTGACCACGCCGAACAGCGCGCCGGTGGGTTCACCCTGTGCATTGGACAGGGGCGGCAGCGCGTGGAACGCGCGGTACAGGTAACTGGACCCGTCGATCAGGACTAATCTGCTCATGGGTCGATTCTACGCGCCCGTGCCTGCACCGCGGCGACACGGCACGTACGCGGCGATGGGGCATAATCGAGGCTCTTTCCAGGCAAAGGAACCCCACCCATGAAGACTCTGATGCTGGCCTCCCTGCTCCTGTTGGCCGGCTGCGCCAGCATGGGTGGCGCGGGCGCTCCCCCGGTCGACGTCAAGGGCGCGGATGTGTCCAAGCGCACCATGGACAACGGCGATGTCATCGAGGAATACCGCGTGTCCGGCCAGCTGCGCATGGTCAAGGTGACCCCGTCGCGCGGTGCGCCGTTCTACATGTACGACAAGAACGGCGATGGCCGCATGGACAACGACAAGGACGGCGTGTCGCCGGTGTACTGGAAGCTCTACAGCTGGTGATCTGACAGGGTCGGATCCCTTTCCGCAGGAAAGGGCTCTGCCCCATCGGGCGACGCCCGTCCACGCAGGGCGTGGGTCTATTCGGTGCGGNATCGGGCGACGCCCGTCCACGCAGGGCGTGGGTCTATTCGGTGCGGCCCACCACCCGTCCCACTTCGTCCATGCCACCCGGCGCCAGGTCACGCAGCAGGGCGAGGAAGTCGCCACCGACCAGGCGACGCGCCCGCTGCAGCAGCAGGGGTACCGGGCTGGACGGTTCGCAGCGCGCGTAGTACTCGCAGATCTCGTCCAGCCGCCGGCGCACATCGTCGGCGCTTTCGATGCGTTGGCTGCGGGTTGAGACCGGACCTGCGCTGTCGCTGTCCTGTGACGCGTCATGTTCCTCGTCGCCCACACCGGCCTGGCTGCCGCTGCGTGCCTGCCAGCGCGGTTGCAGGTAGCGATCCAGCGTGGCCAGATCGTCCAGAAGCGGTTTCAGGTCCGGAGCCGCCGGTCCCAGCTGTTCACCCAGCAACTGATCGATCGCGCGTGCCGCCTGCAGCGACTGCCGCGCAGCCTCGGTGCTGGCCGCCAGCATCTCCAGCGGGCAATCCAGGCAGCAGGCGTCGATCTCCTCCAGGCCCGGCGAAGGCGGGGACTCTGCCGCCCCCTTCAACGTGCCTTCGGCCAGACGCAGCTCACGCAGGGCGAAGCGCCCCAGCCGCGGCGACTGCACGAAGGGCAGCACGCGCAGGCGACCAAGTGCCCCCAGCGGATCGGCCAGCGCCAGCACCGCGTTGACCCGGGCAGTCGGGTCGTCATCGTCTTCCGCATCCAGCTGCGGATGCACCCCGGCCCATTGCTGCTGCAGCAGGCCCTGCACCAGGCGCAGGCCATCGGCCCAACCCGCCCAGCCCTGCTGCCGGCTCCATGCCGTGGCCAGATGCACCGCCACCCGCAGGTCGCGGGTGCGCTGCAGCAGTGCCAGCGCCTGCTCGCCGACCCGGTCCCAGTCGGGTTCTTCAGCGGCCAGCACACTGTCGCCGACGACCCGCTCGGCGCGCGCCGCCGCCGCCTGGTCCAGGGCCAGGAAGGCCGGATCGTATTCGAGGTTGTCACCACAGGCGCCGCCCTCGGGCAGTGCCGCACACAGGCGGTCGAGCAGGTCGTTGCGGTCCATCAGAGCCTCCACGGCCAGTGGCCAGGCAGGGTGGGATTCACTGCGCGCACTCCGCGTCCGGGTCACCGCTGTCACAGGCCACGGTCTGGTCGGCCGGCAGGCGGATGCCGGGCTGGACGATGCCGAACGCGCGGTACTGGGCACTCAATGCGCCCATGTCGACATAGGCAACCCGCGGCAGCACGCTGCCCTGGGTCCGCGCGCCAACGATCGCCGTGGGCAGGTTGAGGCCGCCGCCCACCACCAGCGGCAGTCCATCCATACCGATGCCATAGAAGTACGCCGGTGGGCGGCCGATGAAGTCCACCACGTGGCTGCTGCCGGCGCTGGTCAGATAGATCGGCAAGGGCTGGGTGCCGATGCTGCCGCTGGACCACCAGTGGCTGGCACCGGCCAGCACCGGCGTGGTGCCCAGCTGGCGGATGTCACCGCCCTGCACCTTCAGGTAGAACCCACTATTGCCCGCATCGACACTGAATGCGCTGCCGTTGAGCGAGGCAAGGGCCAGGGTACCGGCGTTGGTCAGACTGAAGCCTGCGGGCGACTGGAAATCGCCGAGGGTACCGATGGCATTGGCCACGAACTGCGAGGCGTCGCCCAGCATCGTCGGCCCGGCGGCGCGTCCGCTGAGCTGATCAGCCAGCAGGCGTCCACCAGCACCGGCACGGATCGCGCCGGACGACTGCAGGCGCAGCTGGCCCGCCTGCACACTGCCATTGAGCTGCAGATCACCACCATGCACGTCGAGCAGGCCCTGCGCGCCAGCCTGCACATTGCCGGTCACCTGCAGCCCTTGCGTGGTCCGCAGCTCCAGGCCCTGGCTGCTGAAGTCACCGAGCGTGGCGATACGGTTGTCGCCGCGCAGGCTGGCCTTGCCGCCGGCGCTGCCCTGCAGGCGCTGTGCGGCCAGCACACCACCGCTCTGGGTCAGCGCGCCACCGCTGCCGAGCTGCAGTTCCCCCGCAGCCAGCACGTCCTGGCCGAGCTGCAGGTCCTGGCCGCTGCGCAGGGTGATGTTGTTTCCACGCAACGCCGCCGGCAACTGCAATGCGCCGCCGGCCAGCAGCTGCAGGTCACCGCCGCCGGTATCGATCACGCCGGTGGGCAGGTTCAGCGAGCCTCCTGCCTGCAGGCGAACTGCGGCGCTGCGGTTGTCGAGCGAACCGATGCGCAGGTCGCCCGCACTGGCCAGATCGATACCCACGCCAGCCAGCGACACCACGCCACGCAGCTCGTTGCCAGCCGATCCCAGTGCAATCGACGCATCACTGCGCAGGTCGGTGCTGCCATCCACGCGCAGCGTGCCGTCCTGATCGATGCCGTTGCTACCCGTGGCCTGCAGGTTGCCACCCACATGTGTCGTGCCGAAGTGCAGCTGCTGGCCCTGCAGCGTCACATTGCCGGCAACGTCGGCCGCGGACAGGGTCAGGCGTTCTGCACTGCGCGCGACCAGGCTGCCTGCCGTCACACCCTGCAGCTGCAGGGCGCCATCGCTGGCCAATGCCACCTGCTGGCCCTGCACGGCCACGGCATCACC